>JAFPZK010000022.1 GCA_017417315.1 Bacteroidales bacterium
ACAATCCCCATGCTTTCAGAATGTTTTGTTTGCCGCTGATTATCCATATTGACGGAACGAGTATTATGCAGCCTAATAAAAATTTAGCCAATTTCAGCCATGTGTCAGGACAGTTAACCGATACTAAAACATATCCCGTAACAGAAATATATTCGCCGTCGGCTAATGTAATGAAAGCCACCGATGTCAAGCAATAGTCCAGCACAAAAATAAAAAGAGCCAAAACGGATTTTATCGTATTGTTTAGTTTCATTTTTTTTAGTTCTTAGTGTTCTGTATGTAGAACAAAAAAGTATGTTTTATGTTCTATATACAGAACACAAAAGTAAGATAAAAAATTATAATCTGCAATATTATTAACGCATACACACAAAAAAAATCACGGAAAGCCTTTTTCCGTGCCTTCCGTGATTTCTATGGTTAAAATAACATCTTAGTATTTTTCATTGTTTACAGCGTACCAAATCTTCGACTGAACGCCTGCAACTTTGGTGAAACCTGCGATGTCGTCAGCGGTGAATGCTTTGTTGTCTTCGCCGTAAACGCCAAATTTCGAGGTCATTAAATCGTGTTCTGATTCAATACCGTTGATGAAGAATGTGTAAGGACGGAGCGCAACAAATACTTTTCCTGAAACTTTCTGCTGAGTGCTTTCGAGGAATTTCTCCATATCGCGCATTTCCGGCTCTAAAAGCATTCCTTCGTGCAAACGGTTGCCGTACCACTGCGAAATATTGTCTTTCCAATAAATCTGCCATTTGGTAAGCGTGTGTTTTTCAAGAGCATGGTGAGCCTTGATGATAACCATCGGAGCGGCTGCCTCAAATCCTACGCGACCTTTGATACCGATAATCGTGTCGCCGATGTGCATATCACGACCGATTGCGTATGCGCCCGCAAGTTTTTCAACTTCACGGATTGCATCAACTTTGTTGTCGAATTTTTTGTCATTAACGCAACACAACTCACCTTTTTCAAAACCGAGAGTTATAACGCTTTCTTCTTGTTTTGTGCAGTGTGTAGGATATGCTTCTTCGGGAAGCGGTTGAGCCGAGTTAAGGGTTTCACGACCGCCAATTGACGTTCCCCAAAGTCCTTTATTAATAGAATATTTCGCTTTGTCGAAGTTCATTTTAATGCCTTTCTCTTTGAGGAAAGCGATTTCGTCAGCACGCTGAATGTTGGTTTCACGAACCAAAGCCTGAACTTTGATTTCAGGACAAAGAATGTCAAAAACCATTTCAAAACGTACTTGGTCGTTGCCTGCGCCGGTACAACCGTGAGCGATTTTGTCAAATTTGTTGGCTTTTGCGTAATTTGCAACGGTGATTGCCTGAATAATACGCTCGCTCGAAACTGACATCGGATAAGTGTTGTTTTTCAACATATTTCCGAAAATCATATACTTAACCGTCTTGTCGTAATACTCTTTTGAAACGTCGATACAGTCAAAATGTTTTGCGCCGCCTTGAAAAGCGCGGTCTTTTGCCGAGGCGATTTCCTCGTCAGAAAATGCGCCCGAATTAATCATCAGAGCCGTAACGTCCTCGCCCTGAGATGAAAGCAACGTTGTAACCCATGTGGTATCCAATCCGCCGCTGTATGCTACTAATGTCTTCATTTATTTATTAAGTTTAATTAATCTTCAAACTCCACAACAACGTTTTTCTCGCTGAATTTTGCTTTTTCGTAAAGTTTAGCCCAATCTTTTGCGCCGCGTTCTTTTTCCCATTCGGGGTCGTAAAGCATACCCGTACAAAGACAGTTTTTACGGTTTTTAGATGTCAAAATCGGGAAATTAACGCAACTTGAACAGCCTTTCCAAAATTCGTCGTCGTCGGTGAGTTCAGAAAATGGAACGGGACTATAACCGAGTTCGTTGTTAATTTTCATCACCTGCAAACCCGTTGTAAGACCGAAAATCTTTGCTCCCGGAAACTTCTTTCTTGAAAGTCTGAAAGCCGTGAATTTAATAGCCTTAGCCACGCCTCTGCCCCTGAAACCTGGCGATACGATAAGACCCGAATTAGCGACAAATTTTTCATGTCCCCAACTCTCGATGTAACAAAATCCGACCCATTGCCCTGTTTCCGTCAAAGCGATAACACCTTTGCCTTCTTTCATTTTTCCGGCAACGTATTCCGGGGTACGTTTTGCAATACCCGTGCCGCGTGCTTTTGCACTTGAAGCCATTTCTTCAACAATCTCCTGAGAGTATTTGCCGTCCGACTCTTGGGCAACCCTTACGATAATGGTATCCATTTTTTGTATATAAAATTTTTGATTCTTTGTTTTAATTTTTTACGGTGCAAAGTAACCTTTTTTATGCAAAATACACAAATTTAATTGCACTTTTTTTTGTATTTTTTTTAACTGATTGTATTAAAAAATGTTACGAAAGAAAAAACTGAATTTTTATGCAAAATTTTATCAATTATTGTATAAATATACAGGTTTTATGCAAAATTTTGAGGACGAAAACGTTAAAAATAAAAAAAGTCCGCAGAAATTTTTTATTCTCACGGACTTTTCTTTAAATTATCATATTCGTCCAATCTTATAATTTCAATATCAGGTATTCTTGTACGTTTGACCTCATTAAAATGACTATCATTACTTACAAGAAATTTTGCTTGCGCAGCAAATGCACAATCAACAAATTTGTTATCGTCAGGATCGGAGGTTATTGCATTCCATTTATAATAGTTGTGTACAAAAATAGTTCCGGGCAAATGCAATATGACTGTTATAACATTGTCAGCAACTTCCCATGAAACATGATTTGTCAATATTTCTGTATATTCCATAATCATATCATTGCAAACACACAATCTTATATTGCCAGCAAGTATGTCCGCCCATATATGATTATAACCCGATTTCCGTGGAAGTATTTGAAGTAAACAATTGGTATCTAATACAATACGTTCTTCTTTCATTTGTGATGAATTTTTTGTATTTCAACTGCACTCGGATATTTTCCTTCATCATATAACAAATCAATTTTTCGCTGCGCAAGACTTGCTGCAAAATTTGCCAAGATTTTCTTCAATTCTACCATTTCACTTTCTGAAATCGTCATATTGAAGAAACTCAAAATTTCTAATTGAGCATTAGTAAATTTTGTTAATATGTTGTTTTTGGTCTTGGGATTGTCTAATACAATTTCCATTTTTTTAAAGTTTTAACCGTTATTTTTTTACTACGCAAATATAAACTAAAAACAAATTATTTCAAAAAAAAATTGTGGCATACAACACAAAAAAAGTCCGCAGAAACTTTTTATTTCTACGGACTTTTTTAATATTGTTTTGTGTTAAAAACTTCGCCTAAAATTATTTCGAGAAAGTGTAACCACTAACGTCAACAGTCAAACCACTTGCTGATTTGATGGTAACTGCTTTTACAGTAGCATCACCAGATGCAGTGTTGTCAATAGTGTTAACTTTGCAAATGCAACCGCTTTCAGTGATAATTACACCACCTGCTGTGATTGTTTCAGCTGCTGCACCGTTTTGGAAAAGAGCAACTTTACCACAATTAGCTACTACTTTTGTACTTTTAGCAGCAGATGCTTTTTTCAAACCGGTAACAGAGTTGCCGTCTTTCGATGATTCAGCAATTACTTCTGCTTTTTTATCTGATTCAGCAGCAGTCTGATTAAATGCCTCATTGTTTACGATTGAAAGATAAGAACCTGTGTTAGAATTTGAAGCACCGATTTTGTAATCCAAAGTTTCACCCAATGCTGCGTTTACAGGGTTCTTTGTTGCTTTTGTTTTGATTACAAGAGTGTAAAGGTCAACGGGAATCTCTGAACTTGTAATGTTAGTAAGGCTGAATACTTTTTCTTTTGTTACTTTACCGTCTTCAGCAATGTTTTTAAGTTTTTCTTTAACTTGCTCGTTTGATTCTAAGAAGTTATAAACTGCTTTACCAGACTGGTCTTGAAGTTCAAACGTTTTGATTTTTGCGTTAGAAGAAACATCACCGATGAAAGTGATAGTACCGTTTGCATTAGCCTTGATTTTGAAGTTAGAAGCGTCAATTACTTCATCAACAGAAACACCATCATCGTTTCCGTTTTCGTCATCACCGCAAGATGTGAATGTTGAGGTCATAAGACCCATTGCGAGCAAAAATGCCGCTGTTTTGAATACTTTCTTCATTTTTTTAAAGTGTTTTTTAAGTTTATAAATTGTATTTTAAATTAATTTTTGTAAAGCCGCTATGCGCGACACAAAAATCACGCAGCAAACTTACACATAAAAAACGAAAGTAGGGTTTAATTTATTGTTAATATTTAGAAAAAAAAACATTTTTTTTTATAACACACTATAAATCAAAACAATAAATAAAAAATAAACTATTTTTTTATAAAAAAACTAATTATTTAATTTTTTTTCTCTACATTTGCCAAAAGAAAATTATATCTGTTAACCAAAAAATATAAAATAATATGAGATTAGACGGACGCAGGACAAGTTCCAATGTAGAAGACCGCAGAGGCGGGTCTTCCGGCTCAGGTATGAGAATGTCAACCGGCAAAAAAGGCGGTTGCCTGAGCATTATTCTTTTAATAGTAGGTGCTCTTTGGTACTTCAAAACCGGTGATGCAAGTTTGTTGTCGTCAAACTTAGGCGGCGATACGCAGGTCATCGAACAGACCTCTTCAAAAACCACGGGAAACAAGCAAAGCGACGAACTCGCAACCTTTGCTTCACGGATTTTGGCTTCAACGGAAGATGTGTGGACAAGCATTTTTCAACAAAACGGTATGCAATATAAACAGCCGAAAATGGTCATCTTTTCTGATGCCGTTAACACCGGCTGCGGCTCTGCAACCTCGTCAACAGGTCCTTTCTACTGCTCGGCTGACGAAAAACTATACCTCGATTTAACGTTTTTCCAAACCATGAAATCGCAACTAGGTGCTGACGGCGACCTCGCATACGCTTACGTCATCGCTCACGAAGTCGGTCATCATATAGAATATCTGACCGGCGTGCTTTCTAAACTGCACCGTCAGATGGATCAATGCAGAACGGAAGCCGAGGCTAATAAAATAAGTGTGAGAATAGAACTTTTAGCGGATTTTTATGCCGGCATTTGGGGCTATTACGAAAACAAAACTTTCAAATCTTTTGAAGACGGCGACATCGAAAAAGCAATCAAATGCGCACATCAAATCGGCGACGATTATCTTCAAAAATCAGCCGGTTACAAACGTATAAACGCTGAGGCTTTTACGCACGGCACGTCAGCACAACGTATGAAATGGCTCAAACTCGGTCTTACGACAGGCGACATTTCAAAAGGCAACACGATTTTAACTTGCAGCGAAAGCGAATTATAATTAATTACTAATCAATAATTTATCAAAAAAATGGCAGAAGAAAATTCATTTAAAGAAAATCTTAATTGGAAAAAACTTTCTATTGATGCAGTCAACACGATTATTGCAACGGCAATTGGTATTATAATCGGTCTTTTGGTTGACAAGTGGCGCGAAAACATCTCTAACGAAGAAAATTATCAAAAAGTTATTGTCGCCACAATCAACAACTTAGAGAATTACGAAAAGCAAATCACTAATCTTCAATCCGATTGGATTGCTTATTACGAAGAGGCGTTAACAGCAATGGATTCAGACGAATACGAAGAAACCGATTCTTCTTTTGATGAGATTCCTGATTTGTTGTTTGCCAAAGACTTTATGCAACAAGACCGTTGGATAGAAGAAAACTTTATCAGCAACGGCGGTTTCATCGAAAACACCGATTTGCGCCTTAAAATCGGTAACGTATATTCTCTGATTGATTTGTGCAAAAACAATGTCATAAGGCTTAAATCGTTAGCAGACAAGGCATACGAAAAATATTTGAGCATTGCCGTAAGCGAAAAACCTGAAAAAGCCTTTTCAAAAATTTTGGCAGATAAGGACTTTGTTAATTATTCTATGGCGGTTTCGGAGGTTAACGACAATCTCAAACAGTATCTTGCAATCATCAAAGACCTTAACGCAGAGATTATCAAGATGTCTAATGCTGACGAAAAAGCCTTGAACGAAATGCGTGAGGCTTCTAAAAAGATTCAGGAGACTATCAACAAAGAAAGAAAATAGTTTTTACGTTTTAAATTTCATTACACGGAAAAGCGGACTTTGTTTGCCGTTTTTTTCCGTGTTTTTTATAAAACACCTTTAATATATGAAGACACGTTTTTTACTTTTATTGTTTTTGTTGCCTTGGGTTTTAAAGGCTCAGACTGACGAAAAGATTAATTTGGGTTGGAAATTTTTTTTAGGCGACGACCCGAAAGCCAAATTTTCGCTTTATGACGATTCAAAATGGCGGACGGTTGTTTTGCCGCATGATTTTTCTATCGAAAGCGCACCAGACAAAAATGCTTCTGCGGGCAACGACGGCGGCTATTTTCAAACGGGCATTTGTTGGTACAGAAAGTCGCTTTTCATTCCCGAGGGTTTTAAAGGTAAAAAGATAACTCTTTGGTTTGAAGGTGTTTATATGGATAGCGAGGTTTATGTTAACGGTCGGCTTTGCGACGGACATAATTATGGTTACACCTCGTTTGAATGTGATATTACTCATTTTGTTGTCGTCGGAAAAGAAAACGTGATTGCTGTAAGAGCGGATAATTCCAAGCAGAAAAATTGCCGTTGGTATTCAGGTTCAGGCATTTACAGAAACGTCCGCTTGAAAACTTCTGACAAGACAAATATTTCCGACGTTTTTGCTTATACGTCGCAACTGTCAGAAAATAAGGCTGTTATAAGTCTTGAAACCGAAATCGAAAACCTTAATAACGAAGCCAAAACTTTAACGTTGAAAATCAGCGGAAACAAGTCTAAAACGTTTGACGTTGCAGCCAAAAGTCGTGAAAAAATTTCAGAAGAATTGTCTTTTACAAATTTTAAAACGTGGTCGCCGAAAAATCCTCACTTGACAGAAATCACTTTGGAACTTTTTGAAAACGAGAAACTTATCGACTGTCGCACAATTAAAACCGGCATTAGGAAAATTGAAATCAGCGTTAACGAAGGCTTGAAATTGAATGGTGAAAAACTTGTTTTGAACGGCGGTTGTGTTCATCACGACAACGGCATTCTTGGTGCTTCGGCATACGACGATGCAGAAATCCGCAAAGTAGAACTTTTGAAAAAAGCCGGTTTCAATGCCGTAAGAACTTCGCACAATCCGCCCTCTGAAATGTTTTTAAAGGCTTGTGATTCAATAGGTTTGCTTGTTATTGATGAGGCTTTTGACGGTTGGTACGAGGCAAAAAATACGTTTGATTACGCCGTTTTAATCGACAAAAATTGGCGTAAAGATTTGTCGGCGATGATTCTTCGCGACAGGTCTCACCCGTCAGTTTTTTGTTATAGTATCGGTAACGAAATTTTGGAGCGCAAATCCGATTCAGCCGTTATAATTGCAAAACAAATGGTTGAACTTTGTCATCAACTTGACCCGTACCGTCCTGTTACTCAGGCTCTTGCTTCTTGGGACGAGGATTGGGAAATTTATGACCCTTTGGCTGCCGCTCACGATGTTATCGGTTATAATTATCTGATTGACAAAGCCCCGAAAGACCACGAAAGAGTGCCTGAAAGAATAATTATTCAGACCGAATCTTACCCGAAAGATGCCTATCAAAATTTTAAATATGTTACTGAAAATCAGTATATTTTGGGCGATTTTGTTTGGACGGCTATTGACTATTTGGGCGAGTCGGGCATCGGGCGTTTTTATTATGACGGTCAACCAGCGGGCGAGCATTGGCAGAATTTACAGTTTCCGGCACACGGCGCATATTGCGGCGACGTGGATTTCACGGGTTGGAGAAAACCTATATCTCATTATCGTTCAATGCTTTATAACGATGACGAAAAACTTTATCTCAGTGTAAAAGAGCCTGAGGGTTATTACGGAAAAATCAGGACGACGATGTGGGGCGTTTATCCTCAGTGGGAGTCTTGGAATTGGAAAGGCTTTGAAAATAAGGAAATTACGGTAGAAGTTTTTTCAAAATATCCGAAAGTAAGGCTTTATCTTAACAACAAACTTTTGGGCGAAAAATCCGTCGGCGATTCTCTGAAAGCGGTTTTTCAAGTGAAATATAAAGCGGGTGTTTTGAAAGCCGAAGGTTTGGACGGCAAAAAAGTAAAGGAAACCAAACTTTTGAAAACATCTTCCGAGCCGTTTACACTGAAACTCACTCCGAGCAAAAAACACATCACTGCTGACGGTAATTCGTTGTGTTTCATCGAAATAGAAGCGTTGGACAAGGACGGAAATTTTTGTCCTGAGGCGGATAATTTAATAACTTTTGAGGTTGACGGTCAGGGAGATTTTTTGTCAGCCGGAAATGCTGACATCAAGGATGTAGGAAATTATACGGATTTGGAATGCAACCTTTACAAGGGTAGGGCGTTGGCTGTTGTCAGAAGCAAAACTAAAAAAGGGAAAATCACTTTTTCGGCAGTTTCTTTGGGCTTAAAAAGCGAAACGTTAGAAATATTTGGTGAATAAACAAAAAAAACGTATCTTCGCAGAAAATTTCAGAGAAAATTATGGTAAGTGCTAAGAGACAGATTATCAGCGGGTTAAAATCCTATTCAAAAGCCTTTGAAGTGATAAAGGCAAATCAAATGGGAAAATATTTCGTTTTGCCCGTCATTTTAAATATAGTTTTGGTTGCCGTTTTGATGTTTGCGGGCTTCGGTCTCGGAGGGTGGCTGAGTTCAATCATCGAAAAAAGCACCGAAAATATGAGCGGTTGGATTCAGGCGGCTATGATTGCTGTCAAAATCGTTCTTCCGATAGTTTCTTTCATACTTTTTATATTCGGAGGCGGAACTATTGTCAACGTTCTTATGTCGCCGATTTACACTATGTTAAGCGAAAAAACCGACACTTACCTGACAGGCAAAACGTTTGAATCAAGCGCAAAACAAACCCTTTCCGACATCAAAAGGGCTTTGATAATCGCCGTTAAAAACACGTTCAAACAGTTGTTGCTCACGGTGTTATGTTTGCTTTTGAATGTTATCCCCGTCGTCGGAAGCATAGTTTCGGTGGCTTTGATTTTTATAATCAATGCGTACTATTTCGGTTACGGTTTTATGGACTATACTTTTGAGCGTCAGAGATATTCAGCAAACGAAAGTAACCGTCTGACATACGGTTTAAGATACTTGGCTATAACTAACGGTGCGGTTTATGCACTGCCGTTGTATATGTTTTGCGGAACGTTTTTTGCTGCGTTTATAGGCGGTGTGTCAACGATTGCGGCAACAATCTCGCAACTCGAACTTCAAGAAGAAAACGAAAATTAAAAATGGAAAAACAGAAAATTGTAATGGTTTCGTACCACAATTCGCTGCCGTTTCTTTACGGTTTGGAACATTCGGAATATATTAAGAATAATTGTGAAATCATCTTAAAATATCCGTCCGAGTGTGCAAACTTGCTTTTGGAAAAAAAATGCGACGTTGCGCTCGTACCCGTCGGCATAATTCCGAGTTTGAAAATCAGTTATATAATATCGAAATTTTGTATCGGTGCTGAGGGCAAAGTTCGTTCGGTTGTGCTTGCAAGTAGAGTTCCGCTCGAACATATAACGCACGTTTATCTTGATTATCAGTCGGCAACGAGTGTTCGTCTTGTGAAATTGCTTGCAAAAAATTATTGGAAAATTACGCCTGAGTTTATTCAGGCAAAGCCCGGTTACGAAAAAGAAATCAAAGGCACGACGGCGGGTGTTATCATCGGCGACAGGTGTTTTGAATACGATAATTTTGAACATACTTACGATTTGGCGGAAGAATGGATAAAGTTTACGGGCTATCCGTTTGTTTTTGCTGTGTGGCTTGCTGTAAAACCCGTTAAGCCGGAGTTCAAAGCCGCTTTGAATGAGGCGTTGGAATACGGTGTCAACAACATAAGTGATGTTATCCAAACTTATAAAAAGAATTTCAGCAAGAATTTTAACGCTGTTGAGTATTACAACAAAAACATCAGTTATTATCTTAACGAAAACAAGTCGAAAGGTATGAACACTTTTATAAAATACCTCTGCATTGAAAACAGAGAAGAAAGCCTTCTGAAACGTCAACTTTTTGCACAGAAATAAAAATTTTCTTTGCGTTTTTTTAACAAAAATACCACATTTAAGGTATTGTGAAAGCCGCGCCGAAATTGTAATTTCGCACCGTGAAAATTATTAATCATAACATAAAAAATCTTTATGAAATTATCAAATTGCATTGACAGTTTCGAAGGCTACATCTGGAAGCGCGAAATCAACGTCAGAGATTTTATTCAACACAATTACACGCCTTATTACGGCGATGAAAGTTTTTTGACCGGTCCTACCGAAAAAACAAAAAAACTTTGGGACAAACTTTCAGAAATGTTCAAAACCGAACGCGAAAAAGGCGTTTACGATGCAGAAACCAAACTGCCCCAAACCCTTACCACATACGGTGCAGGTTACATCGACAAAGAAAACGAAGTTATCGTAGGACTTCAAACCGATAAACCTTTGAAACGCGGAATTTTCCCCAAAGGCGGTATCCGTATGGTTGAAAATGCTTTGAAAGCATACGGTTATAGTCTTGACCCTGAAACGAAAACCATTTACACAAAATATCGTAAAACTCATAACGAAGGCGTTTTCTCGGCTTATACGCCCGACATTCGCGCCGCTCGTCATGCCCACATCATCACCGGCTTGCCTGACGCTTATGGACGCGGAAGAATCATCGGCGACTACCGCAGAATCGCACTTTACGGCGTTAACAATCTTATTGAAGAGAAAAAACGTTTTCTTGACCGTCTTGACATTCAAGAAATGACAGAAGAGTGCATTCAGAGCCGCGAAGAAACTTCCGAACAAATTGCCGCTTTGAAAGAGTTTGTGGTTATGTGTCAGAATTACGGTTTTGACGTAACCAAACCCGCTCAAAACGCACGTGAGGCTGTTCAGTTCGTTTATTTTGGATACTTAGGTGCTGTAAAAGACCAAGACGGCGCAGCAATGTCGCTCGGAAGGGTCAGCACGTTTTTGGATATTTTCATCGAAAAAGACATTAAAGAAGGTAAACTTACCGAACAGGAGGCTCAGGAACTTATCGACCAAATGATTATAAAACTGAGAATCGTAAGATTTCTCAGAACTCCCGAATACAACGACCTTTTCTCCGGCGACCCGATTTGGGTGACAGAAAGTATCGGCGGTCAGGGCGTTGACGGCAGAAGTATGGTAACAAAAACAAGTTACAGAATACTTCACACTTTGGAGAATTTAGGACCTGCTCCCGAGCCGAATTTGACGGTTCTTTGGTTCAACAACGCTCCCGAAAATTGGAAACGTTATTGTGCTAAAATGTCAATCAAGACGAGTGCCATTCAGTACGAAAACGACGATTTAATGCGTCCTGATTACGGCGACGATTACGGTATTGCTTGTTGTGTCAGCCCGATGAAAATCGGAAAACAAATGCAGTTTTTCGGCGCAAGAGCCAACCTCGCAAAATGCTTGCTTTACGCTATCAACGGCGGTAAAGACGAGATGACCGGCGAACAAATCGGTCCTGATTTTGCTCCTATTACCGGCGATTATCTTGACTACGATACCGTGATGTACAAGTTTGAAAATATGATGCGTTGGCTTGCTAAAACATACGTTAACGCTCTGAAAATCATTCACTACATGCACGACAAATACGATTATGAGGCTTATCAGATGTCGCTTATCGACGGAGATGTTTTCCGCACAAGAGCAACAGGTATTGCAGGTCTTAGCATCGTAACGGATTCGTTAGCAGCGATTAAATTCGGAAAAGTTCGTGTTATCAGAGACGAGCGCGGCATTGCCGTTGATTTCAAACAAGAAGGCAACGCTCCTGAGGCTTTCGGTAACAACAACGAAGAAACCGACAAACTCGCATTGATGATTACCGAGAAGTTTATGGAATATCTCCGTCAGCACGAAACATACCGTCATGCAACTCCTACGCAGTCGCTTTTGACGATTACTTCAAACGTTGTTTACGGTAAAAATACCGGCGCAACTCCTGACGGCAGACCGAAAGGCGTTCCGTTTGCTCCGGGTGCAAATCCTATGAACGGTCGTGATGTTAAAGGTGCAGTTGCGGCTTTGAGTTCGGTTGCAAAACTTCCGTTCCAACATTCTCACGACGGAATTTCGTACACGTTTGCGATTTCTCCGGGAACGTTAGGCAAAGATGACGATACAAAGATTTCAAACCTTGTAAGTTTGATGGACGGTTATTTCACGCCGGACGGTGGTCATCATTTGAACGTCAATGTTTTTGACCGTGAACTTTTAGTCGATGCAATGGAACACCCTGAAAAATATCCGCAACTTACAATCCGCGTTTCAGGTTACGCCGTTAATTTCGTAAAACTCACAAGAGAACAACAGTTGGACGTTTTAAGCAGAACGATTAATAAAGCATTATAAATAAAAAAAGACGCGCTGAAAAAGCGCGTTTTTTTTTATTCATTTATCCATTATTTCAAACAGCCGTCTATACGTGTTTCCGTCTTCATCGGTTATTAAAAGCGTGTGCTGACCCGCTGACGGTATCGTTGACATTTTATGACTTCCGACAGTCATGCCGAGGTAATCCTCGTCAAGATTCCAATAAATTTTCTTGTCAGGATTTCTCACCGCCGCTTCCATCACCATCGCCTGAGTTTTGCCGTCAAAACCTTTCGGCAAAAAAATCTTGGCGTTATGTTCGGGATAAATTATTTGCAGCGGCAAATCATAATTACCGCTTTTGCAATCGTCCCTCAGCGGTGGCAAAATTTTGTAATCAGGGTTATGCTTTTTGTAATAATATTCCATTGCCGGCGGCAACGTAAACCACTTTTTTGAAACCATCTCATCGGGTGATACTTTATCGGCTGTTACGCGGTAATTTTCTGCTTTGTCCAAATGAACGAGATGACAATACGGACAACTTTGAGAATTTTGTCCTTGAAACGGAATCAATTCTTCAATAATTTCGCCGCAGTTTTGTCCCGCTAAATATCCGCTGTGTTTGCAAACATTCACCCGCATTAAATCGTCATACGGCACAGGGAAAGTTTTATTGTCTTTTGGTAAAATTTTGATAACGTCAAAAAGTATCGGTGCTGAGGCTTTGATGCCGATTAAGTCTGGTCTGCCTTCGCCGTCAGCGTTTCCCGTCCAAACGCCGACAACATAATTTCCCGTAACGCCGATTGCCCAAGCGTCTCTGAAACCGAAACTCGTTCCCGTTTTCCAAGCCACAACTCTGTCTGAGGAAAACATTTCGTGCGATTGTTCTTCTTCGGGTCTTTCAACTTGTGTTAATGCTTTGAGTGTCAGATAAATAGCACCTGCTGATAAAAAGTTTGAATTTTTTAAACCCGAAGTTTTTTGCTTTTTTCCGTAATAAAAATTCGGTTGAAAAAATCCGTTTTCGTCGTATTTGTTTTCGTTTTTCATGTAATTATAAAGACAACGTGTCATTGACGCATACGCGCCGCAAAGTTGCCAAAGCGATGCCTCGCAACCGCCGAGAATCAACGAAAGTCCGTAATAATCAGCAGGTTTGTTGACGGACGAAATTTTGAGTTTATTAAGAACGGAAATAAATTTTTCGCCGCTGTATTGTTGAAGCATTTTAACGGCGGGAATATTTAGCGACCTTGCCAAAGCCTTGTCCGCGCTGACTGCTCCGTCGTATGTAAGGCGGTAATTTTTAGGCATATAGCCCGAAATTTGCATAGGAACGTCAGCAACGAGAGTTTTCGGCAAAAGTTCACCTTCCGAAAGCATTGCACAATACAAAAACGGTTTTAAAACGCTGCCCGTACTGCGGAAAGAGGTTATAATGTCCACATCGTTAGCATCGTCTTGATTTTCAACGGCTTTTGAATTTCCAACGTATGCCAAAACGTTTCCTGTCTTAACGTCAAGCACCAAAACAGCACCGTTGTTAATGCCCGAAATTCTGAGGTTTTTAACGTGTCTGTCCAAAATGTTAATCACCTGACGTTGAAGTTTATAGTCCAAAGTCGTTCTGACAATATTGGAAGAATTTTTTTTGTCCAACGCAATCCGTGTTAAAAGGTGCGGCGCAAGTTCGGGATACGGAGACGGTTTTTCGGGAATCGGCTCTTCTTTTGAAAGTTCGCAGGTTTCCTTATCTATAATTTCTTCTTCTAACAATTTATCTAATAAAGCGTTACGTTTTTCTAAAAGTTTTTCTCTGTTTCTTGAAAGGTGGATTAACGCGGGATTGTTAGGCAAAACGGCTAACATTGCGGCTTCTGCCCAAGAAAGCGTGTTAGCCGGGCGTGAAAAATATCTTTGCGAGGCGGTTTCAAGACCTACCGTGTTGCCGCCGAAAGGTGCGTGAGAAGAGTACATCGTCAGGATTTCCTCTTTTGAAAATCCGAGTTCAAGCCTTAATGCTAAAAAAATTTCAATGAATTTTTCCGTAAAAGTTCTGTTTTCGTTTCGGCTCAGACGTATTGTCTGCATTGTTAAAGTGCTTCCGCCGCTTACAATTTTGCCGTTTTTGATGTCGTGATAAGCCGCCCGAAAAAGCGAAAAAATATCAACGCCGGGATGATAAAAAAAACGTTTATCCTCGTAACAAATGATACATTTTTTGAATTTATACGGCACGCTGTCCGATTCCATAAACCGCCATTGACCGTCTTTTGCGATATGTGCGGAAAGCAACACGCCGGAAGAATCCGTAACAACCATAGAATAAGGCACATTGAACGGATTTTTCGGTTGTAACAAAATTGCGGCAATAATCAAAACGATTACCGCCGCAATAATTTGTATATGCTTTTTATCAAGATAAAATTTACACACTTCTATCTATTTATCCAATTCTCAATACTAAGACTATCTATTCTTGAAAAATGCTTGATGTTTTCAGTTACCATTATGCAACCGTGTTTTAGCGCAGACACACCAATCATTATGTCGAAATCGTCAATCATCTGCCCCTTGTCAGCGATCATATCCTTTTGCTTGGCAAAATCATCAGCAAGCCCCGCAAAGGGAATGACCGTAAACTCTTCAATGAATTGATGCGTTTCTGAAACGTGCCTCTTATTTTTGCTATGATATGCACCATATAACAACTCGGCAACTGTTATTTCAGAAATGAAACAATTTTTTTGTCCGACTTTTTCTATTTTCTTGTCCAATTCGTATTTTCCTTTCATATAGAAAATACAGATGTTGGTGTCCAAAAGATATTTCTTCATAATCAGTCAAATGATACGGTTTGACGTAGATGTCCGTTTGTGCGGCTGTTTTTGATAACGTCTTCGATGTCATCCATTTCGGTGGAGTCTGCCCATGCACCGAAAAGTTTCGACAACGAAGTTTTTTTCTTTTCTTTTGTTTGCGTAGGGGCTACAACCAACGAATCCGTCAACAATTTCAGCAAACAAAGTTTGATGCTGTCGCTCAACGGGCTCAAAAACTTGAAATAGTTTTCGGCAGTGGTGTAATCTGCTGTGATAGTTTTTGTATACATAATGCTTTTGTTTTGGTTCAACGCCCAAAAATACAATTTTAAATTTTACTCACAAAATATTTTTTTCAAAATTATCTACCGACATTATTTCTCCCTTAATTAAAAATCACCGTTTTGTTTTTAAACGCCAAAATTTTGTGTTCCAAATGTTTTTGAACGGCGTGCGAGAGAACGATTTTTTCCAAATCTTTTCCCTTGTTAATCAAGTCCTGAATCGTATCTTTATGCGAAATTCTGACAACGTCCTGCTCAATAATCGGCCCAGCATCGAGTTCTGTTGTAACGTAATGCGAGGTTGCCCCGATAAGTTTTACGCCGCGAGTGTACGCCTGATGATACGGTTTAGCACCGATGAAAGCCGGCAAAAACGAATGATGTATGTTGATGATTCTCTGCGGATAAGCATTAATCATATCCTCGGAAATGATTTGCATATAACGCGCCAAAACAATGAAATCAATATTGTTTTGTTTCAAAAGTTCCATTTCCTGAGGTTCGAGTTCGTGTTTGTTGTCTTTTGTCAGCGGGAAAACATGGTATGGTATTCCGAAACGTTCTGCCGCCGGGCGCAAATCTTCATGGTTTGAAATAATCAGCGGAATTTCAACGTCCCATTCTCCGGCGGTGTAACGTGCCATGATGTCGTAAAAACAATGCGACATTTTGGAAACGAAAAGTGCCATTCTCGGTTTTTGTTCGCGGAAAAAAATTGTAAACTGCATTTGATGTTTTGCCGCGTATAACGTATTGAAATATTCCGAAATCTTTTCTCTCGGTATCAAAAATTTATCCAATTCCCATTCCATACGCATAAAAAATTGTTCTTCCGTATGGTCAACGTATTGGTCTAAATAAATGATATTTCCGTTGTTAACCGTAATAAAATTAGTCAATTCCGAAATCAATCCCGGCTTGTCGGGACAGTGTAAAAGTAAAATTGCGTTATTCATATTTTTAATAATTCTTCAAAATAAGCGATTGTTTTTTTTAGACCTTCGTCCAAAGGTGTTGTGGGTTGCCACGAAAGTTTTTCCTTAGCGAGCCTGATGTCAGGTTTGCGCCTTACGGGGTCGTCTTTCGGCAAAGGTTTGTAAATTATTTTGGATTTTGAGCCGGTCAAATCAATAATTTTTTCGGCTAACTCCTTGATTGTAAACTCTTCCGGGTTGCCGATATTAACGGGTCCTGTAAAATCGTCGTCAGTTGCCATCATTTTTGTCATTGCTGACAACAAATCGTCAATGTATTGAAAACTCCGTGTCTGAGAGCCGTCGCCGTAAACCGTTATGTCAGAGTTTTTTAAGGCTTGAACAATAAAATTGCTGACAACCCGTCCGTCGTTAGGGTTCATTCTCGGTCCGTAAGTGTTGAAAATCCGTATAATCTTGATTTTCACGCCGTTTTGGTTGTGATAACTTGTAAAAAGCGTTTCGGCGAGACGTTTTCCTTCGTCATAACAAGCCCTCGGCCCTATGCAACTAACGTTTCCTGAATAATCTTCGTTTTGAGGATGAATTTCGGGGTCGCCGTAAACTTCACTCGTTGAAGCCTGCAAAATCTTGACTTTAAGGCGTTTAGCAAGTCCGAGCATATTGATTGCGCCCATAACGGAGGTTTTGACGGTTTTTATGGGATTGATTTGATAATGCACGGGCGAGGCGGGGCAGGCGAGGTTGTAAATTTCGTCAACCTCAGCCTTAAACGGGTCAATGACATCGTGTCGGATAAGTTCAAAAAACTTATTGTCCATAAGATGTACGATATTTTGCTTTGAACCCGTGAAAAAATTATCAAGGCAGATAACGTCATTTCCCAGTGTTAAAAGTCTTTCGCACAGATGACTGCCGATAAAGCCCGCTCCGCCGGTAATTAAAATCCGTTTCATAAAATTTCCGGCTGCAAAATTATGCTTTTTTTCGGATTTTTTTGTATTTTTGCCAACAAAAAGTTATGACTATAAGAGAAATTTTTATCGGTAAAACCGAAAGCAACACCATACAATTAATCCGTAATATTATTGTTGAGGCAACGAGAATTGGGATTAATATGGCTGTTTTATGGCTTGTCTATTACGTGATTTTGGGACAGACCAACGAGAGTCAGGACAAACTGTTGACAACGATAAGTACCGTTGTGGCTTCGATGGTTTCTGGGATTGCTAATTTTGTGTTTTCGACGATTTGGGTTTTTCATAAGAAGCAAAAGAGCGGAAATATTTCGCGGTTTATAGTTTTTACGTTAATTGGTGCGTTAGGGCTTGCGATTAATGCCGGAATCACCGTCCTTTTGAAAGATTATTGCGGTATCAATCTGTTTTTAAGCAACATAGTGGCACAAATAATCGTGTTTTTCTTCAACTTTTTTATGAGGAAATACATTGTGTATACCAAAATGAGCGAATAAAGTTTTACTCAAACTTTTTATTTAATAAAATTTTGGCACGATAAAAATATTTTCTATCGTGCCAAAATAATCATAATTGAACTAAAAAGGTTGCTCTTTTACATCTTCACTTCTTGTTTCTTTCCGTCGTATTTTACAATCGTTTCTTTTCCTTTTGCATTGTCAGCATTGATAAAAACAACCGTAAACGTCCTTTCTTTTAACATACCCGGAAATTCACCCTGACGGTCTGAAATCGTAAGCGTTTTTGACGAATCGTCATACGTAAACTTGATGTTCGCAAAACGTCCCGCTTCATAACCGTAGTTTACACCTTCGTCCTCGTAAAGCGTGAACTCGCCGTTTTTGCCGCCGTAAACGTAAAGACAGATATTCTCAGCAGGCTTTTGACGGGTGTACTCAATTTCAGGTCCGAAAGGTATGATTGAACCGCCGCGAACAAACAAAGGAATCTGCTCGTAAGGCGCAGGAACGGTCTTCTTTTCGCCGCCGTTTGACACTACACTGCCCGTGTAGAAGTCATACCAAACTTCATTTTTCGGGAAGTAAACTTCACGTTCGCGAACACCGTACTGATAAACCGGATTCACCATTATCGAAGGTCCGAACATAAACTGATAAGCAATGTTCAACACGTTTTTGTCTGTGCCGAAATCCATTACAAGCGGTCGCATTATCGTATAATCGTCAAAATGAACCTTTGCTGCCAATGAATAAATGTACGGCATCAACTTATAACGCAAATCCAAATAATATTTTATCGTCTTGTAAGTTGACGTGTTTTCGGGCGCTATGTTCCACGGCTCGCGGAACGGGAACTGTCCATGACTGCGGTACATCGGCGCAAACGCTCCGACCTGATGCCAACGGACATTCAATTCACGCCAATCTTTCAAATCTTCGGTCTCTTTTTTGGTCTTGTCAAAAATGTTCTGAGCCTCTTGATAACGTTTTTCAACCGAGAATCCGCCGATGTCCTGACTCCAATACGGAATACCTGAAATTGAGAAGTTTAAGCCCGCTGTAATTTGCGCTTTTAAATCTTCCCAACGTGTGCCGATGTCGCCTGACCATGTCGCCGTAGAATAACGTTGCTCGCCCAAAAAGCCGGAACGTGTCAGCAAAAATACACGGTTGTTGTTCGGTGAAAAATTCTGCTCGTTGTCAAAACCGTTCTGATTCCAAGACGATTCTGACTGCAATTTTAACGCATCTTTTTTGTCAATGCCTTTTTTCTCGATTGAAGTTTCGTAACCCCTCTGACCGTCATAAATTGCCTCAGCGTTAACGATAGAATAAGCGTTGAAATATTCGTCTGACGAACCGAGTTCCGTCGGGCCGCACAAAAGTTTTCTGTATTCCATCGGTGTACAGTCGCGGACATTCGGCTCAGAAGCGTCCATCCACCAAGCGTCCATGCCGATTGAACCTAATTTGTCATAAAGTTGACGCCAAAAAATCTTTCTCGCCTCAGGAGAATAAGCGTCATAAAAAGCATACGTAAAACCTTTCCAATCGTTGAGCGGGTCAGCGAGCCAATCGCGGAGACTGTCTTTCAACGACTGCTGATAAATAAAGCCTTTGTCGTTCAACTCCTTGAAATGCTCAACGTTAGGATAGAATTTCGGCCAGCATGAAATCATAATTTTGGCATTCATCGAGTGAATGTCGTCAATCATTTTTTGCGGATTTTTAAAACGCGCCGGGTCAAAATCATAACTTCCCCACTGATTAATCGTCCAATAATTCCAGTCCATGACGATATTGTCAATCGGAAGTTTTCTTTTGCGGAAACCTTTCAAAGCGTCAACGATTTCGTCCTGAGTTTTGTAACGTTCTCTTGACTGCCAATAACCTAAAAGCCATTCAGGAGCGATTTGCGCTTTTCCCGTCAAAGTTCTGTAACCTGAAATCACCTCGTCAGCGTTTTCACCGTCAATAAAGTAATAATCAAGTTGTTGTGTCATTTCAGACCAGAAAGAAAGTTTGTTTTGAACGGCTTTGTCAACGGGTTCAAGAGCGCGGAGACCGCAATAAGCCTCGCCGCCGTCAGGAGTCCATTCTATTTTGATAGAATATTTTTTGCCTTTTTCCATGTTAACGGAAAATTTACGTGCGTTAGGATTCCACGCCGTGCGCCAAATTTTAGAATCCGTACCGAGCATTTCGGGAGAATAAACGCATTTGCCGTCAATCGTAATCGTCTGATAACCTGAATAATAGTGAAGAAATTTGTATTCACCTGACTGTTTGGGTTCGATTTCGCCTTCAATTACGACGGTTGCGTTGTCAAGACCTTTCGGAAGCAATCTGCCGACCGTCTTAAAGTCCTCATAATAAAGCGAATCTTCGTCCCTTACAATCGGGGCTTGACCTTTAATGTTGTAAGTGCCGGAGAGTGCGCCTTGTTTTCCGTCCTTATTATAAAGTGTGAAAACATCTTTCAAAAACGAATACGGTTTGGGATTTCCGAATCTCATCAAAGAATAAGAATCGAACATAACGCCGTAATTTTCGCTCGAAACCACAAACGGAACTGACACTTTTGTATTATATTGAAAAAGTTCTTCGTTTTTGCCTTTGTAGTTCCAGTCGTCGGCTTGGTGCTGACCAAGACCGTAAAAAGCCTCGCCGTCAGGAGAATCAAAAACCGCTTGATAAGACCAGCCGTTATAAGTTTCGGGTTTGCCGTCGGCGTGGGTTTGAGTTACTTGGTAGGGCGTTAACGTTTTGCCGCCATCAGATTCCGAAAGAATTAGTTTTCCGCTCAAATCGGTAAAGAAAACCTTTCCGTTTGAAGCCAAAACGTTGGCTTTCAGAGCCTCGGTGATAACTCTTACGGTGTCGCCGTTTTGCTCAACTTTGAAAGGTGTTTTGTTTTTTTGGCTGACGATAACCAGCGATTGCGGGTCTTTGAATTTGTCATCGCGGGTTGCGGAAACACGGATAATTTTGTTGCCGAAAACTTCCAAACGGACTTTTTTCGGAGATTTTTCATTAACGTTCTTAACGTTAACCTCAATGCCTTTGTCGGTCTGAGTAAAAGATGCCTCGTTGCCGCCGCCGCAAGCGGAAAGCAACAAACCCGACAAAAGCAAGTAAGAATAATTTTTCTTGCTCATATTGCAGTAATTTAGTGTATTGAAATTTTTTCACAAATGTAAAATATTTTTTCGGGAAAACAAAGTTTTTTTAAAACCTTATTCCGAAATAAATTCTCGTTAATTGTCTTGAAAACGAAGTTTCAAGGCTTTTCTTTTCGCCGACGATGGTTGTGTACCGTATTTCGTCCATGCCGAGAAGGTATCTTTTCCCGAAATTATATGTCATGGCAAAACGTCCTGAAATTGAAACTTCGGGAAAAGAATACTTCATTTTGTGATAAACATCTCCCTGTTTCAGACTGTTGTTTTCGGCAAAAACAAACATCGGCAGTGCTGAAATGTGAACCAAAAGTTTTTTCTTTTTTGTTACGAAATTATAACCGTAACCGATTCCGGCACTTGCGCATCTTACATCTACCGCAACCGCTAAGGAGTCGTTTAACACTTTTGCGCCCGTGTATGAAGCCCCGAAAAACATACTTCCGCAACTCTTAACCTGCATGAAACTTTTACCGAAGGCGGCGGGATAAGCAAATTTTTTGTTGTTAAGAACGTAATATGCTGACAGTTGCGCCATTCCGAGACTAATTCCGCTTTTATCGATTTTTCTTTTCAAAGTGTCGCCGACTTCCATTTCGCCGGATAAATCAGCGGCGGCGCAAATATCGAGTTCAACGCCGAAACGTCTTCCGTAGTATCTGATATTAAATTCACCGCTTTCATTACCGCCGTTTCCGGTCTTGATTTTATAGCCGACGTTGATTCCGTAAAAACCGAAATTAATGCCGATTTTGGGATTAAGACGATTTTCGAGGTCAATATCGACATCGTTAGCCGTGCCGAGAGACAGTCCTATTGTTGAAACTTCCGGCTGTAATGAAAGTATGAATTTTTGTTCGGGACGTTTTACGTAATTTGTGTCGTACTTAAAATAATTATAACGCGAATACAAAATGCTGTCAGTTTTTTGTACGAACTTTTTTTGCGCAAAAACGTTAGCCGTTAGCAACAAAAATAAGAAAAATAAAAAAAGTGGTTTCACACTATTATTTCTTGATTTTCAGTTTCAAGTTAGCGATTTCTTGTCCTATTATCGACATTTGTCTTACGTTTTCTTCGCCGAAACTCAATGCGTCATAACCCGTTAAGTCGGGGTGAACGTAGTTGTTAGCGAGGGTTTTGTTTTTCTCATATTTTTCCAAGTCGGGACGAGTGTCAAAATATACTTTTACAAGTTCCGTCGCCTCGCCGAGCATTGCTTGGGATAAGTGCGGCGTTTTTAGAAGGGCTTTTACGGCAGGCTCTAACGATGACGGCACAAACGATTCGCCTTCTTGTCTGAGGTCTACCACAACCGTATATTCTGCGCCCATATCCAAAACCACGTCTACGGGAAGGTTGTTGTAGAAACCGCCGTCAACAAGTATTTTTCCGTCGATTTCAACATTGTCATAAATATACGGAATTGCCGATGATGCCATTACTGCATCTAAAACTGAGCCTTCTGAAAGTACCACTTCTTTTAGTTCTTTTGTGTCGGCTGCCACACAGCGGAACGGAATTTTTAAGTCCGCAAATGTTGATACGCCTTTGGCTTCCAATAATTTACCGACAAATTCTCTGATTACGGAACTTTTTTTAGCCTCCTCTTTGTCGAGCGAAGCAAAAAAATCTTCTAATTCGTTAGCGGTATATCCGGCGGAAAAAAGTGCACCCATTATCGAGCCGATACTTGTGCCGGAAATATAATCTACTTTGATTCTGTTTTGTTCAATGGTTTTTAAAACGCCGATTTCAGCCGCGCCTTTTGCGCCGCCGCCGCTGAGTACAAGTCCTACTTTTTTGTCGCCGGGAAGAAAATAATCTTCTTGTTCTACCGGTTTTTCAGGGTCTACCGTATCTTCTTCTGTCGGATCACATGCCGAGATTGCAAATAGAATAAATAAGAGAAAAATGTTTGTGAATTTTTTCATGATATAAATTTAAAATGTTATTTTTTATTTGCAAAGGTAACGTTTTTTGAATGAACGCGCAAATATTTTTTTTTGAAACGAAAAAAATATTTAAGTTTGCAAATCAAATAAGAAAAATTATGCAAGATAAAACTTTATTGACTACTCTTACAGCCGAGGGCATAGAATTGTTGAAAAACTTGATAAAAACACCTTCGGTTTCGAGAAACGAAGACAAAACGGCGGAATTGATTTTCAATTACTTGAAAGACCACGGCGTTGAAGACGTTAACCGTCATCTTAACAACGTCTGGGCTTTGAGCAAAAATTTCGATAAAAACAAGCCGACGATTTTGTTTAACTCTCACCACGACACGGTTTTACCGGCAAAGACTTATACCCGCGACCCTTTCAGTCCTGACGTTGAAAACGGCGTTCTTTACGGTCTGGGCAGCAACGATGCGGGCGGTCCGGCTATTAATCTTTTGACGACGTTTTTGTATTTTTATAACCGTGAAAACTTGCCTTACAACTTAATCGTCGCCATCACTGCTGAGGAAGAAAATTCGGGCGAAAACGGCGTTATGAGCATTCTTAACCGCTTTCCTGAAATTGAATTTGCAGTAGTCGGCGAACCCACGTGTATGGAAATTTCGGTTGCAGAAAAAGGCATTTTGGTTCTTGACTGCACCGCAAAAGGCAAGACGGGACACGCTGCACGCAACACCGGCATTAATGCTATTTATAAGGCGTTAGAAGATATTAACTGGTTGAAAAACTATAAGTTTGAAAAATCATCTCCGTGGCTCGGCGACGTTAAATGCACCGTTACGGGCATTAATGCGGGAACGTTGCACAACGTTATCCCTGCCGAATGTACTTTTATGGTTGACGTCAGGATAACCGAAAAATACACGCATCAGGAAGTTTTGGACATTATCCGCGAAAACATTCCGAACAAAGATACGGAAGTAAAACCGAGGAGTTTCAAACTGAAATCTTCGCATATTGACGAAAATCACCCGTTTATAAAACTTGCGGCAAAAAAAGGTTTCAAACTTTTCGGTTCGCCGACAACTTCCGACCGTGCCGTTATGCCGTATGCAAGCCTTAAAGTAGGACCCGGAGACAGCAACCGTTCTCACACCGCCGATGAATATATTTTGATTTCAGAAATCGAAGACGGCGTTAAAAAAACGGTGGATTTGTTTGAAGAGTTTTTCAAAACCCTATAACTCTTGACACCCTGTACCTAAATTCATAAAAATTCCGCCTGAAATTCAGTTTTGAAAAAAAGGCGGGTTTTTTGTTGTTTTCGTCGCAAAATTCAGCATACGCCTTTACGATATGAAACCACGCTTTTGAAAAATCACGTTTCTGAAAGTACGAAATTCCTGCATTATAATAACTAAGCCAGTTTTGAAGGTTTGCTGAAAGTTTATGCTTTTTGCCCAATTGTAAGGCTTTTTCAGCATAATTTAATGAGGCTTCGTAATTGCCGAGTTTTTCGTAAGACGCCGATAAAATACTCAGGCTCAACTGTTTAGAAAAATATTGCTTTCTTGTGTCGGCGTTGTTGCCGCAGAGGTCGAGACATTCGGCGGCATCTAAGACCGCTTCTTTATATTTTTTCAACGAAAAAAGCAGCGAGGCTCTTTGCGAAAGGTAACTGCACATATCATCGCACTTGCCGTCAACCAAAAACTGCGTGTCAACAGCCATTTTGGAATATTTTAACGCCAAATAACTCACTTTTTTACGTTTCCAATAATTAGAAAAATTCTGAGCCAAAACTGCAATTTGTTTTGTGGGACGGAGATTCCATTTCAGAATATTTTCCGCGACTTGTTCTTGTTTTTCAATAAATTCGGCGGGAATTTGCGAAATATTGTTATCTTTTGAAAAAAACGCCGTAACCTTTTCTGCAAGGTTTTTAAAATAGTGCATGTCAGGGTGCCGAAAAGAATACAGCAACTTTTTTTTCACTTCGGTAAGTTGATACATTCCGTGAGAAAACGTCAGCCAACCCTTTTTGGTTAAATCATGCAAAGTGTCAAAAAATTTTATGCCTTCTTCTGTTTTATTGCTCAAATCGAAGACATTATAAATATCCCTTGCTGAATACATGCGTTCAGGCAAGAGGGAAATTGTGTATAAAATAGATTTCTCTCCGCTGCTAAGATACTGATAATTAGGCTGTAAACGATTCAACATTTTTTTAGTGATTTTTTTATAAAAATATTTCCAAAAATAAAAAAAAGTTTTTAATTTTGCGGTGTCAAAAACGAAAAAAGTTTAGAAAAAAATGCCCGGGTGGCGAAATTGGTAGACGCGTTAGTTTCAGGTTCTAATGTCGCGAGATGTGCAGGTTCGAGTCCTGTCCCGGGTACGAAAAAAAACGGCGGATTTTTCTTTTGAAAAGTCCGCCGTTTTTCTTTGTAAAGAAACTTTTTATGCTAAAATCTTTCTTTATAAAGAAACTTTTTGTATCAAAATCTTTCTTTGTAAAGAAAAAAAATCGCAAAAATCTTTCTTTGTAAAGAAACTTTTTGTAAATTTGCGGTCAGTTAAACTAAACAAAACCGCAAATATGGAAGCATTATTCTTGGCATACAACAGACGTTTGGAGAATACTAATTGTAAGTATATGAGATACTTATACTCTAAAATTGATTGGAGTGAACGCTTAATCGGTATCAAGGGCGCACGCGGAGTCGGTAAGACGACGTTGATTCTTCAACACATTAAAAACACTTTCCCGAACAGAAACAATGCATTCTATGTGTCGCTCGATCATATTTGGTTTAGCAATCACACATTGTTGGAACTCACCGAATACCTTTATACTCACGGAGCTACGCATATATTTCTTGACGAAGTACACCGCTATCCCGATTGGATACGCGAAATAAAAAATATTTACGATAGTTATCCCGACCTGCATATTGTTTTCACAGGCTCGTCGCTGTTGGAAATAGACAATGCTAAGGCAGACCTTTCGCGCCGTATGAGAATGTACCATTTGGAAGGTCTTTCGTTTAGAGAATATTTGGCTCTTAGCGAAATTGCAGATTTCAGGGAAGTTACTCTTGAAGAAATTTTGAACAACCATCAGGCAATCGCCTCCGAAATTGCCAATAAAATCAAAATTCTTCCGCATTTTGAGAATTACACCAAACAAGGATATTATCCGTTTTTACTCGAAACATCATCGTTGCAGAGTTATTATGAAAGGATTCAGCAGGTAATTACGACTATTGTGGAAAATGACATTCCTGCTATCGAAAATATTGAGTATGAGACACTTCGTAAGGCGAAACGATTGCTCGTTTTGTTGTCGCAGATGACACCTTTTACTCTCAACATTTCGTCATTGTGCGAAGCCCTTGCCACGACCCGCAATCAATTAATCAGACTTCTTGCGCTGTTGCACCGCTCGGCATTACTGAGACTTCTCTACACTGACGGCAAGGGCTTGAAATCGCTTGGCAAACCCGAAAAAATCCTTTTCAACAATCCCAACCTAATGCAAGCCCTTACGCAGCCCGCCGACACAGGCACGGTACGCGAATCACTTTTTGCGGCAATGTTAAGTCAGTCTCATTCGATACAATTTCCCAAACAAGGCGACTTGCTTGTTGATAACACATACCTCTTTGAAATCGGCGGTAAGGGCAAAAAATTCACACAAATAAAGGACATTCCAAATAGTTTTGTTGCGGCGGACGAAATTGAAATCGGCTTCGGCAACAAGATTCCGCTGTGGCTGTTCGGAATGATGTACTAAACGAACCCATCATTTCAACTTTCCGCCCTCTGTGTCCAGTTTCTGAATCAAGCGAACGTGTTTATAACTATTATTTGGCATTACATCACCATCTGTGTCTTCATCTGAAAAAAGTTGACTCCTAATAAGAGTTCAAAATGTATAAAGACAAGACAGAGAAACGACAAAAGTATTACGATGAAGTGATGCGTTTGCACTTTGAGAAAGGTTACGGCGAAGACCGTATAGCAAAAAT
>JAFPZK010000002.1 GCA_017417315.1 Bacteroidales bacterium
AGAAGGTTCGTATTCAATGCTTTCAATTTGTTCTTTACCTTCTAACTGCAAAACTGCATTCAAAAGGCTAATTGTAAGGTTCGGATGTGTACCGAACACTTTTTTGAATACAACGTCGGTTTTCGGGTCGTAATACTGCATGATTTTTCATGTTAAAAAGTTTTCCGCAAAAATAATCATTTTTTTCGCTCGAAACAATTTTTATTTGTATTAATTTTTATACTTTTGCGTTGAAAACTTTAAAAATAAAATGAAAAAAAATTGGTTTATTTTTAACTCAAAAAACGAAATCTTATTAAAAGACAACAAGATTCCGTGTGCAGAGGTTTCGCCCGTTGAATGTCCGAAAGAAAATCACGTTTTTGAATTTTCGGAAGGCTGTTCGTGTTTCGGTTTTGACGGCAAAGCACCTGAAAATTATGAATTTGAAGGTCTGAGAGCCGCACATTTAAAACTTGAACGTCCCGTTCATTACAAAGCCGGAAAAGCCTCAGAACTCGTAAACTTCGACTTAACTTACAGATTTTGCCCGACTTGCGGCGGACGATTAGAGTACTCCTCAGAAATCAGCAAAAAATGTCAAAACTGTGAAAAAGAAATTTGGCCCAGAATAAATCCGGCAATTATAGTGCTGATTTACAGAGGAAAAGACGAAATACTTCTCTCCCACGCACGTAATTTCAGAGGCAGTTTTTACGGCTTGACTGCCGGCTTTTTGGAAACCGGCGAAAGTCTTGAAGAGTGTATCAAAAGAGAAATTTCGGAAGAAACAAGCCTGAAAGTCAAGAATATACGATATTTTGCTTCACAACCGTGGCCTTATCCGAGTCAGGAAATGATGGGCTTTTTTGCAGAATACGAGAGCGGTGAAATAAAAATTCAAGAAGAAGAACTCACTGATTGCAGATGGTTTAAGCGCGGAGAATTGCCTGAAATTCCGCCGAAAATTTCAATGGCGAGAATGTTAATTGATTATTGGGACACGCATCGGGAAGAATTTTAACAATGCAAGATTGCAATCAAACATACATTGAAATTTTTTTAGAGCATTTAGCCCTTGAAAGGTCGATGTCCTCAAATACGATTGAGGCATACAAAAACGACATCGAAAAATTAGCGTTTTATGCCGAAAACTTTTTAAACGGTAAAACACTGATAGAATTAACGTTAGATGATTTAACCGTTTTTTTGGAATGGATTAATCAATTAGAACTTTCGGCGAGGACTCAGGCGAGGACGTTAAGTGCGATAAAGCATTTTTACACACTTTTAGTAACTGACGGCAAAATAGAGCAAAGTCCTGCATATTTGCTTTCAGGACCGAGGTTCGGCATGTACATTCCGACAGTGCTTTCGGTTGAAGAAATTGACGATATAGAAAAAGCAGTGGATTTGAGCCGTCCTGACGGGGAAAGAAACCGCGCAATCATAGAAACGCTTTTCAGTTGCGGACTTCGTGTCTCAGAACTGATAAACTTAAAAGTTCAGGACATAAACAGAGAAATCGGCTTCGTAAAAATTTACGGTAAAGGCAACAAAATGCGGCTTGTGCCTATCAGTCCGCTCGCCTTAAAATACATTGATTTTTATGACGAACAAATGCGCTGTCATCTCAACCCCGATTCCGAAAACCATGATTTTCTGTTTCTTAACCGTTGGGGCAGAAAACTTACCCGCGTTATGATTTTCAAAATCGTAAAACAACTTTGCGAAAAGGCTGACATAAAGAAAATTGTAAGCCCTCACACTTTCAGACATTCTTTTGCCACGCATTTGGTAAAAGGCGGCGCAAATTTAAGAGCCGTTCAGGAAATGTTAGGACACGAATCCATACAAACAACCGAAATTTACACACACCTCGACAGCGAATATCTGCGCGATGCGATTATGAGTTTTCACCCCCGCAACAAGCAAGGTTAATCCTTGGAGAAAAACGAAAAATTTACTTTTCCATAATGTCTTTGGTCTTTGATATAAGTCAAATCCGAAAACCTTGTTTTTTGAGAATGTTCTATAATCAGCAACGCACCTTGCTTTAAACCGACGTTATTCAAAATGATTTCGGGAAGTTTTTCAACGCCCTCCATATCGTATGGCGGGTCGGCAAAAATCAAATCGAAATTAAGCGGTGTGTTTTCAATAAATTTCAACGCATCACCGTTAACAACCCTCGCAGGGGATTTTTGCGGAAACATCGCCTTAAAATTCTTCGTTATGAAATCACAATATTTCCTGTTAACGTCAACGCAAGTTATATCCTGACAGCCCCTTGAAGCCATTTCATAACTTATTGCTCCCGAACCGGAAAAAAGGTCTAAAAACCTCGTTTCAGAATATACAAAGTTGTTTGTTATAATATTAAAAAGCGATTCTTTTGCCATATCCGTCGTCGGACGGTCGGTAAAATACGCCGGCAAAAGAATCTGTTTGCTTCTAAAAAGTCCCGTTATAATACGCATGGCAAAGTCATCATATTAAAAAATGTATGGTCTGCTAAACTTTCACTGAAAGGATATTTCAAATCTTTGTTCAATGTCGCAAAACTTACGTTAGGCAAATAATCGTACAAAAGTTTGAAAACATCAGAATCTTTGTCATGATAACCGGAAAGTTTTACAGCCGTTTTTCTACCGAGTTTCAGTTTCGACATAACCGAAGACACACAATAAAGCACATCAGTTGCATTTTTATAAGCGAAAGTATTGTAAAGCAACACTTTACCTTTTTCCGTAACGGCTATATCCATGAAATCATAATAGAAGTTCACCGAAACGGTTGTATCTTCGCTGCCGTTTTTAATTAAGTTTTCGATAAACGGCGTAGCCTCGTGATAAAAATTGATTTCAGGGAAAGCGTTCACCATCAAAGTCGTTATGAACGAGGGAATTACAAAAACGTTACAAGCCGAGATAGATTTCAGTTTATTGAACTGAATTTCTTCTTTATCGCTGATTTCAAAGTTAGCCTTAACCAAATCTTTGAGTTTTGTTTTGTCAAAAATTTGATTCGGCACCATAAGCGACTTTCTTGTTACGAAAATCATATCGACAGATTTGTAACTCTTGCCCATGCAAGCATCAGAGGTCAAGTTTTGTTTAATTTTATCGTAAAGATTTCCGTCAGAAAGTTCCATTCCGTAACCCGTATGCTTTATAGCGACATATTCTTTTGAATACGTGTCAAGAATACAATAGGTAAAACCCCACTGACTTATTTGAATAGACAAATTGTAAGTACTTGTCTTATTGATGTTAAAGGTCTGTGTTTTTTCAGATATATTTTTCATTGTAGTTGATTTTTAGCAAAAAAATTCACCGCTAAGGTAAATAAAAAAAGGAAAACATGAAAATTTTTTTCAAGTTTTCCTTTAATTTTTTTTATAACAAAGTTTTTATTCCCAGTTACCGGCGTTATTGTTATATTCGGTCAAAGAGCCGACTTTCAAGCCCGGGTATCTGCCTAAGGTCTGAGCCTCGTCTTTCATATTGACGATTTCCTGACGGTCAAGACCGTTGAGATAAACCTCAAACGGAGTTTTTGCCTCAAAAACGGGTACTTTGATTTTTGAAGTTGTTTCCAACGTGTCTGCACCGAGTTCAAATTCGGTGTTTGTGGTAGGAACAAATTTCAATTTCGCAACATCGTATTTACCGCCGCAAAGCGAATCATAACAACTAACTTCAATCGTATCACGTTTTACGATTCCCGCTTCGATTGCTTTTAATTCAGCGACTTTGCGGGGATATTTGTTATAAAAACTGTCGGGAATATTACCGATAGCCTTCACGATTTTAATTTTACCGTTTTTAATAAAATCGGTCAACGTGTCAAAACTGCCGGCATAATGTCCGTTCTGACTTTTAAACGCAACCTGTGCGTCTCTGATGTTTTTCAAACTCTGAACCGTAAGTTCTTTTCGCCAATCGGCTTTCTTCTTAAAACGTATAGGCTGCATAATGCTGTCATACAACATGTATCCCAAAACTGCAATTACCACAACCATAACTACGTGTACTGCTATTTTTTTCATTGTTAAAATGTTTATTTTTTAATTTTTTTATTTGCTGCAAATTTAAGAAAAAAATTTAATATGAGTTCAAAAATATTTAATATTTTTTTTACTTTTGTCGCAAAAAAATGGAAACAGAGTTTTTGAAAAATATTTTTCTGAAAAATTTCGGCTTCACCCCGACCTCAAATCAAATGGCGGCGGTGGAAAATTTATGCCGTTATGTACTTGAAAGTCAAGAACAAAGTATTTTTCTTCTGACCGGTTTTGCCGGCACGGGAAAGACAACTTTGCTTTCAGCCTTTGTTAAAACGTTAAATTCTTTCAATGTCAAAACATGTCTTTGCGCACCGACGGGAAGAGCGGCAAAAGTGTTTTCTTTCATATCAGGACACTCTGCTTTAACAATTCACAAACTCATTTACAAGCAAAAATCCGGCATTGACGGCGCGTTTGTCCTTGACAGAAACCTCAGCAGCGACACCTTTTATATAGTTGACGAGGCATCAATGATTTCGCAGGGCGGTGTTGACAACAGCGTTTTCGGTTCGGGACGACTACTTGACGACCTTATTTCATACGTGTTTTCGGGGCATAATTGCCGACTTATTTTAACCGGCGATACGGCACAGTTACCACCCGTAGGGAGCAGCCTCTCCCCCGCCCTCGACAAAAACGAACTTGAATGTTACGGCAAAAATGTTTTTCATTCTTCGCTGTCGGAAGTTTTGAGACAGGCGGAAGAGAGCGGCATTTTATATAACGCCACTTTGTTAAGGCAAAAAATCTCTTCAAACGATTTAAAGCCCAAATTTCACCTGAAAAATTTTACAGATATAGAACGTATTTCAGGCAGCGACCTGTTGGAAAAACTCGAAACCTCTTACGACAAAGCGGGAATTTTTGACACGTTAGTCGTAACCCGCAGCAACAAAAACGCCAATATTTATAACAACGGAATCCGTAGCAGGATTTTTTATCGTGAAGAAGCGGTTACGACGGGCGATTTGTTGATGGTCGTCAAAAATAATTATTTTTATGCCAAAGGCGTTGAAAATCTTGATTTTATCGCTAACGGCGACTTTGCCGAAGTTGTCCGCGTAGGCAAAGAACAATCGCTTTACGGCTTTCATTTCTTGAATCTTGACCTCCGTTTCAATGACCTCGGCGGAATTGAATTGCCGGTAAAAATCATCAAAGAAAGCCTTCAAAGCGAGGCGGCATCGCTTTCGGAAAAAGATTTAGGACAACTTTATCTTAACGTCATGGAAGATTACGCCGGTATGTCTAAGAAAGATGCTTATAAGGAACTCCGTGAAAATGAATACTTTAACGCTTTGCAAGTAAAATTTGCCTACGCGGTTACTTGTCATAAAGCGCAGGGCGGACAATGGAAAAACGTTTTCGTCGATCAAGGTTATTTGACGGACGAAATGTTAGACAAAGAATATCTGCGCTGGCTATATACAGCTTTGACGAGAGCAAAAGAGAAAGTTTATTTAGTAAATTTTCGTGAGGATTTTTTTGAAAATTAGCATGTTATAATTTTTTATAAAAAAAACATCAAAAAAATTTTGTCAGAATAAAAAAAGTACATAATTTTGCAGTCAGAAAATCGGTTCGGTCTGGTAGCTCAGCTGGATAGAGCAACAGCCTTCTAAGCTGTGGGTCGTGCGTTCGAATCGCACCCGGATCACAGAAAAAAACTGCGGCGAAAATTTCGTTGCAGTTTTTTTTATATCTTTAAGTTTATTTTTTGGAAAATTATATTTATATTTGCAAGGACGTTTTTCCAAAGAAAAACGCTTGCTTATAATATAAGGTGTATTTATGGAAAACATAACCGATACAGAAACTAAAAGAAATAAAATAATGAAGGCTGTTCTAAAAATCAGTGCCGTTGTTTTGGTAATAGCAGCGGTTGTTGTGGCTTTTAAACCGCATTTTACAAGTTCCTCAGAGAAGGACAGAATTATTTTGTCGTTTGTGGCAAAAGTCCTGCAAACCACACACTACGAAAACATCGAATACAACGATGAATTTTCAGCAAAGGTTTTCGACGAATATATGAAAAAACTTGATTACGGAAAACGCTATTTTCTGAAATCCGATATAGATTCCCTGAGTCGTTTCCGTCTTAAAATAGATGACGAAATAAGACTTATCTCATTGAATTTCTGCGATTACGCTACCGCATTAATAAAACTCCGTCAGGCAGAAGCACAAAACTATTGGAACGAGGCTTTGGAAGGAGAATTTGACTTTTCAAAAGACGAATACATCGAAACCGAACCCGATTCTTTGGACTACGCCCCCTCAAAAGAGGCTCTGAAAGATTATTGGAGAAAAGTAGCCAAACTCGCCGTCTTGGAAAGATATTCTGATTTGATTGACAATCAAGAAAGTGCAAAGAAAAATGCCGACTCATCTTTTGTAGAAAAATCCCGTGAAGAACTCAAAAAAGAGGCTATTGAAAGCGTGAAAAAAAGCAAACGTTTCATAACGTTCAAAGACAAAGATTGGGTGTCATTTTACTTAAATTCAATAGTTTCTACTTGCGACCCTCACTCAGAATTTTTTATGCCGGACGAAAAAGAACAGTTCGACATTTCGATGTCAGGAAAATTTGAAGGCATAGGCGCAACGCTTCAAAATAGGGACGGTCAGACCAAAATCATCGACATTATCCCCGGCAGTGCAAGTTGGAGACAAGGCGAATTAGAGGTCAACGACATAATCTTGAAAGTCGGTCAGGGCAATGACGAGCCTATTGACATCGCAAATATGGAACTTGACGATGTTGTCAAGAAAATTCGCGGCAAAAAAGGCTCGACCGTAAAACTCACCGTAAAAAAAATTGACGGAACCGTAAAAGTTATCCCTATCGTAAGGGACGTTGTCATCATTGAAGAAACATACGCAAAATCTTCAATTTTGACCTCAAAAGACCAAAAAACCAAAGTAGGATACATTTATTTGCCGAAATTTTACGCTGATTTCAACGATAGAAACGGCAGATTCTGTTCAAAAGACGTTGAAACGGAACTCAAAAAACTCGCCAAAGATAATGTCAACGGCGTTGTCATTGACCTTAGAAACAACGGCGGCGGAAGTCTTGCCGATGTTGTGGATATGTCCGGCTTATTCATCGATCAAGGTCCCGTCGTTCAGGTAAAAGCCAAAGACGGTAACCAAAAATCCCTCGATGACAAAAAATCCGGTTACGTTTATGACGGTCCGCTCGTAATTTTGGTTAATAATTTCAGTGCCTCCGCCTCTGAAATTCTTTCGGCGGCAATGCAGGACTACGACAGAGCCGTTATCATGGGAAGTCCGTCAACATACGGAAAAGGTACGGTTCAGAGTTTTTACGATTTTGACCGCTTGCTTAACGGCAACGACCATTTAAAACCGCTCGGAGCGATAAAAGTTACGATTCAGAAGTTTTACAGAATCAACGGCGAAACCACGCAGTTAAGGGGCGTTATCCCCGACATTATCATTCCCGATTCTTACCACTATCTGAAACTCGGTGAAAAAGAAAGTCGTAACGCTTTGCCTTACGATGTAACTACCAAAACAAATTACTCAGTTTGGAAACACAAATATTCCAAAAATAAAGTGGTGCAGAAATCGCGCGAGAGAATAAAAGATAATCCTATTTTTGCGGAAATTGACAAAAACGCTTTACGCCTTAAAAAACGTTCTGACGAGTCGTATTATTCGCTTAATTTCGACAAATACCGCGCTGACAAAAAACTTATCAAAGAAGAATCAGATAAGTTCAACAACCTCTCAAAAGATAAAACCGGCATAAAAGCGGGCTTTTTGAGCGATGACGATGCCGCTGTAAAAGGCGACACGCTGAAAACACAAAAATTCACGCGCTGGTTCGAAGACCTTGAAAAAGACGTTTATCTGCTTGAAGCAGTTAACGTTATAAACGATATGAAATAATTTTTTTTTTTGACATATAATATTTTACAATGCAGAAACATAAACTGACGAAAATTGTTGCGACGATTTCAGACAGACGTTGCGACGTTGATTTCATAAGGGAATTGTTTGAAGCGGGCATGAATGTAGCCCGCATTAACACCGCTCATGCGGAATTTGAGGCGACACGCCAAATGATTGCCAATATCCGCAGCGTGTCGAAATCCATCGCGATTCTCATCGACACAAAAGGTCCTGAAATCCGCACTACGGATGCCTCAGACGGCTTTGAAGTAAAAGCGGGAGAGTTTGTTTATTTCGTGGGAGACACAGACAAAATTTGCGAAAACGGTGTAATTTACGTCAACCGCAAAGGCTTTGAAAATGACGTTCCGCTCGGCAAAAAAATTCTTATTGACGACGGCGACATCGCTTTTGAAACCGTCGGCAGAGACGAACAAGGTCTTAAATGCAAAGTCTTGAACTCCGGCAAAATAAAATCTCGCAAGAGCGTAAATGTTCCGGGTGTTCCGATTAATCTTCCGGCGTTGAGTGAAAAGGATAAAAAGTTTATAAAACTTGCTATCGAGGAAGACGTAACTTTTATTGCGCATTCGTTTGTACGCTGCAAAGAAGACGTTATATGTATTCAAAAAATTCTCGACAAGTACGATTCTAAAATCAAGATTATCGCCAAAATAGAGAATCAGCAGGGCGTTGACAACATTGACGAAATTCTCGACCACGCTTATGGCATCATGATTGCCCGCGGCGACCTCGGCATAGAAATTGAGGCTGAAAGGATTCCGGCAATTCAAAAGGAACTCAACAGAAAGGCAATTGACCACTTGAAACCCGTAATCGTTGCAACGCAAATGCTTCACACGATGATTAACAATCCGAGACCGACGAGAGCCGAAGTTTCGGACGTTGCAAACGCAATTTATGACGGTGCTGACGCGGTTATGCTTTCCGGCGAAACGGCTTCGGGACAATATCCGATTGAAGCGGTTAAAACAATGAGTAAAATTGCTTTGGAGGTTGAAAACATCAAAGAAAAACTCAAAGAAAACACTCACCCCGTACACGTTAAGAGCGAGATTTCGGAGTTTTTGTCGAAAACGGCGGTTCATGCTTCGGTGGAACTTGACGCAAAATGTATCATTGCCGATTCGTTTTCGGGGACAACAATCCGCAACCTTGCGGCATACAGAGGAGCGAAACCAATTTATGCAATGTGTTATAACGAATACGTAATCAGAGAGTTAGCACTTTCGTATGGTGTTTATGCACACGGTGTAAAACTCAACCGCTCTGCCGATGATTTTATTCAAACATCGGTGTCGTTTGTCTTGAACAAACATTTTGCTGAAATTGACGACAAAGTTGTGCTTTTAGCGGGCAGTTTCGGCAAAGGCAATTCGGCAACGTTGATTGAAATCAATTATTGTTGTAATTTGGTAAAGAGATATTAATGAGAATAATTTATATGGGTACGCCCGACTTTGCGGTTGCGCCGTTAAAAACGTTGGTTGACAGCGGTTTTGATGTCGTAGCCGTCGTAACGGGCGAAGATAAGCCGCAAGGTCGCGGACGTAAAGTTTTGCCGACACCGGTAAAAGAATTTGCCTTGGCGCACAATATTCCCGTGCTTCAACCGGCGAAATTAAAAGACGAAGCGTTTTTAGCGGAATTGAAGAGTTATAACGCTGACTTACAAATCGTTGTAGCATTCAGAATGTTGCCGGAAGTGGTTTGGGCAATGCCGAGGTTAGGAACTTTTAACCTTCACGCCGCACTTTTACCGCAATACAGAGGTGCTGCGCCGATTAACTGGGCGGTCATCAACGGCGAAACAAAAACCGGCGTTACGACATTCTTCTTGGACAAAGACATCGACACGGGACGGATAATGTTGAAGGAAGAAATTGACATTTTGCCCGAAGATAATGCCGGGACGATTCACGACAAATTGATGAATTTGGGCTGTTCGGTGGTGAAAAAAACGGTTGAAATGATAATCTCAGGCGATGTTAAAACGGTGGCTCAGAGCGAGTTAATAGACGAAAATACGGTCTTGAAACACGCTCCGAAAATCTTTAAAGAAGATTGTCGTTTGGATTTTTCAAAAGACGGCATTTCCTTGAAAAACTTGGTAAGAGGACTCAGCCCCTACCCTGCCGCCTTTACTACGCTGAAAATCAAGGACAAAGAAATGAACGTCAAAGTTTTTGAGGTAAATTTCGAGCCGGATTCGTCAGTTAAAGAAACGGGAAAAGTTATCACTGACAACAAAAAATTTGTAAAAATTTCGTGTTCAAACGGCTACCTTCAACTGCTTGACATTCAGTTGGAAGGCAAGAAAAGAATGAAGACGGAAGACTTTTTACGCGGAGTAAAACTCTAAAAAAGTTAAAAAAAATTTTGTCAATTCAAAAAACTGTTTTACCTTTGCAACGTCAAAAACAAGGAAAACAAGTTTGGCCCTATCTTCTAACGGTTAGGAAATCAGATTCTCAATCTGGGAATTGGAGTTCGATTCTCCATGGGGCTACAAAGAAAAAAACGGCTGTTCTCTAATAATCGGGAACGGCTTTTTTATTTGCCAAAAGACAAATGCCGCCTGAAAACATCAAAACTAAAACCGCCGAAGGGCTTTTTTGGGGCGGGCTCAGCAACGTTTTGCAACAACTGCTGAACCTTGGTTTCGGTATATTTTTAGCGCGGAAGTTAAGCGTAAGCGACTACGGAATTATCGGAATGTTGACAATTTTTGCCGCACTTTCTAACGCTTTGCAAGAAGGCGGTTTTCGCTCGGCATTGACAAACAGAAAAAACATCTCTCCAAACGATTATAATTCAGTATTTTGGACGAGTTTTTTAATCGGAACAACACTTTATATCACACTCTTTTTTTCGCTGCCGTGGATAGCGGATTTTTTCAACACGCCTGAACTTGTGCCATTAGGAAGATTTATGTTTTTGGGCTTTCTGTTTTGTAGTTTAGGGACGGCAAACAATGCTTATCTGTTTAAAAATCTGAAAGTTAAGGAAATGTCAAAATGTACTTTGACGGCGACGGTGATTTCAGGAGTAACGGCTGTTGTTTTGGCGTTTTCAGACTTTACGTATTGGGCTATCGCAGCGATGAACGTGGTTTACATCGTAGTTTCGACTCTGATGTACAAAATATATTCGCCGCTGAAAATCAGTTTCAAAATTGATTTCCGCCCCGTGAAAGAAATGTTGCCGTTTTCGTCAAAACTGCTGATAACGACGGTATTTCAGATTCTTAACGATAATTTTTTCATGACTTTGTTGGGAAGATTTTTCACCAAAATCGAAGTTGGATTTTATTCTCAGGCATATAAATGGTCGAACCTCGGCACTCAGACGATTTCCCTTGCGATTGAAAACGTCATGCAGCCCGTCCTCGCCAAAACCGAGCAAAATTCCCTGCTGAACGTTTTTAACAAACTCATGCAGACGACTTGTTTTATAGCGTTTCCGTGTATGTTGGGATTGGGTTTTATTGCGCCTGAATTTATCACCGTAACAATCACCGACAAATGGGCGCAAAGTGCTGAAATTATGACGATTCTATGCGTTTGGGGAGCATTTTACCCGATAGGCAAACTTTATCAAAAACAACTTTTAAGTTCTTCAAAATCAGGAACTTTGATGTTTTGTGTAATAACTAATTGTTTGTTGCAGATTTTGACGGTTGTCTTCACTTTCAAATACGGAATTTTGACGATGGCATTGTTTTATGTCGTAGTTAATATGTTGTGTATCTTGTTGTTACATTATTTTGTCAGAAAGATTAACGGCGTAAAAATCAAAAATCTTGTTATAAATGTTCTGCCGTTTTTGATTTCGATTTCAGCAGCGATTTTTTTAGCGTGGATTGTAAGTGGCTATTTTTCAAACGTTTACATCAGGCTTTTAACAAAAATCAGCGTTACGGTGGCAGGTTATTTCGGAATTTTAAAGTTAGCAAAGTCAGAGATTTTGGAGCAAAGTATAAGGTTTTTGAAAAGTTTTTTAAAAAGGAAATAGCATTGCTATTTTTTTTGCAATTTTCCTCAAAACCTCTTATCTTTGCGCCAAAACATTTAAAGCACAAAAATTATGTCAAAATATCTTGACCCGAAGGCTGATTTAACCTTCAAAAAAGTGTTCGGCGAACATCCAAACCTTGTTTTAAGCCTTTTAAACGCATTGTTGCCGTTACCTGAGGGTATGGAAATAAAAACCGTTGAGTATCTTTCGCCGGAAAACATTCCTGAAAATCCGGGCAAAAAATATTCCATCGTTGACGTATATTGTACTGACAATTACGGCAGACATTTCATCGTAGAAATGCAGTCGTATTGGAACACGGAATTTTTTTCGCGGACACTTTTTAACGCGGCTTCAATGTATGCAAAACAATTGGAAAAAGGCAAGAGTTTCGGCGAATTGAAGGACGTTTACGCCTTGTGTTTGGTAAATGATGTTAAAGCGTTTCCAAAATACGACGATGAGTATATGCAGGAATACTATTTGACGAATAAAAAGCATACGGGCGATATTCATACGGATTTGTCAATGGTATTCATTATTTTGCCGAATTACACGTCCAAAAACCGCGCCGAGAAAAAAATGCGCGATTTATGGCTGAGGTTTTTAACTGAAATTGACGAAAACACTGACGATGCCGACCCCGAATTGTTATCAAACGAAGAAACTTCTGAGGCTTTGAAAATTGTCAGACGTTCAGCGTTTACTCCCGGCGAATTGCTGACTTATAATCAGTATTGGCTTGACATCAGCACCGAAAAATCTGCTATGGAACGCGAGCGCAGAGAAGGTAAAGAAGAAGGACGTGCGGAAGGTCGTACCGAACAACTTGTTGAGAGCATTAAAAATCTCATATCTAATGGTTTTGCTTTTGACAAAGCAGTTGAAATGTTAAAAGTCCCTGCTGACAAAATTGAAGAACTCAGACGTTTGGTTTGCAAACCTTAATACTAATTTAACACCTTTTTTTTGCCTGAAAAAACTATTTAATTTTACTTTGCGCCGCAAACAAAATCAAAACGGATAAATATGAACAAAACTAACATATACCAAACTTTACAAAATGTAAACTGGGGGGGTAAAAAGCACTTTACATTTTACTTCCTCTAAAAAATTTTAAGAATCCCTTGCGGACAATAGTTTCATTGCTGTTGTCCGCAAGGGATTTTTGTTTTGAAAATAATTTTTTAATACTTAATAAAAATGACAGAACAAGTTAAAAAACAGCCGGTTATACTTCCGGCTGAGGAAGTAATCAAAAAAAAGTACATCAAACCCGACTTTGAAGTAATCAAGTTGAATATGGAAGCACCGCTGCTTTCTGCAAGCGGATTTGGCGCAAACCGCAACGGTTATCAAGGAACAAGTCAAACTTGGCAATAAAAAGGAGAATAAAAATGGGAAAAAAAGTTTATGCACTTGCCGCACTGCTTTTTTGCGGCGCAGTATTGCCCGCTTGCACGGACAAAGAAGACGTTAAAGAAAATAATTCTATTATTGAAAACGTTAAACAGCAAACTTTATCATTAACGATTAACGCTTCAAAAAACAAAAATTCAAAAATCAGCAAAGCACTTGCAGAATCAGGTCAAAATCTTGCTGCAACTTGGGGCGAAAACGATGAAGTATCCGTTTATGACGGTGAAACATTGTTAGGCACATTAAAACCGCAAACTACGGGAGAAACATCAACCGTATTGAGCGGCAACAATTTGCAGGCACCGACAGGAACAACGCTCACATTGAAATTCAACACACCTAATTATGCCAATCAAGACGGTACATTGGAATACATTGCCGCAAATTGCGATTATGCCGTAGCAGAACTTTCGGAAGTAAAAGTGGTTGACGGCGAAATTACATATAAAGAAGATTACGCCGATTTCATTAATCAACAAGCAATCGTAAAATTCACGTTGAAAAACGGTGATGCAGATTTTTCTGCTACAAGCCTGAAAGTCAACGACTACACCGTTACGGCATCAAGCGCAACAAACGTGTTCTACGTTGCAATACCTGCAACTTCTGACGTTGCACTCGTTGCAACGGTTTCAGGCGGCAACGAATACGCCTATACGAAAACCGGCGCAAATTTCAGCAACGGCAATTTTTACAACGTAACGGTCAAGACTTGGAAGGCAAAACTCGTTGTGGCAACAGCATCGAACATAACTGAGGCAATTTCGATTTTTAATAGTTCCTCTTACGAAAACCCGACATTGAAATTCAATTCCGATTATACAAATACTTCAAGTGATTTCCTCACAATTACCCGTAATGATGGAGTTATAGATTTGAACAATCATTCGTGCGTTGGCAAAAAAATGCTAATCAAAAATACCGACAATTCCAAAACAATAACCATTCAAAATGGCACTATTCACGGATTGGACGGTAATACAGGATATACAGACACCTATGCCGGTAAAATAAAACTTATAAATCTCACTGTTAATGATGTTATTTGGACAGACGGACATGAATACATAATAGAAAGCGGAACATACTCCCAAATATACAACGGTTACGGTAATAAAACCATATCAGCAGTCAGCGGACTGCCAAACAAAGTAATTATCAACGGCGGCAGTTTCAAAAATATATCAGATAGTAAAGATAATAAATTTCACGGAACATACGTCATTAACGGCGGCAAATTCGCGCAAAATGTCGGCGGAACTATTGAACGTGCAACGATTACTCTCGGTACAGACAAAACTGTACAAGATAGCGGCGACACAGACTATCCGTATGAGGTAAAATAGATTTTACATTTATCTAACTGAATAGACATATCCGCCGCCTGAAAGTTTACAAAAATTTTCGGACGGCGGTTTTGTTTTTCTTGCAGTTTTCAAATTTTTGTTCTAAATTTGCCGGAAATAAAATCAGTGAATTATGACAGCATTACAATTAAATTCGGAATTTTTTGCAGTGATGACCAAAGAAGAGTTTTTCCGCAGGATTGACGAAGCCAAAAAAGGCGAATCGGTATCCTTTGATAATGTTGAAGATTTGGACAAATACATTAAGGGATTACGAGGATAAAAATGGAAAACTTTATAGTATCGGCGCGTAAATATAGACCCGCGACCTTTGACACGGTTGTCGGTCAGGGCAGCATTACGGCAACACTCAAAAACGCAATAAGAAACAATCAGTTAGCACAGGCTTATCTGTTTTGCGGACCAAGAGGTGTCGGCAAGACAACCTGCGCCCGTATTTTTGCAAAAACGATTAACTGTCTGAACCTTACGCCGGAATTAGAGGCTTGTAACGAGTGCGAATCGTGCAAAGCCTTCAACGAAAACCGTTCGTACAACATTCACGAACTTGACGCAGCAAGTAACAACTCCGTCGATGACATCAGACAACTGATTGATAAAGTGAGGATTCCGCCGCAAATCGGAAAATACAGCATTTATATCGTCGATGAGGTTCACATGCTTTCGACGGCGGCTTTTAACGCATTCTTGAAAACGCTTGAAGAGCCGCCCGCTCACGCAAAATTTATCCTCGCAACAACCGAAAAACACAAAATTCTGCCGACTATTCTTTCGCGCTGTCAGATTTTTGATTTTAATAGAATGAAGGTCGAAAACATCGTTGGACACCTTCAAAACCTCGCTCAAAAAGAAGGAATTGATGCAGACCCTAACGGTCTTAACGTCATCGCTCAAAAAGCCGACGGCGGTATGAGGGACGCTCTTTCGTTTTTTGACCAAATCGTCAGTTTTTCAGGCAAAAAGTTTACGTATCAGGACGTTATCAATAATCTTAACGTCTTGGATTATGAATATTATTTCAGATTAGTGGATTATTTCAAAGCCGGAGATGTCGTTAATTCTTTACTCATTTTTAACGAAATTCTTAACAAAGGCTTTGATGCACACCATTTTGTAACGGGGCTTTCACAACATTTGAGAGACATAATGGTTTGCAGGGACGTTTCGACGCTTCAACTCTTGGAAGTAGGTGCTGACATAAAAGAACGTTATAAATCTCAGGCTCAGAATGTTACGTTGCCGTTTTTATACAACGCACTTAACATCACAAACCGTTGCGACCTCGATTACAGAGACAGCAAAAACAAGCGGCTTTTAGTCGAATTGATGTTAATGCAACTTTGCAACATTAATAACGCTATAACTTCTGTACAACAGCCTCAGCCGCAACCTATACAACAACCGACACCACAGCCACAGCCAGCGCCACAACCACAGCCACAGCCGCAACCAGTTCAAACACAACACGTTACAATACCACAACCTCAGCCGCAACCTGTGGAAAAACCGTCTGTGACGGCGGCGGTTGCAAGTGTCAGCATAAAAGATTTGATGCAGCGGCAAAAACAGCAGGCAGCAGCTCAACAACAGGCACAAGCAGAAAAATCCGCTCAAAACGCCGCACCTCAAACAGAAGAATGTCAGGATTTTACGCAGGAACAAGTTGCGCAACTCTGGCAAAAACTCGCGGCAATTTATCAAAACAAAAAGCCGAGACTTCACGCAATTTTCGCAAGTTCGGTGCCGACTATTAAAGAAAATTACGTTTTGGAAATGACTTTGCAAAATTCGCTTCAAAACGATGCTATAAACGAAGTCAGAGACGGATTTTTAAAATATATCCGTCAACAGTTGCATAACACTAAAATTCAAGTGGTTACGAGAGTCGACGAAACCGCAACAAAAAATATGATTTATACAGATGCCGACAAATTCAACTTTTTGAACTCTCAAAACAATAATCTCGGCGTGTTAAAAACTGAACTTAACCTTGATTTCGTGTAAAAAATGAGAGTAAAAAAGTTAAATATAGTAAACTTCAAAAATCACTCTCAACGAGAGTTTTCCTTCACGAAAAAAATTAATTGTTTCGTCGGAAAAAACGGTGTCGGAAAGACAAACGTACTTGACGCTCTGTATTATCTGTCATTCAGCAAGAGTTTTATAAATTCCGCTGACAATCAGAACATAAAAAACGGTGAAGATTTTTTTTCGTTGAGGGGCGTTTACGAGGTCAACGAAATGGAAGAAAACATACTTCTATCTTTCGACAAAAACAAAGGTAAAACCCTGAAACGCAATGACAAAGAATACGATAAAATTTCTTCGCACATCGGACTTTTGCCCCTGATAATTGTCAGCCCGCAAGATATAAAACTGCTTTTTGACGGTAGCGCAGAACGCAGAAAATTTCTTGATTCAGCACTTTCGCAGTTCGACGGCGGACATTTGATTGCTTTACAAAATTACAACCGCGCTTTACTTCAAAGAAACAAAATTTTAAAAACCACGCCGGACAAAATTCTGCTCGAAATGTGGGAAAAACATTTGATTTCTAACGGCGAAATTCTCTACGAAAACCGTAAAAAATTCATTGCGGATTTTTTGCCGGAATTTGAAAAATATTATTCAAAAATTTCGTCAGGAGCCTCAGAAACGCCGTCTTTAAAATATTCGTCGCAACTCGACAACGAAAAAATGGAAATACTTTTGGACAAGAATTTTCAGCGGGATTGCATAATGCAGTACACGACTTCGGGGGTTCATAAGGACGATTTGGTGTTTTCTATCGGGGATTTGTCGCTGAAAAACAGCGGTTCTCAGGGGCAGCAAAAAACATTTTTAACCGCTCTGAAATTGGCTCAATACGCTTTTCTTCATAACAAATCGGGCAAAAAACCGGTTTTGTTGTTAGACGATATTTTCGACAAATTAGACCCTCAAAGGGTGTCGTCGATTGCAAAATTGATTCTAAGCGACGAAATTTTCGGGCAGATTTTCATCACGCACACAAACCCGGAGGACTTAAAAAAAATACTTGAAAATTTTACGGACAATTTTGAAATGTTTGAAATATTATGATTTTTTATTTTTCAGGAACGGGAAATTCAAAGCACGTAGCCGAAGAACTCGGCAAATTATTGAACACACCCGTCAAAAACATTGCTGATTATTATGACGAGGTTACAACGCTGAAAAAATTTTCGATAGGCGTTGAAAAAGACGACTTTTTAGGTTTTGTTTCGCCGGTACATTCATGGGGGCTGTCAAAGTCGATGTCAAGGTTTTTGAAAAGGACAAAAATCAATTATCAAGGCAACAAAGTTTTTGCCGTAATGGTCTGCGGCGACACGTGCGGCAAGGCACGAGAAATGCTGTCAGAGACTTTGAAAAAGAAAAGCGGCATAAAATGTGATTTTGTTTGTTCGATTCAAATGCCTAACAATTACATAGTTATGAAAGGTTTCGGTACAGATTCAGACGAACTTGCAAAACAAAAACTCTCCACTGCCGAACTTGAAATTCCTCAAATTGCCGATGCAATAAAAAGCGGCAAAACATTTGACCGTTATGTCGTAGGCGGTCAACCGTTTTTGAAAGGGCGGATAATTTATCCGCTGTTTATGAAGTTCACCTTAGGCGACAAAAAGTTTTTTGCCGAAGACACGTGCAACGGCTGCGGACTTTGTGTAAAAAACTGTCCTGAAAAAAACATTACGCTACAAAATTCAAAACCGAAATGGCTCGGACATTGCGTAAAATGTTTGTCTTGCATTCACCGCTGCCCGAAAAAAGCGATTCAATACGGCAAGGTAACAAAAGAAATGGGAAGGTATTATTATAAAAAAGGCGACTCGTAAAGAGCCGCCTTAAATGTTTTTCTATAATTAGTCAACTATTTTTTCTAATTCCAAACTTGCGTTGTAGACGTGCATTGCCTTTTGACTCATACCCATTGACGAGAATCCGCCGTCATTGTAAAGGTTTTGCATCGTGATTTTCTTGGTTAAATCCGAGAACAAAGTAACGCAGTAGTTAGCGCAATCCTCTGCCGTAGCATTTCCGAGCGGCGACATACGGTCCGAATAGTCCATCAAGTTGTCAATACCTTTAACGCCTGAACCTGCCGTCGTCAAAGTCGGTGACTGAGAAATAGTGTTAACGCGAACCTTTCTGTCGCGACCGTAAATGTATCCGAAACTTCTTGCAATAGACTCCAACAAGGCTTTTGCGTCAGCCATGTCGTTGTAACGGTAGAATGTTCTCTGACCGGCAACGTAACTTAAAGCCACTACCGAACCCCATTCTTTTATTGCGTCAAGTTTATAAGCCGTTTGAAGAATTTTATGGAACGAAAACGCTGAAATATCCATCGTTTTTGTGTAATAATTGTAATCAACGTCATCATAACTGCGGTTTTTTCTGACGTTCAGCGACATTCCGATAGCGTGAAGAACAAAGTCAATCTGACCGCCGAATTTCTCCATTGCACGGGTGAAAACAGCGTTCAAATCTTCCATACTTGTTGCATCTGCCGCAACGATTTCCGAATTAGTTTTTTCCGCTAATTCTTTGAGCGAACCGAATCTCAAAGCAGCGGGAGTGTTTGAGAGGATAAATTCAGCACCCTCTTCATAACAACGTTCTGCAATATGCCAAGCGATTGATTTTGAGTCCAATGCGCCGAAAATAATGCCTTTTTTTCCTTTTAAAAGATTATACATGATTTATTCTAAAATTATTTCGGCACAAAATTATAATTTTAATTTGTTGTTTTTGTAGGTTTAAGTTTATGTTTTTTTTAACTTTGCAGCGTCAAAAATCAGAATTTTCAAAAAAGTGAAGTTAGAATTTTTCATGGCGAAACGCCTTATAAGTGCCTCCGGTGGCAAAATTTCGAGTTCAGCGGTTAAAATTGCAGTTATCTCGGTTGCATTGTCTGTTGCGGTAATGCTAATTTCGATGGCGGTAATCATCGGTTTTAAGAACGAAATCATCAACAAAGCCGTAGGTTTTTCTTCGTGCATCAACATCGTTAACCGCGAGTCTGCCGAAAACCTCGAAACCAAACCCGTAAGCCTCGAACAAGATTTTTATCCGTCAATAGAAAACGAAAACGGAATTTCAAAAATTCAGCCTTATATAATTAAACCGGCGGTTTTTAAAAGCGGAACTCAAATTTCAGGCGTGGCGTTAAAAGGAATTTCAAAGGATTACGACAAGTGTTTTTTTGAAAGAAATATGACCGACGGAGTTTTTCAAGTTAACGACACTACGGGCGGAAAAAAAATTGTTATTTCTCAGAAAATGGCTGATTTATTGCGCGTTAATGTCGGCGACGATTTAATTGCGTATTTTATTCAAAACCCGTTAAGAATGAGAAAATTTATTATCTCGGGCATTTATTCTACGGGTTTGGAAGAATACGATAAACTTGTTGCCATAGTCGATATGGCTGAATTACAGAAACTTAATTCGTGGACAAAAAATCAGGTTACGGGTTTTGAAGTTATGATTGATGACTTTTCTCGTCTTGACGAAATGACCGAATTAGTGCGCGATTATGCCGGATATAAAATCAACGAAGACGGTTCGATGTTGAAAATCTCGTCCGTAAAAGACAACAACCGTCAACTTTTTGACTGGATAACTTTAACGGAAATGAACGTTTGGGTTATCTTGGCGATAATGTTTTTTGTGGCGTTTGTCAATATGAGTACGGCATTGTTGATTATCATTTTTGAAAAGGCTTCGATGATTGGTTTAATGAAAGCCATCGGCTCTACTAACTGGCTGATTAGAAAGGTGTTTATACTTCAAAGTCTGTACATTTTGTTTCGCGGAATCATAATCGGCAATGTTATCGCGCTGATTATTATTTTGTTGCAATATTATTTTCATTTGATTCCGCTTGATGCCACCTCCTATTACGTTGATTATGTTCCGGCAGAATTTCAATTGTGGTATTTTATTGCGATAGACATTGCTACAATATTGATAATGAGCGTTATGCTTGTGATTCCGAGTTTGGCGGTTTCAAAAATGCAGCCCGCAAAAGTAATCGGGTTTAAATAAAAATAATTGGGTTGGAATGATTTTTGAAATGAAAGGTGAATGAAAATTGTACCATTATGACAAGTATAATTGAAATCATAACGCAGGATTTAGAAAGTGCATATACCGAGTTTCAAAATGACTCGTCAATATCAAACAAAAAAAAATTGATTGATTCAATGCTGAAAATTTGTAAGTTTTATGCTCAAGAAGGGGATTATGACAATTTTCAAAAAACGTTTATAAGTATCAGAAATTTAGACGGATTGAATCTTTCAGAGGAAATTAATAAAGCATTAGCAGAATATTTTTTTAGGCTGACAGAAAAATCAAAAGATACAATTATTCAACAACCTGAAATTTTAGATGAACTTTTTACTTTAATGATGGATTTAAAAATGAAAACACCTTGCAATGAGTACGTTGTGCTTTACAAGAGTGTTCATAAATTTAGAAAATGTTGGAAAGGATATGTCGATTTTTGTAGGTGGTGGAATTTTGAAAATTTTATGCCGGAGAATTATGTTATAGTCCAAAATTCAAAAATGTCATTGGCGGAATCAGCACTCATTTTTTATACTAAACGTCTGATTAACACTGACTTTGATGAAGATATTGCAAAATTAGCCTTAACTTTTATCACCAAATCTGCCCAATACAATCTAACCGTTTACTCAAAATACTATATCGCGAAACTTTTATTAAGGCTAAAATTCAATAACGTACATATTCGCAGAGTGTTACGGGAGTTTATAATCACAAAACCCTTTAAGCCGTGGGGTTGGTATTTGATGAGTAAAACTTTTTATACTAATGTCAGTTTCAATGAAAAGTATTCTTGTCTTTTATTGGCTTTACATTTCGGAAAAGATTTTTCAGATGGAATTTTAAACGAGATTTATTTGGATTTAGCGTTGATGTTCAAGGATTTAATCAAGTTCGGGAATGCGAAATTCTTCATTGAAATTTATCTTAAAATAAAAACCAAGTATAACCATAAAATTCCGGAGTTTGTTACAAAGATAACACGTGAAAGTTGGTATAAATCAATTAATTCGGAACGTCCAAACACGAATTTCGATTACAAAGAAGTTTGCAGAAACATTCTGCGGCAGACGAAAAATGCAGATTCAGTGCTTATAGATGAGATTTCAGCGAAGTTGACAAACGATTATCACGAAACGATTCAATGGAGCAAAGAGTGGTATGAGACAATGGAAGAGTAAAACAAACAATCCCCGAATCAAAACTTGAAAATGCAAGTTTCAATTCGGGGATTGATATTCCGCAAAGAAATAACTTTTATTCGCAACTAAACGTATGACCTTGAACTTTGTTAACAAACTCGTATTCAATCGTCTGTTTTAAACCGTCTTCTAATTTTACGGGCGGAACAAAATCCGTATTCTTAATGTTTTTTCCGACAAAATATGTGTTTTGC
>JAFPZK010000003.1 GCA_017417315.1 Bacteroidales bacterium
CGCCGTCGTAGATGTAGGCTTTTTTGTCGGTCTTGTTGTAATAAGCCCAGTTGGTTTGAGGCTCTGTCGGATTGGCTTCAAGTTCACCTTTCCAAACAAAACCGGCAGAAGTTCCGCCGTCAGTACCATTTGTGCCGTTTGTACCGTCCTTGCCGTTTTGTCCGTCTGCGCCTTTCTCGCCTTGTGCACCGTCTTTTGCAAGCACAAGCCAAGTAGTGCCGTCATAAATAAAAGACTTCTTTTCGGTGCTGTTGTAATAAGCCCAGTTAGTTTGAGCGTCAGAAGGAGCGGCGTCAAGTTCGCCTTTCCAAACAAGTCCGAGACCGTTTTGTCCGTCTTTGCCATTTTGACCGTCCTTGCCGTCCTTGCCGTCTTTGCCATCCTTACCGTCTTTGCCGTTTTCTGACATTACCTGCCATGACGCACCGTCATAAATGAACGACTGACCTAATTTTGTGTTGTAATAAGCCCAGCCTGCCTCAGGGTTGGCAGGGGCAGTTTCCAATGAACCTTTCCAAATCACGGAGTACTCAATGTTGGTGATTTCTTCTTTTTTGCAGCCCGGTACGACTGCGGCTAAAAGGAATAAGCCGAATAGGAGTAAAAATGTAATTCTTTTCATAAAATTAATTTTTTTTAAAATTAATAAAATAAAAAATACAAAAATTCCTTGCGGAGAAAGTTTTTATTCTCTCCGCAAGGGATTTATATGGTTTAAAGGCGTAAACGCCCTGTTTTTACAGATATAGTTATCGCGTTGCGTTGCGTATTAAAGATACGCGATTTTATTGAGTTTTGCAAATTTTTCATATTAAGGTTGTATTATGTTTAGTTACGGTTGCAAATAAAATTCAAAAAAATGAATAGTGCAAATTTTTAGAGTTAAAATATTATAAAATTTTGATTTCTTCGGGAGAAAGTTCAGTAACCATAGCGATATAATCAATATCATCGCCGTGCTTTTTCATCGCACGGGCAATGGCAACGGCTTTTTGTTTTTCGCCTTCTGCACGGCCTTCCATTCTTTCTCTTTCGAGCGAAGATTTTTCAGTGCTGACATTAAGCCAATAAAGATTGTATGCAAGCAACTCGCTATCCGTAAAGGCAGAACGTCTGACAATCTCCAATGCCTCTGATGTGTCTTTGTTTGTCAACAATTCGGGGTCGGCATCGTCGGTTTGTTCATCAATTTCGGTCAGGAATTTCAGCCAAAGATTATGCATTGTTTTTTCTGCACGATTCTGAGGCTTAAAATTCGGTAAAACGATAAACACCATTGAAAGGTCTGTATGACGGTCGTCAGTGTGTTTTTTGTTGGACAAGTAATACTCTTGTATATATTCTGTGCCATATTCAGGAAAAACCGCTTCGTCGTTTACCAAACACAAAGCATATACATCGTTTAACTCGCCAAATGCCTTACCTTTATTCAATTGTTTGGTGTACATTGACGCGGCGTTAAACAACGTGCGCTGAAAAAATTCAGTATTCCAAATCGACTGCATTTCAACGATAAAATGGCGGTTATAGTTATCAACACAAAGCACGTCAACAATAGAATATTTTTTGCCGGGATTTTCGGGAACGTTTTCCGGCGAAAGGTATTCAACAGTTTTTATTTCCATACCCTCAGGCAACGGCAAAAGAGCGTTCAAAAGGCTTAAAACGAGGTTTGGATGCTCGCCGAAGACTTTTTTGAACGTTAAATCCGCTTTCGGGTCAAGATATTTCGACATAATTTTATAATTTTTAAAAGTTTCTGCTGCAAAATTAGAAAAAATTGTCTGCAAAAACAAAACAAATTATACCTTACTTATACCTCTACATAAAAATATTTTCGGGCAACTCTTTTAACGCTCCCGCTTCAAAGGCTTTTCTGTAAAGAAACGAGATTGCGTTTTTACCTTCCGAGCCGAGATTTTTAGAAAACTCGTTGACATACAAGTTGATATGACTTTGAGTAACGGCATCAGAGAGTTCGCGGGCGTTTTCCCTGATATACGGCATAGCCTCGTCGCGGTGTTCAAAAGCGTAGTTTATACTCTTGAAAATAAGACGGTTAACTTTTTCTATAACGTCTTTTTCAAGGCTGCGTTTTGCGATGATTGTTCCGAGCGGAATTTTTTGATGAAAGGTTTCTTCCCAAAGTTCGCCCATATCGGCGAGTTTAGTAAGACCTTTGTCTTTGTAAGTAAAACGCCCTTCATGAATAAGTAGTCCGCAGTCGTAGTTTTCAGCCAAGATTTCGCCTTCGATTTTTGAAAACAACATCGGTGTTTTGTTTTTTGCCTCAGGGAAAAAGATTGAAAACAAAAGATTTGCCGTCGTGTTAACGCCCGGAATAAGGATTTTTTTAGAGTTTATGTCTTTCAAATCGAAAGCGTTTTTTGCCACGAGCAAAGGTCCGTTATTCTGTCCTAACGCTGCGCCGGAATTTAGCGTAACGTATTTTTTCCAAAGGTCAACGGCGTAAGCGTTAGAACTTATTTTTGTAATTTCGGGGCAGTCGTCTTCTGCGGCGTTTTTGTTCAAAACATCAATGTCATGCAACGAAATTTCAAAATCCACGCCCTCCAAATCAATTTTCTTGTTGGCAATGGCGTAAAAAATAAAGGTGTCATTCGGACACGTAGAATATGAGAGTCTGAGTTTCATTTTTTTACTAAACAATTAAAAATATTATTCTAAAACTTCCAATTTCCACCCTCTAAAAACTACGACCGCAGTGTGTAACTCCCATTTGCGGTCGTTACATTTTTCTTGAACACGGTGGTCGGTGAGGTATTTTTGAATTTGGACTTTTGCCTGAGTCGTCTTTTGTTCCACCTCGGAATCTGGGGCGTTTTTTTTGCAGTATTTAAGTTCTATCATGTAAGCATGACGTTTGTAGCCGAGTGGTTCGAGGTACATATCGGCAAAACCGTGGTCTGCCTCCTGTTCGGTGTAGGTGATGAAACTCGAACTCTTGCAGAAATGCGCCAAGAAGAATCCTTTTACAAAAGATTCGCCTTTGTCATCAAAGTCCCTGACGGCAGAATTTTCGTCGATTACCGATGCAATGTACGAGATGAACGGCTTGCAGTCGCCTTTGAAAACAAGTTGCTCCCAAAGAGAATCCAATTTTGGAATGTCGGTACGCCAACCCAACCCTGTGGAATAACATACTTCCAAATACCTGCAATATTGCTGCCTTACAGTGTCGTTTGGAACTACAAAACACGGTATTCCATCGACGTCAACACCAAAACTCAACAACCCCATATAGAAAAGCAAACTTTTCAGATTGCTTGCCTTGGAAAGTTCTGCAATGGCAAATTCAGGATTGAGTTCAAAATACGTTCTGCCGGTGTTAACGATGTCTAGGATAATTTGCGACTTTTCGCCGAAATTTTGCTCAATCTTCACCATCTTTTCCATCTTGAAATAGTCGGTGGAAACATTCGGGTCGATGAGTTTTTCGGGAATTTTGCCGTTTGAAGAAATATATTTCCTAATGAAATACAATACCATATCCGAATTGAAAACCCTCTCTTCTTCAATCATTTCTGATGAAAAACAGTAATTGTCGTAATGCGTCCTCATTGTCGCAATCAGTTCTTCGTCAGAATGTTTGAAAACGCCGGTTTCTTTGCGGTAATATTCTAACATTGCACGGACATCGCTTTCAGAAAAACCCATCACATCATTTGGAATAGCCTCTATCGACAAATTGTCCGCAATGTTGAACCCGCTTGTAACGTCGCTCAATGTAAGCGGCGAGACACCCGTTATAAAAATTCTCTCGACAGGTGATTCGTTGTTAGTGGTGGCTTCTTTCAAAACATTGAAAAACAGCCTGAAAAAGCCGTCGCCGTGTGTCAAATCTTTATATGCGTCCTCGTCAATAGAAAAAAGTGTGTTGGCAAAATTATCGTACTCATCAATC
>JAFPZK010000023.1 GCA_017417315.1 Bacteroidales bacterium
ACCTATACACTTCACAAATAAGCACGTGACAGCCCACACGTATAGCGTGAACCACCACGCACCTAAATTGTCCAGTGTATTTCAAATTTTTCCAGAATTCGATGTCTGAACAACTTGGTACGTCGCGATTGTTTTTTTCTAAATTTTTAGCAACATTGGTGTTTCTACACCGCGCCAAATGTAGGTAACATTCGCGAATGTACCAAATTTTTCAGAAACTTTTTTCGGAAAATCTTTCACAAAGTAAAGACAGGTTTTTGTATCAAGGAAATTTTTCAGCGACTTTTTTCGGCAATTTCAGTATTTCGTAAAAAATCATACTAAATACGGAAAAATTTACAACAATCCCGCCATATACAACGGCAGATAAACTACTTCATCTTCTACTTTCAAATCTGCGGTGTGTAGTACGTAAAGCGTGCCGATATGTCGATTAAATTTTTTCTTGCATTTCAATAATGACGTAAGACTGTAACCAGATGCAGATTTTACTTCTATCGGGCAAATATTATAATGTGAGGTGGCAGGGGTTTTACGTATCAAAAAATCTATTTCCATACGGTCTTCGGCGTTTTCCCGCGAATTATTGCTATAAAAATACAAGGGATGTCCATTTGATTTAAGAAGTTGAGCCACAACATTTTCTGTTAACATTCCTTTATTAAATTCAAGTTTTCCGCGCAAAATTTTTTCATAAATTCCGCTTTGTTCCAAATCCGTTTCGCCGAATGACATCGAAACAAGCAATCCTGTATCCGCCATATAAAGTTTCACTTTGGCATCATCTTGATTTAGTGCAAGTGCAACTGACGGTTCTGTCGCAGCATAACAAAAATTTACCACGCGACTTTCGTCCAACCAAAACATTGCATCTGCAAAATCCCTCGACCGCGAACCTTGTTTTATTTTTGACGGACTAAAACGTTTTTCGTGTTGTTGAAGCATACCCGGAATACGGTCGAAAATTCGTGTTACATTAGGTGCTTGACGACCGGCATATTTGCTTATATCATTGCGGTAAAGAGCCAATATAGAACGTTTAACGGCATCTACCGCCCTAAAATCTTTATTTTCTACATAACTCAGTACCGCCTGAGGCATTCCGCCGACAAGCATATAAGCACGAAACACTTCCATCATCTTTCTGTGCAAAGCCTGTCCCAAAGGTTGCTGTTTTTGAAACTGCTGACACACAAAATCATAAAGCATATTTTGACCGACAGCCCATGCAAATTCTTCCAAATCCATAGGGTACATATTCAAACGAATTTCCTCACTCGGAATTACTATGTCTTTGACATTGTGATTGATACTTACGAGAGAACCTGTTTCAATATAGTCATAACGTCCGTCTTTAACGAGATATTTTATTGCCGCTCTTGCCTTCGGATACATTTGAACTTCATCGAATACAATTACGGATTCCCTGTTGTATAGTTTTGTACCGCAAAAAATACTCAAATGCGAAAAGAAAGTATCTAAATCCGTTAGATACAATTCAAACAACTCTAAAATATTTGGTCGAACATTATTAAAGTCAATTAAAATATATGATTTGTACTCATTTTTTGCAAATTCTTCCACAATCCAACTTTTTCCGATACGACGCGCCCCGTCCACAAGAACAGCCGTTTTACCGTTCCATTGTTTTTTCCATTGCAGTAACTTATTGTAAATCTTACGTTTCATAATTTTCGATACACGTTTACAAGGGATTCGTTTTTTGTTTCGATACACGTTTGCAAGGTATTCCGAAACTGTTTCGATACACGTTTACAAGGCATTCGCCCCGCAAATGTAAAATTATTTTACCGTTGAAACAAATTTTTTTTCGTTTTTTTTAACATGCGACCTTTTAAGTTTTGAACAAAAAATTAATTACCTTTGCCCTAAAATTTTCTCCTATGTCTGACACTTATTTCACATCTGCAATTAACGCCATCAACCGCACTTTTCTGTTTTTTAACGACAGAAAAGGCTTAGAAGATTTTACGGGTCTGAATTTTTCTAACAATAACACCACAGCGAAATTCTGATTTTGACGAAACTTTTGCCGAAATTCACTTCACGCAAAGGCAACGTCGAAAATATTGAAAATAATTTTGAAAAGTTTTATTCCTTAATCGAAAATTATTGCAATGCGACGGGCAAAAAAGATTTCGGCTATCTGAAAATTCATCGCGAACAATTTCAACAAGCAGACCCGAAAGATTTGTCGCGAATAATGTTGATTTCGATTGCTGCTGACGTTTTGTTGTCGCTAAAAAATTTCAACAACCCCAAAAGCCGTTTTGCCGTAAGTAAAAATTTCAAAACTGAGGTTTATAATTTAGACGGAATTTATTGCAGCACCAATGGCGACAACATCAATGATTTTTGGATCTTCCCAAAATAGACAATGCCGTTTTGATTACCAAGCCGAAATATTTATACACGAAATCGGGAAAACTTTCAGCGGTAACGGAAGATTCGTTGATTTTTGACCTTCCTGACGATGTAAAAGCAGCATTAAAAACCACTGAAACCACGCTAAAAATTCCCCGCACCGACGATTTAAAATGTTACGAAAACATCAACGACGATATTTGTTTTGTGCTTTTCGGCGACGGAAAAGTTTTTTTGGCGTTTTATGCGTTGAATAAGTTTATGGCGATTAATTAAAATCACGATATTTTTTCGGATAGCATAGCGGAATGTGTGTTTTTTTTGTAGATTCCGCTAAGTTATCACAGATAGCATAGCGGAATATATGGTTTTTCAAGCGATTCCGCTAAGTTATTTTTTTTTACAAACTTTTTTCGTAATCCTCAAAAAAAACTTTCGGTTTATAAACCGAAAAAAAATCAAAAAACTTCGGTTTATAAACCGAAAAGTTGAAAAATCTTTATTATATTTGCAGCAAAAATTTACGGTTATGAACAAGGATTTAGCAAAAATCATTATCGCGGAAAACCAAAAGTTGATTTCAAGCGTTAAGTTCTATCAACGTGATTATCAATTCGATGAACATCTGAATTACGTTTTGGTGGGACTACGGCGTGCAGGAAAGTCGTATCTTTTGTATCAACAGATTCATGCACTCTTGACACAAGGACACGACATCTCCGAAATTCTATATTTCAATTTTGAAGATGACCGTTTAGTTAATGTCAATGTTGAAGATTTGGATTTGATAAAAACTTCATACGAGGAAATGTTTGATACAAAGCCGTTTATATTTTTGGACGAGGTTCAGAATGTGGACGGTTGGGAAAAATTTGCCCGTCGTCTTGCTGACCAAAAGTACAGGGTTTTCATCACGGGCAGCAACGCCAAAATGCTTTCATCGCAGATCGCCACCACACTCGGCGGACGTTATATGGTTCAAGATGTTTTCCCATATTCGTTCAAAGAATTTTTGCTGACAAGAAACATCAACCTCAACAAAAAAAACACCATCTATGATTATCGAAAGGAGATTTTGAAGTTTTTAGAAACTTATTTTACTTTTGGAGGATTGCCCGAATCTGTTGACATTCAAGATAAAAGGAATTGGCTTAGTAACCTTTTTAATAAGATTTTCTTCGGTGATTTGATAGCGCGTTACAACATCAGAAACACCGAAGCATTAAAAACTCTTATTCGAAAGTTGGCAGAAAATGTTAAACAACCGTCGTCTTATTCGCGTCTTGCTAATATAGTTTCGTCCATCGGGAAAAAAATCAATATAGAAACCGTAAGCGATTATCTAAATTACTTAAACGAATCATGGCTGATTCTCCCGATTGAAAATATAGTTGCTAAACTTGCCGACAAGGTTACAAATAAGAAGTATTATTTTGTGGATAACGGAATCCTAAATCTGTTTTTGCTTGACTCAAAAACCTCGCTTTTGGAAAACATCGTTGCGATTAATCTTTCGCGGCGTTATCCCGGCGAAGTATTTTATTATATGTCAAACGTTGAAGTTGATTTTTACGTTCGTAGTGAAAACCTTGCAATACAAGTATCATATTCCATTGCTGATACAGAAACCCGTATGCGTGAAGTGTCAGCCCTTGCAGAATTTTCCAAACATCTAAATCCGTCGCGGCTTATTATCATCACCAAAGACGAAGAAGGCTCGTTACAAACAGATAACGGTTGTGAGGTTGATGTTATCCCACTATGGAAGTGGTTGTTGAAGTCATAAAAAAATGCGGCTCTGAAACCTTTTCAGAACCGCATTTTTTATAATAAGATAAGTTTTTTACAACTGAATCGTCCACATCGAAATTGAATAAGGCTCAATTTTTTCAGTCATCTTTGTCTTTATGCTGACATTTTCCTTGATAGGAATTATCGGCTGTTTTTCGTAATTGTTTTCGTCGTTCGGTTCGCCGGAAATTACTGTCTTTTCTGCTGTGAATTTGGTAATTTTGAATTTTGACAAATCAATATTTGCCTGTGCTGTTTGTGAACCTGCGTTACAGATTTTTACGAAAAGTTTCTTCGATTTTGAATCGTAAACTACTGATTGTCCGAGAAGATTGTCGTTTTTGCGGTTGAATGTTACGCAATCTCCGTAATAATAATCGCCCGATGATTGTCCGAACATCTGTTGAACGTAATAACTGCATGTCAAATAAGGTTTCTCGTTGTCGAAATAAATCAAATCTGGATTCCAGTTTGTTGCGTTTTTACGTGCGAAAAGCGGTGCGTAAGATGTCATTACAACAACATCACCGTTCTTTTCAACGTGAAGCAAATAAAGTCCTTCTGCCAAAGCGTCAATAAGTTTTTTGTCTTTTGCAGCGTATTCGCCCAAATAAACTTTGGTTTTACGGTTTCTCGGATAATCATCATATTGACGTGATGTCAAGAAATAATCTCTCGGCTCGTAATAGTGTTCGTCAAGAATCGGAAGACCGAGTTTTTCTGCAAATTTCCATCCTTCGTCATAGTCTGGATTGCCTTTGTGTGAACCCGGACCTGCTGTGCCGACAATCACGATGTCAGGATATTTAGCTGTGATTTTGTCGTACATATATTTGAAACGTTCTTCAAATTCAGGAGTGATTTTTTCCTCGTTACCGATTCCTAAATATTTGAGGTTGAAAGGTTTCGGGTGTCCTGCATCGGCGCGAACTTTTCCCCATTTGGTGTTAACATCGCCGTTAGCCCATTCAATAAGGTCGAGAGCGTCTTGTGTCCATTTTTCCATGTCTGACATCGGGCAAGCGTCCTGAGCCTGTGTCGGCCACATATTCCAACCGCCGTTAGTACCCTGACAACTTACGCCGCAAGGCAAAATCGGAACGGGCTGCATTCCCAAGTCTTCACAAAATTGGAAATATTCAAAATAACCGATTGACATCGACTGATGATAACCCCAAGTGTTTTTCAAAGGTTTACGCTGTTCTTTGGGACCGACGGTGTTTTTCCAGTGATAAGTATTCCAGAAACCGTCGCCGCCGCCGTGAACAACACAACCGCCCGGAAAACGCATGAATTTAGGATTCAAATCTGCCAATGCCTGAGCCAAATCTTGTCTCAAACCGTGTCCTTTGAAAGTTTCTTGCGGATAAAGCGAAACCATATCAACGTCAAATTCACCCGTTGTGAGCGATAAAATTTGCAGAATTGCGTTTTTGCAATCTTCTTTAACTTCGATAGTCGCGGTATATTTTTTCCAATCGTTTCCACTAATTTTGAAAGTTGCCTCGCCGATTGCTTTCGGGTCTTGACCCCAAGGAGCGGGAACTGCTAAAACTACGCGGATTTCTTTTTCCTTGCCGTCGGTGTTACGGGCAAAAATTGAGAAATCGTATTTCGCACCTTTCTTAACTAAAAAGCCTTCAAAACCGTCGTTTTGAAGTCCTGCACCTTTCCAACCTTTGTAATCGTAATACTCTTTAACACGCTCAACATTGATGTGCATGTAATTCGGGTTGTTAGGGTGAATAGGGTTTTGCTGACGCGGTTCGATATAACCGAGCGAATGTCCGGGACGGATAAAACGCCAGAAAGAACCTGCTCCCCAGCCGTCTTTTTCAATAGGGCTGTATTCAAACGAGCCGTTTTGAACCATTTCGGCGCAAAGTCCGCCATCGGCTGAAGAACTGATGTCCTCAAAGAAAATACCGATAAGTTCGTTACTGATTTTTTTGCCGCCTGCGGGTGCCTGTGCCATAAGGCTCAATGCCGAGGCAGCCATAAGTGATAATGAAAATACTTTTTTAAGCATAATATAAATTTTGAATTTTGTGTGTGTGCAAAACTACAATAAAAAATCGAAAAAAACAACCCGTTAAAGTCATTTTTTCGGTTGAAGAATTTCGTTTGCCATTTTCTTTGTTCTCTCAAAATACTCGTCAGCCGCCGATTTTTTGATATGATTTTTCTCCTGAATTATTTTTTTACGGCTTTCAAGTTCTATTTCCGTGGTTTTGTCTTTTTCCTGTTCGTCGTTTTTCGGTGCCTCAACAACAGTCCCTGCGCCGTCCGTATGCACGGTAATAGTTTCCAAGGTATCGTCAAGAGAGTTCAAAATATCGCTCTTAAACTCTTTTTTTTCTTCTTTATAATCGTTTTTACGGTAAGCCCAAATCATTCCCGCTATAAAAGCGAAAATGATTATAAGCATTATACCGAAAAATGCAGATGTGTTCATATATTTTTCTTTGTTTTAAAAAATTCTTTGAAAAAATCCTTGTTTTGCAGTTTTATGTTTTTTCTTCATTCGTTTGTTAGTTTCCTTATGATGTTTTTTCATCTCTTTGGCAACTTTCGGATCCTGCATGTTTAAAATGGCTTTTTTCGCTTTTTTCTCATGCTTGTAATCGGCGATGTCTTGTTTGCGTTTTGCCCTCGCAGACTGCTTACTATTAGCATCAAACTGCTTTTGTTCCTTTTTGGTTAAGGTTTCGCCACGCTCCAATTTGTCGTGAATCTTTTTTAGTGCGTCTTTTTCTTCGGCTTCTTTTTTAGCCTTTTGAGCCTCTTTTTCGTGTCGTTTTTGATTCTTTTTATGGTCAACACCCTCTCCGCCTCCTTTTTTAAACTCTTTGGTTATCTTTTTTTGTTTTTTCTTTTCCGCCTTTTCTTCTTTGGTCATTTTTTGTTTTTTATCCTTTTTGGCTTTTTTACCCTTGACCTCGACCTCCTCTATCGGTACGTCAGAAGGCGATTCGTCTTCAAATTCCGCACTTTCGCCGACCTTGCCGAAATCTTCCAAATCGGTAACGTCATAATCAAACTCATCGTCTTCTTCTACTACTTTTTTCTTTCTTTCTTTTTTTGCCTCTTTTTTAAGACGTTTAGCCTCGGCTTTCTCCTTTTTAGCCAACTCTTTGTCCGCTCTTTTAGCAGAGTCCAAAACCTCTCTTTCAGCCATTTTTTGACCGTTTTCGATTGCAGCAACAGAATCCTTTGCCGCTTTCTCAAAATATTTTATAGAGTCTCTTTCTCTGTTTTTATCATATTTTTCTTTACGTTTTTGGTACTTTTTTTTCAGTTTTTCCCTTTGTTTCTTTGATTTCTGTTTAACGCTTTTTTCTATCAAAAAACCGTCCTTAGTAAACTGTTTACCCGAAGGTGCAAATTCTGCACCCCAGTCAACTTTCCCGTTAGTATTCTCATTCTGAGAGTAAACTTCTGACGAAAAAAAGCAACCGAAGAAAATCAACAGCGCAAATATTTTTAATAGTAATGATTTCATATTTCAAGTTTAATTTGTTACCTTTGCAAAAAAATTGCCGTTGCAAACATATTAAAAAAAACGATGAAATTAAAAAAATTGTTTTGGTTTACCGCACCTTTTTTTGCGGGAATGTTATTTTCCTGCTCGGACACTCACAAAAATCCGCTTGCAGAAACATACGTCAACTTTGAGATAAACCTCAATTTTCCGCAATACAAAGACCTTAACGCCCCGGGCGGTTACGCCTATTTGAGCGGCGGATACGGAGGAATTTTCGTTTACAATTTCAACGGAGCAACGTTTTACGCTTACGACAGGGCTTGTCCCGACAACTTAAATGATACGCCCCTGATTTTTGACGAAAAAGACAAATGTCTGCATCATAGCGACACCATAAACAACTGTAATTCAAGATACAGCGTCCTTTTTCACGGAGCGGTAAGTTATGGTACGGCAAAACTTTCGTTACAAGAATATTCAACGGTTTATTCTTCAAACAGCGGCACATTAAAAATCATTAACAACAATATCTATTAAAAAGTAAAATGGAAAAATTCAATATTATAGCGACAACTTTTTTCGGTTTAGAAGAAGTTTTAGCGCAAGAAATCAAGGCGTTAGGCGCAACCGAGATACAAACGCTTACCCGAGCGGTATCTTTTTTCGGGGATAACAAAATACTCTACAAGGCAAACTATTGGCTGAGGACGGCTCTAAAAGTTCTCGTCCCGATAAAAACTTTTTCCGCCTTCAACGACAAAGAGTTTTACGAAGAGGCATACAAAATTCAGTGGCAGGATTACATGTCCGTAACTGACACTTTTGCAATAGATTGCGTTAGCGCAGGACCTATTTTCACACATTCAAAATATTTGGCTCTAAAATGCAAGGACGCCGTTGCCGATTATTTCCGTCAAAAACGCGGACGCCGTCCCGACGTTGATGTCGAATACCCGGATTTAAGAATCAATGTTCACGCTTATAATTCCAAAATAACTATTTCGCTTGACTCTACGGGACAACCGATGAGCAAACGCGGTTACAAAACCCGTCAAACCGAAGCACCTGTCAACGAGGTACTTGCAGCCGGAATTTTAAGCCTTACGAAAACGGATTTTTCAACACCGTTTATTGACCCAATGTGCGGCTCGGGAACATTTCCTATTGAAGCCTGCCTTATGCAAATGAACATCGCTCCGGGAAGTTTCAGACATTTTGCCTTGGAAAAATGGCGCAGTTTTGACTCTCAACTTTGGGGACAAATAAAAAAAGAAGCCAAAGATTTAAGAAAACCGGCACCGAAAAATTCTATTTCCGGCTTTGACAAAGACGTTACGGCTCTTGACATTGCGAGCCAAAATGCCGTAAATGCTGGCGTTGAAAAGTTCATCAATTTCGACAAAAAAGATTTTTTTGAAACTCCTGAAAACGGTTACGGATTGTTTTTAATCATGAATCCCCCATACGGTGAACGTCTTGAGAATCAGGACGACATGAATGATTTTTACAAACAAATCGGCGACACGTTAAAATCCTGTTATTCAGGTTCAAAAGCGTGGGTTTTGAGCGGCAATCTCTCGGCGATAAAAAATCTCGGACTTCATCCGTCAAAAAAAATAAAATTGTTCAACGGTCCGATAGAATGTCGTTTAGAGTGTTTTGAAATGTACGAGGGCAGCAAAAAGAAAAAATACGGAAATTAAATTAAATTTTAACAAAATTAATTTGTATTTTACATTTTGTTTTAGTAACTTGCGGCAATTTTACAAATGCTCTAAAACTAACGGAAGAATGAAAAATTATTTACTTTTTTTTACGGTTATGACATCATTAGTTTTTAATGCGTGCGACGGCTTTAAACGTGATGTCAAAAATGATGACGGTATTAAACCTGAAACAGCGTATAATGCGGAAATCAACGGCGACAATTATCTCAACGGAATTGACGAATATGTGAATTATATAAAAGCAAACGGTGAAAACCTGCAATTTATTCACAATCATACAAAAAATGTCAAAACCGTAATCAGCGTTCTTAACAAAGATACGGTGAGAATATCCGTAATCGGCGACTCTTTGAAAGAGGACATTGATATTTATTACAAAGACTCTCAACCTCTGCTTTTGTCAAGAGAAAGGTTTTTGGACGTTGACTCCAACTTTTTGGAAACGGTTTATTTAAAAGACAACAAGATTTACAAATGTTTTCGCGATGGTGTAGAGTTTTCTGACGCACACGCTCTTAACATGTATTCGGCGATGATAAGCGGAATAAAATAAAAAAATGCGGATTTTTTTAAAAAAGTCCGCATTTTTTTATTTCTATACCGAGCCGAATTGCATTAAAAAACCTTTCAAAAATTCATTCAACTGTCCGTCCATAACGCCTTGAACGTCCGATGTTTCAATTCCGGTTCTAAGGTCTTTTACCATTTTGTAAGGGTGCATCACATAACTTCTGATTTGACTACCCCACTCTATTTTCTTTTTCTTACCTTCGATTTCGGCTTGTTTTTCTCGTTTTTTATTCAATTCTATTTCGTAAAGGTGCGATTTTAGAATACGTATGGCGTTTTCGCGGTTTTGACCTTGCGAGCGGCTTTCGGTATTTTCTACGACTATGCCCGAAGGAATATGTTTAACACGAACACCCGTTTCCACTTTATTTACGTTTTGACCGCCTGCGCCCGAAGACCTGAAAGTGTCCCATTCGAGGTCAGCAGGATTGATATTAATTTCGATGTCATCGTTGATAAGCGGCACAACGAAAACCGAAGCAAAAGTAGTCTGACGTTTTCCCTGAGCGTTAAAAGGCGATATTCTTACAAGCCTGTGAACGCCGTTTTCACCTTTTAGCCAACCGAAAGCGTATTCTCCGGAGATTTGCAACGAAACGGTTTTGATACCTGCATCTTCACCTTCGAGATAGTTCGTAACTGAAACTTTATAACCGTTATCCTCTGCCCAACGGCTGTACATACGCATAAGCATAGCAGCCCAATCGTTAGACTCTGTACCACCCGCACCGGCATTGATCTTCAAAATAGCGTCAAAAGAATCTTCCTCATCGCCGAGCATATTTTTAAATTCGAGGTCTTCGATTTTTGAAAGCGCGGCTTTATACTGAGTGTCATAATCCTCACCCGGATCATCGCCTGCCTCGGCAAATTCTGCCAACACCTGCAAATCTTTGAAAGCGTTTTCCGCCACCTCAAAATCAGTAATCCATTTTTTTACGGAGGCAATTTCTCTTAAAAATTTTTCTGCCTGCTTGGCATCGTCCCAAAAACCGTCTTCTTCGGTTTTGAGTTGTTTTTGAGCGGTCTCTTTTCTTTTTCCCTCAATGTCAAAGATGCCTCCTCAACTCCCACAATCTTTTTTCGAGAGCCTTATATTCGTCTTTGTTGTACATATTTCTTTAACGGATTTTTATGACACTGCCGTCATTGTTCACTTTTATTATACTTGAAGGTTCGGCAAGAGTTTCATCGTCCTGACGAAAAGAAACCACATAATCTGCCGCCCCGATAATTTCGGCGGAAAGTTTTTTGAAAACGCTCGTAGGCTTTTCACCGCTTATGTTAGCCGAGGTCGAAACAATCGGCTTACCGAATGCGGAAATAAGACTTCTGCAAAAATCATCATCGGGAATACGAATACCGACTGAGCCGTCCTCTGCTAAAAGATTAGGGGCGAGATTTTTCGATTCGGGATAAATCACGGTAATAGGTCTTGTAGCCTCCTCCATAAGTTCCACGGCGCGAAAAGGTACTTCCGCGACATACTCCCTTAACATCAAGAAGTTACTAACCAAAACAATAAGGCTTTTATTTGCTGAACGGTGCTTGATTTCAAAAATTTTTTCAATTGCCCGTTCATCCGTGGCATCACAGCCTAATCCCCATACAGTATCGGTAGGGTACAAAATTACTTTTCCCTCGCTCAACGCCCGAACCGCATTCTTAATGTCTTTCTGCATATTATTTCACCGATTTTTATAAGGCGCAAATTTAACAAAATATATTCGTTTTTTCAAATTTTTTCCTACAAAAAAGCCGGACTCTTTTTCAAAAAAAAAGAATCCGGCAATTTAATTTTTTAATTTTTACGCAAGTAATAAATTGTTTTTAACCCTTTCTTAATCCTCGTTTTAAGCGGGTTCAGGCATACAGACGGAGATTTCTGTCTTCAATCATTTTTCTCAAATTAATCAATGCGTAACGCATACGTCCGAGTGCAGTATTAATACTAACGCCCGTCTGGTCAGCAATCTCTTTGAAACTCATCTCTCCGTAGTGTCTGAGCAATATCACTTCCTTTTGATCTTTCGGGAGTTCGTTAATGAGCTGTCTAACTTCAAACTCTATACGACTTTGTACCATTATATCTTCAACATTTTTGTCCGCAAATTTTTTGCTGTTGAAAATATCTGCATCCGTTTGGTCGGTAGAAGTCAACTTCATGTGTCTATCCTTACGGTAATGGTCTACTATCAGGTTATGCGCTATTCTTACTACCCAAGACATAAAAATGCCCTTTTCCATATACCTGCCTTTTTTAAGCGACTTTATTACCTTTATGAACGTCTCTTGAAAAATATCTCCTGCGAGTTCGCTGTCCTTAACGTTCAACAAAATGTAAGTGTATATCTTACTCTTATAACGCTCTACCAATTCCTTGATGCAATCATTATCACCCGTTAATATAAACATATCAACAAGTTCCTGGTCTTTCATGTTCTTATAGTCCATATTCAATGATGTTTTAAGTTTTAAAGCGTAGCTCTCATCTTATAGGCATCTCCTCCGTAATTTTTTTTAGTTTAACATTAGTTTACTTTTATAATAGTTGCAAATTTCGTGCAAATAATGAATTCATTTTTCACTTTTTTTATTGACCTCTCATTGTTTGCAACCTTTGTAATATTGTTATACGTAAAAGACGGAAAAAAGTTTCAAAATTCGTGTTAAAATTTGTTAACAACAAACATATTTTTTTCAAAACAATTCTTCCAACTGTTTGTTAGTGAGTTTTCCAATCCACCCCTCGCCTGCTGCAACGGTCATGTCGGCAAGAAGTTTTTTGTCCTGAATCATTTTGTCGATTTTTTCCTCAAACGTATTTTGCGTTATAAAGCGGTGAACCATAACGTTTTGATGTTGTCCGATACGGTAAGCGCGGTCAGTAGCCTGAGCCTCAACAGCCGGATTCCACCACAAATCATAATGAATGACATGACTTGCCGCAGTCAGATTAAGACCCGTACCCGCCGCCTTGAGCGAAAGAATAAAAATCTGGTGCTGACGTTGCGTCTGAAACTTTTCGACCATTTGTTTTCGTTGTTCAACCGAACAGCCGCCGTGCAGAAATAGCGGACGTTTACCGGTCTGTTGAAAAACCATTTCCGAAAGCATATCACCCATTTCCTTAAACTGAGTAAAAACAATCGCCTTTTGACCGCTTTCTATAATATTATCAACAAGCGACAAAAACATTTCTGCCTTACCCGAAAGTCCGGGGTCAAAATCCTTGTTTTTAAGAAACAACGCCGGATGATTACAAATCTGCTTTAAGGCAAGAATCATTTGAAGTATCAAACCCTGACGTTTAAAAAGCGATTGAGAATCAGTCTGTTCTATACCTTTTATAGCCGTCATTGCCTCCTGCAAAGTGCTCTCGTAAACAGCAGCCTGCTGAGCGGTGAGTTGAGCAAATTCGTTTTGTTCTATCTTGTCAGGAAGGTCGTTGATAATTGTTTTGTCGGTTTTCAGACGGCGCATCATAAAAGGAGCGGCAGATTTTTTCAAACGCTCGGCACAGACCTTGTCGCCGAGGTTTTGAATCGGATTCGCATAATTTTCCGAAAACTTTTTCAGCGAACCGAAATAACCGGCGTTAACAAAATTCATAATGCTCCAAAACTCCGACAAACGGTTTTCGACAGGCGTACCCGAAAGCGCGATTTTGGTGTCAGCCGTAAGCGAAACAGCCGCTTTTGTCTGCGCAGTCGTCTGATTCTTAATATTTTGCGCCTCATCAATTACCATAACCGCCCATTTGAGTTTTTTAAGTTTGTCAACATCGGAGCGCATTACGCCGTAAGTGGTCAAAAAGACGTCCGTGTCAAACTTTTTGATGTCTCTGTCAATACCGTGATAAGTGAAAACTGAAATTTCGGGCGCAAATTTCGCAACCTCGTTTTGCCAGTTAGAAATCAATCCCGTCGGCACTACAACCAACGCTTTTTTCTTTTTTAACGTTCCCGAATTTTTCAAATTCTGCAAAAAAGCAATAGTCTGAAGCGTTTTACCAAGACCCATATCGTCTGCCAAAATACTTCCGAAACCAAGGCTGGTATTTTTACAAAGCCACTGATAACCTCTCTGTTGATAAGGACGCAAAACGGCGTGAATGTTTTCCGGCACGGGAATTTCCGGGAAATTTTTAATTTTTTTGATTATATCTTTTGCCTCTTTGTTAAGGACAACGGGTACATTATCAAAAGTTTCAGACAAAGCCGTCTGCAAAATCTGCGCTTTTGAAAAGTTTGTTTTGTTTTCGACTACTTTTTTAATACGCTCAATATCAGTCTCGTTGATATAAAAATAACTTTGTTTTATTTTGACAAGTCCGCTTGCCTTAGAATATAGTTTCAAGAAATCTTCATAACTGATATTGTTGTCGCCCAAAGCAATTTGCCAGTCAAAATTCAAAAGGTCGTCAAGACGGATATAACTCTTTGTGTTATTAGACCGTCCCGAAATTTTCATAGTAACTTTTGGACGTGCAAGGTTTTTCAAAGACTTCGGAAGCATAATTTTTATGCCCAAAAGTTTCAGCGATGGCGCAATCGAAAACAAGAAATCCGACAGACAATTCAAATCATAAACCATCGGCTCGGAAGCCTCTGAATTTATGTACTTTTCATAACCGACTAAAAATGACGATATTAGAGAAAGTTCTTTCAAAATTTTGAATTTTTCTGCCTCATATTTCTGTAATTGAAGAATTTCTCTCAACATCACCGTATCTTTCTTGATGCCGACGGAAATTTCAAGTTCAAAAGTTTGCTTATTCGCCTCGCTTACAAGCAGTTGATAAGCATGTTCGTCAGTATTGAAAAACAAACGGTCTGTCCACGCCTTAATACTGCCGGGAATTTCTTTTTCGCCCGGAGAGTTAAAACGTTCAAGTTTTTGTCTGAAAAAAAACTCCCAAATTTTATCGTCCATGTCGGTTTTTGAAACCTCCGAAATCAAAAACGCCATTATTAAAGAAACCGTCAGACCGGCACGACGTTTTATAGGATAATATTTTCTGGCATTAGATGGTTTTGCGGTCAAAAATTCCGGCGGAACAAGTTTTTCGAGATTATTTAACACGTCATCAACCGCCGAATCAATTTTTGTCCCGAACCACAATGCAACATAATAGTTCAACGGAGTTTTGAAAACCGCCGGTGCGAAATTACCGCTCGCTAAAAGATATAACGTACAGATAATCAATTGATTTAACGCTACAACCGACGGAGAATAATCCGTTATGTAATCTTGCGGAATATTAAAAACCTGCGGCAAAACTTCCTTAAAAGTCCAATTCTCACCGCTTGACGTTTCTTCGAGCCTAAAACTGAAATCACTATCAACAAGTATCTGGAAATCAGTTTCATGCGTTAACTTTTTTGCGGTTTTTGCGGGGAAAATTCTATCAAAAAAATCCGACTTTTTTTCAAGAATATTTTTAGCCGTCTTTGCGATAGCAACGGCTTGAATACTATATTTTTTGTAGAAATTAGCGTTAGGATAAAAAGGCGTGTCTTTGGGCAGAATATTGCCAATCGCCTGAATATTATCGTTAATTACAGAAAAATCCGTTCTGAAAAATTCTTCTTCCGACTGACATTTTTTATCTTTTTCAAACAAGCAGTCAATAGCGGGGACTTCGATAAGTGTTTCAGCATCAATGGTAAGACCGCGCTTTTGGAGTTCTTCCACGAGGTCTACGCCGTGAAGTTTAAAAACCATAAACGGATTGTTATCAATTTCACGGCTTATGGTGTAGATAACTGCTGCAAGATGTTTGCACGGAACGGCATGGTCGGGACAGTCGCAGCGCATTTTTATATCGCTCCACTTTCTCGGAAAAACTTTTAAACCCGATTTTTGGGCTATTTCAAGAATTTCCGGGTCGAGTTCCCTGTTCAACAGTTTTGAAATAACGGCAGGTTTTTCCCTCAGACAGGAAATAAAATTTTCAAACCTGTCCGTTTCAAATTCGGGGATTTCTATATCAACGAAATAATTCCACGTACCTTGAACAACCGCAGAAATCTTGTTTGCATTGATTTTAAGGCTTTTGACCTTACCGTTTTTGGCGTAAGAGGCTCCTCGCGGTATTCTGTTAGCATCGTCAATACCTGAAAGGGCGTTAAGCCAACGCTCTCCCCACCAAGTTTTTCCGAAAAATTTTCCCATCTATTTTATTCGTTATTTCGGGGTGCAAAGGTAGTTATTTTTTTAATAACTTCCAAACGCTTTTTTTCGGAAAAACATTAACGACAAAATCCTAATTGTCAATAATTACCATATTCTCTCAATATTTCGTCAGCTTTTTCCACCGGATCATACTCTTCGTCTTCAGAGCCACACAGACCAAGCATAAAACAAAACAAGATAAACCCTATTACACCATAAATCACCTTTTTCAAAAACGGTGTTTGCGCCGGTTTCAGTGCCTGCGCTTGAAATTGCTGTTGCTGTATAGGCTGAGAAAACGGCTGAGCAACCGTCTGTTGTTGCTGAACAAATCCGGTTTGTGTTTGTGTTTGCTGATTTCTCTGCGGCGGTTGCTGAATAACCGGCTTAGCATAATATTTTTGTATATCTTGGATAAATCCGCTCCAATCTTCATTTGTGGCATACGAATAGTTTATGGCACTGAAAAACGAATACAAATTACGGACATCGTCCATATAGAACCCGTTTTCAAAAGCCGCAGTTTCCGTGCCTGAATGATTTCTCAGACGATGATACTCTATTTCTTCATACTCCTGACGAATATCGCCCCAATAACGTTCAAGTTCTAAAATATACCTAACATCGGCGAGATTGAAATCACCGCTCTTGATACAGAGAAGACGTTTTGACGGATTTTCCACCAAAGATTTCTTTATCTGCACAAATTCATACATACAATGAAGTGAGCGGAAATATTTGTCTGAAAAAACAATAACCACTACTTCGCTTTTTCCGCCTATTTCGCGTTCAAAGTCCGATATTCTGTCTCCTGCACCTATGTCGCGTTTATCAACACGGTACTCTATGTTATTCTTATCGAACTCTTTCAACAACAAGTCTACACAATCGGATATGTGAGTCCATTCCGGATTTTTGTTGCTGTTACGTGCATAAGAAAAATACACAGGACGATCTTTATTAATACATTCAGTATTTATTCCGTTTTCTACCTCTGCCATATACTTGACGTTTAATTTTTTTCTTTAATAATTATTCGATTAAATCACTTACTACCCAACCATCATCTGTTTTAACAAGGCTACAAGTAAATTCACCACAACTCTGTCCAAATGCGGTCATTTTTACTTTAACTGTGGCAGTTTCGCCGCCGGCTGCAATTTTCTCACCATAAGCCGAGAACTTCATCTCGGATAACCCCTCCGTATCCCAAGTAGCGAGTTCTTTCTTAAAATCTTCTATATCAGAAGCTGAATATAGTCCCCAACACATTGCCATCGCATTGAAATCTCTTTTTTTCAAAGCATCACAAAATTTTTGTGTCACTTGTGTAGGAGTGTCACTTTTAGATGCAGAAACTGATGATTTTGCACTATAATCACTATATGCGCTATACGCACCATCATCGCTTTCATCAATGGTATCATAACTACTATAACTATCGTCTGCAGAACCGAACCAACTAAGCATTATACAAAACAAGACAATCCCTATTACACCATAAAGAACCTTCTTCATCAACGGTGTTTTGACTGGTTCCACAACCTGAGTTTGAAATTGTTGTTGCTGTATAGGTTGAGAAAAAGTCTGTACAACCGACTGCTGTCGTTCTTCTATTTGAGGTTGCGGTTTTGGCTGCAACGGTTGTTGAACTGCCGATGTGGTATAATATTTCTTTATATCATTGATAAATCCGCTCCAATCCTCATTTGTAGCATACGAATAGTTGATAGCACTGAAAAACGAATACAAATTACGAACATCGTCCATATAAAATCCGTTTTCAAAAGCCGCTATCTCCGTGCCTGAATGATTTCTCAGACGATGATACTCTATTTCTTCATATTCTTGACGAATATCGCCCCAATAACGTTCAAGTTCCAAAATATACCTTACGTCAGCGAGATTAAAATCACCGCTCTTAATACAGAAAAGGCGTTTTGACGGATTGACAGCCAAAGATTTCTTTATCTGCACAAACTCATACATACAATGAAGCGAGCGAAAATATTTGTCAGAAAAAACAAGAACCACAATTTCGCTTTTTCCGCCGATTTCGCGTTCAAAATCCGATATTTTGTCGCCGGCACCAATGTCGCGTTTATCAACACGGTACTCAATGTTATTATTATCGAACTCTTTCAACAAAACGTCCACGCAGTCGGATATGTGCGTCCATTCCGGGTTTCTGTTGCTATTACGAGCATACGAAAAATACACCGGACGTCCTTTATTAACACATTCAATCTTTGTATCTTTTTCTGTCTCTGATACCATAGCCTTGATGTTTATTTTCTTTTATTTTTAATTACAATCTGACACCAATCATAGTAATGTCATCTATCTGAGGACGCCCTTTACGCCAATCAGTAATACGCTTGTTTATCAAATCCCGCTGTTCATCAGGGGATTTTGAACAAACATCCGTTAACAACTTATCCAAATTTTTCGTCAGAAATTTCTTCCCGTAACGGTCATCAACCCCACCGCCCGGTTGCGATTGAATACCGTCGGTAAAAGCGTAAAGCATATCACCTTTCTTAATATTGACGGTCTGTTCGGGTATATCCTCCGTATTAATGTCCACTCCGAAAGGAATATGCACACCTTTGAGCCTTATGATTTCGCCGTTTCTTAATATGCAAGCATTTTGATTTACGGCAGCATATTTTAGTTCCATTGTAGAAAAGTCCAAAAACAAAACACTAAGGTCTATTCCGTTTCCGACTCCCTCATTAGGATTGCCCGGCAAAACAGTTTGCAAAAATTGTCTGATACCTTTTATTACTGTTACAGGACTTTCGGGATTTTCCGAGCATATACGCTCTATCTCTGAAATACAAAGTACCGAAAGCATTGCACCCTTTACTCCGTACCCCGTACAATCACCAACAACAAGCGCAGAATATTTTCCGCACTTAAAAGCACGATAAAAGTCGCCGCCCGCTATATCACGTGGCGAATAATAGACAAAATTTTCCGGAAACAACTTTCCGAAATCTTCTTTTGAAGAAATTGCCGCTTTTTGTATTTTTTCGGCATAATTAATAACGTCATAAAGTTGATTGCTGAAAAATTCCACGTCATTTCCGTAACGGGAAATAATGCTGCGTTGCGAATTGATTTCAGACTGCTGAGTATCAAGAATCTCGTTTTGACGGTTGATTGCATTTGCGGCTCTTCGTCTAAGCCAAATAATCCTTGAAATATAGAATATCAAAAGCGCAAGCAAAACCACCCCCACTATGACCAAAATTCTAAAAACCCGACGACCTTCCTCTTCTTTCAATGCTTTATATTGACGGTGTTTCAACATTCTTTCCGTCCTATAATTTACCATAGCCGACAATATGCTGTCCGATACTACTTTTGAGTAACATGAATCGTAATTTTTATAATTAACGAGCGAGTTGCGGTAATCACCTTTTTGTTCGTAACATAAAGCAAGCAAACGGTAATACTCCGACAATAAAACTCTGTCCTGATTTACGGCAGAAGAGTTTTTTTGAGCAGAATCAAGCACCTTTAACGCCTCATCGTATTTTTTAGAAAAAATCAAATAGCGAGCGCGTACGATTTGCACTTCTAAATAAGATTTCTCCTTATGCAAATTAAATTCATAATTCTCGATTCTTTTCAAACATTCCGCACAACTGTCAGCATATATCGTATCCGATTTTTCTAATGCAGTTTCCAAATATTTCTTTGCCAAGGATTTATATCCCTGCGCCTTAACATCTGCTCCGTTCTTATCCTTAACGGTGTCCGCAATAGCAATAGATTTTTTCAAACATTCTACAATCTCGTCTTTCGTGTCAGAAACCTCCGCCCAATGTTGATAATCAACTGCCATTTTCAAATAATCGTTTTGCAGAGAATCATAACGAAGAGCACGTCTAAAATATCGCTTTGCGGGTTCTTTGAAACCAATATTTTTGTAAGCGATACCCAGACTAGTAATTACGGAAGACATTCCGGCAGTATCATAATTGTCTCTGTAAATATCCAACGCTTTGCCGTAATAAAAAAACATACTGTCTGTTTGAAATTTTGCAGCAAAAGCATTTCCCAATGATTTATATTGACGGGCTTGCTCCAAGCCGTCAGAAGATTGTTGCGCATTTACTTGCGAAAACGCAAATAATAATAGTATCCAAAGTATATTTTTCTTCATTTTTCAGATATATAAACTAAAAAAAAAAATTTCGGTGTCAAAGGTATATAAAAAATTGTTAAAAACAATATTAAATTAACGTTAATCAAAATAAAAAACTTTTCAAAAAATTTGGTCATAAAAATAAAAAAGCGTAATTTTGCCGCACGAAAAAATAGTATTAATCAGCCGAAAGGTTTTTAAGTGATTGACTTTAAATAAGTTACCACCTTATCGGCACAAAAATTTCAAAAAATGTACGCAATAGTAGAAATTTTAGGTCAACAATTCAAAGTTGAAAAAGACAAAAAAGTTTATGTTCACCGCCTCAAAAACGAAGAAGGCAGCAACGTAGATTTCGAGAACGTTCTTTTAGTTGACAACGACGGCGACGTTAAAATCGGTACGCCGAAAGTAGAAGGTGCAAAAGTATCGGCAAAAGTACTCAAACATCTCAAAGATGACAAAGTAATCGTTTTCCACAAAAAACGCAGAAAAGGTTACGCAGTAAAAAGAGGACACCGTCAGTATTTAACACAAATCCTCATTGAGGGAATTAACTTCTAATCATTTTTGTAGAACCTTTTAAAAAAAATTAGTAAAAGAAATGGCACATAAGAAAGGTGTCGGCAGTTCGAGAAACGGCCGCGAATCACACAGCAAACGTTTGGGCGTTAAGAAATACGGCGGCGAGGCAGTTATCGCCGGAAACATTATCGTACGTCAGAGAGGCACACAGCACTATCCGGGCAAAAACGTAGGTATGGGCAAAGACCACACCCTTTTCGCTTTGACCAACGGTACGGTGAAATTTGAAATCAAAGGCAAAGACAAAAGTTACGTTAACGTAATCGAAAACGTTGAAGCCAAATAAGCATAACGTACTTAGTTGTAATTTGTTAATAGAAAATACCGCTCCTAACAGGTCTTTTTAGAAAAAAGAAAACCTTTTAGGAGTTTTTTATTTATATTAAAATTATGCTGTTAGTAAAAACAATCGTAGAAAATCCTGAGTTTGTGATTGAGCGTTTGGCGATTAAAAACCGCGACGCAAGACCGGCGGTAGAAAAAATCGTCGCTCTTGACAAAGAAAAACGTGAAATTCAAAAACAACTCGAAGACAATAAAGCCGAACAGAACGGTTTGGCAAAAAAAATCGGCGAACTTTTCAAAAACGGCGACAAAGCGGGCGCAGAAGCAGCAAAAGTCCGTTCTACGGAACTCAAAACCATTATCAAAGAGCAAGAAGACAAATTTCAGGCTCTTGACAAAGAACTTTTTGACACGTTGGTTTTGTTACCGAACTTACCTTACGAACTTGTTGCTCCCGGCAAAAGCGCAGAAGACAACGTAGAAATCCGTCGCGGCGGCGAAAATCCTGATTTCAAAGATTTTCAACCGCTTTGCCATTGGGATTTGGCAAAAAAATACGACATCATCGACTTTGAAACCGGCGTTAAAATCACTGGCGCAGGCTTTCCGCTTTACAAAGGCAAAGGCGCAAAACTTCAACGCGCACTCATCAACTTCTTCCTTGACGAGGCTGAAAAGTCCGGCTATTTGGAAGTTGAACCGCCGGTTTTGGTAAACGAAGCCTCAGGATTCGGCACAGGTCAACTCCCTGACAAAGAAGGTCAGATGTATCATTGCGAGGTTGACAACTTGTATCTTGTTCCGACGGCAGAGGTTCCGGTTACGAACATTTACAGAGACGAAATCCTTGACGCAAAACAACTTCCGATAAAACACTGCGCTTATACTCCGTGTTTCAGACGTGAGGCGGGCAGTTACGGCTCTGACGTTAAAGGTCTTAACCGTCTTCATGAATTTGACAAAGTAGAATTGGTTCAAATCGTTCACCCCGACAAGAGTTACAACGCTTTGGATATGATGGTTCTTCACGTTGAAGGTTTGTTGAAAAAATTGAAACTTCCGTACAGAATTATCCGTCTTTGCGGCGGCGACATGAGTTTCACCTCAGCAATGACCTACGATTTTGAAGTTTGGTGTGCCGCTCAGGGTAAATGGTTGGAAGTAAGTTCGGTTTCTAACTTTGAGTCTTTCCAAGCAAACCGTTTGAAACTCCGTTTCAGAGAAGAAGGCGACAAAAAATCAAAACTTTGCCATACTCTCAACGGTTCAGGACTTGCGCTACCGAGAATTGTGGCTTCGATTCTCGAAAATTGTCAAAAAGCAGACAAAATCGAAATTCCCGAAGTATTAAGACAATACACGCATTTCGATACAATCGAATAATAAAAAAAAGCGGCTTTTTCAGCCGCTTTTTTTATTTTATTTCACTTATCTAAAATTTTTTTATCAACATTAGGATTTGCTTTTTTAGACCATTTGTCGTATGCGTCTTCGGTTTTAGGACCATAAATTCCGTCCAATTCCAAACTCTCTTCAAACCAACCAACTTGTTTACGATTAAGATAGTGCTGTAACTCCATAACAACATTTTTAGTTTCCTCGTCATAAACGCCGTCAGTACGAAGCGGTTTGGTTACCTTTTTCAAAAATTCTTTCGCCGCATAACCGTTATTGCCGTTTTTTTCGTCCTCCAAAAACGCATTGTAAGTGGAATTGATGTTTTTTTGCAACAAAGAAGTCTGCTTTTTTGTCAACCCGTCATAAACAGAATCGCCTTTTTTTCGTGTATCTTCTTTTTTGGGTTCGGGTTTTGATTCTTTTTTCGGGTCGGGTTTCGGCTTTGGTTTTGATTCTTGATTTTGAGGTTCAAACATTTCCAAATGTTTTTTCAACTGACTGATTACCAAATCATAATCATTTTCTCTGACAACGGATTTTGCAGTGTTATAATCAGTAAGATATTGATACATTTCGGCAAGGTCGGAGATATAATAACCGAAACGCGCCGCCTCTGTTTCGGACTGCGAAAGCGGAATAATACCCTCGCGGAGTTGTTCCACAAGTTCGTCCCTACGGTCTGTAAAAAACTTGTAATACTCCTTATACTTGTTTTTATCGGTTAAATCAGCACCTTTTAAAACGATAGGGAAAACTCTTTGCCAAATTTTTCCGTTCTCTTTTATCAAATGCCACTCGTGCATACAATGAAGCGATTTTATGTATTTTTCGCTGATAACCACAACAACGGCACAACCTTCGCCGATTTCTTCTTCCGCCTTGTTAATACTCCAACGGTAAGGACAAAGATTTTCTTTATCACGCTTATAATATATGCCGTTTCTGTCCATCAGACGGCACAAACGGTTAACCTCATCTTCCAAATCGGGATTATTAGCGTTAGCCCAAGCATAGGAAATATATACGGGATTATTGTTTTTCTCTATCATTCTTACTACGATTTTATGGTGCAAATATAATACTTTTGTCAAAAAAATCATTAACTTTGCAGACTTATTTTTAACAAAAAAATTCCGCAATGAAAAATTTTACCGCAGCAGTCAGAAAGCATTTAATTTTCGGGTGGATTATAACGCCCTGTATCCTCGTTGAAGACCTCTCAGGGGATTATTATAACTTTTTGAAATTTGTTACGGAAACGGATATTGAAAAAAATCCCGAAAAATATTCAGCCTTTGAAAAGCAAATCGTAAAAACAGTCGGAAAATATTCCGAAACCCAAATACGTAAAACTTTCGGAGGCAGGAAATTTGCCGACAACAAAACGTTTTTTCAGCAGTTGGATAATGAGTATTTTGAACAATATATCCGCCCGTCAATCGAAAAAAACATTGCGGAAATCATTAAACTTTGCAGGGAAAACAACGTCAGAATGTTTTTTTGGGAAACTTTGCAAAGTCAGATTTTCCCCGAAGACGAAATTCATTTAACAAAGGAAAATGCTGAGGCGGTTTTTAATTTTTTCCGCAGCGAAGAAGAGACAAAATACTTTCTGTCAGCATGTTATAAAAAACAAGAACTGAATTTCTATGCTAAAAAAATCCGCGTGCTTTCAGATAGTCCGTGTTTTATAATCTTGGGCAATAAGTTGTACGGTTTCAGCGACGTTAATGCAAAAAAAATTATACCGTTTGCGACCAAAAAATATATTCCCGTAACAAAACGCACTGAAAAACAGTATTTTGAAAAGTTTATAAAAAACGTCATCGCAACAGGCGCGAACATAAAATATTCCGGCTTTAAAATTCATGACGAAAAAGTTTTGCCTCAGGCCGTCTTGTCGATAGAAAAAGATTTGACGGGGCAGACGATTTTTCAACTTTATTTCCGTTACAACGAAATCAATTTCAAAATAAATTCGCAGAACAAAATCGTCGTAAAATTTTTCAGCGATGATAAAGGCGGATTTTATTTCAACCGTTTGAAAAGGGATTTGCAATTTGAAAGCGACATTGAGGCAGCCGTTAACGAAATTTTCCCCGATAAAGTTTCCGAAGGAATTTTCACCGTTAAAGCGCAAAGTCCCGACCCGCTCATCCAGAACGCCTTCGCAATCAATGCGTTAAACGAAAAACGAGAAAAACTTCTTCAAGCGGGAATCATCGTCGAACAGTCAGGAAAGGCAAAAAATTATTACACGGGAAAAGTATCTTTGGACACCAAAATAGAAACCTCCGAAGATTGGTTTGACGTTTATATTACGGTTGAGTTGGAAGGATTTTCGTTTCCTTTTACTTCGCTTAAATATCATATTCTCAACAACATACGCGAATTTCAGTTACCTGACGGCAATATCGTAATCCTGCCCGAAGAATGGTTTGAAAGATACAAGGCGGTATTTTTGACGGGAAACCTCAACAAAGAAAACGGCTCGGTAAGGTTGAAAAATTTTCAGTTTCAACTTTTAAAGGATTTGCCGCTTGGAGAAGATTTAAGAAAAAGATTATCAGAGATTTATGACGATTTGACGGATTTAACGAAACTGCCGCAAAATGCGCCGCAAAACGTTAACGCCACACTCCGACCGTATCAGATTACGGCTTTCAACTGGTTGAAAATGATGCAAAAACACGGTTTCGGCGCGTGTCTTGCCGACGATATGGGTTTGGGAAAAACGCTTTGCACGCTTTCGCTCTTAAACAACAGCAAAATGCAGAGCGGCAACGGTTTCAAAGAAGGATTGTTTGAGTTTACGGAGAAAATTCCGTCATTGCTTTTTGCACCTAAATCGCTGATTTACAACTGGAAAAACGAGGCACAAAAATTTGTCCCCGACATGAAAATTCTTGAATTTACGGGGCAAAACCGTCAGGAAATGATAAAGGCTTTTCCGCTTTACGACTTGATAATTGCGGGTTACGGAACGCTAAGAAACGATGCGGAAATTTTAAGCAAAAAGCAGTTCAATTACATAATTTTGGACGAGAGCCAAACGATAAAAAATCCGTCGTCAAAAACCTACCAAAGTCTTATGCAACTGACTTGTCATCACCGCCTTACGCTGACGGGAACGCCGGTTGAAAACTCTCTGACAGACCTTTGGAGTCAGATAAATTTCTTAAATCCGGGACTTTTGGGCAGCATTGAAAGTTTCAAAAAGCGTTATGTTTTCCCGATTGAAAAAAACAACGATTTCGAGCGTTCGCAAAAACTTTTGGAGCAAATCAACCCGTTTATTTTGCGGCGTACAAAAGAGCAGGTACTTGATGATTTGCCGGAATTAACGGAGCAAATCGTGTACTGCGAAATGTCAGAAAAGCAAAAAGAACTTTACGAAAGGGAAAAATCCAAAGTCAGAAATTCCATTCTTGACATCATGGAGAAAAACGTTTTTGAAAAGTCATCTGTTATGGTTTTGCAGGCTTTAACGCAGTTAAGACAGATTGCTTGCTCTCCTCTTTTGACCTCAGATGAAGATTTTTTCGAGGAGTCAGGAAAAACGACGGAGATTTTATCATACGTTCAAAACATTGTAAGTCAAGGACATAAAGTTTTGATTTTTTCGTCATTCGTAAAACATTTGACACTTGTGGCAGAAAATTTAAAGGCTCAGGATATTGATTTTGTGCTTTTGACGGGTGCGACACAAAACAGAGAAGATGTCGTAAAAAAATTTAATGAAAGCAACATTCCCGTCTTTTTGATTTCGATGAAAGCGGGCGGCACGGGCTTAAACCTCACGACGGCGGATTATGTTTTCATCATAGACCCGTGGTGGAATCCTGCGGTTGAGGCTCAGGCAATAGCGCGGGCTCACCGTATGGGTCAGAAAAATTCGGTAATGGTTTATAGGTTTATTTCCAAGGACACAATCGAGGAGAAAATTCAGCACCACAAACAGAAAAAAACCGATTTAGCAGAGACGTTTATTTTGAAAAACGAAGTGTTGGAGTTGTTGTAACTTTCGTTACATCAAATCCGCTATCGTTATTTGCTGATTTATAGCATTTGCGTATTCACCGCCGCTTACACCGAAAACAGTTATCAATACAGGCCAAACAGCCGATTTGGTTTTCATCTCGGACTGATAAACGGCTATTCGGTTTTGAATTTTCAGGTATTCGTCCTTGTTCAAAATGTATTCCGCTGACGAATATTTAATTTCACAAACATTGACAACCTTGTCGGCGCGGTTTATTAAAAGGTCAATCTGAACTTTGTTGTCAGGATTTTTGCTGCGCCAAGAATAACTTTCGGTGTAAATTCCGCCGATACCGATAGCGGCTTTCACTTGTTCGAGATGAGCGGCGACAACACGTTCAAATGCTAATCCGAACCAAGTATTAACAATCGGCTTTCCGATATTCTTCTGAAAATAATCCCGTCCGGCTGCGGCTTTTTCCTTGAAAGTAAAATAGAAAATAGTGTAATTTTGAAGAGTTTACGTAATTGTCTAAATCAACTATTTCTGATTGTCTGCCAATAATTTTACCCATGACGATTGCATTTTTTTCACCGCAAATATACCGACATTATCCCGAAAAACAAAATATTATCGGGCGAAAAACGCATTTTTTTTACAATTTTCGCCCGATTACAAATTATTATCGGGCGAAAAACGTGTTTTTTTAACGATTTTCGCCCGAAAATAATTCTCATGTTTATTTTTCGTCAAAAAATCGACATGATAAAGGTGTCATGTTGATTGAATAAACATGAGAAGTTTTTGTTATATTTAAATAAACGCAATAAAATTTTCCTCACAAAGCATTAATTTTCACTAATTTGAAAAATATTTTTAATTTCCTTTAAAATTTTCTCTAAAAAAGTAACAACATTCGATTTTTTTCGTTTATATTTGCAACGGATATTTCCGGCACCTTTTACATAGCCGGTTTAATCCGGCGGTTGAAGAAAAATTTCAGCCGCCGGATTTTTTTACATTCCTTCTCCTCGATATCACAACAACCCTGCAAAATATACCGGCAAACATTCAGTTTGTTCGTCCCTATGATAATCTTTGGTATAAAGTAAAATCCTGTTTCCGATACGCGACGAAAATTTTTCGCAAAAGGCATCCAATGATTTATGCGACTTGTAGCCCGACGATTTAACTTCTATCGGAACAATTTTGCCGCCTTGCTGCAACAAAAAATCCAACTCATAGTTGTGATTGTGCACTGACGGAAATGTGTAATAAAACAAATCGTTACCGGCTGCATAAAGCATTTGAGCAACAAGATTTTCGTAAACATAACCAAGGTTAGCATCTAATTTATCGCTTAAAAGTTTCTGATATATAATATTTTCGGTGTATAGTTTGTTTTTGAAAGCAAGGGTTATAAAAAGTCCCGTGTCAGCGATAAACATTTTGTAACGCGAATAATCTTTAAACATTCCCATTCCGACATTCGGGGCAGTTACGTGATACGCCATAACAACCGCCTTACTATCCTGAATATCAAAAATTGTTTCAGCAAGCCGCTCCGCCGTCTGATTTTCAATAACACTGCCCACCTGATAACGTGAGGCATTATTATTGAGTTGGCTCGGAATAGCGGCGAAAAGTTTAGAAGCACGCCCCGAAGAATCAATTTTCATAAAGTCGTTATCGTAAAGTTCTAAAATATGGCGTTTTACATCGTCAACCTCGCGCAAATCATTGTATTGAAGATACGCATCTACGGCTTGCGGCATTCCGCCAACAAGCATATAAAGGCGCAATTCGCGCATCCATTTGCGGTGGACGGCATCACCCATAGGGCATTTCATTTCAAAGGCCTGCCTAAGTTGCTCGGTAACAATCTCTTTACCCGTTGCCCAATAAAATTCGTCCAAATCCATCGGGTGGAGCGTAAGACTTTCTTCTTCGCTCGGAATCAATATGTTTTGAACGTTTTTTCTGATTGAAATCAACGAGCCGGTTTCAATATAATCGTATCTACCGTCTTTAACAAGATGTTTAATTGCCTGACGTGCGCGGGGATTAAACTGCACTTCGTCAAAAACTATCACGGATTCACGTTTTATGAGCGATACGCCGGTGATGTTTTGCAACGAAAAGAAGAAGAAATCCAAATCGTGCATATCTTCAAAAAGTGGGTTTATCTGTTTTGAAGTTTCCGAAAAATCAATTAAAATATACGATTTGTACTCTTTTTTTGCAAAATCTTCTACCAAAGTTGATTTTCCGACACGCCTTGCGCCTTTGATAAGAAGAGCAGTTTTTCCTTGTCTGTTATTCTTCCAAAGAAGCATTTTTTCGTAAAGTTTTCTTTTAAAAATCATAACGCCTTATTTCATTGATTTACAGCGCAAAAATAATACTTTTGTCGAAAATCGCAAAATGTTTTTGTCCGTTTTTGTCGAAAATCGCAAAATGTTTTTAGCCATTTTTGTCGGAAATCGCAAAATAATTATTCTATTCTCTTTTTTACATTCCTTCTCCGTCCACCGTTTCGATTTCCACTTCGTGAGCTTTGGAAACCTTGTCGTAATTAATTCCTGCAAGGACAATCTGTTTTGAAAACTTTTTGAGCCTTTCGGGATATTTTTTGTCTTTGATTTGTGCGATTGCACCGTATGCCGTCTTGTCGTATTTTAATTCCACTACGATTGCAGGAAACTGCGTATTCGGTAGCGGCAGAAAGACCATGTCGGCATAGCCTTTGCCCGTAGGAAACTCCCTAAAAATCTCGTAATAACTTTTCGCTGAATAATATGCAATCATTATGGCGCACGCTAACGAGTTTTCGTCATTATATTCAATGAACGAAGTCGCCTCCCGATGATATTCCTCCATCGCCTCCGCTACAAATTGCTTATCACCTTCGATTGTCGCCATAAGCAAATCGTATGATTGTCCGAGTGCTTTTGACAAACCGCCCCAACCACAGTTGCGCAGAGAGTTCTTAAACTCTTCACTCACCTCGGTATTCGGAATGTTAACTTGCGAAGTCTCCGGGTCGTATGACAAATAACCGAGATGCGCTAACAATGTCAGAACATCGTCGCAATTTACAATATGTTTCATATCGTTGCGAAAACTTGCAATCTGAACATAAACACTTTTGCCTTCGAGCATTTTGACAATCCTTTTGCGCACATTGAGAGTATCTATTTTGATATAACGCTCTATGGTTGCGTAAGATGCCGATTTTCCCCAACGGTTTTTGTAGTCCCCGTACAAAATACTCAGCATTACTGACGTAGGATTAAACATTGACCTCTCAGTTCCGATGATATAACCGTCGTATGCGTGTTCCATCAGGGAAAAAATCATTCCGTTTTTTTTGCACAACGTTTTTACTTCATCTTTGGTAAAGCCGTAATACTTTGCTGTCTGACCCGGTTCAAGTACGCTGTACTCCCTGAAATTATTTAACGCCGATTGCGTTTCATATTTAATGATTGGCAATATTCCCGTCATATATACAAGCGCAAAAATATCCTTTGCATTATTTGACTTGAACAGCGAACGCAAAAAATTAAGGTATTCTTCTTGAACCTGCTTGTCAACATCACGAATCCACGAATCCCACTCGTCAATAAGCAAAACGAAACGGTCGCCGGTATGTTTGTTGATTTCGGCAAAAGCCGGCATTAAATATTCAGTCTCCGTTAAATTAGGATATAATTGTTTTAAGTCGGCAATTACAATTTTTTGAAATTCCCTGACAACAATATTTCTATCAATATACGAAAAATAGTTAAGGTCAATATAAATCGTCGGATATTTATTCAAAAAAGTTTCGTAATCTTTTGATTTTGCGATTTCAAAGTTATCAAACAATTCTTTTGCATTTGACGTGCGGTCATAATAAGTGTAAATCATATTAGCGGCAATAGTTTTACCGAAACGTCTCGGACGTGATACGCATACAAAACGGTTTTCGGTGTCAATACTGCGGTTCAGCAGATTTATAACGCCGGTTTTGTCCACAAAATCAGAACGCAAAATATCTTGAAACTGTTTGTTTCCTCTGTCAATGTAAAGTCCCATAATCTTCTTGTTTATTTTTCGCAAATATATAAAGTATTCAATTTATCTCAAAAAAAATTTATTTTCTTAAAAAAAAATTATTACTTTTGCACTAAACATAAACGCATAATTTATGACAAAATAAAAAAAATTTATTAACATATTATACGGCATTAACTATTATTCGCGTTCAAAACAAAAGCATAGGAAACTCTTGATTTGAATCTAACGGATAATCAGCGTTTTACGGAGAGCGTAATCACCGTTTCAAAGTTCATCTTGTTAATGCTCGCAGCCATAGGGTGCGGGCTTATAAGTTATTCTATGAACTTTGGGCGGAGTTTTTTCCTATGCTCTCCGTGAACGCGAGTAGATAAAATAAAGTCTGCGCCTTTTTTACATTCCGCCTGCAACGAATTTAGTTTTGCCCCTTAAAACTAAACCATGATTCACATCGGACAAATTATTGAGCAGGAAATGCAAAAGCGAGGTTGCACAAAAGTGTGGCTTGCAAAACAACTTTATTGTCATCGCACTAATATTGGAAATATTCTCAAACGACAAAGTATTGACACCGAACAACTTCTAAAAATCTCCAAAATCCTGCAAGTTAACTTTTTTGAATATTATACGCAAGAATACGAGAGTGAAAAATAATATCGGAAGCGTGAATTTTTTGCTACAACATTATGTGCGCCGTTAGTCAAGAATGTTGTTATTTAGCAACGTCAAATGATTAATTAACACGATAGATTATGAGAAAGATAATTATTCTATTATTGTTGGCAATGTGTATGCCTTTCGCATTGCTTGCCCAGCGCACCGACATCAGCAAAGGCGACATTATGTACGGACTTGAAGCCGCAGGCGTAGGCGCACAAGGCACGGCTCTCGTCAAATTGGAGTACATCTCCAAACAAAGAAAAATTCCCGTTCAGGTTTTGCAGGAATACGCGGTAAGAGGCGTGCTTTTCAAAGGAATTGCCGCCGGTGAAGGCAGCAACACAACCCAAAAACCGCTTTGCGGAAGTGCTTCCGCCGAACAAAGCCATCAGGCGTATTTCGACAAATTCTTTGAAGACGAAACCTACAAAAGTTACGTGCAGTTTGTTGAAGGCTCGCTCAAAGTGGTCGCTTACAGAAACAAAAACTACAAAGCCACCGCAAACCTCGTAATTATGAAAGACCAACTCCGCAAAGATTTGGAGGCGGCGGGCGTTATAAAAGGTCTCGGCAGCGGATTTTAAATTTTTAAAAACTATGAAAAACACACTTTTATTATTAATCTGCGCCGTGTTTAGTTTAACCCGACTTTGCCATCATTAAGATATTTTTCATTGTATAACAGCAAATTAGTAATTTGTGTTTTCATGTTTGTGTACTACAAACTTTTTCGATTCTGATTTTACTGAATGGCTTAGTTTTATAATTTAACATGTTGTA
>JAFPZK010000024.1 GCA_017417315.1 Bacteroidales bacterium
AAATGCCATCGCAGAACTAATCGCATGCGAAACGTTTGACCTTATCGACTCCATAATTAAAGATAACGAAAAGGTGGAACGCCTAAAAATCGTATTTGACAAATTCAGCAGGGCGGCTTAAATCACTTGCGAAACTTGAGTTATTTAAGGTTGATAACTGAAAATAAAATTGGTGCGGATGAAGAAAAAGCATACAATTTATGTGTCAGTCAATATAGTCAGATAGATGCCGAACACGCCAAAGCAACTAAAAAAGAAACAGCGTTCAGAGATTATGGTAATACCGTATTTAGAGTTTTGCAACTAACGGGTTTTGTTACAATCGACTATAAAGGCGTAATGTTGTTGTCGCCAAATGAAAATAGAATCGATTTTTATAATAGTCTGAAAAGCAAATCTTTCTCTATCACTGAATCTGCAAAAGAAAATGAAGATGAATATTTTGAGCAAATTGGAAGTTTTGATTCGTCATTTGAGCAATTTGTTCAGTCGTTCCGTGAAACAGAAAATTTATCCACGAATGAATATAACGTAAAGATTCCCCAAATTATTAAATCATATAATTTGAATAAAGAGACTATCGAGCAAGCGTTGATTAAAATATCGTCAGGAAACGTCAAGGGAAAAGATTGTTTTTGGTTTATTCAAGACCCTGTGAAATTTGAATTTTTACTTACCCTTTTTGTATATTCATACTATGGAGATAAATTCATATATAAACCGAATTATATTTGCGACGAATCTGGTATACCCTATTCCCACGCGCCTGGCAATATTGGAGACATCGAGATTTACAACAAAGAAAAATATTGGCTGATAGAAGCCACTTTGATAAAGGCTAAGACTCAACAGATTAATAATGAAACTGTTAATTTGTTTCGCCATATTGATGAAACTCGAAATGGCAGTAAGTATTTGACCTTAGTTGCTCCATACATTCATGATGACACGCGTATGATTTTTAATGTGGCAACAGTCATAACCTTAATGCAAAACAATAAGTCTAAACTTTCGTCTATATCCCAATCAACAGACGATTTTGTATCAGCAATAAAGCAGAAAGATTATTTTGTTGATACTGACCGCAAAACACGATTATTTATTAGTGAATTGAAGAAAACATTAGCACAAGTTATTGATTGATTTTTCTATTAGATTCATTGCTTTGTACGCTCTATGCCAACCTTGAGGGGTATATGGTATGAATAACGATTTAGTTGCGAAAACGGTGGCATATATTTAAAGGACTATATAAAAACTGTATTATTTATTTAAAATGCTCCTTGTTAGTTAAAAAACTTTTATAAATTTGCTGTACGCAATTTGTTAGACATCTGAAAAAATTTTACAATTATGCCCAGAGTATTTGAAATCACCCCGAAGCGCATCAAGCGCACCAACAACACGGTTCTTACGCCCGAAATGAAAGTAACCGTTACGACAAAACTCAACACTTTCAATCCGTTTTACAACGGTGCGGTAGAAGTTAAAGAGGCGTATATGAGACTTTATGGTTTTGATTATAAGAAAGCATGTTGCACAGAGAGCGACTTCACGTTTAGGGCGTTGGATTAGAGAGTTTCTTCAATTTTCCACCATATTTTGCCACTTCCTTTTTGAGCCAATCGGTCAGGAGGGATTCTTTGGGTAATGAAAGCCAATATTTTTGGATTAGGAGATTGTCGTCGATGCCGTCGGTGGCGTATTTTACAAGTTCCTTGCCCGCTTCGGTGCACATCAGTATTCCAACGGGAGGATTGTCATCGGACTGCATTATATTGTGCTTATAATAAGATAGATATAGGTTCATTTGTGCAACGTCGGAGTAACTTAGTTTTTCGGCTTTTAAATCTATCAGCACGTGGCATTTAAGTATTCTGTTGTAAAACACCAAGTCGCAATAAAAATACTCGTCGTCAACCAAAATTCTTTTTTGCCGAGTTTCAAAACAAAAGCCCGTGCCAAGTTCCATCATAAATTCTTCAAGATGCTCAATTACAGCCTCTTCCAAATCCGATTCTTTTACAATTTCCTTGTCGCTCAATCCCAAAAACTCATAAACGTATGGCGTTTTGATTATATCTTCCAAGTCGGTTTTTTCGGCATTTGACTGAACATAACGGCTCATTTTTTCGGGGTTGCGGCTTATTCCGCTGCGAATGTAGTAGTTGGTGTCAATTTGGCGTTTTAGTTCGCGACTTGTCCACGTACCTTTGATGGCTTCGAGTTCATAAAACACCCTTGCAATCGGATCTTCCACGGGCAACAGTAATGCAAAGTGAGTGAAAGACAAATGTTTAAACAAAACGTCAGGCGGCATTTGTAATTCATCATCCAATTGGGCAATCAGTGATTGCCCAATTTGGCAACCACTGGTTGCCAAATCTTCTGACTTACAATTATTCTCTGATAGACAGAGTGTTATGTCGCCAATCAACACATTTTCGGAAGCAAATTCGTTTACAACGAAATCATAAATTGGCTGCGACAACATAGGAAATTCTTGATAAAACTGCCGATACAGTTTCAAATTTCTGTACGACAATGACTTGGCATTAAGACGCTCCGCCATTTTTTGCAGAGTCTTTTCGCCGTACTTGGCGCGGTCGCTGCCGTTTTGTTCGTAATTGACAATATAAAACCCTGTCAACCAATTTCTTGCGGTCAAATTTCTATTGATGGCTTTCGCCGCATTGTCTGTAAAAACTTGGTTGATTTTTTCAACTTGTTGTATTAGTGAGCCGAAATCCATATTGTTAAAATTTTGCACAAAGATAATTATTTTTTGAAATTTCAACTGCATTATTTAAATTTTAACCCCATTATTATGCCCCGAGTATTTGAAATCACCCCGAAACGCATTAAACGCACCAACAACACGGTTCTTACGCCCGAATTCAGCAAAACCGCCCTTCTGTTAACTCATTGTCCAAAAAAGAATATACATAACCGGGGCTTTGGTAATAAAGCCCTGTGTTTTTATCGCTTAGGTGCAAAAAAGTTTCACTATTATAAACAGTATCTAAGGCTTCATTTATAGAATAATGCCAACGATTCATAACTATCATTACAAGTTCGGAAAGCATATCCTCTTGCATTATTTTTATTTGAGAATCAGTAAGTTTCATAATCTTTGAAGTTTAGAAAGTGCCAAATTAGTCCCGAAAAAATATTGATAAGTTATAAAGTATCATACGCTGTATATAAGTTTTCCTCCGTTTCTATTGCAGATAGTTGATAAAGAACTGACCGTTTCTTCAAACGATAAAGTATGAAGAACGTCGTAAAATTCCGACAAATAATCCATACCTTTAAACCGTTTCAAATAGTTGTAGGCTTGTTTTTCTCCGATGGAGAATTTTGCGGCAAATTCCTGCAATCAAAGCGATTATGTATTTTAATTTGTTGGTTTCACTGCGAGACATTTTTTTCCCATTTAATTATGCGCAAAGATAACAAAGATATTGTCATTTAACAAAAAAAATAATTACCTTTGCCGTGAAAATTAATGCATAAAAAAGTATACCTATGGAATTTTTACAACTTGTAAAAGAGCGTTATTCGTGCCGAATGCTCACCGACAGAGCCGTTGAACAGGAAAAAATCGACAAAATAATCGAATGTGCTAATTTTGCGCCGACGGGTGTTAACAAACAGCCTTTTAAACTCTGGCTTATGCAAAGCGAAGAGGCTGTCGAAAACATCAAGAAAGTAACCACTTACACTTTCGGAGCGGGACTTTTTCTCGTTGTCGGCGGCAACCCCAAAGAAGCGTGGGTAAGAAGTTTCGACAACAGAAATATTGCCGACATCGATGCTTCAATCGTTGCGACACATATTATGCTTGCCATTCACGACCTCGGGCTTGCTTCTACTTGGGTGGGAAAATTCGATGCGCCAATGCTTAAAACCATTTACCCCGAAATGGCTGATTACGACCTTATTGCAATTTTCCCGATTGGATACCCCGCTGATAATGCTCAGCCCGGACCGAGACATTTTACGAGAAAACAAGTGGACGAAATCGTTGTGAAAAAATAAACCATGCGGAAAATATTTTTATTAATTCTTTCAATTCTGTCTTGCGTAGAAGTTTGGGCGCAGGACGGAATTGTTTTTACTTTTTCATGCGGCGACAAACCGCTGAAACTAAGCGAGATGATTTACAAATCTAAACGCGGTTTGACGTTTCAGGTAAGTCAGGTTCAGTATTTTGTGTCGGATGTTTCCGTTATTTTCAAAGACAAAACCGTCAAAAAAATTGAAAATTCCGTTCATTATGTTGATGTTGAAATTCCAAGCACTTTAAAATGGATTCCCTCGGAGGATTTCAACTTGCAAAATGCTGACAGTTTGGAGTTTACATTCGGTTTAGATTCGCTTCAAAACCGCAGTTACAGATTCAGAAATCCGCCTGAAAATCTGATGTTTTGGCCCGATTATCTCGGCGGCGGTTATCATTACATGAAGACCAACATTTTGTATCTTGACACCGAAAACCAAATCAACGCTTTTAATTGTCATATCGGTCGCGGGCAGGTTTATAATGCTGACAATGAACCCGTTGAATATATCAACAATGATTTCCGCGTTAAAATTCCGATTAAACGTCAAGGCAACAATGCCGTCATAAATCTTGATATTTCAACAATGTTCGACTATCCACATGCCGAACTTTTCACTGATTATCACGGCATTATGAACAATCAAAAAGCCATGAAAACCTTTGCCGAAAATATAAAGGCAGCGTTTGAAAAATAAGCGATTTTATACCCGAAAGGTTATAAACTACCTTTAAAATTACCATTTTATACCCGATAAGATATAAAACGGTAATTTTTATCCCATTTTATACCCGAAATGTGATAAATTGTATTTATATTTGCCGCAGAAAAAACGTAATTGTTATGAAAGAACTCACTAAACTATCGCAATTTGTTAAAACGATGCGGAAACTGCGCGGACTTACGCAGCAGGATTTGTCCGATAAATCCGGCGTGGGATTAAGGTTTGTGCGCGATTTGGAACAAGGCAAAAAAACGCTCAGAATGGATAAGGTTAACGAGGTGCTTTTGCTTTTCGGAGCTGAACTCGGCGTTACGGAAATAGAACGCAAAAACGTTGAAATATGAGAAAAGCAGATGTAATGTTTCGGGATATAATTGCTGGTCAACTCGTTGAAGATGAAAATGGTTATACTTTTACATACGACAACAAATATTTGTCGTCGCCTAATGCAGTGCCAATAAGTCTTACAATGCCGCTGACTAATAAGCCGCTCAGTTCAAAGGTTCTGTTTCCGTTTTTTGACGGTCTGATTCCCGAAGGCTGGCTGTTGGACATTACTGTCAAAAATTGGAAAATCAATCCTAACGACCGTATGTCGCTGTTACTGACGTGCTGCAAAGATTGTATCGGTGCAGTGGGAATTGTTGAATCAAAAAATTAACAGCTATGAGCAAATGTTTGTGTTGTTATAAGGAATTGGAGGACGGACAAATTGATTATCATCCCGCCTGCGCAAAAAAGTTTTTCAGGAGTGCAAACATTCCGCTACTTCCGTATTCAAAGGCGGATATTAACGAATTGGCAAAACAGGTAATCATCAGTAAAACAGCAGTTACTGGGGTGCAACCGAAATTGTCAGTTGACCTTACCAAAGGCGGCAAAGATGAAACACAAAAACTAACGATTGTCGGGCTTTGGGGGCGTTATATCCTCAAACCGAAAACCGAAAAATATCCTTGGCTGCCCGAAGACGAAGACCTGACTATGCACTTAGCGGAAATTGCAAAAATCAAAGTGGTTCCTCATTGTCTGATTCGTTTTAGCGATGGCGAACTCACGTATATAACCCGTCGAGTAGACCGTTCTGATGACGGTACAAAATTTCCGATGGAAGATGCTTGTCAGTTGTCGCAACGCTCTTCCGCCGACAAATACAAGTCATCATACGAAAACATAGCAAAACTTATCGTGAAATATTCGTCTAATCCGCAACTTGATTTGGTTAATTTTTGGGAAATAACGGTTTTTTCATGGTTGACTGGTAATTCGGATATGCACTTAAAAAATTATTCGCTTTTGAGTACGACACCGGGAAAATATTGGCTTTCACCGGCTTACGACTTATTAAACGTTCATCTTATTTTTGATGATTCGGAAGAACTTGCGCTGACTTTGGATGGTAAAAAGCGGAAACTTACGCGTAAAAATTTTGTCCGCGCCATGCAAAATTCCGGACTGACAGAAAAAGTTATCGAAAACATTTTCAGTAAATTCATAAAAGTAGTTCCGAAATGGAACGCCTTTATTGATCAAAGTTTTTTGCCCAACGACCTCAAAACAAAATACAAAGAAATTTTAGCAAAACGCTGTGAATTGCTTTTTCCTAAAATTTTTTCTACCTTTGCCTCGTAAAAACAACTTAAAAATAATTACCGATATGAAAAAAATTACAACTTTACTTGCTGTTTTGCCGATTCTTGCATCTTGCGGCGGCAATACGACGAATAATCAAAACACGTCTAACGAACAACCCAAACAGGAAACCTCAGCGGAGAAATCAACGCCTTCTCCGGCTTACAACATCGCATACGAAGCGGCTATAAAAATCAGTGCCGCTAACAAAAATTATCCGACTGTTGATACCTCTGACAAAACGAAAGCAGTTTTTTCGGGGCTTACTTCCGACGAATACGACCTCGACAAATCAACGTCCGTTATCTGCAAAAACTATTCTTCCGGCGGATATTTGATTGTTTATCAAGTAGATGAAAGCGGTGTTCTCGGCGACGGTTTTATTGAAGACATCAAAGAATTTAAAGTTTTCTCTTATAAAGACGGCGTTTTGACAGAGAAAAACGACCTTCTGCCAAAACCTACTTTCAAAGATTTTTCTGCCTCTGACGAATTATTGGTCGCAAATACCGAAAACGACTTTTCTAACAATCTTAAAAGCGGTTACAATTATAAAATCAGCGGTGATAAAATCATTGCCGGTTTCGACGAATACGCATGGATAGAGTACGCTTGGGACGGTTCAAAATTTGTCGCTAACGGTTCGCCGGAAAATTGCTCGATGAATGTCCTCAACGGCGACGGCTTAGCATCGCTGAAACTTGGCGGCAAAGTTCCCGAAACTCTCGGCGGTTTCGACAAAAAACAAAACGGTAACAACGTAGTTTTCAGTCAGAAAGGCGAAAAAGCATTTCAACTTGCTTTAAGCAACGACGGCAAAATCGACACGATAACCGTGTTCTCAAAAAAATACACTTATTCGCTTTGCTGCACGGGCGGTTGCGTTAATTTCGGCGTTGGATATTCGCCTTCTTACGATGTTATGGACTGTAAATTCCAGTTCAATCCCGACCAAACCGACGATTATTATGTTTGTAAAGACGGCGTTTTTGTCAGAACAATGCAATTTGATAATAGCGTAATCGAATTTTACGGTTCAAAAAATACAATCACGAATTTAAAATACGATTTTGGAAAACGCATAACGATGGCTGACAAACCCAAATTTGCGGAATACGACAAAGACCCCGTAAAACTGATAAAACTTTACGCAAAAGGCGGCTTTTGTCAGACTTGCGCCCAAATGTCCGACAAAGAGAAAACAGACAAAATTCGTGCAATGTACAATTCAGTTGCCTCAGACAAAAATCTCAAAAAGAAAAGCGCGGAAACCGAAGACGAAGAATCGGGCTTTATCGTTGAATACAATTATTACTATCAAGACGGCAAACTCGTGATGGTGGAATGTTCTTGGGGCGATAGTTGGATGCAGAATTACAAACTCTATTTAAGCGGCAACAGCGTGTATTTCTGCCTTGTACATCATAATTATCCTGACGGAACGGAAGCCTTTGAACGCTATTATTTATGCGGCAACAAGATTTTCAAGGCTATTGACAAGGACAAAAAAGAGACCGTCAATCCTACGGGCGACGACATCACCGACTTAGAAAAACGTATGACGGAAATTTTAAACGAGGCATTAAAATTAGAAGAAAAGGCAAAATAAAAATGACAATAGAAGAACGTGCTAAATACGGCTATGAATTAAAACAAAATGGCGTGTGCAACTGTGCAATGGCTGTTTTGAAATCTTTTTCGGACAAATTGGGCATTGACGAGGCGATGCTAAAAAATCTTTCATCGGGTTTTGCAGCCGGTATGGGCGGAATGGAAGGCACATGCGGTGCAATTGTCGGTGCGGTGATAGTTGCCGGAGTTTTAAACGGCGGTATGGGTACGCCGAAAATTTCGCGCCGGATAGTTCAAAAATTCAGAGAAAAATCCGGTGCGACAATTTGCAAAGATTTGAAAACCATGACAGACGGCAAACCGCTTTGCGAATGTCCGCAATGTGTCTACAACGGTATTATCGCCTTAGGAGAAAGTATGGAAATTTAATTCAACCAAATCGTAAATAAAAAAATGCTTGAAGATATTACACCTTTTATAGTGATGGAGGTGCTTGAAAAGGCACAAGAGATGGAACGCAATGGCATTGACATCATTCACATGGAAGTTGGCGAGCCGGATTTTGACGTGCCGCCATGTGTCAGGGACGCCGTCATTAATGCGGTGAGTACCGGCAAGACACATTACACACATTCGCTCGGCAATCCTACGTTGCGTTCCCGAATCGCCTCATTATACAAAAAGGAGTATAATGTTGATTTTTCGCCCGAAAATGTTGTGGTAACGTCGGGTTCGTCGCCTGCGATATTGATGGCGTTGCGGACGTTGTGCGATGTCGGCGACGAGGTGTTGGTGTTCAATCCGGGATACGCTTGTTACGCAAATTTTGTGAGGGCTGTCAATGCCGTGCCGGTTATCATAGACCTTAATCCCCAAGACGGTTTCCGCATTGACATAGAGGAGGTTAAGAAGAAGATAACGCCCAAGACCAAGGCAATATTCATCAATTCGCCGTCCAATCCCTTTGGCGCGTTGATAGAGCCGGAGGTGATGAAACAAATAGCGGATTTGTCCATTACGATAATATCCGACGAAATTTATCACGGGCTTGTTTATGAAGGCAAGGCACATTCTATTTTGGAATTTACTGACAATGCTTTCGTACTCAACGGATTCAGCAAAAGGTTTGCAATGACGGGATTGCGGCTCGGTTATCTTGTTGCACCCGCTAAATACATGCGGACATTGCAGATATTGCAGCAAAACCTCTTTATCTGTGCGCCGAGTGATGCTCAGATGGGTGGCATAGCCGCAATAGAACACGCCGATGTCGATGTCAGCCGCATGTGCGCGATATACAACGAGCGCAGAAAATTCATAGTGGAGGGTTTGAAACGGCTCGGCTTCAAAATCTGGACTGAACCTGTGGGCGCGTTCTACGTGTTTGCCGATGCGAGAAAGTTCGCCGCCGACACTTACAAATTTGCCTTCGAGATACTCGAAAATGCCCATGTCGGAGTTACGCCGGGCATTGACTTCGGCTCGCAGGGGCAGGGATTCTTGCGGTTTAGTTACGCCAATTCGTTGGAAAATATCCGCGAGGGTCTCGCAAGGTTAGAGATTTATTTGAAGACATTATAAAAAAGATACTCAATTTTGTCCGCAAAATATTTTATCAATCCAACATATTAATAATAAGTATTTTACAAACAAAAATCTTGGAATGGTGTAAAAATCGTTTGGAAAAATCCTTGGAATGGTGTAATTTTACACAAACAAAAATCTTGGAATGGTGCAAAATGGAAAGAAAAATTTACAATAAGTTGCTTAAATGGAAGCATGAAGACAAAGGCTCGGTGGCTTTGCTAATTGACGGCGCAAGGCGTGTCGGCAAAAGTTATATCGTTGAAAACTTTGCAAAACGTGAGTACAAGACGTACATTCTCATTGATTTTGCTAAGGCGGAAGATGACGTGAAAAACTACTTCGTCAATTACAAGAATGACTATGACGGACTTTTCAGAAGTTTGTCATTGCATTATAGAACAAAACTTTATGAAAGGGAGTCTTTGATAATATTTGACGAAGTGCAGTTTTGTCCGCAGGCGAGGGCTGCAATCAAGTATCTTGTCGCAGACCACCGTTACGATTATATTGAAACGGGTTCGCTCGTCAGCATCAATTCTAATGTCGCCGACATCCTCATCCCTTCTGAGGAACGCAGGATAAAGATGTATCCTATGGATTTTGAGGAGTTTCTTTGGGCGATGGGCGACGATATGATGATGCCTTACGTAAAGGAATGTTTTGAGAAGCAGAAACCTTTGGGCGAAAGCCTTCACCGCAGGGTGATAGATTATTTCCGTCAATACCTTATTGTTGGCGGTATGCCTCAGGCTGTTGCGGAATACGTTGAAACAAAGAGTTTTGAACGCGCCGACACTAAAAAACGCGACATTCTTGACCTTTACCGTGCCGACATCAGGAAATACGCCAAAGGTTATGAAAGCAAGGTTACAAAAATTTTTGACACTTTGCCGGGACAGTTGCAAAAGCACGAAAAAAAATTCCGACTTTCGGCTCTGAAAGAGAACGCAAGGTTCAGGGATTACGAAAGTTCGTTCCTTTGGTTGGAGGATGCAATGGTGGTCAACGTCTGTTACGCCGCCTCCGAGCCGTCGGCAGGACTGAGGCTCAAACAGGACGATTCGACGTTCAAGTGCTATATGGGCGACACGGGTCTGTTGGTAAGTATGGCTTTCAACGAAGCCGAAACCGCCAAAGAAGAGATTTTCCGTAAACTTATGCTTTCAAGGCTCGAAATCAACGAAGGAATGTTGGTGGAAAACATTGTAGCCCAAATGCTCAGGGCATCAGGACACGAATTGTACTTTTTTTCCAACTATTCCAAAACCGATTCCACGCAGACAATGGAAATAGATTTTCTTGTGCGCAAAAACAACGTTACAAGCCGTCATAACATTTCGCCGATAGAAGTGAAATCCACAAAAAACTACACCACAGTTTCACTCGAAAAATTTCGACAGAAATATTCGTCGGCATTGTCAACACCATACATCATCCACACCAAGGATTTGAAAGTGGAGAACGGAATCGTGTATATGCCGCTGTATATGACGCCGTTGCTGTAAATGTATACACACGGCTTTAAAACTCCGGCACGGGTTCGTTATAAAGTTTTACAAAAACCTCACGCGCAGGAACATAAATTATGTTACCGTTTTCATCTCTTTGAACAACGGTTTGGTTTAACATTCTTCGACGGGGCGTTTTTTTGCTTTAAACTTTACGCTTTTGCAGTTCTTGGAATAATGCCGCGCCCTTAGCCGTCAGAAGGTATTTTTGACGGGGGTGGCGGGGCGAGTTAGGGTATAACATACGGACATAACCTTCGTTGATGGCTGGCGTAAGATAATTATACAAGAAACTGACACGGTCTTTCATACCGACAACAGACATCATTGTTTTTACTGATTTTTCGTCTTCTCCTATTGCTTGTAGCAGTTTTATAATGTTTGAATTTTCGGTATGTAACTTATCTTGTACTTGTTGGGTACTTGTTGGGTACTTGTTGGGTGCTTGTAATGTAGAAAAATTTGGCTGCGATTTTAATTCTTCAGTGGCGTTAATGTGGAGATAACGGTTTCGCAAATCCCAACCGTCGCCGAGCAATAAATTGCGGAAAAAACGTTCCAAGAATATCGGACTGTAATCAATGTTTTTCAATGCGTTGCGGTAGTTGGCACGTACCAATGCGTTGCGAAAATACCACGAATGTTCGGCAAATATATCGTTCTCAACGTTAAAGCCTAAATCTCTCAAATACAAAATAGTAAACACCGCCGTCGTCCGTGTGTTGCCTTCCCTAAAAGCGTGAATCTGCCATATTCCCGACACAAATCTTTTTGCAAATTTACAGACTTTTTGAAATTAACATCTTTTTTATTCCATCTTTCCCAATCCGAACATAAATCCATACAACGGAAAGTTGTACACGTTATTGGTCTGGTTGTAGGGTAGGGCGGAGATTTTGCAGGCGTAGTCGGGCTGATATTTTTGACAGAAGAAAGCAAAACTCTTGGCTTGGAGGTTTTCGCCAGCCTTTACTTCGATGGGGACGGCGTGTCCGTCGCGTTGAATCACAAAATCCACTTCGTTTGTGCTGCGCTCGTTGGTCCAATAGCCGATGTAATCACAATTCAAAGCGGTAAGTTCCTGCATTACAAACTGTTCAGTAATTGCGCCCTTGAACTCCGTGAACACTCTGCCGCCGTCGGCTACAACATCAAAACTCAATCCCGTGGCGGCGCACAACAATCCTGTGTCCACCATATAAAGTTTGAACACAGCCGAATCCTGATATGCTTTGAGCGGCATTTTGGGAACTTCAACGCGCTGCGATTTCAATATCAATCCGCAGTTAATCAGCCACATAATCGCCAATTCAAAATCCTTGGCACGCGCACCCTCGCGCAATACTCCATATATGAATTTTTTGTTTTCCTTTGATAATTGCGATGGCAGTGAATCCCAAACCATCGAAACTCGCGGTACTTGAAGGTCTGGTATATGCTTCGAGAAATCAGCCTGATATGAGTTAAGAATGTCGCGTTGTTTGTTCCTGATTGCAAAATAATCTTGTGTATCTACCCATTTCTGAACAACTTCGGGCATACCGCCAATCACCATATAAGTGCGCACAAGGCGGATGAGTTCGTCGTGGAATGTTTTGAGAATGTTCCATTGACAATTAGTTAACGCATTGTACATCAACTCTTTGCCCATTGCCAAAAGGAACTCGCCAAATGTCATCGGGTGAAGTTCCAAAAAATTGACCTTGCCAACGGGGAACGAGCGGTTTTCGTGCATTGCGATGCCAAGAAGCGACCCTGCGGCAACGACGGCATACTGAGGGGCGTTTTCGCAAAAATATTTCAACGACGTTACGCCGCCCTCCACCGCCTGAATTTCGTCAAAAATTATTAGTGTGTTGGCGGCATCTATTTTTTTGCCGTGGTAAAGTTCTATTGTAGAAAGAATACGCTGAGTATCAAAGTCTTCTATAAATAAATCCTTAAAACGCTTTTCGTATTCAAAGTTGATATAGATTGTGCTGGCAAAATTTCTTCTGCCAAATTCTTTCATCAGCCAAGTTTTGCCTGTCTGCCTTGCGCCTTTGATAATCAAAGGCTTGCGGTCTGTTGCCGCCTTCCATTCCGCTAATTGTTTAAATGCCGTGCGTTCCATATTGCGTTATGAATTTTTAATTAATTTCACGGCAAATTTAAAGACTTTTTTGGAAACTAACAAACGTTTCTATGATAAAAGTGTTATAAAATACATTTTTATCTATGATAAAAGTGTTGTCTAACTACATTTTTATCTATGATAAAAGTGTTGTCTAACTACATTTTTATCGCGATAAAAGTGTAGACCGACTACATTTTTATCATAAAAACTTAAAATCGTCGCGGCATTTTTTTTACCTTATTATAAACAACATTTTTTCCTGAAAAAATCCCCTTATTTTTTTGTTTTTTCGCAAAAAAGCCGTACCTTTGCAGAGTTATACAGAAAGATAAAATTTAATTGAAAAAATGTCAGAAGAGACAAACGAAACTAACGAGATTAACGAAAGAATCGTTAAAGTAAACATAGACAAAGAAATGCGCTCGGCGTATATCGACTATTCTATGTCGGTTATCGTTTCGAGGGCGTTACCCGATGTCAGGGACGGCTTAAAACCCGTTCACCGCAGGGTGCTTTTCGGTATGAACGAAATGGGCGTGTTCGCTAACCGTCCAACTAAAAAATCCGCCAGAATCGTCGGTGAGGTCATGGGTAAGTTTCACCCGCACGGCGACTCCTCGGTTTATTTCACGATGGTAAGGCTTGCTCAGGACTGGGTTATGAGGTATCCTCTTGTTGACGGTCAGGGTAACTTCGGTTCGGTGGACGGCGACCCGCCCGCTGCAATGCGTTACACAGAGGCAAGGCTCAAAAAAATCGCAGAAGACACGCTTATCGACCTCGATAAAGATGCCGTGGATTTCGTGCCGAACTTCGACGAATCTTTGAAAGAACCCGTCGTTTTGCCCACAAGAATCCCCCTTCTTTTGGTTAACGGAGCGTCAGGTATCGCAGTCGGAATGGCAACTAACATGGCACCGCACAACTTGTCAGATACCATTGATGCTATCGTTGCTTATATCGACAACAACGACATTACAATCGAAGAATTAATTCCGATTATCAAGGCTCCTGATTTTCCGTCGGGCGGCATAATCTATGGTTATCAGGGAGTTAAGGACGCTTATATGACGGGACGCGGAAGACTTGTTATCCGTTCAAAATACCACATCGAAACCACTCACAGCGGCAAACCGCAGATTATTTTCGACGAAATCCCGTACATGGTCAACAAGGCTGAGCAAATCAGCAAAATCGCCGAACTTGTTAACGACAAAAAAATCGAAGACATCGTTCATGCTAACGACGAATCAGACCGCAAAGGTATGAGGGTTGTCGTAACGCTTAAAAACGGTGCGATTCCGAATGTCGTTGTCAACAAACTCTTTAAACTCACGCAGTTCCAGACGACGTTCAGCGTTAACAACATCGCGCTCGTTAACGGCAGACCGAAACTTCTTAACTTAAAAGAGTTAATCGAATGTTTCGTAAAACACCGTCAGGAAGTTGTCGTAAGACGAAGCAAATACGAGTTGGCTCAGGCTCAAAAACGCGCCCACATTTTGGAAGGTTTGTTGATTGCGCTTGACCATTTGGACGAAGTCATCGCTTTGATTCGTGCTTCAAGAACACCTGACGAGGCAAGAGTCGGTTTGATGGAAAAATTCGGTTTGACAGATGCTCAGGCAAGGGCAATCCTTGAAATGAGGCTTCAAAAACTCACCGGCTTGGAGCGTGAAAAGGTTAAACAAGAGTACGATGAAATTATGAAATACATCGACTACTTGAACGAAGTTATCGGCAGCGTTGCAAAGCAAATGGAAGTTGTCAAAGACGAACTTTTGCAGATAAAAGACAAGTATCACGACGAGAGAAAAACTCAAATCGAATACGCTGCGTCTGAGGACTTTAACCCTGAGGATTTCTATGCTGACGAAGACGTTGTCATCACGATTTCTAATCTCGGTTACATTAAGCGCACGCCGCTTGCCGAATTTAAAACGCAGAATAGGGGAGGAAAGGGTTCAAAAGGCTCTACAACCCGCGACGAAGACTTTATCAGTCATATTTTCTCGGCGACAAACCACAACACGATGTTGTTTTTCACCGAAAAAGGCAAATGTTTCTGGCTCAAAGTTTACGAAATTCCGGAAGGCAACAAGACCTCGAAAGGTCGTGCTATTCAGAACGTTTTGAACATCGAGAGCGACGACAGCGTAAAAGCATACATCAACGTTAAGTCCATCACCGACCCCGAATACGTAAATTCACACTATATTATAATGTGTACCAAGAACGGTGTCGTTAAGAAAACTCCGCTTTCGGAATATTCAAGACCGAGAACAAACGGTATCAACGCAATTAATATCCGCGAAGGCGATATGCTTTTGGAGGCAAAATTAACTGACGGAACTAACGACATTTTAATCGGTATCCGTGGCGGAAAAGCGGTACGTTTCAACGAGGCGGATGCGAGACCGATTGGTCGTACAGGTACGGGCGTAAGAGGTATCACCGTTCCCGAAGGCGATGAAGTTATCGGTATGGTTGTTGCAAACGCTGACGGCTCTGACGGTGACATCTTGGTTGTTTCGGAAAACGGTTACGGCAAGCGTTCAAAACTTGAAGATTACCGAATCACATCGCGCGGCGGCAAGGGTGTTAAGACGATTAACATTACCGACAAGACTGGTGAATTGATTGCAATCGATAAGATTACGGACAACGACGACTTGATGATTATCAACAAATCGGGCATAACGATAAGGCTCAAAGCCGAAAACATCAGGACGGCTGCTCGTTTGACACAGGGCGTTAAGTTAATTGAACTTAACACGAAGAAGAAAGATTCTATTGCTTCGATAGCCGTTGTACCGAAGACCGACGACGAAGAAGAAATAGGAGAGGAGCAAGTATCTGAAAACGGTGAAGTTACTGAAAATGTAGCAGAAAATAATTCAGAAACCCAATCAGAAAACAACAATACGGAAGAACAGGAAAATTAATCAATATAATAAATTTTAATCAAAAATGAAGAAAATATTTTTAACATTAACGATGGCTGCGTTAACGGCGGGTTCGCTGTTTGCTCAGGCACCTGCGCCTGCTGATTTGAAGAAGGCTGTTGACAACGTAAAAGCCAAACTTGAAAGCAGCGACAAAGATATTCAGGACGCTAAAAAAGGCGGAATATCAAAGACTTGGGAGTCAAGAGGTAAAGCATATCTTGAAGCCGCAAGGGTCAACACAAAAAACATCAGTCAGAATATGTATGCCGCAAAATGCGACCAAAGTCCGTTCTATAATATGGAATTGATGTTGGGTCAGCCTCAGTCTAAAAGACAAGAGAAGGTTGGTAACGATGAGTATGAAGTATGGGTTTATCCGACAATGGACGTTTATGTTCAGAACAATCAGGTTGTTTTGTGGAAAGAGACTTACGTAGCAGATTCTAACGCACTTGACAAAGCGGCAGAGGCGTTTAAAAAAGCAGACGAACTTGACCCGAAAGGGGCGTTCAAAGGCAAAAAATCGACTATGGACGCTATCAAAGATTTGAGAATGGCATACTTTACAAGCGGTCTCAATGCTTATCAGTTTCAGGATTATAAAGGAGCGGCAAAGGATTTTGAAGGTGCTTTTAATCTTAACACATTTCCCCGCGATGCAAAAGATACGACTTTGAACGACGGTCAAATTGCATATTATGCTGCTTTATCGGCATTTCAGGGTAATGAAAAGGGCAAAGCCGAGAAACTTTTCAAAGATGCTGCTGCAAAGAATTATCAGCCGGGAAGTTGTTATCACTACATCTATCAGATTAACATTGACAACGGCAAAGAGGCTGAGGCTGTAAAAATTCTTCACGATGCATACGAAAAATATCCGCAGGAGGAGCAGATTCTTTATGACGTAATCAACTATTATTTAGGCAAAAAGCAGACTTCTGAGGCAGAAAAATATCTTGACAAAGCCATTGCAAAATATCCGAAAAATGCAAGTCTTTACAACGTAAAAGCGGGTATGTATGTCGGACAATGTACTGATTTGTCAAAGAAATATGCTGATGAATTAAATAAAGCAGATTCTTTGAGAAAATTGGCTTTCAGAAACCGTTCAAATGCCAAAGAAGAAGCGCGTGTTAACGGAGAAAAAGACAAAATGTTAGCACAAGCAGAGCAGACAAAGGCTGATTATGTTGCTAATCAACAGAAAGCAATCAATGCTTATAATCAGGCTATTGCAACAGATGCAAAGAACTTTGACGCACATTTTGCATTGGGAATCGTTCATTATAATATGGCGGATTTGATAACCTCTGAAAAGAATGCTATTCCTTATTCTGAGGACAAAGACGGTTCAAAAGCGGCAGCAAAAGAGACCGAAATTAAGAAATATATGGCACAATCTGCTGAGGAATTTGAAAAGGCTTCTGCTATAAATCCTTCAAACAGAGACTGTTTGCAGAACTTAAAAACGTTGTATTACAAATTAGGCGACACCGCTAAATGGAACGACGTAAAAGCAAGAATGGAAAAATAAATCTTTTTCATTACAATTAAATTAAATTCAATAAAAACCGCCGGGAAATATAGTTTTTTCGGCGGTTTTTTTCGTACCGCTCCTCCCCTTTAATTTTGTCCTATAATTAATATTATGTTAACTACGATTTTTAGATAACCGACTATACGTGCTTCAAACCGCTATTTTAGCCAAATCTCGTAAAGATATATATTTGTCAGATTTTTGCATTTATTATTGACTTTTCGCCCACAAGTCCTTGTTTTAACCCGATATAATGTCGATTAATTCATCTTTTTAGTGTATGTAAGCCCTAAAACCCGATAAGCCCCTCCCCTAATAATCTTTTAACATTTTTTTATAATATTATGTTAAGTAAAAGAAAAAAGATTATAATTATCGTTTCTTTCATATTTTGTCCAAAAGATATGCGAGATATTCAATTAGAACGACCACAAAAATGACACATACAGCCAAACATCTTTTAAATCCGTATATCAATCCCAATAGAATTATTGAAATCAAAAAAAAGCCGGAAAGTAATATAAAAAGCCCATCCCATTTATTGAAATACCGTTTTTTCATAATTTTTAAAGCGAAATTTTAAGTGCAAAATTAATGCTTTTTTTGATTTTTTTCTGTTATTTTTGCAGCAAAATCTTTTAAAAATGACAAGCACGGATATTTTACAAACCATAAATAAATACAAACAACTCGGTATTGCAGAACAAATTGATTATCAGAAGTTTTACTTATATTCTATAATCACACATTCTACTGCAATAGAAGGCAGCACCGTCACGGAGTTAGAAAACTTGTTGTTATTTGATGACGGGATTACCGCTAACGGACGCTCGTTGCAGGAGCAAATGATGAATGTCGATTTAAAAAAAGCATATCAAGAAGCGCAACGTCTTGCCGCTGAACATACCGATTATTCAACAAAAATGCTTTGCCGATTGTCCGCATTAGTAATGCGCAATACTGACGGCACATATAACACTATGCTCGGAACTTTTTCCGCTGCCGAAGGAGAACTTAGATTAGTGAACGTTACCGCAGGATTCGGCGGACGGTCGTATATGTCATTTCAGAAAGTGCCGAAAGCCGTTGAAGAGTTTTGTAATTGGCTAAATGTTGAGAGAAAAAAAATAAAAAACGACGACATTATTGCAGCGTATAACCTCAGTTTTTCTGCACATTATAGGCTTGTGGACATTCACCCGTGGGTAGACGGAAACGGCAGAATGTCAAGGCTCGTTATGAATATGTTACAGTGGGAATTTAATTTAATTCCTGTTAAAGTTTTGAAGGAACAAAAAACCGAATATATTCAGGCTCTTAACGATTCTAATAATAATGACGATGAAAAAATATTTTCATCTGTGATGTTTAGTTTACACAACAAAAACTTAAAATCAGAAATCTCTGAGTTTGAAAAATCTATGCAACGAGAAATCAAGTTTTAATGTAAATAAAAATTTTACACGTTTTTAACATAGTAAATGTATTTTTTTTTCTACATTTGCAGCGACGATATTGTCAAAACAAATTAATATACTTTTAAAAAGATGAAAAAAGTTTTATTCAGCCTTACGGCACTTGCGCTTTGCGCTATGATGTTTACGTCTTGCAAAAAGGACAAAGACAATGATGATAAAGAAGAAAGTAAAATTAGTGAGTTGTCAGCAACAGTAAACGATGGTTCGTTTAAAACAAGCACTGCTGCTTTTTTAAGTTCTAGTAGCGCAGATAATACAGGGACATCAAAATTGAGTCAAATTTTTAGTTCTACTGAAGGTTCAACCACAATTGCAGGAACTGAAAAAGGTAAACAATTAGCAATTACAATTAAAGGGACTACAACAGGAACCTATAATCTATCAGTAGGTGCTAATACAACTGTTAACAAAGCCCTTATTGAGTTGCTTAGCGGTGGAACAATACAAGATGTTATAAAAGATGCTATTGATGTAGAAACCAATGCAATGATTATTTACAGAACAGTTGGTCAAACAGAAGGTAGCAATGATTATTGGTTTTCAACAAAAGCAAGCGTTTCATTTGATAATTCTCTTGTTTTATATGCTACTGGAACGTTTACTGCTGATATGAGAAACAAATCAGGAGATACATTTTCAATCACTGACGGTAAATTTAAAGTATTTGGTAAATAATTTTACTTTCAATAATAATGAAAAGGGACGTTGCTTGCAACGTCTCTTTTTTTATGCCTTGGCTAAGGCAAAAATACTGATTTTACATTCGGGCATTGCCTCTAAAAGGACTTTGGCACATGTCTCCAAGGTCGCACCGGTGGTAAAAACATCGTCAACTATCAAGAAATGCTTATCGCTTAACTCCCCTACCCTATTGGCTTTGAACGCGTTAGCAGAATTTGCCCGCCGTTGAACTTTATTCATTCTTGTTTGAGACTTTATATTCTTTATTTTTTCTAAAACACCGAGTTTTAGCGGTTTATTTAACACTTCCGACAAACCTTCGGCTATTTTTTCCGCCTGATTATAACCACGTTTTTTCTGCTTTTCAGGGTGCATCGGGACGGGTAAAATGTAGTCAACCGTCTTGAAAACTCCAAGTTCTGTTAATTTAAGTGCCGCTATTCGTCCGAATTTTACCCCGAGTTCCGGGTGTCGAAAATACTTTATGTTATGAAGAATTTTTTGAGTGGTTTCTTTTTTGTCGAATTTCAAAAAAGCATAGCCGTGAACTATGTTTATGCCTTCCGATTTAAATGACTGAATTATAAGATTTTCTGCGTCAGGAGAAAAATCCGTTTTTTCGTAATTCTCCCAACAATTCGGACACAAAAAATTCTCCTTCCCTGCCTTTAAATGACAACCGCACGAAATACAAGAATTTGGACAAATTATGTCCGAAATGTCCGTAAAAAACCTTCTTAAAAACTCCATCACATACCTTTATAATTTTCGCCGTAATGAATTTCACCGTTTGAATCTTTGGTGGCTTTCCAACGTTTATGACTCCAAAGCCAAGTTTCAGGCTGATTTCTCATAACTTCCTCTAACTTAGACATATAACGCTGTGTGATTTCGCCCGGAGCGCATTTTGACGGATCTTCGGCTATCATTGACACATAACAACGGTAATAGCCGCGTTTTTCTCTTCGGATTTCCATAAAAATCACCGGCAAATCAAACATTTTAGCGTAAAATTCTATACCCGGCAGACATGCGGTTTCCATTCCGAAAAAGTTGACCCAAATCGCACGTTTGGTGTTCGGAGTGTTTTGGTCGCCCGCCATACAAAAGCCCGTAGGCTGTTTTTCTCTCATTCCGAAAGCAAAACGGGTTTTTTCGATAGGACAAAAATGCGTGCCGCGCTGCTCTCTGCATTTTACCGTAAAATTGCTGATAAACTGATTTTTCATCGGCTTGAAAATCGCACAGAATTTATGTTTATGCTCGTATTTTACGGTCTGTGTAGTCCATTCCCAATTGCCGTGATGACCCATAGAAACAATCATGGATTTACCCTCGGCATAAAGTTTTTCAGGGATACTTAAATCATCGTAAGTCAAACGTTTACGAAGTTTTTCAGCAGGATAAGTGTAACCCTTTAAACTCTCCAACATCAAATCAACCATATACGGATAATATTTTTTCTTAACACTGTCTCGCCACTCTTTTGATTTATCAGGGAAACACATTTCAAGGTTTTTGTCAACAACTTTTACCCTGTAACGGAAAACTCTGAACATCAAAAACGATATAATGTCAGACCAAAAATAAAGCACACACCAAGGCGTTATCCTGAAACCGAAAATAGCAACCCTGTAAAACAAATAACAAATGTATTGAAAAAATTTTTTCATTTCTGATATTCTTTATATAACTGTTTGATAATTAAGTATAAATCGTAATCATTACGGCGCAGGATAAAATCCCTGTCAAGTTTGAAATGCAGCATAAATTTTTCTGCCTCCTCTTCATTCATGCCCGTAATTTCGGCAACGATTTTTGAATTATATTTTGCCGCCGCCTCGTTGTCCAAAGCGGTTTGACGTTTATCTTCGTTGACTTTTGCTATGGCTTTTTGACGTTTACGGTCTCCACCGAAAGCAAAACCGACACCGTTTGCAGCCTGAGTAATTTGTTTCAACTCGTTGAGGTCTATAAGGTTAGATTTCCAAGTTTCGATTTGTTCAACATATTCCGGCTCTTCTTCGGGGTCTATTTGACTCCATTCGTAAACAAAGGATTTCCAACGCTCCGCATAAACAGAAACGACTTCGTGTTCAAAGGTTTTCGGTTTTAAAACTATAAATCCGATGTCGGTGTGCGAGCTTTTTTCTTCATATTCCTCCATTACGAAGTTTTGAAGGGTAAAGCCCGTGGTTTCATACCCCAAACACGAAATTTTTATCGTGTCCGATCTCATCATCAGAAGTCTGAAAACACCTTCCTGATTGCTTATACATGCCGTTCTTTTTTTTACGTTAACCACATGCGCAAACTGAACGGGACTTCCCGTTGTGTCGTAAAGTCTGCCTGTTACCGAATAGATTTTTTCTTGTGCGCTGCACAATATCGCAGCCGAAAGAAAAAAAAATAACGCCGTAAAAAATTTTATGTTCATACTTAATACGCTAAAATTTTCAGCAAAATTAGAAATAAGATATTTCTGGCAAAATTTTTTTATGATTGTTTAACAAAAAAAAGACCGTTAGAAAAAAAACGATAAAAAATTTCCGCTTACAAAAAGTTTTTTTTAATTTTGTATCGAAATTTCAAAATGCAGTATTATGTTAGAATACGACGAAGAAGAATACAAAAAATACAATATCCTCTCTCAGGCCGGTATTCCGGACGAAGACGAGGCGGACGAAGATGACGATGATGACGATTATGATTCTAAAAACGAAAAGCAGAATCAAAACGGCAACACCGAAACTCCCGTTCTTGACAATTTCGGCACTGACCTTACTAAATTGGCTGCTGAGAACAAACTTGACCCCGTTGTAGGACGTTCTAAGGAGATTGAAAGGCTTGTGCAGATTCTCTCGCGCCGCAAGAAAAACAATCCCGTACTTATCGGCGAACCCGGTGTCGGAAAATCCGCAATAGCCGAAGGTTTGGCTTTGAAAATCGTTCAACACAAAGTTTCAAGGGTTCTTGACAATAAACGGGTTGTTTCCCTTGATCTTGCCTCTATTGTCGCCGGTACGAAATACAGGGGACAATTTGAAGAAAGAATGAAGTCTATTCTTGCCGAATTGACTAAAAACCGCGATATTATTCTCTTTATTGACGAAATTCACACTTTAATAGGTGCCGGCGGAGCAAGTGGTTCGTTAGATGCAAGCAACATGTTAAAACCCGCTCTTGCCCGTGGAGAAATTCAATGCATCGGTGCGACGACCTTGGACGAATACCGTCAGTACATCGAAAAAGACGGTGCATTAGAACGCAGATTTCAGAAAATCATTGTAGAGCCGACTTCCGTAGAAGAGTCTATCGAAATTCTTAACAATATAAAAGATAAGTACGAGACTTATCACAATGTTACGTATACTGACGCTGCAATCAACGCATGTGTCAGATTAACAAACCGTTACATTAACGACCGTTGTCTTCCTGACAAAGCCATTGACGCTTTGGACGAGGCTGGTTCGAGGGTTCATATCAACAAAATCACGGTTCCGATGAGAATTGACGAACTCGAAAAAGAAATCGAAGCAACCCGCGAAGAAAAGGTTAAAGCCGTTAAAGGACAGAATTTTGAACTTGCCGCTTCGTTCCGCGACAAAGAAGGCGAACTTCTTAAACTTCTTGACACGGAAAAAGAAAAATGGGACAAAGACGTTTCTAAAAAGCGCGAGGTTGTTGACGAAAGCAATATCGAAGAAGTTGTTGCGATGATGACAGGCGTTCCCGTAACGAGAATTGCTCAGGCAGAAAGTCTCAGACTCAAAAAAATGGCTCAGGAACTTCAAGAGAAAGTTATCGGTCAAAGCGAGGCGGTAGAAAAAATCGTCAAGGCCATTCAGCGAAACCGTGCGGGCTTAAAAGACCCGAACAAACCAATCGGAACATTTATATTTTTAGGACCGACGGGTGTAGGTAAAACGCAGTTAGCCAAGATTTTAGCGGAATATCTTTTTGATTCCAAAGACGCTCTTATCCGTATTGATATGAGTGAATATATGGAAAAATTCTCAGTTTCAAGACTTGTAGGTGCGCCTCCGGGTTACGTCGGATACGAAGAAGGCGGTCAGTTAACCGAAAAGGTAAGAAGAAAACCATATTCAGTGGTTCTTTTGGACGAAATCGAAAAAGCACATTCTGATGTTTTCAATATTTTGTTGCAAGTTTTGGACGAGGGACGTTTGACGGATTCGTTAGGCAGAAACATAGATTTCAAAAATACGATTCTGATTATGACCTCTAACATCGGAGCAAGAGATATTCAGAATTACGGACACGGTCTCGGTTTCGGCTCGGAAGAGACTGATGAAAACAACAGGGCTATTATAGAAAAGGCGTTGAAAAAAGCATTTTCTCCTGAATTTCTTAACCGTATTGACGACATTGTTTCGTTTAATTCGCTCTCAAAAGAGAACATTCATCAGATTATTGACATCGAACTCAAAGGGCTTTACAAGAGAATTGACGACCTTAAATATTCGCTCGTTGTTACCGAAAAGGCGAAAGATTTTCTTTCGGAAAAAGGTTACGACCCGAAATACGGAGCAAGACCGCTAAAACGTGCTATTCAAAAATATTTGGAAGACGAAATGGCAGGCGTAATCATTGACAGCGAAATGAAAGAGGGCGACGAAATTGTTGCTGATTTGAACGAAAAAGGCGATAAAATTGAAATAAAAATCAATCACGAAAACTAACAATAACTTATTATGTATCAGCATATTAATATGAGTTATTTGAATGAAGTTTCAGGCGGAGACATCTCGATAAAAAAAGAAATTATCGAGATGTTTTTCAGCCAAATGCAAGAGACTTCTACCCTACTGAAAGAAAATTTATCAAACCGGAATTATCAAAAACTTTCAGAGGTCGCCCACACGACAAAATCATCTCTGAGGGTTATGGGCGCGGAAGATATAGCCAAAAAAATGGAAGAGTTGCAATTTACTGCTGCAAAAAACGAAAGCACGGAAAATTATCCCGTGCTTGTAAATTATTTTTTAGAAAATATTCCGTTAGTTATTCAAGAATTGGAGTCCGAAATTTCATAATCCTCTAAATACTTGGACATTTTCGGAAAATTTATTGCGCATACAATCAACGTAACTGCGGTCAAAAGTTCAAACTGTTTTTGGTTTGTCAAAACAAAAAGTAAAATGTTTAACACAAACAAAAAGTAAATGATATAGTTTTGAACTTTTTTTGTCTTGATAAAACAGTCTTGTTTTATAGCCTCTTCAATAGAGTCCTTGTGCTTTTTCAACGTTTCAGAATAATTGTGATAGCCGTAAACTAAACCTCCGAGAGTCATAAAAATACCCGCATACTGCAAAGCCATAACAAGTTGCGGGTTTTCTATAACTGCACACCCAATATTGAGGACATTAGTGAGAAACCAAACAAAAAAAAACACAATCGAAAAACTTATTAATATAATAAGGTGTATGTTTTTTAATTTTTTTACTTTTTTCTCAAAGTCCATTTGTATTAGATTTCTTCATCAAGACCATCGTCAAAACCGCCCGAAGACTCTTTCAATGTAATCGGAACCTTAGAAACGTTCTGAAAATCTCTTCCGGCTTCCAACAAATCGCTGTCGCTGTAAAACCAAGTTATCGAAAGTTCTTTGCCGGGTTTTTCGTTGATTTTGTTAAGTTCTTTTAGAATATTATAAATCCAAATTTGCGAACTCGTATTGTAATAGTCCAACGAAAAATGTACGGTAGTCTTCTCCTTAGGTTCGGCGACATATTCGCTAAGCACTTTAAACACAGGTTCATAAAACGAAAATGTGTTTTCGATAATGCTCCTCCCACGAAGTTCAAGAAAACCGTTCTCGCAATCGAAATTGACATACGGACTTTTTGCTGTTTCGGCAATTTGTAAATTTTCCATCTTTAAGTATTAAAATTTTCCTTTGCAAATGTAGAAATAATTATTAATTGAAACAAATTTTTTTTCGTTTTTTTTCGTTGCTAAACAAAAAAGTTTTTTTTAATTTTGCGTTGTAATTTTTTTTTTCACGTTATGAAAAAGACAATAATCTTTATATTAACGCTTTTTACCGCTTTAAGCGTTGAGGCACAAAACATTAATAATAACTCCGGCGAGTTGACAGGAAATTTTACACCGCTGAAAAAGTGGAAGTTTTCTCTTGCCACGGGTCTATCCTTGACGAGTTTCAAAACTCCTACAATGGAAGGTAATTATCATAATATCAAAGCGTTAACTAATTATTATTCGGCATCGGCAAGTTATGCGGCTACCCGAAAACTTTCGCTATATTCTGCAATAACTTATTACAGAACATCATGTTACGGACAAGAAAAAAAAGGTTTAATGCCTTTTAATAAGGATGCATACGAGACGAGCATAGGAGCGCATTATCAAATAACACCGTCATTGTCGGTCGGTTTTGAAATAAAACATACCGAAAATATAAATCCTTACGGATTTTATTACGGTTATTAAAAAAACTTAATATTAGAATACAAAAATTTTTGTTAAAATTGCAGCATGAATTTTTTGCAAAAAATGCGTGATGATATGGGTTTTAAGTTGCTGAAAAGAACGGTAAAAAAACTCAAACATCAACGGACTTTCAATAATCTTTCATCGGCTAGTTCGGTCGGGATACTTTGCGATACTTTCGCGGAAGAAAGTTTTTTGGCAACGGTTTCGTTTGCCGAAGACCTTGTTAAATCAGGGTTGAAGGTAACTATCTTAGGATATGTTTTAAATGAAAGTATGGCTAATTATCTTCCTAAGAAAGAAGGGTTTAGTGTCTTTTCACGTCCGATAGTCAATTGGTTAGGTTATCCGAAGGAGGCTTCGGTAAGTAATTTTGTTTCAGAAGAATTTGATATTTTAATAAATTTGAGCACGCGTTCTGAGGAACTTTGTATCAATTACATTATGGGAATGTCAAAGGCAAAATTACGGGTTTCGCCGAAATTAAAATCCGATATGTTTGCGGATTTTATTTTGCAGTTGAGCCAAGAAACAGTCCGCGATACGCAAAAACTTATAAATTGTATAAAAGAATATTTGTCAGCATTCAGCAAAGCATAATATGATGAGAAACAATCACCTTTACGGTACAGGCGTTGCCTTAGTAACGCCTTTTGACCAATCAGGCAAAACGGACTTCACCGCTTTGGAAAAACACCTGAACAGAATTATTGACGGCGGAATCAATTACATAACCCTGCTCGGCACTACGGGCGAGCCACCGACAATGAAAAAAGAAGAAAAAAACGAAATTATCAAGTTCGTTAAGGAAAAAACTTCCGGCAGAGTGCCGATAGTTCTCGGAATAGGCGGCAACGACACCTCAGCGGTTGTGGAAGAGATTTTGAACACGGATTTAAGCGGTATAAACTCTATTTTGAGTATTTGCCCTTATTATACAAAGCCTTCTCAACGCGGTATTTATGCTCATTTTGCGGCAATTGCAAAAGCCTCTCCCCTACCCGTCATTCTCTACAACGTTCCGGGCAGAACTTCCAAAAACATCGATCCCGATACAGTAATAAAACTCGCTAACGATTTTAAAAACATCGTCGCCATAAAAGAAGCCAGCGGCAATATGAATCAGATAATGAGCATTTTAGCCAATAAACCGGAGGACTTCGGAGTTATTTCAGGCGATGATTCGCTTTCAGTACCGATGATTTCGTTAGGGTGTGTCGGAGTGATTTCGGTAGCGGCAAACGTGGTTCCAAAACCGTTTTCTCAAATGATAAAAGCGGCATTGGAGGGAGATTTTTCTTCGGCAAGAGAAATTCATTTCAAACTACTTGGTTTAATGAACGCACTTTTTGAAGACGGTTCGCCTTCGGGAGCAAAAGCGGCTTTGAATATTCTCGGTATCATGGAAGAAAATTTACGACTTCCGCTCGTACCTGTTTCGCCCACGGTTAAAGAAAAAATCAGAACCCTGTTAGCAAAATTATCATGACAAAATATCCCTCTTGGGCGGCAGAGGTTGTTTGGTATGAAATTTTTCCTGACCGTTTTTGTCGGGGAAATTTTTCCAATCCTATTATGGCGGACGATTTGATAGGCACTACGCCATGGAATTTTGACGGCGAAAATTGGGAAATTTCCGCTTGGAATGCCGAATGGAAAGGTCGTCAGCCTCACGAACAAGACAACCGCAAAAGTCTTAAAATGAACGTTTTAAGGCGAAGATACTGCGGTGATTTGCAAGGCGTTATTTCCAAACTCGAATATTTAGCGGGTTTGGGAATAACGGCTTTGTATTTTACACCGTTACAGTTTTCGCCCTCGCTTCATAAATACGACGGTACCAATTTTCTTCATATCGACCCATTTTTGGGAACAGACGCGTTGAATGACAAACAAATCATTAAAAATGAAGACTTTCTTGACTTTGAAAACGCGAAATGGACTTCCGCCGATTTGTTAGCCCTCATGATGATTGAAAAAGCACATTCTTTGGGCATGAAAGTCATTTTTGACGGAGTTTTCAATCATATCGGTTACAACAGCGTGCCTTTTCAGGACGTAATGAAAAACCGAGAAAAATCACGGTTCAAGGATTGGTTTTTTATTGATTTTGAAAAATCAACGAAGAAAAAACTCGTTTACGAGAAATTTTGGGGCTGCGTGAAAGAAATGCCGAAATTAAACTATTCTTGCAAAGAAGTAAAGCAATATGTATTTTCAGTTTTAAAGCGTTGGTTAAAACCCGTTGTTGAAGGCTCTGAGAGAGAAGGCATTGACGGTTGGCGGATAGATCATGCGGTAGGTGTTCCGATGATGTTTTGGAAACAGGCGAACTCTTTTGTCAAGAGCATTAAAAAAGACGCTTTGTTTTTAGGCGAACTTATTGAACCTGACAACGTTATAAAACCGTATTTAGACGAAAACTGCTTTGATTCGGTTATGAATTACGGCTTTTATTTTGCTGCCTCAGAGTTTTTTGCCCCTGAAAACAATTATATTTCTGCTTTACAATTTGACAAAAAGTTGCGCAGTCAACTAAAACTTTTCAATCAAGGCTCTAACTTTTTGGCAATGAACCTTTTAGGAACTCATGACACGGAGCGTTTCGCCTCGCTTGTTGTTAACGGCAATCTCAAACAATTCGGCTCGATAGAAAAGTTTTTTGAAAATACACATTCTTTTGACAAAAAGTATAGTACCCGTCAACCTAATGAATTAGAGCGAAAAATTCAAAAAATGGCGGTAGTCTTTGAGTTTTCGATGGTTGGCTCGCCGATGGTATTTTACGGCGACGAACTCGGAATGTGGGGCGCAAACGATCCCGACTGTCGAAAGCCTATGGCATGGGAAAACGGCGATGATGAAATGTTAATATTTTATAAAAAAATCATTTCTTTCAGAAATGCGAATAAATCCGTTTTGGCATGGGGCAAATTTATTACGTATTACGCCGATGAAAAAAAACGTGTTTATGTCTATTCCCGCAAAAAAGACGAAGAAGAAATATTTTTTGCTTTCAATCGGGAAACCGTGCCTGAGTGCGTTGAAATCGAGATTTCAGGCTGTCGCAAAAAACTTACATTAGATAAATTAAGTTTTACAATATTTAAAAGTGCGAACAGGGTTGAAGAATTTGTGTTTTAACCGTCAGAGAACTTTACGTAAAGTTGCCTAATTAGGTGAGAATAAAATAAATGCAAAACAAAGTCTTTATTTTTTTTGGCACGAAGATTGTTATTGTTTAAGTACAAACTTATACATAAACAATAATACATAAACAAAATGGCAAATTTAACTTGGGCGGGTATAATTTCAAAAGGCATCTTAAAGATGAAACTCGCATTTGACAAAAACGTAAAAGTTCCCGAAAGAATGAAAATTATGGAACATTGGGCGCAAGAGGTTTCACACTCTGACATCAGCGTTATCGAAACTGAACATTACGATACGATGAGTTCTATAAAGGCGATTATCAAGCGTCCTACAAAGCAGGATTAAAAAAAAGCAAATCTCGAAGAAAAACTTGACTAAAAAAAGCGGACTTAAAAAAAAAATTAAAGTCCGCTTTTTTTTTGTATACGCAAAAAAATTTTTATATTTGCCGTACAAAATTTTCTAAAAAAGAATTAAAAAAATGAAAAAAAGTATTTTTTTAACTGCCTTGTTAGCGGTCTCGCTGACGGGTTTTGCTCAGCAACCTATTCACGGTAAGGGTCTTAACAAACCCGCTGACGCATGGAAGACGGCTAAATTTAAAGCACCTATGGCACGCAGCATTTATGAAAACTTGCCTGCTGCCGCCTCCGTTCAAAAATGGTCGCCCGTACCAGCCTCTCAGGGTCAGACCGGTACGTGTGTTGCATGGGCTTCAACTTATTGTGCAGCAACTATTTGCTGGGCTCAGAGCCACGGCGTTACAAACCGTGCAACTATCACCAAAAATGCAATGCTTCCCGCTTTCACCTATTACAGCATAAAGGACAACGGAGACCGTAATTGTCAAAACGGAAGTTGGGGCGGTGCGGCTTGCGAATTTTTGCAAAAAACCGGCGCAGTGCCTTACGCAAAATCTGCGGAAAAATGTTGTCTTCAAACCATTCCTGCTGAATTAAAAAATCTCGCAAAAGACAATAAAATAACAAGTTACGCTCAGTTATTTGAAGCGCAGAATAAGTTTGGCGTAAAATCCCGTGCCGAAATGGTCAAGAAAGAAATTTCTCAGGGACACCCCGTGATTTTCGGTATGATGTTGCCCGCTTCGTTTATGAACGACAGGGCTTTTACAAGCGAAGGACTTTATAAACCGACCGAAAATCTTCAATCTTATCAGAACGACGGCGGACACGAAATGTGTATCGTTGCCTACGACGACAATAAATTCGGCGGAGCGTTTTTGGTTCAGAACTCTTGGGGTACGTCTTGGGGTTACAAGGGTTATTGCTGGATAACTTACGATACTTTTATTTGGACTGTTGACGACGCACACGTATTATATGCTCCGATTGCCTCGGCTACTAACAATTCTGTTGACCTCACGACCTCGAAACTTGACTTTTCGACTTCCGGCGGTGATAACGGTTGTGATTCAGGCAATTATGACAACGGTGGTAATGACGGTGGCTATGATGACGGCGGTTACGATGACGGTGAATATGAGGACGATTATAATTACGTAGTTGACGATGGCAATAATGACAGCGACGGCGGTTACTATTACGATTACGACTACAACGATGACGAATACGACGATTACAATCAGTATTACGCAGACGATGACAACGGAGCATGGGATTATTATGATGATTATTCATACGATTATGATGATAACGGCGGCGGATACGATTATTACAACGACTACTACGACGACGAAGATTATGCCGGTTATGACAACTACGGTTATGACGATTACGACGATAATTATGGCGGTAATGACGGCGGATATTATTACGATGATTATTATGATGACAATTATTATAATGACGATGATTATTGTTATAGTTACAGCCGAGGCATTACAATCAAAGGCGATACCGTTAACGTTTTCCGTTTCGGCGGCAACTTAAAACTCGTAAAATCCGACAAAACCGTTATGAAAGGCTCTTGTAAAGGCAACGTTATCGAAATGGACGGTGAATATAAAAGCGGTACTGAATTCCGCGTTTATATCGGCAACAATCAGCCTGCATACGTTTATGTTTTCGGAACGGATTTAAGCAACAAGATGTACAACATTTTCCCGCGAAACAAAAACGTCAGTCCGTATCTTGACGCTAACAGCCGTATTGCCTTTCCTAACGAAGAAACTTGGTTGGAAATGGACAACAATGCCGGAACGGATTATTTGTACATAATTTATAGTCTTGTGCCGGTTAACGTTCCGCTCGTGATGCAGAAAATGGCTGAAACGCCGGGCAAGTTCGAAACAAAGATTTTCGACATTTTAGGACCTAAGGCTTTTTCTTTGAAAGATACCAAATGTTTGGGCAGCGATGTATTCAAGTTTAATACACAGGTATCAGGAAAAGAAACTATGGTTGCAATTTTGAAATTCAGACACGTTCAATAAAAAAAAAAACCGCCGAAAGGCGGTTTTTTTGTCTTTATAATTTCATCGCTTTTTTGATTGTTGCGATTTTTTCGTCTGCCGTTTTTTCTGTTTCTTCGAGTTTCGTGATGTCCTTGACACTTTCTTTAACTCCGAAATAAAACTTAATTTTAGGCTCAGTTCCGGACGGTCTAACGGAGATTTTCGTGCCGTCTTCGAGAAAGAATTGAAGAACATTGCTTTTCGGTAAGTCAATGTTTTCGTCCGTACCGTCGATAATGTTTGAAGCCTTTTGCGTTAAGTAGTCTTTTATCATCACAACATTGCTGTCGTTGATAACAGCGGGCGGGTCGTTACGGTAATCGTCCATCATTTTCTGAATTTCTTCCGCACCCGATTTACCTTCTTTTACAACGTTTACGAGCGATTCTCTGTAATAGCCGTATTGAGCGTAAATGTCAAGAAGTAACTGATACATCGTTTTGCCCTGCTCAGCCGCCCAAGCCGCAGCCTCGGCAATAAGTGAACAAGCGTTAACGGCGTCTTTGTCTCTTACAAATTCGCCTGACAAATATCCGTAACTTTCTTCGCCGCCGCCGATAAAGGTCGTTTTGCCTTCGTTTTTGCGGATAACGTCAGCAATAAACTTAAAGCCGGTTAAAACGTCGTAACATTTAACGTCGAATTTGTCAGCCATTGCTTTCAAAAGTTCGGTCGTAACGATTGTCTTAACGATATATTGATTGCCGTCAAGTTTACCGTTTTCTTTCCATTTCGTCAACAAATAATATGTGAGAATAGCGGCAGTTTGATTTCCGTTCATAAGGACAAATTCGCCGGCGTTGTTTCTGACAGCGATTCCTACACGGTCTGCATCGGGGTCGGTTGCCATAACGAGATCAGCACCTTTTTCCTTAGCAAGTTTTATTGCAAGGGTAAGAGCCTCGGCATTTTCGGGATTCGGTGATATGACGGTCGGGAAATTGCCGTCAGGATTACACTGCTCCTTTACGGTCATAATGTTTTCAAAACCCTTCATTTTGAGGATTTCGGGAACCAATCTTACGCCAGAACCGTGAATCGGAGTATAAACGATTTTGATGTCTTTATGCTTGTTAATATCTTCCTGAGAAAGGGTAAGCCCTTTGATTTTTTCCAAATAAATCTTGTCGAAATCTTCGTTCAAGATTTCGATTAAAGCGGGATTGCCTTTAAATTTTACGTCCTCAACTTTTACTTTCAAAGCCTCGTTTACGATGTTTACGTCGTGCGGAGCAACAACCTGAGCACCGTCAGACCAATAAGCCTTATAACCGTTGTATTCTTTCGGGTTGTGAGAAGCGGTAATCATAACACCGCTCTTGCAGCCTAATTGACGAACCGCAAAAGACAATTCCGGAACGGGTCTTAACGAATCAAACAAATACGCTTTGATGCCGTTGGCAGAAAAAATATCCGCACAAGTTTGAGCGAAAAGTCTGCTGTTGTTTCTGCTGTCATGAGAGACCGCTACTTTGATTTCTTCTCCCGCAAAGGTTTTGTTAAGGTAATTTGCCAAACCCTGAGTTGCCATACCTACGGTGTAGACGTTCATTCTGTTGGTTCCTACGCCCATAATTCCGCGCATACCGCCCGTACCGAATTCGAGGTTTTTATAAAAACATTCAACAAGTTCCTTTTCGTTGTTTTCCATCAAATCTTTGACTTGATTTCTGGTTTGTTCATCAAACTTTTCCGAGAGCCACTCTTTGGCTCTTTCGGCAATTTGTGCATCTACTGCCATAACAGTTTAATAGTTTTTAGTTTAACTTAATTAAAATTAATTACTGATATTTCATAACTTACGTTAACAAAAAAAATTTGTTTAAGTAACGCCGCTAATTTAGCAATTTTTTTGTTACCAAAACAAATTTTTTTTAAATTATTTTCTTACAATTTTCAAAATCTTTCAAAATCAGAATCCGAAGTGTCATCTTTGAGGTTTATAAACGTTCCTTTTTTCTGAGAAACGGTTTCTTCGGGTATCTGTTTTTTATAATTTTTGTTTTTATTGTTTTTTACGGCGACCGAAGTTGACGGGTTAAGAGCCGGAGCGTCTGTTCTATCCTGCGTTTTTTTGGTCGTCTGTTGTTGTCTGTAATCCTGCTGTTTTGCGCCGGTGTTAATTTTACCGTCAAATTTTTTGCCGTTAGTTGGTCTGAAAGTCTCTTTTTTGTCTTGTTCCGAGGTTTTGAAGAAAGAGATTGTCTCTTTGAGTTCCGCGCTTCTTGCGTCGAGTTGCTGACTTGTTGCGGCAAGTTCTTCTGCCTCGGCTGCATATTTTTGCGTAACCTCATTCAACTGCTGAACGGCTGTCGTAATCTGACCTATACCCGTTGACTGCTCTACGCCGGCGGCTGCGATTTCACGAACCAAATCGGCTGTTTTTTCGATTTCGGGGATAACGTTGTGAAGAAGTTTTTCAGCATTTTCCGAAATTTGAACGCCTTCTTTTGAAACTTTGTCAATATCTGCTGCTGCTATCGCACTGCGTTCTGCAAGTTTTCTTACCTCTGCCGCAACAACTGCAAAACCTTTACCTTGTTCGCCTGCTCTTGCCGCCTCGACAGCCGCGTTAAGAGCCAAAATATTTGTCTGGAACGCTATTTCGTCGATAATTGAAATTTTGCCTGCGATTTCTTTCATAGCAGCCATACTTTTCTGACTTGCCTCAGAGGTTTCTTTGATGTTTTGCAAAACCATAAGTGCAATTTTTTCGGTCTGACGGGCGTTATCGGTATTTTGAGAAATTCCGGCACTCATTTCTTCTATCGAAGACGAAACCTCTTCTGCCGAAGAAGCCTGCATACCTGCGCCGTCGCTCATAACCTGCGCTGTTTTAGCAATTTCCGAACTATTTTGCGCAATGCTGAGTGCACCGATACGGAATTTGCCGATAATATTTCGGAGCGTATTCGTCATAGACTTTATGGAGTCTGCCATCTGACCGAACTCGTCTTTGGAATCTATGTTAATGTCCTTGGTCAGGTCACCGGCGGCAATACTATTGATACTTTCAAGTGTATCGGCTGCTCTTTGACCGACTTTTTTCTTGATAACGGCAACCGCAATAACGCTTATGAGAATTATCAACAACGCTACGAGAACAAACATATTGATAATTTTCAGTTGGTTGGAGGCCATTAATTTAAGCGATTGTGCGGAAGACTCGCCGGAGGTTGCAATAATTTTCTGAACGTTTTCGGTAAGTTTATCGCATACCGAACTTAGTTCTGCTTTTGCTCTGTCAGCCTCGGCTTTATAACCGTAATATTCTTTTGATTTGGTAATATATTCTTTAAAAAGTTTTATTCCCGTTTCGTAAGTACTTGTCATACCGATACTTCCAACCCAAGTTTGTAACTCTGCAAGATTTTTTTGAAGACCTGCCAAAATACCTTGAACGGCTGCCATATCATTCATTTTACCTTTTGCCGTTTCAACAGCCCTAATCATTTCGGAAAGAACAACAATTCTGCGTTGCGTTTCTCCCTGATTGCCGAATGTGTGTTCGTATTTTGAACGTATATCTGCAAGAGCACCGGTAAAGCCGCTTTTGAGTGCTTCCATCGAATTGTATAACGCACTCATTTTTTGATGCTTGTCAATTACCAAAGACGTAAGCGAAGAAAAACTATCAAAACTGCTTTTTAAATCTCTGAAAGCAGCGGCTTCTTCATCTTCTATAAGCGCGCTCATTGCGTTGATAGCCGCCTCATTTTTTGAGCGGTATTCATTATGCTCACGAAGAGCCTCTTGGTTACCGTCAAAAACATACGTGTTGAAACAATTAATGTCCAACGCGGTGTTATATTTTATTTCCTGAGCCAGTATGCTTTTAGGAATCACTTGACTTTCAGCATAGTTCATGTGCGACATAGAAGTATTTGCCATAAAAATCACAAAAATTCCCACTACCACTACCACTGCAAAAATCACCGTAAAACAAAATGCGAGTTTCGCACTTACCTTTAAGTTTTTTAGAAATCCGAAAAGTTCCATATTGTTAATTTGATTAAAAGTTTCATATAATTTATACAAATATCTTGCAAAAAAAAACAATTTTTATAACTTTTGCAAATTTTTTTTCATGTATATTTCTTAATTTATCCTAAAACAAGATTTTTGCCTTTCCATTTTTTTGAATGCCAGCGTTTTAAAAGTATAATTCCTCTGACGTTTTCGTCTAAGGCAAAGCCGCACCACATACCTATAAGCCCAAAACCGAGCGGTATTCCGAGTAAATAACTAACACCCACGGCAATAATCCACTGAAAGGAAATTCCTACTACAACGGGGAAAACGGCATCGCCGGTGCTTCTTAAAGTCCCGACGGCAAAAATATTGGAAACCCTGCCCACCGAAAGTATGACATCAATAAAAAATATAATTGTACCGACTCTTATAATTTCTTGATTATCAGTCAATAATCCTAAGAGACTTTTACCGGAGATTGCAAGCGTAAGGCTGACAATCATAGTTATCAGCATTGCGCGTTTGAATATAAAATTTCCCATTTTATACGCCGCCTCGTTTTTATTTTTGCCGACCAAATGTCCTACCAAAATGTCGCCGCCCTGAACAATGCTGCAAACGAATAAGTTAACGAACATAATTGCATTAGCACAAAAAGTACGGGTTGCGAGAGCCTCGTTTCCGAGTTTGTTAATAAAATAAGTGATTACCACCTGACTTGAAGAATAACTTATCTCCTCTCCTGCCGCCGGAATGCCGATTTTTAAAACTTTTTTTAATTCCTGCCACGGAAACGGTTTGAAATACTCTTTCGGAAACCTTCCGATGTGCTTTTTTGTGTGGACGATTATCAGCAAAACCATTGACACAAAACGACTTAAAGCAGTTGAAAGAGCCGCTCCTTTTACGCCCAATTCAGGACAGCCGAAATGTCCGAAAATCAGAGCGTAGTTTCCGAAAATGTTAACAATGTTAACCACGAGAGTTATCCGCATCGGATATTTTGCGAGGTCGGCACTTCTGAGCGAGGCCGAAAACGCCAAAGAAACCGCCTGAAAAAACGACAGCGACCCCGTGATTTTGAGATACGTCAAACCGTATTCCTGTAATTCAGGGCGTAATCCCATCAAAACTAAAAGTTCTTCTGCATAAAAATACAACAAAAAACTTACCGTCAAGCCCAATATCAAGTTGACAATCACCGCAATACCGACTACTTGAACCAAACGTTTTTTAAGTCCCGCACCTATATATTGAGCGCAGACAATCGCCGCCCCCATGGAGATAAACTGATAGATTAAAAAGACAAGGCTAATAAGTTGATTATCAAGACCTACGGCTGCAACGGCATTGTCGCTGTTTTCTTTTAAATTGCTCAGCATAACCGTATCGACTGCACCTAAAAGCATAATCAGGGCTATTTCTATGAAAATAGGTGTGGTAAGTGTTTTGAGTTGTGTTTTAAGACTATTCATCTCTTTTTTTTAACGGCAAAAATACGTTTTTTTCTGTTTTTCTATATTAAAATTATGTTATAATAAAAAAAAGTTATAATTTTGACCGGCTTTTTTAAACGGATAAAAACAGCCGGTTAATTGTTTTATTTTATGGGACTTTTTAGTAAAAAAATCAAAACTTTTTCCCTTCCGGAAGGCACGGAAAAAATCGAAACGGCGGCTTTTAAGGGAAACGCCGATTATAAGGAAATAAAAATTCCGTCAAGCGTAAATTACATCGGTGCGGAGGCATTTTCGGATTGCACGACACTCGAAGGCGTGGAATTTTCCGACAACCTTTTCAACATCAAGCGCAAAACGTTTTACAACTGCAAATCTCTGAAAACGGTTAAAATTACCGGTCCGGTAAAATTTATCGGAGCCTCGGCTTTTGAAAACTGCACCTCTTTGGAGGAAATTTCAATTCCCGATCCGGTTATGAAATTAGACGACCTTGCATTTGCAGGCTGTACTAATCTGAAAAAAATTACATTTTCAGACTCAGTTTCAACCTTAGGCAAAAGCGTGTTTATGAATTGCACATCGCTTGAAGAAATCACTTTGCCAGAAACTCTTAAAGGTATCGGACAAACAATGTTTTACGGCTGTACGGCTTTGAAACGGGTTAAGATTCCCGCCTCGGTGATTTATATGGGGCATAATCCTTTCTACGGCTGCAAAGACATCGAAATCATTAGCGAAAACGAAAATTACAAAATCGAACAGGACTTTTTTCTTGACATCAAGAAAAAACGCGTAATCGCATATTTTGGCAAAAAAGATTCGTTGATTTTGCCTTACGGAACGCGGCGGACGGGAGATTTTTCTTTCAAAGACAATCAGACCTTGGAAATAGTCATCGTCCCCTCCTCTACCGAAAGAATCGGACGGCAGACTTTCGCAAACTGTAAAGCGTTGAAAGAAGTTTCGATGTACAACACCGTTAAACGAATTGACGAAGGTGCTTTTGAGGGTTGCACTTCGCTTAGAAAAATTTACATTCCGATAGGTTGTACCGAAAAGTTCAAAACCCTATTGGACGAAAAATTGTGGGATAAAATTGAAGAAGTAGAATAGAATAAAAAAAGAAAATGTTAATCAAAATTTTACTTACCGTCATATTTTTGGCGGTTATGGTCTCAGTAGGCCTTTATCAGAGAAAAACGGCAAAAAGCGTTGAAGGTTTTGTTTTAGGCGGCAGAAACGTCGGACCTTGGCTTACCGCTTTTGCTTATGGAACGTCGTATTTTTCGGCGGTTGTATTTGTTGGTTATGCCGGACAATTCGGTTGGAAATACGGACTTTCGAGTTCGTGGATTGGTATCGGAAACGCTATTATCGGTTCGCTTTTCGCATGGCTCATTTTAGGAAAGCGGACAAAACTAATGACTCAGCACATTCAGAGCAAAACCATGCCTGATTTTTTCGGCACAAGGTTTTCGTCTCAGGGGTTAAGAATTGCAGCCTCAGTAATTGCTTTCGTTTTTTTGATTCCCTATACGGCGGGCGTTTACAAAGGTATTTCAACGCTTTTTGAAATGGGATTCGGCATTTCTTACGAGGTTTGCGTTTGCATAATGGCGGCTTTGACGGCTCTTTACGTCATTCTCGGCGGTTATAAGGCAACAGCCGTCAACGATTTTATTCAGGGCGTGATAATGCTTTTCGGCATTGCGGCGGTGATTTTTGCCGTTTTGGAAACGAAAGGTGGTTTAAGCGCGGCTGTTGAAAGTCTTTCGCAAATTCCTGCCGATAACGACCCGTCTCAAAACGGACTTTTTGCCGATATATTCGGTCCTGACCCGTGGAATCTTATCGGTGTCGTAATTCTCACGTCCTTAGGCACTTGGGGATTGCCTCAGATGGTCGGAAAATTCTATTCGATAACCGACGAGGCGGCTATTAAACGCGGAACGGTGATTTCAACGGTTTTTGCATTTGTTGTTGCCGGCGGCTGTTACTTTTTAGGCGGTTTCGGACGACTTTTCGGCACGCCTCCTACCCTTGCTAATGGCAGATTGGATTTCGATTCAATAGTCCCGAAAATGCTTGAAACACTGCCCGATGCGTTAATCGGATTAGTAGTTTTGTTAGTGCTTTCGGCTTCGATGTCAACGCTTGCCTCTTTGGTTTTGACATCAAGTTCTACGATGACCCTCGACCTTATTTACAGAGACAAAAAAGGTGAAGATATTGAAAAACGTAAAATATTGGTTATGAGAGCATTAATCGTGTTTTTCATCGCCGTGTCGGTCATAATCGCACTTAATCCCCCGACATTTATTGCTCAGTTGATGGGTATTTCTTGGGGGGCGTTAGCGGGTGCGTTTTTAGCACCGTTTATGTTAGGACTTTATTGGAAAGGCGTTACAACCTCTTCGGTTTGGGCTTGCTTTGTTTGGGGCGTCGGCATAACGGTTTTGAATATGCTCTTGGGCAATCCTATGTCTCCGATTAACTGCGGTGCAATCGCAATGACGGGCGGTTTTGTCGTGGTATTTTTAGTTAGTTTGTTGACTAAAAAGCCTGAAAAAGAGACTATTGAACAAATTTGGCAATGTTATAAATAATCGGACATAACAAATGAAATATTCAGTTATAGGCACGGGTGCGGTAGGCGGTTTTTACGGTTCAAAACTTGCAAATGCAGGTTTTGACGTGGAATTTCTGCTGCACTCTGATTATCAGTATGTTAAAGAAAACGGTTTGAAAGTACTTTCATGCAACGGGGATTTTTATCTGAAATCCCCGAAAGTATTTTCGTCAACTGAAAAAATGAGTAAATCTGATGTCGTTTTAGTCGGCTTAAAATCTGTTAATCAGGAACTTCTGTACAAAATTTTGCCTCCGCTGTTAAAAGACAACACGCTTGTAATCTTGATTCAGAACGGAATCGGTTTGGAAGAGGATTTGCAGAAAAAGTTTCCTAATCTTTACATTGCGGCGGGTTTGGCGTTTATTTGTTCTCAGAAAAAACAGCCCGGGGTTATCGAACATTTGTTTTACGGAAGCATTAATTTGGGAAATTTTTCGTGCAAGGATAAGGCGTTGTTCAGCAACGTGTTGAACGATTTTGTTAAAGTGGGGATTCAGGCTCAGGAAGTTGAATATTATCAAGCACGTTGGAAAAAAGCCGTTTGGAATATGCCTTTCAACGGAATGACCGTCGTCCTGAATACTACAACGGACAAATTGTTAAAGAATCCCGACACAGAACGCCTCATTTACGACCAAATGAAAGAAGTAATTGATGCTGCACAAATACTTGGCGTTAAAGGTCTTGACTACTCGTTTGCCGACAAAATGATTGAAATGACAAAAGAGATGATACCTTATTCTCCGAGCATGAAACTCGATTACGACTTTTCGCGTCCGATGGAAGTGTATTATCTTTACACCCGTCCTATTTCGGAGGCTCGAAAAGCGGGCTTCGAGATGAAAAAGTTGTCAATGTTGGAAGCACAATTGAAATTTTTGGGCTGAAATTTGCAAGAGAGAAAAAGTAAATATGTTTTTAAACAAAAATTTAAAATTATGGAAAACGAAAACTTGAACAACAATACTTTACCGGTTATAAATATTTCTGAGGCATTTGACACGCCTGAGGTAACCTTGGATAAAGGACAAGGAATTTTTAAGATAACGGGTAATTCTTATCCGGAAGACCCCGTTTCTTTTTACAGACCGATACACGAATGGTTTACAAAATACGCCATGCACGCCAATGAGGAAACTATTTTGGAAGTTTATTTTAAGTATTTCAGTACGTCGTCAACGCAGATTTTCTTTGATATTTTCAGGATTCTCGAAGATTTGAAACGTGAGGGTAAAAAAGTAATAATCCGTTGGTTTTACGATGCTGAAAACGAAGAAATAAAAGAAAACGGAGAAAACTATTCAACGTTGTTTTATGTGCCGTTCGAATTTGTAGAAGTTAAAGGAGAATAAACAATAAAAAAATTACGGGATTTTTTCTCCCGTAATTTTTTTTATCTCTCCTATTATCATCACCGCTGACGTTAAGCCTACTATCCAAAGCCAGTCGGTTAAATTCAAGTGGCAGACATTGAACATTTTTCCGCCGATTTCAACTATAAAAATCTGCCCGAAAAATATTACTGCCGCAATCATTAAAAAGCCTCTGCAAGTTTTTATCTTATCAAACGCTGATTTTCCAGTCATAAAAGACTTTGCGTTGAACATATTCCAAAACTGCAAAAATACGAAAGTGGTGAAAAACAAACTCAATTCGTATTCGCTCAAACCGTCATAAACGCCCCAAGTATTCGTGAACAAATCCGTAAAAGCCGTTATGTCAGAGTGTTGCATAATCAACAAAACGCCTAACAACAACGCCGTAAACATTCCGCCGGTAAACAAAATATGTTTTAACATAGGTTTCGAAATTATCGAATCCGTCATTTTTCTCGGTTTTTCTTTCATCACCGAAACATCAGGCGGAAGCGATGCCAAAGCAATAGCCGCAAAAGTATCCATAATCAAATTTACCCAAAGCATTTGAGTTACTGTCAGCGGCGATTCAGTACCCGTGAAAGCACCGATTAACACGATAAGACACGCCACAACGTTAATTGTCATCTGAAACATAATAAACCGCTGAATGTTTTTGTACAGCGACCGTCCCCACATTACGGCATTTGTTATCGTGCCGAAAGAGTTGTTTTGAATCGTCATGTCAGAGGCTTCTTTTGCGACAGCCGTACCGTCGCCCATCGAAAGACCTGCATCAGCAGCATTCAAAGCGGGTGCGTCGTTTGTGCCGTCGCCCGTAACTGCAACAACTAAATCTTTTGCTTTCAGTAGTTTGACGAAACGTTCTTTGTCAGAAGGTCTTGCCCTTGCGATAATTTTTATGTCCAAAACTCTTTCTAAAAGTTCTTCGTCGAAAAGTGCCGCAAAATCCGTTCCCGTGATGATATTTTTGTCGGTGTCGTTTTCGGTAAAAAGTCCGATTTGACGACCAATTTCTTTCGCAGTGTTAACGGTATCGCCGGTAACGATTTTTACTTGAATACCGGCTGCCGTACACTCTTTTACAGCCGCAGGCACTTCGTCGCGCACGGGGTCTGAAATGCCGAAAACACATGCCAAATGAAAATCTTTTACTATAAGTTTTCCGTTTTCAAAAGGTTTTTCACTGCCTTCTAACTTCTTGTAAGCCAACGCCAAAGTACGCATTGCTTTATTCTGATATTCAGACAAGGTTTTATAAAAATCCGCTTTTTCGTCCTCTGACAAACTGCAAAATTCCAAAACGATTTCAGGCGCACCTTTCAAAAGTAAAACATTATCTTCCGTCTGTGTTACCATATATTTGTTTTCGGTTGTAAACGGCAAACGGTCTTTAAGTCCGATACTTTCTCTAATTTGTTTGTAATCAATGTTTTGAGAATTTAGCCACAACAAAAGCGCACCTTCTGTCGGGTTGCCGACGGCTTTTATTTTTTTAGAATCCGAAAAGTCGAGGTTTGCCGTAGAATTACATGCAATCGCCTGATTGATAATATTTTGGTCAGTTTCTAAAAATTTACAATCCGCAACTTGCATTTGATTTTTGGTGAGCGTTCCCGTTTTGTCGGTACAAATAACCGAAACTGCGCCCATAGTTTCGCAGGAGTGCATTGTACGCGGTAAAGTGTTCTCGTTCATAAGTTTACGCATACTGAATGCTAACGAAAGAGTAACTGACATCGGCAGACCTTCCGGGACGGCAACAACAATTAACGTTACTGCAATCATCACGGTTTCAAGCATATACGTTATGAAATCGAGCCAGCCTTCCTGACCGTCAAAATTAGCGTTACCGTTAACGAAATACATTATTATTCTTCCGACAACAATCAAACCGGCAATAATATTGCTTGCTTTTGTGATTAAATTTGCAAGGCTGTCAAGTTTTTTTGACAACGGAGTTTCGTCGCCCTGCTCAACCTGAGCCGCTTTGAAAACTTTTCCTGCCTCGGTTTTGTCTCCGACCATTAACACCTCTGCCGTACAATAGCCTTCTGTTATTGTCGTACCTTTCATAATTCGGTCTGTGGGATAAGTGGCTTCTTTATCGGCTTTTGACGGGTCAGCACTCTTGCGGCATTGAAGTTCGCCGGTCAGAGTAGATTCGTTAACTGTCAGATTAAGAGATTCTTTAAGAACGCAGTCAGCCGGAATTTCTTCGCCGGTTTCAAGCAAAACGATGTCGCCGACAACAACTTCTTTTCGCGGAATTTGACACGTATTATTGTTCCTGATGACTTTTACGGGGGTGTCGTCATTAACTTCGTTGAGGCTTTGAAAAGTTTTTTCGTTGTTTTTTTCCAGAAAATACGCTACGCCCGTTGCCAAAAGTAATGCGGCAATAATTCCGACGGGTTCAAAAAAGACGTTCATATCCTTACCGACCCACACGAACTCATAAATCGAAATGCCGATTGACATTATAAAGGCTGTTATAAGAATTTTAAACAGAGGGTCGTTGAAACCGCCGAAAAAACCTGTCATAATGATTAAAACAGTAGAAATTGCCATAACAGCCGTCATTGCCCAAATTCTTTCGAGCGGTAAAAACAGCGGTGTTAAAACGGCGGCGGCAAAAAGACAAAACATCACGATAGAAATCGGGTGTTTGAAAGTTTCAAGAAGTTTTTGCCAAAAAGTTTCTTTTTCGGGTTGTGATAAAACGTTGATGCCGTGCAGTTTACGGCTTTCTAAAACTTCATTATCGGATAATCCTTTGTAATGATGAATGGTTTGTGTCATACTTTGTTGTGATTTTTTAATGCGCAAAATTATAAAAAAAACTTTAATTTTGCACCTTAAAAAAAATGAAATTAAATTTAAATGATAACTGCATTTTTAATTTTTTTATTATCGTTTGCGGGTTCGTTTGTTCAGAGGGTCTGCGGATTCGGGTTCGGAATTTTTATAATGACGATTTTGCCTTATTTGATGCCCACGTATCAAGAGGCAACGGCATTGAGCGGTTTTTTGAGCCTTATTCAATCGGGTTTGGTTTTGATTACGATTCGTAAATATTTGAATATTAGAAATTTGTACGTTATTTTTCCGAGTTTTTGTGTATTTTCGTTTTTTGCGATAAAATTTGTCAGCGTATCCGACGATGGCGTTTTGAAAATAATTTTAGGCACGGTTTTGATTTTGCTCGCGGTATATTTTTTGTTTTTTTCAAAGCGAGCCGTCGTAACACCGACGTTAAAATGGCAAGTTTCGCTCGGAGGACTTTCGGGCATAATGGGCGGACTTTTCGGTATGCATGGACCCGCTGCGGTGGTTTATTTCTTATCGTGCGAGAAATCGAAAGAGCATTATTTGGCGATAGCACAAGCGTATTTTGTTATCACGAATATTTATATGTCGTTTTTTAGGGCGGGGTACGGTTTTGTGACGGCAAATGTCGGGCTTTCGTTGCTGTATGCTCTGCCGGGAATTTTTTTAGGTATTTATTTCGGCAAAAAAGTTTTCGAGAGGATAAATGCTCAAACTTTGAAAAAAATTATTTATTACTACATGATTTTAGCAGGAATATTGCAGATGATTTAAAATATAAAATGATTAATGAACATTAAAACTATGAACATCAGATTCGCCACCGCCGACGATGCGGAAAAACTTTTGGAAATTTACGCCTATTACGTTGAAAATACGGCAATTACCTTTGAATGGACAGTCCCCACGGTAGAAGAGTTCCGCAAGAGGATTGAGAAGGTAACGTCGTTTTACCCCTACCTTGTGGCTGAGAAAAACGGCAAAATCATCGGATACACTTACGCCTCACGTTTCCGCGAGCGCAAGGCATACGATTGGTGTGTGGAGACCTCAATCTACATCTCCAAAGACCACCGTCACGCAGGACTCGGCTCATTGCTCCTCAACGAACTTGAACGCCTCCTCAAACTCCAAGGAATCACCAACATAAACGCGAGCATCACCACATCCTCCGACCCCTCCGACCCATACGTTACCGACGCGAGCCAACGTTTTCACGCAAAGCACGGCTACCACCTCGTCGCCCGTTTCACCAACTGTGGTTACAAGTTTCAGCGTTGGTATTCGATGGTATTTATGGAGAAGGTGATCAACGAGTACGGGGTGAAGAACGAGGGGGTGAAGAATGTGAAAGAGATAGCGTGATTACGCCACATTTTTGTAATCCACAATCGAAACCTCTTGTTTCAATTCTATCCTGTGATATACACGTCCAAAGCCTTAGCCATTTTGTATTGAGAGAGTTTTTCGGCGAGCAATCTCCTCAGCAATCCAAAAATTCTTCCGTATGTTTCCATAAGAATCTTGCCTTCAAGACAGATAATTACTGCCTCGTGGTTGCATCTGAGTTCATGGCTGAAAGATCCTTCAACTTCCATCCAAATTGGATCGCCATACTCGTCATTTTGGAAGTTTTCACAACTTTTCTCGCTTGCATAGTCCAACATATCCTGATATGTTTCCACCTTTTCCAAGCGTTCCAAAATCTCGTCCCTATCATAGTTTCGCCCACCGAAGCACAGTTGAAAAAAATCATCTAAAAAAGGCACGATTTCTTGTTTGATAACTTCGGATTTGAGCGTGAACAAGGCGTATTGCTCCTTATTATAGCCTTCTTTGATGCACATATCATAGAGTTCCTCAGGCGCACGTCTTTCCCTTACTATACTGATGGCTTCCTCAAAGGTTTTATCAGCCTTTTTTGACGCGCTTTGAGAAACCGTAAAAGCGTGATTGATGCCTATTGCCAACATTCGTCCCATAATTGCAGTGTGTTTTTGGATTATTGTTTGCGACAAAGATAGTATTTATTTTGTTGATTACAAAAAATTTGACAAAAAATGCAAGAAAAATATGTCGGATGAAATAATAATGTTTGCGCTCCTTAACAGGAACTTTGAACTTTTTTATGCTCTGAAATGCCGACACGTGCATAATTATATATCGGGTGTAAACATAGAAATATTAATCGTCCGTAACACCTAATAGTTTTTTCATTAGTTTGACACAATCCCTGCCTTGTTGTCTGCAATTTTCATTAACATAACATTGAATACCAAAACCATTATATGCGCTGTTTCGAGGTACTACATAACCCGTAACCATTACATATAAAGGTTCTATTTTGTGGTCTCCTTTTGGTGTTAATACTATCCAACAAAAAATCATAATAATTGTCAAGCATATCCCACACACTAGCATCCGCTTATTCTTTGAATGTCAAATGGGCTTCTTCGTATAATTGATTTGCTTTTGCTGTCAATTTGTCTGCAAATGCTTTGGGTAATGATTCATTCATATTTAATCTCTAATTTCTTGATTGGTTTTAGAAAACTATCCGCATCCATCATAAGATTTCGGCAATGTCGGTCGCAGGTCGATGTACTCCTCTTCGGGTTGAGGAAAACAAGAATAATCAGTCAACACAGCGATGTAACCTTTTTCTGGGACAAATTCGTTGATTTTCAAGTACCTGACGAGCAGTTCAGGGGCTATGATTTTCTGCCTCGTGCCGTTGTACTCGAAAATTGTGTAATGCCCTTCGTTTGAGAGATATGCGGTGTCGGACATAGATGATGTTTTCAATTAAAATGCCCGACCGCTTTAAGCAATCGGGCAATAAATTAGATACTTTTCCAAAGTGGTTCGGTCTGCCAATTGGGAACAAATCCCAAGTAATCCGCAGCGGCTAAAGGAATGTCTTGCAATAAACACTTGATTCTTTCCCGCGCATTTTTGCAATCAATATCAGAAAATTTCGACGTGATGTAAACGAGGAAACTTATCCTTCCATAAAAATAGCAAAAATCAAGTGGATAATTAACGCAAGGATAAAGCATTTGAACAGAATCAATTCTATGCTGAATGCTTGGAATGGTTCGATATGAAGATTTGACGTGATAATCGAAATTTCTAACATATTTTGCCAAAATTTTAACTCCACTGCTGAAATTGTCAGGCTTCAAACATCCGAAATATCTTGATATTTTTTCTTTTGGCTGATAGCCTGCAAAGAAATAGTATATCTGCGACAATTCGGTGAATGAAAGCAAGTTGTAAACAATTTCACCCGCAGTTTCATTTCCGTTCAAAATGTAATGCGGACTTTGATTTTGAATAATATTAACCACCTCAGTATAAAAGTTTCGTTGTGCATTTTTAAAGTTGCGCTGAAACCACCTTGCACTTTGATGCCAATATTTATCTCCCGAATAACGCTCAAATTGAACTGCAATCATATCTTTTAATATTCGTTCAACTTCCATAAGCAATATGGACGTCTGTCGCTGAATCGCCTCGCAAGTTTTTATAAACTGCAAAATATCAGAAACAGAAACATTCGGTACAAAATCAGTATCCAAATTTAACCTTGCAATCTGAGACTTATCTTCCGAATTGGTATTTAAACTGCTGTTAACCACAAAAGGCTCACAATAGTCTGCGAACTTAGCAAAGTTCATATTTTTGAGCCTACTATCTGCTTTACAGATGTTAAAAAACATATTTGTAATCATCATTATATCCTTTAAAAGTTTCCTTTTAAAGGATGTTGCCCTTACCAAGACAAGCAAGGCAGGGATTATTAATATTTTTATGGTTATACTTTTTTTGCTATTTTGACCTCTCTCACTTTGTCAAAGAACCTTTTGTGCAAAAATATGATTTTATTTTTATTTGCCAAAATTTTTGATCAAATTTTTAATATTTTTAACAACGCCGTCTAAAACTCACTTTAAACGGCGTTGTATTCAATTCTCAACTTTCAATTTTACTTCGCCTCCACTGCCTTCTTCTCTATCTCCAACCCTTTTTTGTAGTTTTCGATGTACTTGTTGAAGCCTTCTACTTCGGCGGGTGTCGGGGCGATTTCGGTGCCGGTATTGCCGGCGAAGACGTTGTTTTCGAGCCAGTCGGGAAGGGTCTGTTTGGCGGGGTTGTTGACTACAAACGACGCCAAGAGGGCTATGCCCCACGCGCCGCCTTCGCCTGCGGTCTCCATTACAGAGATGGGCGAGTTGAGGGCTGCGGCAAGGAACCTCTGCCCTACTCCTTTGGTCTTGAACAAGCCGCCGTGGCCAGTGATGCGGTCGATTTTTACCTTCTCTTCCTTGATGAGGATGTCGTTGCCGATTTTCAACACGCCGATTGAGCCGTAGAGGTGTACGCGCATAAAGTTGGCGAGGTTGAACTTGTCGGTTGCGCTGCGGACAAACATCGGACGGCCTTCCGACAAGCCTGTTACGGGTTCGCCCGAAATGTAGTTGTACGAGAGCAAGCCGCCGCAGTCGGTGTCGCCGTTGAGGGCGTTGGTGTAGAGTTTGGTGTAGAGTTCGCCCATATCAACTTTCTGACCCATAAGTTCTTGGAACTCTTTGAAGATGTTTACCCAAGCGTTGAGGTCGGAGGTGCAGTTGTTGCAGTGAACCATTGCCACGAGTGAGCCGTCGGGGGTTGTTACCATATCGATAGCCTCGTAGGGTTTTGAAAGTTCCTTTTCGAGTACAATCATCGAGAACGACGATGTGCCTGCCGAAACGTTGCCGGTGCGCTGTTTAACAGCGTTGGTGGCTGCCATTCCTGTGCCGGCGTCGCCCTCGGGAGGACAGAACGGGATTCCGGCTTGAAGGTTGCCCGATACGTCGAGGAGTTTTGCACCCTCGGCGGTGAGTCTGCCAGCGTCTTCGCCCGCTACGAGTACTTTTGGGAAGATGTCCAACAGTTTGAATCCGAGGTTGTAAGGCTCGATGAGTTTGTCGAACTTCTCCACCATCTTGGCATCGTAAGTCTTGGTCTTGGGGTCAACGGGAATCATACCCGAAGCGTCGCCCACGCCGAGAACTTTCTTGCCGGTGAGTTGCCAGTGGATGTAGCCCGCGAGGGTGGTTTGGAACTTGATGTCCTTGACGTGGCTCTCCTTGTTGAGGATGCACTGATAGAGGTGCGAAATCGACCAGCGGAGGGGAATGTTATAGACAAAGAGTTCGGAGAGTTCCTTGGCCGCCTGAGCGGTGTTGGTGTTGCGCCAGGTGCGGAAGGGCACGAGGATTTCGGCCTTGTCGTTGAATGCCATATAGCCGTGCATCATTGCGCTGATGCCAATGGCGGCGAGGTTCTTGATTTCTACGCCGTATTGTTTCTTGACGTCGGCGCGAAGGTCTTGGTAACAGTCTCGGAGACCTTTCCAGATGATTTCCTGACTGTACGACCAGAGGCCGTCAACGAGTTGGTTTTCCCATTCGAAACTGCCTTGTGCGATGGGGGTGTTGTCGCCGTCGATGAGGACGGCCTTTATGCGTGTGGAGCCAAACTCTATGCCGAGGATGGCTTTGCCTTGCTGAATTGTATCTTTTGCGTTCATTGCTTTATTAAAATTAAAAAGGCTCGCCGCCGGGCGTTCCCTTTAAAAAAAGGGAACCGGAAAACTTTTATATTCGGCTCACTGCGTTCGCCGGACGTTCTTACCGTAACGGTGCTAACATCCGGCGAGTGAAACGAGCCGAGTATAAAAGTTTTTGGTTCTTTTTTTCAAAAAAGAACGCCCCGCGGCGAGCGGTAAAATTTACTACTTCAACGCCTTGTTAAGCATAAAGTACACCTCGTTGTTGCGGAGGGTTTGCTTGAAGTCGCTGATGTTGGTGTTCTTGTTGATGCGGACGTACTCGATGCCGAGGATTTCGGCGAAGTCTTCCCAATACTCTTCGTTGATGTCGTATGAGAATGCGCTGTGGTGTGTGCCGCCGGCAAGTATCCACGCTCCTGCGCCAACTTCGAAGTTGGGCTGAGGTATCCAGAGGGCAGATGCCACGGGAAGTTTGGGCAGAGGCTTGGGCTCGATGCACTCTACTTCCTGACTGATGAGGCGGAAACGGTTGCCAAGGTCAACAACGGTTGCCTTGATGCCGTAGCCGGTCTTGGATGTGAACACGAGGCGTGCGGTCTGCTGTTTGCGGATGCCGATGCCGAGGAAGTGAACCTCCAATTTGGGTTTGTCGGATGCGATGAGCGGGCAAACCTCCAACATATGGCTCTGCAAGCACGATGAGCGGTCGCCGGCAAAGTTGAGGGTGTAGTCTTCCAAGAACGAGCAACCTGTGGGCAAGCCCTGCTGAATAACCCAGAGTGTGCGGTAGAGACAAGCGGTCTTCCAGTCGCCCTCTGCACCGAAGCCGATGCCTTCCTGCATCAAACGCTGTGATGCGAGACCGGGGATTTGGTCGAAACCGCAGAAATTCGGGTCGTTGATGTCGGCGTCGCCAAGGTCGTCGAAGTTGGTGGTGAATGCTGTTGCGCCTTCGTCCTTCAAAACGCGGCGGAGTGCGATTTCGGCTTTTGCGGAGTTCTTAACCTTCTCCCAGTAAACCTTTTCGCCCGACTCGTCGATTTTGATGGTGTAGAGCCTCTTGTACTCCTCTACAAGTTCGTCGGCTTCCTTGTCGGTTACCTTCTTGTAGTATTCCATCAACGATGAAACGGGGTAATAGTCAACGTGATAGCCGAGACGCTGCTCAAATTCTACGCGGTCGCCGTCGGTAACTGCCACGTTGTTCATATTCATACCGAACATCAGGCAGCGTACATTGTGAGCGTCAGCAACACCGGCTGCAACACGTGCCCATACAGCGATTTTCTTCTGAACGTCCTCGTTTTTCCAGTAGCCGCAAACCACCTTGCGGGCCACGCGCATACGGGTGCAGATGTGTCCGAACTCTATGTCGCCGTGAGCCGATTGGTTGAGGTTCATAAAGTCCATATCCATTGTGTCCCAAGGAATTTCGGCGTTGTACTGAGTGTGGAAGTGGAGCAACGGTTTTTCCAACTGCTGCAATCCCTTGATCCACATCTTAGCGGGCGAGAATGTGTGCATCCAAGTGATGATGCCGATACATTTCTCGTCGTTGTTGGCGGCCTTCATCACGGCTTCAACTTCCTTGCTGCTGTTTGCCGTACCCTTGTAAACCACCTTCACGGGAATGTTTCCGCTGTTGTTGAGTCCGTCAACCATCTCTTTTGAGTGTCCGTCAACGATTTTCACGGTTTCGCCGCCGTAAAGCAACTGGGCACCGGTAACCCACCAAATTTCGTTATTTTCAAATGCCATTTTTTTAATAATTGACAATTGACAATTGACAATTGACAATGAAGCCAATTAATCAATTATCAATTGTATGGTTAATATTTTATTTATTTATCTTAATAATCAATTGGTTATGTTTTTCTTTTTCATCCTTTTTATTATCGAAATAAGAATTTTATTTATTTCGCTACAATCAGCCATTATACTTTTATAATGTTCTTCTTCGATATATTCTGACTGAAAAAGTAATTCTATCCAATATTCAGTTTCGTTTGCTTCTTTTAGGGCAATATTTAATTTATAAATAAAGTCTGCGGGACTTTGTGCTTGTTCAGCCTCCCTGACATTTGCGCCAACACTTGTGCCTGACCTTAGAACTTGTTTGCTTAAAACATATTCTGATTTCTTTTCCGTCAGGAATTTGTACATTTTTACAATTCTGAGCGCAAATTCAAAACTCTTTTCTTTAATCGTGTTATTGCCCATAGTTCAGTATGTTATAATTGTCAACTGTCAATTGTCAATTGATTGCCACTTAGCATTGTCAATTGTCAACTGTCAATTGTCAATTGCCTAATGTTTTTGTCCTTTCTGTCCGTAGTACGCATTAGGTCCGTGCTTGCGCATGTAGTGCTTCTCAATCAACAAGGGATTCATTGTTGTGTTGGGATTGACTGAATACGATACGAATGCCATTTTTGCAACGTACTCCATCACAGTGGCGTTGTAGACAGCGTTGGCGGGTGATGTACCCCACGAGAAAGGTCCGTGGTTCTTCACCAATACACCCGGAGTGTGGTCGGGGTTGTAGCCGTTGAAACGCTCCACGATGACGTTGCCGGTTTCGAGTTCGTAGTCGCCCTTCACTTCCTTCTCGGTCATATCGCGGGTGCAAGGAATCTCCTTGTAGAAATAGTCGGCGTGAGTGGTGCCGATGTTAGGAATGTCCTTGCCAGCCTGAGCCCAAGCCGTAGCATACTGAGAATGAGTGTGAACCACTCCGCCGATGTTTTTGAAAGCGCGGTAGAGTACGAGGTGGGTCGGGGTGTCTGACGACGGATTGAGGTCGCCTTCTACGGTTTTGCCCGTGTTGAGGTCAACAACCACCATGTCAGAGGCTTTCATAACGTCGTAGTCAACGCCCGAAGGTTTTATTACTACGAGACCTTTTTCGCGGTCGATACCGCTGACGTTGCCCCATGTAAAAAGCACCAAACCGTTTTTAACCAAATCTAAGTTGGCTTTAAAAACTTTTTCTTTTAATTCTTCCAACATATCTTGTATTGTTTTTTATGAAAAATTGTCTGGTGCAAAGATAGTGTTTTTTTTACAATCAAAAAATAAAAAACAAAAATTTTTTAACGGTGAGTTAATATTTTTTTAAAGGTGTAGAATGTTTTACATTTTTATTTCCAACACCTTTTTCACCTCGTCAAGCGGAATGTCGAGTTGAACAGCGATTTGGTCGGGGCTTGCACCAAAAGTTGACAACATTTTGATTGATGCCGCTAACGCCTTGTCTTTTTCTTCCAATGTTTTATGGCTTTTTTCCAATTCCTTGTCTTTTTCTTCCAATTTCTTGTCTTTTTGCCTTAATTCTTCGGTGAACTTTGCAAGTTCGGTTTTAGCAGCAAGATGTTCGAGATGTTCCTGATATTCTTCGTTTTCAATCATCATCAGTTCGGTGGTGTGGCTGTCGGTGAAAACCATCGAAAGTCTGTTGACCACTCTCTGCATATCGCTGTCACCTTCGATTAAGTCGTTAGAAACCTGCATCTTGAAACCTGACTTTTGAACCGAGAATTTTTGATTGAACACCTGCAAAATCTTTTCGGCGCGGTTGCGGATTTTGCCCGACAACAGCGGCACTTGAACGATAATACAATTGTGCGAAAGGCTTTCGGCGAACTTGTCGGGAACGCCGGTTGTAAGTTCGTTGCCGTCGTAATCCATATACTTACGGTTGAGGTATGTAACTGGTTCGGTGAGGTTGCCGACACGGTGGTTGAGGATATACACGGCGACGATTGGCAGACCGTATGCGCGGTTGTCCACAGGGTCGCGGAATATGTTTTCGGGTGCGATATAGTTGTGTCCGAGGTAACGACGAAAACGCGGCACTTCATAATTGACCCACGCCTTTTGAAGTTCAATAATTATCAGTCTGTCAACTTCTTTGCCGTCCTTATCCTTGTCGAGAATATGCGCTCCGAAGTCAATTTTCATCACCGAAAGTTCGCCTTCCTCACCCTTCTGCATAAACTCGTTTTTACGCGTTTCAAGTTTAGTGACGGTGGTCTTCAACAAAGCCGACAGCAATATTCTTGCTGCCACTTCGTCCTGCAAAAAGAACTTAAACACCGAGTCGAATATGGGGTTGCCGATTGTTATCATAGCCAATGCACGTTTTAGTTGATGTCGCAAAGTTAAAAAAAGAGATTGGAATGGCAAAATGATTTTTTGTCCGTTTGCGGCACGATGATTTCATGTACCCCGCACCTCCTGCGCAACGCTTGTATGTACTTAGGTTTGGAAATGCCGTTCTCCAAACGGCAGAATAGTAAAAAAATAATAAACGACCCGCCTAAATCCAAAAACATATTCGCAATTGTAATTATTATGCTTTTTACAATTCCCTTAATGTTTCTAAAAAACTCTCTTTTGTTTCTGCGCCGTCAACTTTCTTGGTGTTATAAACCATGAAATAACGGTATTTATCCATGCCGCATTTTTCTTGCCAACGTTGACCAAGTTTTATTTTATCGGCGGCATCAAGATGGTCGCCTTTGGTTTCAAGCAAAACTAAAATCCCGCTTTTCGTATAAATTATAAAGTCAGGATAGTGTTTTATAAAACCGTTTATGCAAAAATCACGTTTCTCCAAATTACGTGTCCAAAACAAAATGTTATCAAGGTTGGCAACCTCTTCTATAACTTCATTTTCAAAGTCGTTAACTTTTTCTTCTGTTCCGTACAAGGCGTTAGGAATGTTTTTGCCCTGCTCTTTCAATGATAACGTTTTTTTGAATACGTAAGACGGTTCTGCCTTTATTTTGTTCTGTTTAAACCATTTTTCAAATTGTTCTTTTTTGAACTCGTTTTCACATTCCTTTATTTTCTCTTTGATTTTTTCAATGCAACCGTTAAGATGCGTGGTGAAAAATTCCAACTCATCGCTCCTTAAATTTGAAAGTACACGCTCCGTATATTTTCTGACATCATTTTCTGACGAAGGCGGCATTTTGCCAATTTTATTAACAACTACTCCGGCAATCAATTCTATCTTATTTTCGCGGGTTTTGCTGTCAGAGCGGATTGTGTTTATAAGATATTCTACTTGCGCATCATCTTTCACTTTAAAGAAATTGAGTTTGTGTTCGTCCGTTTGCTCGTCAATATCAACACGGTACAGACTGGTTTGAGCCGTCGAAAAATTTATATCGTATTTTCCGAAAGTCAATAACTTGAAATCTTTTAGCAAATGCGTATCTTCTAATTTCACTTGGTCGCCGCCAAAAACAGATTTGCTTAAATCAGGATTTTCAACAAAAAACTGCGGAATTTTTATGCCCGCCGCAATTTCTGAATATACGCTTTGAATCTTTACTTTTTTAATCATATCTTTTAAATCTGTTTGAGGTGAATCATCGTTATTTTCAATTTTCATTTCCATTTCATTATTCGCTTTTTCACCTTCTTCAATAATTTTTTCAACATCAGACTTTTTGTCGGTTTCTGTATCAGACTTTTCATCTGTTTCTGTTTTGGACTTTTCATCTGTTTCTGTTTTAGACTTGTCATCTGTTTCAGACTCTGTATTTTCTTCCGTTTCCGTTTTAGAATTATCATCTATTTTTGTATCGGAATTATCATCTGTTTCAGATTTTGTATTTTCGTTAGTTTCAGATTTTAATTTTTCGTCTGATTCTGAATTTTCATCTTCATTTATTTCAGGCTGCTCTATCGCTCGGACATCGCGCTCCGAAAAACCTGCATTGTTAAGACCCACAACAACACTTTGCAAAGTTTCCTGAAATTTTGCCGAAGATGTCAAAACATAACTCATATTCAAAATCGAATCGGGATTTTTAAGAGTATACGGTTGACGTAAAACACGCCCGACAATTTGCTCAACATCAACAGCCGAACTGCGGTCGGCAAGCGAAGCAAGAATATACGCAAAAGGACAATCCCAGCCTTCTTTCAAGGCGTTAACCGTAATTATATAGCGGATTTCGCTTTCGTCTTTTTTCAATAAGTCAATGCCTTTTATTTCATTGATTTCAGCGGTTTTTATTGCGATTTGATTTTCAGGAATACCCAAATCAATCAAATCCTGTTTCACTTTGTCAAAAGTTTCACGGTCAGAATTGCCGTTTTTGGATTCCGCCTGAAACAACACTATCGGACGGATATAACGGTCTGTGTATTTGTTTGCGGTATCTTCCAAACGGTTGCGCAAATGAATGGCTGAATCAATAACCTGCGATTTATTTTGGTGGTTGTAGACAATTACGGGCAGTTTTACCATGTTATCTTTTTTGAGTTCAAGGGCATCGGTAAAACATATAACATTGCTGTTTTTGCGCGGCGTGGCGGTCAGGTCAAGCACAAACGACGGATGCAAATCCTTAATCATATCTTCGCTGAGTTTGCTCGTGGCGTTGTGGCTTTCGTCAACAATTACAACAGGTTGCAAGGCCTGAAAAACACTATTTAAAGATGTGTCCGTGTCGTTTTTCCTTGTTAACGGCTCAAAAGATTGGAGAAAACCGTTTTCTTGATAAACCTTTCTGCCGTCTTTGTTTTTAGCGCGAAAACTGTCAAAACTCGCGACAATTATGCAGAGATTTTCACGCGCCGTCTGTATATTAAAGCCTTGTCCGTTGAGTGCTTCTTCTTTGCTAAAAACTGCGGTGCGGTTTTGAAAACCTATGTCAATTTTTTGACGGTAATGATGAGTTTTATCTTTTAAGTTTTTGAGTGTCTGCTCCAAAATCGCATTTGACGGCACAAGCCAAACCACCGTGCGGAAAGTTTCTTTGCCCGAAGCGTCAAAAATTACTTTCAACGCAGACGAAGCAATAAACGTTTTGCCGCCGCCTGTCGGAACTTTTATGCAAAGATGCGGTGCGCCCGGCACGTTGTCTTTGTACGGTTCAACTGCCTGACCAAAAAACGGTTCAATACTCGGATTGCCGTTTTTCCAAAATTTGTAATAAGCGTTTTTTATGTTGTTTTCTTGTTTGAGAATCGTCAAAAAACGCTCCAATTCGTTGAGTATATGTTGTTGATATTGTTTGAGTTCCATAATTATATTTTTTTAATGTCCCTTGGTATTTTTTTGAAAACAATATTCAGTTGTTGCATTTCGGAATCACTTAACAAACAGCGGTCAGCATAAATGATGTATTGATCCGCTTTTTGTGTTATTGTCTGCAAAAAGTCCCAATCAAGGGTTGTTTCTTCGTTTTTTTCATAGTAAAAATAATAGTCGGCACGGCCGTATGTACCTAATAAATAATTGTTTGTTGATTTTGGTGCGCAAAACGGCGTATGCGTTTCTGCAAACCAAACATATTCGCGGATTTTTTCGGTGTCGGCGTTGTTGTTTAATAAACCTGTTTTGCTGTCAAAAATTTCAGTTCCGAGTTCGTAAAAACTAAATCCGCCGCCCGTGCCTTCTTTTTCACCGTAACCGTTTATAACCCTGCGGACGCGCTCTGCTGTAATATTTTCGGCATAATCGCACATTTCAACAAGGATAAATTTTCGGTTTCCGCCATCGGTTTTGTTTAGATTTAAAACGGCATGAGCGGTAGTTCCCGAACCAGCAAATGAATCAAGGATGATGGCGTCTTTGTCTGAGGCAATTGATATAAAATGTTTAATTAGAGAAACTGGTTTTGGATAGTCAAAAGGCTTTGTTCCGAAAATAGCCTTAATGTCATCGTTACCGGTTTCCGTTCGTCCGTAAACTGCATCAATTAATAAACTTCTTTGTGTTATACCCTTTGGTCGATAATATTTTGTATATACTTTACCGTTTTTAAAAACAAGTTCGTTGTATTGTTTTTGGACTTTTTCTTTACTCCAACGCCAACACGATTGTTTCCCTTTAACAATTCTTGGTAATAATTTTTCCCCTGATGGAGTTTCTATTTCAAATACTAATGATTGACTAAACTGAATTGATGCTTTATCCAAAGTGATTAATCCATATTGACCTTTTTCATCACTTAAAGGATATAATTTGTCATCTAATTGATAATTTTCATCTAATCCTAATCTAAATGAAGAAAATGATTTTGAATAACTAATAATATATTCGTGTTCAACTACTACATTATTGGAATCATTACCACCTCCTTGTTTCTTTTTCCATATTAATTCGCCTATAAAATTGCTTTGTCCGAAAATTTCATCGCACATCAACTTCAAATTTGCTTGTTCATTATCGTCAATTGAAATAAAAATTGCGCCGTCATTGGATAAAAGTTTTTGGAGAAGAACAAGCCTCGGATACATCATACAAAGCCATTTATCGTGGCGCGTGAGGTCGTCAACGGTAATGCCCGATTCATGAAAAGTATCGTGCAGCCATTTTTGAATGTGCGGGTCGTTTACATTGTCATTATAAACCCAATGCTCGTTTCCTGTATTGTACGGCGGGTCGATGTAAATACATTTGATACTATTTTCGTATTTCGGCAACAAGGCTTTCAAGGCTTCAAGATTGTCGCCGTGAATAATCATATTTTCAGTGTCATCGCCAAAGGTGTATTTCTTTTCTAACACTTTGAACGGCACATCATTATGATGATTAACTATTTTATCTTTTCCTATCCAATTTAATGTCGGCATAATTGTTTTTTTTGCTGAACTTTTACGCCGAAGACTAAAAAAATAGCGTGTGCCGTTTCTTTTCTTAGTTGCTTATTTAGAAACTGTTGGCTCCGCCAAGAACCATTAACGATAAATAAGCACGAAACGGCTCACGCATATACAGCGTGAACCTTATTCGCAACTTATTCTCTCGTTAATTATAAAATTTGGCGGATTTTACAGTTTCGAGAATAAGAGCGTAAAGCCCAATGTTATAATATGTTAGTTATAAATTTCTGTTTCGTATTAAAGTATAAATGTTTGCGGTGTAAAAGTAGGATTTTTTTTTGTGTTACTAAAATTTTTTTTGACAAAATTTTCACCCCTCAAACAAACTATCCATCGTGATACATTTTTGAATATGTCCGCTGTATTCGTTGGGGGTTAAACCGTAAGTAGTTATGAGTGTGAGGTGCGGATTTAAAATTATGGCTTTAAACTTAAAATTTGTTGTGTATTTTTTGAAAAAAAACGTTGTACAAATCATCTAACTTGCTCTTTTCCAACTCTCTACCTATAATTAACTCTCTCATGCCGTTCAAAATTATTCCGCCGCAATTGCATAAAAATACCCTATTCCGGCGGAATAATTTTACAAAAGTTTCCGTTATATCAGAAACTTTTACCCAAAAAGTTTCCTTTATAGCGGAAACTTTTATCCTAAATCTTTCCTTTATAGCGGAAATTTTCACCCTAAACTTTTGAAATTTCACCCTTCAAACAACCAAAAATTCTGTAAAAATAATTTTGAAGATTTCAAAAATATTCCTAATATTGCACCGTTAACCTCGAAAAGGTGTATTATAAGCACATTGCTAAACCTCGAAATGGTGCAAGTTATTGATTATTTTACACTAAAAAAATATGCTGAAAAAAACATTTACCGCTTTGACATTTGCTGCGCTTTTGGCGGGCTGTTCAGGCGGCGTTAACAACAATCAGGCAGCTCAAAACGCTAATTTTGAGCGCATTAAAGCCGACCTTGGCTTGAATCCGCCAAAAAGCAAATCCGTAGCCGCCGCTACGCAAAGGCATATTTGGATTCAAGCAAACGCATCGTAAAACTCGCCATCAAATTTTCGTGGTTAAAATATCTCTCTACTTTATCGCCTCGACACTTTCCCTAAGCAACTTAATTACATCGTCGGCTGAAATGCTTGTGAAGATGTCTGCGTCTTGCAGGAGCGCGTCGGCGAGTGAACGTTTGTTTTGATGGAGACGGATTATCTTTTCCTCGATGGTGTTGGCGGCGATGATGCGGTAAACCGTTACCGGACGCTCCTGCCCGATGCGGTGTGCGCGGTCGGAGGCTTGGTCTTCTATCGCGGGATTCCACCACGGGTCAAGATGAATTACGTAGTCGGCGGCGGTGAGGTTGAGCCCTACCCCACCCGCTTTGAGCGAAATCAAAAACAGCGGCTCGTCGCCCGTCTGAAATTTTTTGACCAAACTGTTGCGTTCTTGCGCCGATGTGCTGCCGTCAAGATAAAGGTATTCGAGAGGGCGGGTGTTGTCGGCGGCGTTTATCCTGTCCAATTCCTCGCGCACCAATGCCAAATGGCTCGTGAACTGACTGAAAACCAACGCCCTGTGTCCGCTCTGATGAAGTTGCTGTACAAGGTTTAAGAACGCCTGCATCTTGCTCGACTGCAATTCAAGTTTCGGGTTGACGAGTTTGGGATTGCAAGCCGCCTGACGAAGTTTTGTGATTTCCGCCAACGCTTTGAGCGAGTTTTTGCGGTCGTTTTCGAGGTTGGCGATGGCAGTCTGTCGGAGGTTGTCGTAGAGAGCCTGTTCGTCGTCGCTGAGTTCCACGCGAAGAGTGATTTCGGTTTTTTCGGGCAGTTCGTTGAGGACGTCCTCCTTGGTGCGGCGTAGCATGAAGGGCGTGAGCATGTTTTTCAGGATGCGTTGACGCGAGGTGTCGTGGTCGCGCTCTACGGGCAAAATAAAACGGTCGGTGAACTGTTGGAACGTTCCCAAAAGTCCCGGATTGGCAAACTGAAACAGATTCCAAATCTCGCTCAGATGGTTTTGCAACGGAGTGCCGGTGAGCAACAGGCGGAAGTCGCCTTTGAGTTGCATCGCGCCTTTGGAAGTCTGAGTGTCGCGGTTTTTGATTGAGTGCGCCTCGTCGAGGACTATCGTCGTCCAGACTTTGCCGGTAAGAAGTTCACATTCCGTCACCAAAAGTCCGTATGTGCAGATTACCACGTCGCCGCTTTCGCAACTCTCGATTATCGCCTTTCGGTCGCCTTGGTTGAAGTTTTTGACCGTCAACGCCGGGGCAAAACGGTTGAGTTCCTGCTGCCAGTTCATCAGGACGTTGGTGGGCATCAATACAAGTTGGGGACCGAGTGCCGCACGGCTTTGCATCACCGTTATCGCCTGAATTGTCTTACCCAAGCCCATATCGTCGGCAAGGCACGCGCCCGCGCCCCAATCAATATGCAAGGCGGCTCATCCATTTGTAACCGTCTATTTGGTACGGACGGAGTTCGGCGTGAATGTTTGTCGGTATGGGAAAATCTTTCTTTTCCGATTCGCGGATTCTTGCTATCAGGTCGTTGAACTGTCCGTCTGCCTTGACCTTTGCGCCCATTTCTTCCAACGCCGAAAGTTGGATTCCGTTGATGGCTGCGATTTTCAAGTCTTTGCCCTTGCCGACAGTCATTTGTGAAATGGCTTGAAGTTGACGACGGAGTTGTTCGCTTACGGCTATGTATTCGTCGCCTTCGAGACGGATGAAATTACCCTCGGCATTACGCAGGCTTTCAAGAAGTTGAGCCATCTTGATTTTTTCTTTTTCACCGATTTTGAGTTCGCCTTCCAATTCAAACCACTGACCAGCACCGCTAATTTTGATGTTGAGCATTTTTGCCTCAATCATCGGTTTTACGACACGCATTTTAACACCTTGCGGCCATTCCACAAAAGCCGTTTCGGGCATTGTGCGGACTATTTCAAGAAGTTGAAGGCATTGCTCGGTGTCGATAGTCCATTGGTCATCGCCGTCAGAAGACCCGTTAATGGCTTTACAAATTTTCTGATAATTTTTCTTTTCGGCATTGAGATCGCGCTCGGTCTGCACTTTTTCGCCGTCGATAGTGGTGCTGACGATTGACATTCCGCGACCGGGCTTCTGATACGGCGGACACGTCCCGAATGGCTTGACTGCCAGCGAGATGCTGTAATCGTTGGAATTGTTGACGGGCGAAATTTGGACGGCGATAAGCGGCGACGAATCCACGCGCTTCAATGTCGTCGAGTTTTTCAAAAGCGGACTCATCACAGTGAACGAGCCGCTGAGTTTTTCAAGTGTACGGGTGAGTTTTTCTTTACTTTTGGCGGGGAAAGTCCCAATTGTTTTGAAGTTTCCGAGTATTTCGATTTGTTGGTCGTTGGCTCTTACAACCGTGAATTGTCTGTCGCCGGTACGTGTTACGGTAATTTTATCATAACTGCCGTCCGTAAAAGCGGCGTTGGTGGAAATGTGATAATCGTCTCTGCCTTGATTGACAGTGATTTGTAACGGTTCTTCTATGACGTCAATTTTTTGTTCGGTCATCTCGTCATAAACCCTCTGACAGCCGACAAGTGCGGCGATTGTGTCCTCATATACCATTAAATATTCACTTCTCCAACCGAAACCTCGAACTTCAAGAGCGGCTGCAACTTTGCGGTCAAAATCGTCCATACATTCGTATTCATTATTTGCTAACGATGACAATGTTACGACACGTCCTTTGCTCCAAGAAATTCCGCCGTCTTTGGATTTTTGAAGTTTTACGGTAATAATTTCTCTTTTGGTGTCAACAAAATAAACCAAACGTTCGCTGCTTGCCGTCGGTTTTGTCAACGCCAAAGTATTGTTTTCAAGTATTGAATCGAGAATTTTTTCCCACTTTTCTATCTTTTGGTATTCGGGAAAAAACGAAGTGTTGATGCCGGTTTTTTGGCACAATTCGTCCGAAGTTTTTTTCAAATGGTCAAATTCAAACGAAAACAGCAATTTCATATAGTCGGAATTGCAGTCGGGAAGTAGTTGTAATGCTGATGCGATAATCTGATTTTTTGGAGTAACATCGCAAAAATGATTTAAGAACAATGCAGCCAACATTTTATCTTTCGGATTTGAGAACTTGTATGATTCGCGTGCATATTCGCCGCTGTCATAAAGATATTGCTTCAAAACGACATACATTGCATTGCATTGCGGTAAGTCTCGTGCGGACAATATTTTCATTAAACTGCCCGCTGACTTTTTGGATTTCGGCGTGTTAAACAGCATGATTGACAGCGCATAAAGAAAATTAGAGAGGCTGTCGTCGAATACTTTTTGACCGAGTTCTTTCAGAATGGCTTGATATGTTTTGAACGCTTCGCCGTATTCCTTGTTGTGCATAAGTTTGAGCGCAACGAAATATGCTTGATACGGATTTCCGTCAAGTTTTTCCATAATTTCGTTGATGTTTCCGGTCTGTATAAACTCGTTATTATACAGATACATACCGCGCATTCGATCCCTATCTTGTTCCGGCAGATTGTTATTGTTATAAAACTCTTTTGCCACCGTTTTTTTATCGGGAATAAAGTTTAAATCCTCCCAATATAGGAGGAGATAACGGTTGAATATTTTTCGCAATAAATCCTGCGGCAACCAAGTTGCCAAGCCGCTACATTCGGGTAACATGAGCGCACTGAATATAAAAATCCAAGCATATTCACAATCATAGTTTATTAAATACCAACTTACTTTTCTTAAATCCTCGGCAAACGGTTTTCCCTTAATACATTTCCAGACGGGATATGTTAACGAGAAGGCAGTTGTAAAATTGTGGTCATTTTTAGAACCGATTTTTTTTATGTTTTGAATGTCCGTGTCGCCGATAGTACGCAGAATGTTCACCCAATAATCCGAGTTGATTCCGTATTTATATATCGTCGAGGTATATGAAAGGGTTTCATATTTTATAACTATTTTATCTTTAACCCATTGACGGGTTTCGTCCTCCACATTGCCCTTGTAGCGGACAAGTCTTGCAATATCAGAAATTTCAGTCTTGTTAAAGTACTTGAAAGAACAAGCCATTGCTTGCAAAACAGGGTGCGAAAAATATTTTTCAATGTCCACGATTATTCAGATTTATTTTTTTAAAGGGCAAAGATAAAAATATTTTTGTACAAATAATATAATTTTCCGAATTTTTTTTTTATCTTTGCCTTTGTAACCAAAAACTTCACCCGCTATGGAAACTCGCAGATACCCTGTTGACACGCAGACGTTTAGCAAAATTATCGAAGGTAATTGTGTCTATGTAGATAAGACGGACTTGGTCTATAAAATGACCCATGACTACGACTATGTATTCTTGTCAAGGCCTCGACGCTTTGGCAAGTCGCTGTTGTGCAGCACGTTGAAAGAATATTTCAACGGCAATAAGGATTTGTTCAGGGGATTGAAAATTGATGCGTTGGAGAAGGAATGGGTGAAATATCCTGTGATTCATCTTTCGTTTGCAAGTGCAAAAGACGTTTCCGAAAAAAGCATCAATTCCATTATCGACAAAATGCTATTGTCATACGAAAAATTGTTCGACCTTGACAAGGCTGATGACGATTGCGGCGTAAGGTTCAAGGAACTTATCAAAAATATTGCCCAAAAAACAAGTCTAAAAGTTGTGGTAATCATTGATGAATACGATGCCGCGATGCTTGACACCGTTGACAACAGCACGTTACAAAATAAAATCCGTGCTATACAAAACAAGTTTTTTTCCCCGCTCAAAGAACTTGATGATTATATCCGTTTCGTCTTTATAACAGGCATAACAAAGTTTTCACAGATGTCGATTTTTTCAGCATTGAACAATTTGCAAGATATTTCGTTAATGCCTGAATTTGAGACAGTTTGCGGTATTTCTCACGAAGAATTGCTGACCGTTTTGAAAGGCGGACTGCAAGATTTTGCCGACAACAATAATTACACTTTTGAACAAACTATCGAAAAATTCAAACAAAAATACGACGGTTACAATTTTTCGCCTGCTAAAAAAGGTGTGTTTAATCCGTTTGCTGTTATTAGGGCGTTGAATGACAAGATGTTGAAAAACTATTGGTTTGGCTCGGCAACGCCGTCGGCTCTGATAAAACTTATTCGTAAATTTAACATCGAAATGTTTGATTACGAATATGTTGAGTGTGATTCGGAGCGTTTTGACCAACCCGTGGAAGAGGTCAACGATTTAGTGCCGTTTTTGTTTCAGGCGGGATACCTGACAATCAAGGACTACGACCCCGAATACAACACTTACATTTTGGGCTATCCGAACGGCGAGGTGAAAACTTCTACGGCGCGAGTCTTGAATCAATATACGTATAAAGTCAACGACACTGTTCCGCTCAAAAAGGCTTACATTGATTTTTCAAAGGACGACGATTTGGAAAAGTTCATTGAGGCATTAAAGAAGTTTTTCCGCAGATTTCCTTTTTCGCTCAACAATATGAACGAAAAGCATTATCACGCAATTCTTTACACGGTTCTGACTTCTTTCGGTGCCGACATTTGTGCCAATCAGGAGACCGCCCTCGGCAAGTCGGATTTGATTCTCAGGATGCCCAAGACGATTTACGTAATCGAACTCAAATACGACCGCAGCACGGATTCCGCCCTTGACCAAATCGACGACCGCGACTACGTATCAGCCGTCCTCGACACCAACAAGCGCATCGTGAAACTCGCCATCAAGTTCTCGTCAAAGGACAGAAATATTGTGGATTATGAGGCGGAGGAGGAAAATATTTAAACGTGTTTCTTAGATAATCTCAAAAAGGTGTAAAATCTCCGTTCAAAAAATCTCAAAAAGGTGTAAATTTGCACTCAAAAAAATCTCAAAAAGGTGTAAAAGTATAAAAAAATTAACCACGAAAACTCTTTTAAATTTCCGTGGTTAAAAATCAAAAACTATAATTTAAATGTGTGATCTTTTGTGTATCCGTCGAAGTCGAAGTAATATAAGTTGGCACCTCGTTTTGAAGTCGTCTTGTCGATTTCGCCGGTTGTAACAATGTGATTTTCCTCCGAAAGTTTCTTCCTGAAATTACGTTTGTCAAGGTTTTCGCCGTAAATCGTTTCGTACAATTGTTGCAACTGCGTAAGCGTAAACTTGTCGGAAATCAGATAAAACGCTATCGGATTCAATGAGAGTTTTTCCTGTAAAATTTTGTGGGCTTTTTCAATCATGAGGTTATGGTCGCCGTAAAGTTTCGGAATTTTGTCAATTTCCACCCAGCGGGCGTTGAAACGCTCTTTTAAGTCGTCATCGTATTCCAAAGCCTTTATCAGGACATAATAACAGATTGAAACCACTCTTTCGCCCGGATCGCGGTCTACGTTTCCGAAAGCACCTACTTGTTCGATGTAGAAATTTTCCAAACCCGTAAGTTCTTTTACAATGCGTTTTGCAGCATTGTCAACGCTTTCGTCGTCGTCAACAAAACCGCCCATTAGCGAAAGTTCACCTTTGCCCGGCTGCATATCCCTCGGACGTATTAAGACGTGCAATTTGTTGTCGAAATACCCGAAAATTATACAGTCAGTCGAAATGTAAAATTTAGGATGTTCCTGATAGTAACCCATTTTTCTGAATTGAAATTAAATTGTCTCCGAAACTTTGGAGAGTTTTTGTATAGTTTGACGGATTTTCTGCTTTTTTACATCGTAAGCAGAAACAGATTTTAGATTGCGGGTAAGTGTTTCAACAAGTTTTTTTATTAAAAACATATTGTAATTTTCCTGCGCCTTCAACCAAAATGCCGCCGGTATTTGTGTAGCCTTTTCCAAAGATGCCGCATTAACCGGATTAATGTCTGCTTTACATGCTTTTATTCGTTTAATTTCAGAGATTTCAAGCCCTGAAATTTTAGAAAATTCGTCAACGGAGACTTCCATTTCGTCCATTTTTTCGGACAATATTTCGCCCGGATGAAAGTAGATGAACGGTTCAATATCTTTTCCTGTTTTTGCCATAATTTTTATTTACCGTGATAATTTGTTATTTCAATTATTTCCACACCTTTGATTTCAATCCATAGGTATTTGCCGTTTTCGTCTGCCGGTATAGGAGTTTCGTGCGGCTCAAAAATCAGTCTGTACGGCTGGTCTAAATCACAAGCCCATTGTCCTTTTCTATCCCCGACAAGTTCTTTGTCATAAAACGTTACTTCCATATTGAAACCGTTTTTTTTAATAATTGACAATTAGCAATTGACAATTGACAATGATTGTCAACTGTCAATTGTCAACTGTCAATTTAATAACCCTACCAAAGTGAGAGATAAAGTATTGTCAATAAAGCAATTACCACTGCTGCACCGATGTTGAATGTTTTGTCGGTTTTGAAAATATCCAAATCAATTGCAACGAGTTTTTTATCCTGAACTTTGTCCAAAGCGTTAGAGCGCAAGTAATATCCGATAGTTCCCATCAATGCGGCAAAGAATGCCATTGCGCCTTCCATACCGTAGATGTGCAACGTGTTCGAGAAGAAACTTGCTACGAACAATGCAAACGATACGCCTGCAATGATGAACATGATTTTGCTCCAAAAGAGTTGCGTTTTAACGTCGTCTGCTGACAATTCTGTTGCAGCCTCGGTATCTTTGTTGCGGAGCGAAAGCCATACGAAAAGTACAACAAGTGTTATGAAAACAACGCCTGAACGTACCAAGAACGGCATTTCGGGGAACGCAAATTTGTAAATGATTGAGAACGCAAATGTTCCGATTGCAGCCACGATAGCAGCCGTTCCGCTTGCACGTTTCCACAAAAGACCAAGACCGAAGATTACAACCACGCCCGGATATACGAATGCTGAATATTCCTGAATGAATTGGAATGCTTGGTCGATACCGCCCATCAACGGATAAACGGCGATTAAAGCAATAATCAATGCAGAAACAGAAGTCATACGGCCAACGTTAACGAGTTTTGTTTCGCTCGCGTTTTTGTTGATGAACTGTTTGTAAATATCCATCGTGAAAAGCGTAGACGTAGAGTTGAACATTGATGCCAAAGACGAAATAACAGCCGCTGCCAAAGCCGCAAACGAAAGACCTTTGATTACCACGGGAGTAAAGTTTCTAATCAAATACGGATAAGCGTCGTCAGAACGTCCGATTGCACCGTGAAGGTGTTCAGCGAGTTTTTCTGTGATTGGCACACCGTCAACAGAACCGTTCATAATGTAATAAGCGCAAACGCCCGGAATACAAACGATGAAGGGGATTAAGATTTTCAAAACGGCTGCGAAAACCATACCTTTCTTTGCTTCTGACAAAGATTTAGCAGCCAAACCTTTCTGAATGATGTATTGGTTGAAACCCCAGTAACCGAGGTTTGTAAGCCACAAAGCACCGAAAACCAAAACCAAACCCGGATTGGTGAAGAACGGGTCTTCTTTCTGAGTAACGTTACCTGCTGCGTCAACAACGCCATTGATAACGGGATAGAGTTCTTCATTTCTTGTAACGATGAGGTTAAAGTGCTTGTCGCCCGGCTGGTCTTTGCACCAACTGAAAATGTTTCCGAGAGCGTCCATTGCGCCGCAGCCCCAAACTTCCTGACCGATAACGTCAAGAGCGAAATAAGCCGTGATCAAACCGCCGCCTACGAGGAATGTTACCTGCATAACGTCAGTCCAAGCAACAGATGCCAAACCGCCGTAAATTGAGTAAATACCGGCAATTAAGAACAATGCCAAAATGATTACCAAACGAACTTGGTCAACGTCCATACCCATAACATGAACGATGTGGTCGGTAGGAAGACCCAAAATTTGTTGAATAGCCAACGCACCGAGCCAAGCAACCGATGTCAAGTTAACGAATACGTAAAGGAAAAGCCAAAGGATTGAGAACGCCAAACCTACGCCGCTGTTGTAACGTTCGCGAAGAAATTGCGGAATCGTGAAGATTTTTTTCTCAATCATCAGCGGTAACAAGAATTTGCCGACAACCAAAAGTGTTGCAGCCGCCATAAGTTCGTAAGCCGCCTGAGCGATACCCGAAGCAAAAGCCGAACCTGACATACCGATAAACTGCTCGGCGGAGATGTTAGCGGCGATAAGTGAAGCACCGACAGCCCACCAAGTCAAGGTGTTACCTGCCAAAAAGTAATCTTTTGAAGTTTTTTCTTCGCCTTTTTTGCCCCTCGACAAGAAAATACCCATGCCGACGAGAATGATGATGTAAAGGATAAATACGCCGTAGTCCCAGCCCGTAAAGCCGTTGTTACTGAGTGCGTCCCAAATGCTTGATTGATTCATTTCTTTAAATTAATTGACAATTAATAATTGACAATTGACAGTTGACAATTGACAGTTGATTGTCCATTGTCAATTGTCCATTGTCAATTGGTGATTATTTTACTGAAAATACGAATTTACAAACGCTGTGATATGTTTCGCCCGGATTCAAATATGGTGAAGGCCATTCTTTTACGTTAGGCGAGTTAGGATATTTCTGCGTTTCGAGGCAGATGCCGGCGTGCTGATTGTATACAACACCTTTTTTACCTTTTGCGCTGCCGTCGAGGAAGTTTCCTGAATAAACCTGAATACCGGGTTCGTTGGTATAAACGTCTAATTTAATGCCTGTTAACGGGCTGTAAATAGAAGCGGCAACAGTATTCAAATCGCCTTGACCGTCTTTGTAAGTGTTGAGCACCCAGTTGTGGTCGAAACCGTTTCCGAATTTAATTTGCTCGTGAGCGGCATCGTTGTTAGTGATTCTTTCGCCGATTTCTTTTTCTTGACGGCAATCGAATGCTAAGCCTTCTACGCTTGCGATTTCGCCGGTGGGCATATAAGTTTTGTCAACGGGGGTGTAATTGTCAGCGTTAACATATAAAGTGTGATTGTTGATGACTTTTGTGGGGTCGCCGTTAAGGTTGAAATAACTGTGGTTAGTCATATTGATAACGGTCTGTTTGTCGGTTGTAGCCGAATAGTCGATAGTTAAACCGTTGTTGTCATCGAGAGTGAATTTAACGGTTGCTTTAACGTTACCGGGGAAATTCATGTCGCCGTCCTTTGAATCCATTTGAATTACGAGTTCGTTGTCAGAAGACGAGATAACGTCGTAAACCTGATATTGCCAACCGTCTGGACCGCCGTGCAAGCAGTGTCCGAAATTGTTTTGCGGAAGTTGAATTTCTTTTCCGTCGCAAGTGATTTTACCTTTGTTGATACGGTTTGCGTAACGTCCGATAGACGCGCCGAAATCGCTCGGAGTGTGTTCTTTGTCGGCGTAAGTTGCTACTTTGTCGAAACCGAGAACAACGTCTTGGGGATTACCGTTTTTGTCTTTTACGACGATTGAAACGATACGTCCGCCGAAATTAGTTACTTGAATTTTAGTACCTTTTGCGTTTTTAAGGGTGTAAAGCCCTGTTTTTTTGCCGTTGATAGTGGCATCAAAATCGGCGGGATTAACGCCGTTGCAGAATTCCTGACAACATTGTTGTTTGTCGGTAGAGGTGTTTTGATTAGCGTTGTTGTTGGTAGCACCGCCGCACGCAGAGAGCATAACGGCAGAAAGCATACAACCGCTTAACATTAATTTAAATTGTCTTTTGTTCATTATTTTGTGCTTTAAATTCTGTTAAAAGAATGTGAAATATTTTGAGTGTAAAAATACAATCATTTTTTTTAACAGCCTAATTTTTAGGGATTTTTTTTCAACTTTTTTTCGGGTGCTTAATACACTAATAATTAACAATTTATAAATATTGTGAAAAATACAATAATTAATTTTAAAGTAAAATCGGAGAAAAGACTGACGGGAAAAAGGCTATAAATTGCCCTTTGTTGAGAAAAAAAACAAAACAACAAAACTAAAATTTTTCCGTTTTTTATAACACAAATCAACACATCAAAAAAATGAAAAAAAACATCTTAACTTTTATTTTTTGCGTTTTGACGGCTTTCAACCTCAGCGCGCAAAAACTCAAACCCGCTTTTCTCCTTATCAATCAAGGCGAATACGAAGAAGCAGAAATCCTTTTTAACCGTGCAACAAACAAACAAATCGAACCCGCAGCCGCTTATTTCGGACTCGGACAAATGTGCCTTGACACCGCTTCAGGACGTTACGACCTGAAACGCGCTTTCGATTTTTTCCAAAAGTCAAAGGAAAAATTCTTGAAAACCGACCCGAAAACCGTTGCTAAATTCAAAGAATTTTACGGAATCAAACCATCTGATGCCGATTCTATGATGCGCGTTGCCGCAGAAGAAGATTTCAGAATCGCAAAAAAACATCTTGACCAGGGGCTTTTCGTAAAATTCAAAGCCAAGTATAGAAAAGTTTATAAAGATTTGTGTGATTCGGTCGTCTATCTTGAAGACTCAATCAATTACAAATTAGCCTGCCGTATGGCTTTTTTGTTTGTAGATTTCAAATATCTTAAACAAATTGAAAACAAAGAAAAACACAATTTTAAAGATTCCGTGCAAAAAGATATTGTCAAAATTCAGGATACACTTTATAAGTTTATCGTCAAATTCGGTGATATTGAATTGATGAGGGATTTTTGCGACACCTCACAAAAATATTATCCTTATCATAACATAAAAACCGAAGATACGGTACGGCTTGCCGCAATACAAAAATTTGTTGAGGATACTTGTAAAGTCAAATGGGACGAAAAAAATCTTATTCCTAAAATCGACGAGTTTGCGCCGCATATTTACTCTTTTTTGATTCTCAAAGACATTGTAAAACCGTACATTAAAAAAAAGGATTATACTAAGGCGGTAAGTCTTTATATGAAATTCCGTCATAAATTTCCTGACGAACAAAAACATATCGACAAAATTATCGGACTGTTGAGCGACAATAATCCGCCCGTAATTCTTAATGAACGCGAACTTCCGAAAGAAATAAATTCGCCGTTATACGAATGTAGTTACGCCCCCGTCATAACGCCCGATATGAAAAAAATTTTTTTCTGTCAGGATATGGATTTTAGGAAACATGCAGCCCAGGAAGATATTTACGTATCGGTTTTCAAAGACGGAAAATGGCAGTTAGCAGAGCCTTTTGCAAGATTCGGGACTTATAATAACAACGAGTCTCCTAAACATCTTTATCCAGATGAAAGTCAGTTTGTATTTTTCAACAACGGACGACTTTGTTTTTCTTCCCGTCAGGAAGACGGCTCTTGGAGCGCACCTTACGAAATGACAAGTAAACAAAGCCGTTACGGAGAACGGTTGAACGAGTTTGACTGGCAGTCAGATGCTTATTTTTCTTCTGACGGACAAGCATTGCTTTTTGCAGCAAGAGACATAATAGGCAGCACTGACATTTACGTCTGTGTCAAGCAAAAAGACGGCGAGTGGGGTGCGCCGATAAATCTCGGAGAAACCATTAACACTGACTATACAGACCGTTCTCCGAGACTTTCGCCCGATTTAAAAACCTTGTTTTTTACCTCTGAGGGTCATTACGGTTTAGGCGGACTTGACGTTTTTATGTCAAGACGTCTTAGCGACACTTCTTGGACTAAATGGTCAGAGCCTATAAATTTGGGCAAAAACATCAATACTTGCGATGACGAAGATTTTTTCTTTGTCGGTTATGACGGTAAAACAATACTTTACAGCAGATTTGATGCAAATTGGAAAAGCAAAATTTATATGGGCTTTTTGCCTGATGATTTCAGGGCTGAAAGCACTTCAATTTTGAGCGGACGTATCGTTTCGTCTGACGGAAAAGCCGTCCCTGCCGACATTATTTGGGAAGACCTCAAAACCGGCACTCATCTCGGAATACTTAAAAACGACCCCGTAACAGGCGAATTTTCAATCACTTTGCCGCTCGGACGGGAATACGCATATTTTATCGAAGCCGAGGGTTATTGTCCCGTTTCGGGAATTTTCAACACCAAAGAAGCGAAAGAAAGTGTTTTTCAAGACGACTCTCTGACGATTTTTACGATTAGAGAAGTTTTGGAAAATGAAATCGCAATAAAAATCAAAAACTTGTTTTTCGATTTCGACAAAGCGGATTTAAAGCCCGAATCGTTATCGCAGTTAAAACACATTGCCGAATTTTTCAAAACTAATCCCGACCTTAACATCGAAATTTCGGGGCATACTGACAAAAAAGGTTCTGAGGTCCACAACTTAGAACTCTCTATGCAACGCGCCGAAAACGTCCGCCGTGAACTTATCAAATTAGGTGTTCCCGAACCGAAAATCATGGCAAAAGGTTACGGCAGCACTAAACCCGTTTCTCAAAACGATGACGAAAACCGCAGAGTAGAATTTAAATTATTCAAATGATGAAAAAACTGATTTTAATTATCTTGGCGGTGATTCTTTCAAACGGTGTTTCATCAGCACAAAAACTGATAAAAGCCTTTAATGCTTTTCATTCGGGCGATACCGTCAAGGCGCAAAAAATGTTTAAAAAATCCCTAAAAAAACAGCGTGAAATTCACGCCGCATATTACGGCACGGGACTTTGTCTTGAAAAAAACGAGCCGAAAGAAGCGTTTATAAATTTTAAGAAAACGGAAGGAAAATTCCGCGCCTCGGGCAAGGATTTCAAGAAGTATATGCTCTCTAATTACCAAATCACGCATGACTCCGTTAAATTGAAAATCAATGCAATAGCCGCCTCTGAGTTGAGGCGGACTATTGATTATGATTCCACCGAAAAAGGTTTTGAAGCATATATCCGTACCTATCAGGGCTGCGACAAAAAATATATTGAACGCGCCAAAAAACTTCAAGAAGAGGCTGCTTACCGCACCGCAAGAAAAGACACCACGCTACAAAAAGCCCGCGCCTTTTTAAAAAAATATCCCAAAAGCGGCAAGAGAAGTTTTTTGGAAGAGTTTATTGATAGTGTTGAATATTATTCGGCATTAAACAAAGGTACCTCCGGTGCGCTTTACAAATTTTTGGACAAAACAACCGGCAACCGTTATAGAGTGCAAGCATTGCTTTTAGCCGATTACATTGAAAAACCGATGATTGTCTTATCCGATGAATATATTAAAAATTGGCGTAAAGAGGTTTATTACAGCGGACATTGGACTAGGCTGAAATTCTTTTACGAGAGACTGCCGCATTTGATGAACGACAGTTTGAAAAGAATGTATTATTCAGGGCTTTACGGTGAGGCAAATTTCGAAACCAACAAATATTGGAACGATTGGTTCAATCCCGATTTTTTGGCAAAACGTGATTCTGTTTACGATTATTACATTCAGAGAGGTGCGCCCTCGTTGTTGGCTTTTAAGAAAATGCAGGAATTGTATGGAGATTTTGTTTATAGAAATCGTCTTGACAGCGCAAACGCCGTTTTGGACAAATACGCGCCGCTTTTTCCGAATTTCAAAAACGAAATCGAACAAATCCGCCGTCTTATCAACGAAAAAGTCAATTATTGTAAGCCCGTAAAACTGCCTCCCGAAATTAATAACGAGCCGTATTATAAGCCTGAGGTTAAGTACGTTACGGTTAAAGGCAAAAAATATCCTTACCTTAACAAAGACTTTATGTTTAAGGACGGTGCTAACAAGTTTCCCGTAATTTCGCCGGACGGAAACAAAATTTACTTCACGCATTGGAGTTACAAAATAGTCCGTCTGAAATGGTCTGAAACAAAAAAATGGACAGAGAAAAAAGAAACTTTTGACACCTCCGGCATTAATATTGACACCGTTTGTATCGGCGCGAATATTTTTATGTCAGAAAAGAAAAACGGACGATGGACTGAGCCGGTACCCGTTCCGGGGCTTAGTTCGCGTGATAGTTTGAGGATTAAAGTTGATACGATAAAGCATAGAGATATTTTCGGTAAAAATCCGTATACCGATGTGATAATTAAGCAAAGTGTAGTCAGAAGAGACAGTATAAGGATAATGATGTGCGGGATTTCAAACGACAATACGATGATGGTTGTCAATTCGCCTAAAAAACTTCAATGGGGACCTCCGGATAATGACGGAACAGTCCGATACTACCAAAACGGTGTTGTTTGTTATTCTCTTTTAATCAACGGAAAATGGTCATCACCTACGCTTTGCGGTAATTTGAATCATTATACCGGCTCTTTTGCAGTAACGAGTCCGAATCCGTTTTTCGGGAGTTTTGACGCGCATATCTCGCCTGACAACAACGTTATATTTTTTGCTGCGGCACGAAGAGGCGTTGCGGCATGGAGAGAAGGTTTTACGATAGCGAAATATCAACAACCGTATCCTGAATTTTTTCAGCCGAAATATGCACCCGTTCAAGAGCATTATTATCCTAACTTGTATTTTTCGGTTAAAGATAAGGACGGACAATGGAGTTATCCTCAAACTATGGGAGAGACACTCAACACCGAATACAGCGAGATGTGTCCCGTTTTGGCGGCAGACAACAAGACGTTATATTTTATTTCGGAAGGACATTACGGTTTGGGCGGAACGGACATTTATATGTGTAAACGTTTGAATGAGAACTCTTGGTCGGAATGGACTGCGCCGATAAATCTCGGCAAATACATCAACACGCCTTATAACGAGTATAATTTTTCGATAACTGCTGACGGAAAGACGGCGTGTTTTGCTTCGGAAGACCCTGTAACACACCGTCTTACATATTATACCGTTAACCTTCCGAAGGGGTTAAGACCCGACACAATAGCCATTTATAAAGGCACTATAAAAAATCTCAGCGGCGAGCCGTTAAGTGCGAGAATACGTGTTGAAGACTTAAAAAATGACAAAGTTTACGCTAATTATCATACTCAAATGCCCTCGGGCGAGTTTTATTTCGGTCTGCCGCAAGACCGCTCATACAAGTTCACGATAACGGCAAAAAATTGCATATCGGAGTTTGAGACTTTGGATTTTGAACCGACGGCACCCGTTGTTGAAGTCAGGAATTTTGTTTTGGTTGACTCTGCGTGTGTTTTTGAAAAACGTATTTCGGTCTCTTTTGAAACGACGGATGTCAAGCGTTATGCAGCGTTTTTGAAGAATTACGAGTTTCCTTGTCTTGAAATTACGGTTACGGGTTTTGACAAAAAGGCAGCAGAAAGTACGGCAGCAAACATTGCTTCAAGTTTTTCAGCTAACGGTATCGACAAGGAGAAAATTATAATTGTTACCAAAACAGGCAAACCGAAAAATGAGTTTAGAATAATTGACATGGAATGAAAAATATGGCACGGTTTATGTTTTACTTTCATCGGTATTAAAAACTAAAAAGTAAATAAATATTTTTCATTTTCATTTTTCATTTTTTTTGGGCGGAATGTGATGTGATATCATATTCCGCTTTTTTTGTGCAAAAAAATTTAAAATCTTGTTCTTTTTAAAAAAAATCTTTATCTTTGTAACGTTTAATATTAAAACGTTAAGAGTAATCATGAATAATGAATTGTTATCAAAAATCGAAAAAAAGTATAAAGAACTTTACGGCGGCAAACCGCTTTTAATCCGCGCTCCGGGCAGAATCAACCTTATCGGCGAACATACCGATTATAATGACGGCTATGTTTTGCCGTGTGCAGTAAGCCCCGCAATTTATTTCGCGGCTGAAAAACGCAACGACACAAAAGTATGCTTAAACTCATACGATTACGGCTCTTATTGCGAGTTTGACGTTAATCAAAAAGACCGCCCGACGGAGCAATGGGCATCTTACCTCTACGGAATCACGCAAATCATTAAGGAAAAGGGTTACAAGATTTCCGGCTTTAATTGCGTTTTCGGCGGCGATGTGCCGGTAGGCGCGGGAATGTCAAGTTCGGCGGCTCTTGAAAGCGGCTTATGTCTCGCTATTTCAGAACTTTACGGTCTTTGTCTCGACAAAATGGAAATGGCTAAAATCGGTCAAAAATCCGAACACGAATACGTCGGCGTTAAATGCGGAATCATGGATCAATTTGCCAGCATTTTCGGAAAAGACGGTCATTGTGTCCGCCTCGATTGCAGAAGTCTTGACTTTGAGTACTCAAAACTTGACTTAAAGGATTGCATTTTTGTCTTGACAGATACAAAAGTTAAACATTCTTTGGCTTCGAGCGAATATAATACGAGAAGAGAAGAATGTGCAACGGGCGTTAAAGCGTTGCAGAAAAAATATCCCGAAATTAAGGCTTTACGCGATGCCACGGTTGAACAATTACAAAGCGTTATAGGTGAAATTTCAGACACCGTTTACAACCGTTGCAAATACGTTATCGAAGAAGACAACCGCGTTATTGAGGCTTGTAAGGCTTTGAATAATAACGATTTGGAAAAATTCGGACAGTTGCTTTATCTCTCTCATAACGGCTTGTCAAAACTTTATGAAGTCTCTTGTCAAGAACTTGATTTCTTGGTTGACCAAACCAAAAATATGGATTATATTTTGGGTTCAAGAATGATGGGCGGCGGCTTCGGCGGCTGCACTTTGAGCCTTATCAAAGCGGACAAATTAGAAGAATATAAAGCGACGATTTTACCGCTTTACGTAGAAAAATTTCAGCACGAATGTAAATTTTACGCTGCAACCGCAGAAAACGGAACGGCTGTAATTCAATAAAGTGATAATTATGAAAAACGCATTTCACGCATACGACATACGCGGGATTTACAATAAGGATTTTAATAAAGAAGACGTTTATAAAATCGGCTTCTTTATACCGCAACTTCTTAATACAAAAGAGATTATCGTTGGACGAGACGGCAGAAATTCGTCGCCGGAAATTCACGACGCACTTCTGAAAGGCATTACCGATTCGGGTGCTGACGTTTATGACATCGGACTCTCGACAACGCCGATGGTCTATTTCGCGACGGCAAATTACGGCTTTAAAGCGGGCGTTCAGATTACCGCATCGCATAATCCGAAAGAATATAACGGCTTGAAAATCTCCCGCGAAAACGCCCTTCCCGTCGGTTACGATTCAGGTTTGGCAGAGTTGGAAAGGCTTGCAACAGAAGGAGTTATAACGCCGAAAGAGAAAAAAGGCAAAGTCATCGAAAAAAATATCCGTCAGGATTATATTGATTTTCAGCAGAAGTTTTTGACGGATTTTTCTCAACTTAAAGTCGGCGTTGACGTTTCAAACGGTGCGGCAAACGTCATTATAAAAGATATTTGGAAAGACGATTTCTTGTATATTAACGATGTTTTGGACGGGGATTTTCCTGCACATTCGCCGAATCCGTTGATGGAAGAAAACACACAGCAAATCAGGGACTTAGTCAAAGAAAAAAATCTTGATTTAGGTCTTGTTTTTGACGGTGATGCCGACAGGGTTGTCTTTTCTGACGACAAAGGACGACACGTAAAGCCCGATTTGATTATCGCTGTCATGGCTGAATATTTCTTGAAAGACAATCCACAAGGCATTGTCTTAGAGGATATTAGAACGTCGAAATCGGTCGGTGAATACGTTGAAAAATTCTCCGGCAAAATGGCGATGTGGAAAGTCGGACGAGCAAATGCCGCACCGAAACTCAGAGATTTGAACGGTGTTTACGGCGGCGAATTTGCCGGACATTACTATTTCCGTGACTTTTTCTTCTCGGATTCGGGCATTTTGGCGGCTTCGATTGTGCTGTCAATTGTCGCAAATTTGAAAAAACAGGGCAAAAAATTTTCTGACCTAATCGACGAAATCACGCATTATTGCAATTCGGGTGAAATTAATTTCAAAATCGAAGACAAAAAAGGTGCGATGGAGCGTGTCAAAAATTTCTTCATCGAAAAAGAAAAACCGACGGCTTTTTATGATTTCGACGGCTATCGCGTTGAGTATCAGGACTGGTGGTTTAATATCAGAATGTCTAATACTGAGCCTTATTTGAGGCTTTTGTGCGAGGCAAAAACCGCTGAAATGCTCAAAGAAAAAGTTGAAACGATAACAAAATTAATCAACGCATGAACCCAAATTACGAGTTAATAGAAAAAAAACATATAAAAAGTTATAACTGCGACGGCTACTTTTTACTTCACAAAAAGTCAGGCGCACGTATAGTTAAATTTGCGGGCGATTACCCGAATAAAACGTTTTGCATTGCTTTCAAAACTTTGCCTTACGATGATTCGGGACTGCCGCACATTTTGGAACATTCCGTCCTTAACGGTTCAAAAAAATACCCCGTAAAAAGCCCTTTTGACCAACTAATAAAAGGCTCGCTTTACACGTTTTTGAATGCAATGACGGCAGAGACTTTCACGATGTATCCTTGCGCTTCTATAAACGAAAAAGATTATTTCAACCTTATGGACGTGTATCTTGATGCCGTGTTTAATCCGCTTATTTATAGTGACAAACGCATTTTAAAACAAGAAGGTTGGAGAATTTTGTTGAAGGACAAAAATGACGAACCCGAATACACGGGCGTTGTTTATAACGAGATGAAAGGTTCGTTTTCAGACCCGCAAACCCTGATGTATTACGAGATGATGAAAACGCTTTTTCCCGACAACTGTTACGGCAAATGTGCTGGCGGAAATCCTGAAAAAATTCCGACCCTAACGCAGGAAAAATTCGAGGCTTTTCATCAAAAATATTATCGTCCTGAAAACTCTTTCATCTACTTTTTCGGTGATGCGGATTTGGAAAAGGAACTTGACTTTTTGGATAAAAATTATCTTTCAAAGTTTACTAATCAAAATTTAAAATACGAAGTACCTTTTCAAAAGCCTTTTGACAAACCGAAGACCGTATGTGCGGCGTATCCGTCAGAAAACGGCGGTTCAAGTTTTATTTCGCTTGACTTTGTAACGTGCAGAAATACAGATGTTGAGGACTTTTTAGGGCTTTACGCTTTGGGCGAAATCTTAATTGAGCAGGAATCGGGAATTATCCGTCAGGCCTTTGCACAGGCTGGTTTGGGCGATGAAATCAGTTTCGGCGTTGAACCCTCGCAACAGGTTGTGGCAATGATAGTTGCCTACGGTGCTGAAAAAGAAAACGCGGAAAATTTCAAAGAACTCGTTACAGCGTGTCTCAACGCAGTTGTAGAACAAGGCATTGATTCTCAGTTGATTGATGCTGTTATGAATCGTCTTGAATTTTTCTACAAAGAATTTGCCGACTCTCAACTCGGAATGAAAATCGTTCAAAGCGGACTTTACGGTTGGTTTGCCGGCGACAATCCGCTCAGAGTCATGGAGTTTGACGAGTTGCGTCCGAAAATCACTTCGGAATTTTTGACCGGCTTAATTAAAAAGTATTTCCTTAACAACAATCATAGTTTGCTGTTGACGTTAGTGCCTCAAAAAGGACTTAACGCAGAAATCAACGAAAAAACAAAAAAAGAGTTAAAGGACTATGTTTCATCGCTTTCTGACAATGAAATTGAAGAGTTAATCGAGGAAAATAAAAAGTTGGAACTTTTTATGAATACTCCTGATTCGCCCGAAGCCCTGAAATGTATTCCACACCTCACAAGAGCGGATTTAAATCCGAAAGCCGCTGATTATAAAGCACTTGTCAGCGACAATATTGTCAGGTACGAAAGTTTTACAAACGGGATTATTTATGCGACTTTGCATTTTGACTTGCGGGTTTTGCCGTTTGAAATGTTGCCGTATGCGGGTTTGTTAGCGGAGGTTTTGGACAATATGCCGACCGAAAAATACGGTTTTGCAGAGTTCGACAATTTGCAGGATTTGCTCACGGGAGGTTTTTCGACGACGACCGGTGTTTATAACAAAATCGTTGATAACCTGAGAGTTCCTGTTCCTGAGTTCAAGATTAGAACTAAGTTTTTGACCAAAAAGACCGAAAAAGTTCTTGAATTAATTGACCAAATGATTCTTCACTCGGTTTTGACGGACAAGGAGCGGCTTAAAGAGTTGATTTCCAGACTTAATTGTCAGATGAAAAACAGTCTTGATTCTGACCCGTTTTCTGCCGTCAGAGACCGTGCGGCTTCGTACTTTTTGGAAGACAATTACATCAGCGAATTTTTGGAAGGTTTCGACTTTTATTTTTTCATTAAAGATTTGGACGAAAATTTTGAAGCAAAAATATCAGAAGTCGTTGACAAACTCTTGACGGTCAGAAATTTGGTTTTTAGACAAGATAATTTAGTTCTTACCGTTATTGCTCAACAGGAAGATTATCCGGCTTTCGAGAAGAGTTTCAAAAATTTCCAAGCGAAATTAAATTCTTCAAAATCAGAGTTTTATCAGTGGAACATTAAACCGGAAATCAAGAACGAGGCTTTTGTTGCTGACAGCAAAGTTCAGTACGTTATCAAGGGTGCTGACATGATGAAAGACGGCTTTAAATTCCGTGGTTACATCTCGGTTTTGAAAAAAATATTATCGTCGGATTACCTTCAAAATAATGTCCGCGTAAAAGGCGGTGCATACGGCAGTTGGTTTGGTTTTACTGACGACGGCTATCTTTCGTTTTCTTCGTACAGAGACCCGAACTTGAAAGAAACGCTTGAAGTTTATGCTAATGCGGCGGATTATTTGGAGAATTTTTCGGCTGACGACGACGAAATGTTGAAGTACATAATCGGCACGTTGTCAAACGAAGACCGTCCGTTGACAGTAAAGCAGGCTGGTTCTGAGGCTGTTATGAGGTATTTTAAGGGCGAAAAATTTGAGGATATTCAGCGCGAAAGAGACGAAATTCTTTCGTGTACGGCTCAAAATATCAGAGATTTTGCAACTATTATAAAGGAGGCGTTAAACACTTCTGCGGTTTGTGTTTTCGGCGGCGAAGACAAAATCCTCGAAAACAAAGATTTGTTCAAAAAAATTGTGGAATTATGAAACGTCCTGATTTGTTATGAACGAAGGAAATTACGATGATTTGTCAAAATACCGCCTTACGCGGGCGCACGAAACGCTTGATGAAATTCCGACTTTGATGAGTTTGGGATATTACAACACGGCGGCAAGCCGTTTATATTATGCGTGTTACTACGCCGCAGTTGCATTATTAGTTAAGAACAACATTAATGCAAACAAACATTCTGGCGTTAAAGCAATGCTCGGACTGCATTTTGTTTCGACAGGTATAATATCGCAAAAAAGCGGCAAGGCATATTCACGAATTTTTGCATTTTGTCAACATAGTGATTATGACGATTTTGTGTACGTTAAAAAAGAAGAAATCGAAGAAGCATATCCGAAGGCAAAAGAATTCATTGCGGAGATAGATTTGATTCTTGATTATAAACCAAAAGAAAAAGAATTATGAAAAAATTATTATTAGTTTTGCTGACGGCATTGTCGGCGGCGACATTTCAGAGTTGCGGAAAGGGCGACCCCGGACCGGTAGGACCTATGGGACCGGCAGGTAGAGACGGAGAAGACGGCGTAGTCTTTTATCACACTGCCGATTTTACCGTTGATGCACAAGATTGGGAATTACGCGCTCCTAATAACAAACCAAACGAAAGATATTTCCGTTATGAGTTTGATTATAAGGAACTTACTGAGGAAATGTGTAATATAGGCGTTACAAATGTATATCACATTTATAATGACGGCTATCAAAATCCGTTGCCGAGTACTAAATATCATTCATATAATCAAGACGGACAAACCATGTATTATAGTCAGACAGTTGATTATGAATATGCACCCGGAAAAATAATTTTCATTGCAACAAATTCGGATTTTTTCACGGACGAAAAACCCGAAACAATGACTTTCAGAGTGATAACTCATTACTAAAAAAATGCCGCAAAAATGCGGCATTTTTTATATCTGAAATAGTGTAACCTCGCCGTTTTCATACACGGCAAAGCCTTTCGGAGAGTTTTCTTTTGAAAACGTCGTTGAACCGGGATTGCAGATAATTCTGCCCTTTTCGTCCCGCGTAAGGCTTTGAATATGAGTGTGTCCGTAAAAAAATACGTCAAAGGTCTCCGGCATTTTTCCTGTCGGCGAATAAATATGTCCATGAGTGGCAAAAATAGTTTTTCCGTTATCAGAAATCAAACTATAATCTGACATTGTCGGAAAATTCAAAACCATTTGACAAACCTCTGCCTCACAATTGCCTCGACAACTGATAATTTTGTCAGAAAGCGGATTTAAGATTTCGCAGACTTTTTTGTTGTCGTAACCCTCCGGCAAAGGATTGCGAGGACCGTGATAAAGAATGTCGCCAAGACAAATTATTTTGTCGCATTTAAGAGTATAAAAATGCGACAGAGCCTTATCTAAGGCCGTCGCACTGCCGTGAATATCGGAAATAACTAAATATTTCATCTCCTACTCCCCTCTTTTAACTTCTGCTGCCGTAACGTTGAGTTGGTCATCAACCATTATCATCAACATTCTTACGCCGGCTTTTTTGCCTTTTTTCCAATGTTGAGCATAGTCAAAAGTAACGTATGCCGTACCGGGTTTCAAGGCTTTGAAAACAAAAGTGTGTTTTCCGCCTACACCTGTCATCATGACGTTTTTGTCGGCATTGTTAGCCTTGTACTCGTCAGAAACATAGCCTGCGACAGAGGCGTTTTTAATTTTATAACCCCACGAATACCCTGTTGTCGTATTACCTTCAAGAACGACCGTAACCGTCTGACCGTTAGACGAAAACGACATAGGATTGCCTCCCGACGGCGTAGTTGCCGCTTGTTGGGACTTACACGAAGAAAGCACGGATATAACCGCTAAAACCGTTAAAATCAACGGCATAAAAATGTTTTTCATATTCCTTTAATTATTTTAAAATTTCAGCAATTTTCTTTTCTAAATCTTCTCCTCTGAGGTTTTTTGCGACTATTTTGCCGGAAGAATCTATCAGCAGCGTAGCCGGAATCCCCTGAATATTATACGTTTGAGCGGCTTTTGACTGCCAACCTCTGAGGTCTGAAACATGAATCCAATTCAAACCCAAACGTTGAACCGCCGTTTGCCAATTCAATTGGTTTTCGTCCAAAGATACACCGTAGATTTCAAGACCTTTGTCGTGATAAGCAGCATAAATTCTTTTGACATTCGGCATTTCTGCAATGCACGGACGGCACCACGAAGCCCAAAAATCCACCAAGACGAGTTTATTTGCTTTTACGACCGTAGAAAGACGTTTCATATTTCCGCTGATGTCTACCAAAGCAATTTCTTTGAAATCCTTGCCGACAGCGGTCTCTTCTTCAATTTTAAACCGCTGAGCCAAAGTCTTATAATAAGCATCTTCCGGCGACTTTTTCTTCATCTGCTCCATGATTTTGTTCAAGTCTTCTTCGCTTAAATTGGAATGATGTTGCCAAAGCAAAAAGCCGCTGATATTAGAAGGTATGTTGTCATAAATCACTTTTGCATACTCCGAATAAGTTGAAGCCGTGATTGAATCAATCATCTGTTTTGCTCTGAGTCTTACATCAATAGTCTTAGTGCTGTCAGACAAAACAGACCAAAGTTGCTCTATTTTTTTTGTTTGTTCCTGCTCATAATTTCCTAAATTTGTCCAAACGGCATTAGACTTGGAGTTAGGAATTTCTATGGAATTTGTTTTAAAATTGACGGAAAGATTAACACCCGGCTCCGTTATGATTTCGGTTGCTGCTACCGGCATTTTGTTTTCAATAATCAAAATTGCACGCAGCGAAGCAACGTTAACGGTTTCTTTCAAGGTGAATTTTCCGCCTTTTACTAAACAAGAATCCACGGGAATAAGTCCCCCGTTACCCACGGATGCCAAATAAACGGAATCTCCGTCTTTGAAACCGCAAGTGCCGGTTATAACGCTTGCTTTTTGAGCATAACCTGCTGAAAAACACATCAAAGCGGTGATTATTAATAATATACGTTTCATAATGGTAAAATATTTCTGTTAAATTTTATAAACTTTTTTCAAGTTCCACGCCGTATCCTGTTGAAGATTAGCGGAAAAAGTACAAAGTCCGTCTTCTGAAACTTCTACCCTTTTCTCGCCGATAAAAAAACGTGCTTTTTCCGTCCATTTATCGTTTTTTTCGTCCAATTCAAAAAGTCTGCCACCGATATGGGCAAAAAGTCTTTCTCCTTTAAAATCAAACAGTTGCGGATATTCGTAACTATAATAATCCAACATCGAAACAGTGAAATCATCATCGGGGATAAAATTCCCGTTTTCGATGTCCTTAACTTTAAGTACCGCTCTCTGATAAACGATATAAAGGTCTGATTTATAAAGTTTTAACGAACACACAAAATCCTCCGGCACTTTTTCTAAGCGGTTGTCGTCATAAAAAACGGCAGTTTTGTTTTCCTCGAAAAAAACGGCGTATGCTGTATGTCCGTTAAATGAATCAAAACAATACTTTTCCACTTTCCTCAGACGGTTTTAGGCAGTTCAGGCTCGTTGCTTTCCATAAGTTGGAAGATTGCGGGCGGAAGAGTGTCTATTTTTACGGGTCTGCCGTTCATTGTTACGGCACAGGTTATCAAACCGTTGAGAACCAATTTGTTGGTACCTTTCATATAAATATTTTCGATAAACTGAAATTTTACGTAATTGATTCTCCTTAATGCGAGTTTTACCACAAATTCGTCGCCGCTTGTAAGCGGTGCTTTATATTCGAGTTCGGACTTAATGACTACGGGGTTAATGCCCTGACGATGCATTTCGGCGAAATCATTGTTTGCGCTCCTCAAAAATTCGTGGCGCGTATGTTCGAGATAGTTTTGATAAACAGCGTTATTAACAATGCCTTGAAGGTCACATTCGTAATCGCGAACCTTAAATTCAAGTTCAAAAATGTAATTATAAAGTTCCTGTTTCATGGTTTTTAAAATTTTTAGCAAAAATAATTATTTTTTTTGACACGGATATAATAAAATTTATTAATTTTGCTTTCGCATATTTAAAAAAAACTGAATGACACCGAATATAAAACCGACAGAAACAATATCGGAAAAGCAACTCGCCTTGTGGTATTCCAAAACAGAAAAATGGGAGACCCGGTTTGCTGATTTTTATAGTGTTTTTTTAAAAGATTATAAATCGCCGATGTTGGAAATCAACTGCGGAACGGGAAAAATACTTACTGCGCTTCATAACGCCGGAATATATTGCGACGGTCTTGAAGCCTCTTCTGAGCAACTTGACGTATGCAATCAAAAACTTATGGAGTCAGGTTTGCAGGCTCAGTTGTTTAATGCTGATTTTTCGGATTTTACATTTCCTAAAAAATATAATACGATTTTTATTCCTAACGGTTCGTTTTGTTTGATTGACGACCCGGATAAAGCGTTGCATTGTTTAGAAAATATTTCATCAGCTCTTGAAAACGGCGGGACGTTGATTTTAGATATTTTTGTACCGTGGAAAAGAATTATTTCCCGCGAAGACAAATCGTGGAAAGTTGGCGGCACAGAATACAACGGCGAAACCGGCGAAGAATTTGTTTTTTCGTACTTTGACGATTTTGATTTGTCAGCACAAATAAGAACTATACATTCCAAATACGAAATTTTCACCGGCGGAGAACTTACTTCCGTCCGTTTTGATGTCAGCAAAACGCACTGGTACGGCGACAACGAGTTTGTTATGATGCTGGAAAAAGCAGGATTCGGAAACATCTCTTTCCGCAAAATTTTTGAAAATTCTCCTGACGATTATTCAACGCTGTTTATCGCCTCAAAACTTCAATAATTTTAGTATCTTGCGATATAATATTTTTCCGTCAGTGTCTTGTCAAAGAAAACTATTCCCATTCTTAACGTTTCGATTGACACGGAAACTGCGGCGGAGGTTTTTATTTCCTTCCATGCAGAGGACATCTCTTTTGACCAGTTTATATCATCAAAGACCGCAACAGTCTCTTTTTTAGCATATTGCGCAATTAGAGAAAAATACTTTTTCGTTGCTTCTTTGGTGTGGTTGCCGTCAACGTAGATTAATTCTATGTCAGGATTTTGCTGTAAAATTTCTTCTAAACAATCATCAAACTTGGCGTTTATGCTTTCGATGTTTTTGAGACCGAGTTCAGAAAAATTCTTTGCTGCAAATTCTTTCGTCTCTTTTGAGGCTTCAACCGTTATGACTTTGGAAGTCGGACAACCCGCTGACAGATAGAGCGTTCCGATACCGAGCGAAGTGCCGAGTTCAAGTATTTTCTGAGGCTTTAAATACCGGCTTATACGTTGCAAAAGCCGTCCGTATTTGCCGTATGACGAACTCCGTGAAGCAATTTCCGAAATTTTTTTTTCTTTTAACGTCTTGCCGTCGCCTTTTGCGCCGATAGAAAGGACGAAAATTTTTTCGTCGGAATTGATAAAATTTTTCCGCGAATTTTCCGCCAAAGAATAATCAACATCGCCTTTATAAAAAATTGCGCCTTTGAAAAAATTAAAAATATTCGGGGAGTGGACACGGTGTCCGTTCCAATGCCCCGAATATATAAAATGTTTAATCGTGAAAAGTATATCCATTATCTTACAATCGTAGCGTCCCTATCCGGTCCTACTGAAATCATTTTAATCGGAACTTTAACAAAATTAGCAATAAACGCCAAATAATCAACGAGTTCCTTCGGAAGTTCTTTTTCTGTTTTGGCATTTGAGATGTCGGTTTTCCAGCCTTTGAACTCCTTGTAAACTGGTTTTGCTTCTTCCGAACTATCAAAAGGCATCGACATTGTCTGTTTGCCGTTAATCTCGTATGCAACACATGCTTTTACGGTGTCAAAACCGTTCATAACGTCGCTTTTCGTAACGATAAGTTGTGTAACACCGTTAATCATACAAGAATATTTTAGTTCAACAAGGTCAAGCCAACCTGTTCTGCGCGGTCTGCCGGTTGTTGCTCCAAACTCACCGCCTTTTGAACGCAATTCTTCGCCCGTTTCATCAAAAAGTTCGGTCGGGAAAGGTCCCGCTCCTACCCTTGTACAATACGCTTTGAAAATTCCGTAAACCTCGCCGATTTTCTGAGGTGCAACGCCCATACCCGTACAAGCACCGGCACAAATCGTGTTTGAACTCGTTACAAAAGGATACGAGCCAAAATCAATGTCAAGCATAGTGCCTTGTGCGCCTTCTGCCAAAACAGATTTGTTTTCGTCAAGTTTTTCATTGATAAACATCTCTGAATCAACAAATTCAAACTGTTTCAAACATTCAATGCCTTCAAACCAGCCTTTGGTAAATTCTTCCAAAGAAAAATCTTTGAAACCCAGACTTTCAATTTCGCGCAAGTGTCTTGCAGTCAATGCGTCGAATCTCTGTTTAAATTCGGGCGAAAGAATATCTCCTACTCTTAAACCGTTTCTTGAAATTTTATCTGTATAAGCCGGTCCGATACCTTTCAAAGTGCTGCCGATTTTTGATTTGCCTTTTGCAGCCTCATTAGCCGCATCAAGTATTCTGTGCGTCGGGAGGATAAGGTTTGCGCGTTTTGCGATTTTAAGGCATTTTGTGATTTCGGGATTTTCGCTTGCGATTGCCTCGATTTCGCTTTTGAAAATTCCGGGGTCAAGAACAACGCCGTTGCCGATAACGTTGATTGCACCGTCAGTAAAAATACCCGAAGGAACAGTGTGAAGAACGAATTTTTTGCCCGAAAATTTCAAAGTATGTCCCGCATTAGGACCGCCTTGAAACCTTGTTACAATGTTGTATTTCGGGGCAAGCACGTCAACGATTTTGCCTTTTCCTTCATCGCCCCATTGAAGGCCTAATAATACGTCTATTTTCATTTTATGTATAAATTTTTTTTAAAATTCCGTTGTAAATTTAGTCATAATTATCGGTTCAAAGAAATTTTTTTGGAGTTTTTTCCTTTTTCATTTTATCCTGACATAATACACGATGACCGAGTGCGGCGGTATTCTGTCTAAATCGCCTATCAAACCTTTTGCGTAATGCGGCGGCAAAATCAAGACTAAACTATCGTTATGACAAAATTTTCCGAATGTACGGTTAAGCCCCGCGTCCATTTCGCCGGAAGGGTAAACCATTTGTTTTTCATCGTCATAACAAACCGTCCCGTCCAAAAGTTCTACTCTGTAACGCATTGTAAATTCAGGCTTTAAGCATAGACTATCTTTGCCTTCTGACGAAAACACCATATATTTTAAGCCGCCTTCGCCCTCTGCTGCCTGCCAACCGCGACGCTTTATATAATTAGCAATTCTTTCAGAATCCTCTTTGACAAGATATTTGTTAGCGGTAATTATGTTTTCGTTCCAAATGCTGTATTTTTTGTGTTCTTCGTCGTTTTTCGGTGCTGACGAACATGCACAAAACAAAACCGCCGGAAAAAAAAAGTAAAAAAATTTTCTCATTTTTTATCCTGTAATTCTTTGGTTATTTTCGGCATTAACGAGACAAAACGGTTGACAATTTCGTCCAAAGGTTTGTAACTTTTGCCTCCCGCAGCGTTGTCATGACCTCCGCCGTTAAAATATTTTTCGGCAATCGTGTTAACTTTAAAATCGCCTTTTGAGCGGAAAGAACACCTTATAATACCGTCTCTTTCCATAAAGAATGCCGAAAATTTCACCTCACCGATTGACAGCGGCAAATTTACAAAACCTTCCGTATCGCCGACTTTATAGCCGAATTTTTCTGCCTCCGCGAGTGAAAGCGAAATATATGCGGTGTGATATTGGGGAAAAACCTTCATTTTTTGGCTCAAAACATACCCCTCTAATCTCATGCGACCTTCTGAATACGAGTCGTAAATATGATGGATAATTTCTGAACGGTCGAAGTCCATAACTGCAAGTTCAGAAGCTACTTGAAAGGTTTGTTGTCCCGTGCAGTTGAACTGAAAACAGCCGGTATCCGTTACTATACCCGTATAAATGCAACGAGCAGCCTCAATGTTGATTTCCAAAGAACACGCCTTGCAAAACATATATACGAGTTCGCAGGTTGCCGCCGCCTCATGGTCAGAAAAATAAACATCACACAAACCTTCCTGAGGCATCGGGTGATGGTCAATCATGATTTTTTTAGCGGGACTTTCCTCCAAAAACTTCTGCATTTTGTCCACTCGTGAGGCATTGTTGAAGTCAAGCAGAAAAATTAAATCCGCTTCTTTTATGATGTCTTCGTATGAGGGATTCCAAATCAAAATTTCATTGCACGAGGGCATCCATTTAAAAGTGTCAGGAATGTTGTTCGGCAATATGATTTTACATTCTTTGTCGGCTTTAAAAATGTTGTAAAGCGCAAGCGTAGAGCCTAACGCGTCGCCGTCAGGATTCAGATGAGCCGTCAGGACAATTTTTTTGGCTTCTGAAATCAGTTGCTTTGCTTTGTCAATTGAAATTTTATTAAATATTTCCATTATAAAAAGTTTTGTTTTGCGCAAAATATTTTTTAATTTTGCAGCGGTTTTTTGAAAATGCAAATTTAATCAAATAATTTAAAAATATACAAAAAAAATGACAGGAAAACATACTTTGATGTTGATTAAACCGAATGCTGTAAAGAACGGTTATGCACACGAGATTTTTTTGATGGTTCACAACAACGGTTTTAAAATTCTGGCTCAGAAGAAGTTACAACTTTCTGAAAGAGAAGCACAGGCTTTTTACCGTGTACATGCAGGCAAGCCGTTTTTCCAAGGTTTGGTAGAGTTTATGACCTCAGGACCGATTTACGCAGCAGTTTTGGAGAAAGAAAACGCAGTTACCGAATGGCGTACTTTGATGGGTGCAACCGATCCCGCAAAAGCAGCAGAAGGCACTGTAAGAAAGAAATACGCTGAAAGCGTTCAGCACAACGCTGTTCACGGCAGCGATTCTGACGAAAACGCTTTGAACGAGATTTTCTTCTTCTTCTCGGCTCGTGAAATCGTAAATGCCGGCGGCGACATTTATCAACTTCACGACATCTTGAAAAACGAACAATAGTTTTTGATTAGATTTTTTTATAAAAAGCCCCGATAATTTCGGGGTTTTTTATTTTGCAGTAACGAAAATGTTTGTATCTTTGCGGTATGGAAAAAGAAATGCTCAGAATCTTATTCATGGATGAAGCAATAAATTTTGTAAAATCCGTTCCTGAAAAGGCGGCTGACAAAATTTATTATAACATTCATAGGGTGTTAAAAGGAGAAAAAAACAATGAGTTGTTTAAAAAATTGGAAAATTCCGAAATATGGGAATTTAGAACACTATACAACGGCATTGCATACCGTTTGTTTGCATTTTGGGACAAAGATGAAAAAACATTAATAATTGCAACACACGGTATTGAAAAGAATATTTTAAAAATAAATGATATGACTAAAATGACACTTACTCCATTTGAAGATATATTGGACGGGTTTTACGGGAAAATCGGAACGCCGAAACGCGATGAGCATGAACGTCAGGTCAATGAAGCCGTTCAGATTTACAAAATCGGCGAAGCAATAAAAAAAGCACGTCTCGAACAGCAACTCACGCAAAAGGAACTCGGCGCGAAAGCGAAAGTAAACGAATCGCAAATTTCCCGTCTTGAACACGGATATTCCGTTACAATTCCGATTTTGAGCCGTGTTTTCAGGGCATTGGGCATTATGTCGGCAACACTTGATCTCGGCAGTTACGGACGATTGAATTTGTGGTAAAAAATGTTCAAAAAAACTTTAACTTTTATTCTTAAAATCCTGATATTCGTACCTTTTTTATCAGGATTGATATTTTTTACGTTTCCCTTCGGATACGCGCAAGATATATCTTTTTCACCTCACGGGGATTCGGCAATCCATAACCGCTGGGTTGATTCGGTTTTTGACAAAATGACCGACGATGAAAAACTCGGACAACTTTTTATGGCGGAGGTTTCGAGCAAATGGTCTCAAACCGATAACCGCTTTTTAAACGTTGAAAGTCTTGTCAGGGATTATCATATCGGCGGTGTTATTTTCTTTTACGGCGGCCCCGTAAGGCAGGCGCAGTTAACGAACAGACTTCAAGCGAACTCCAAAATTCCGCTTATGATTGCTCAGGACGGCGAATGGGGACTTGCAATGAGGCTTGATTCAACGGTTGTTTATCCGAGAAACTTGTGTTTAGGTGCAATAAAAAACGATGAACTGCTATATGAATTAGGCGGAGAAATCGGACGTCAATGCAACCGTTTGGGCGTTAATATCGACTTTATGCCTTGCGTTGACATTTACGACAATCCCCGAAATACAGTTATAGCGAATCGTTCTTTCGGGTCAAATATCAATAACGTTGCTTTAAAGGCCTCTGCGATAGTTTCCGGAATGACAGAACATAAGATACTTACCACTGCAAAGCATTTTCCCGGACACGGAAACACAAGCGTAGATTCTCACGAGGCTTTGCCGGTGATTTTAGACAGCAAAGAACGCATTGACACTTCATCGTTATATCCGTATAAATATCTGATTAACAACGGAATAAACGGCGTTATGATAGGGCATCTTTTTATTCCCGTTTTTGATGACGGAAAAGAAAAAACGCCGGCAAGTATTTCAAAAAATATTATTAACGAATTATTAATCAAGAAGTTGAATTTTAACGGCTTGGTTTTTACCGATGCTTTACAAATGAAAGGTGTTTCGTCTAATTATCCTTCCGGCGAATTGGAAGTAAGAGCCTTTGAAGCCGGCGTAGACGTGTTTTTAATGCCCTCTGACTGCAAAAAATCATTTAAGGCGATGAAAGAGGCTTTACAATCGGGACGAATATCGCAGGCTGAGGTTGACCGTCGCTGCAAAAAAGTTCTCCTTGCCAAAAAGCGCATGGGGCTTAACAATGTCAGCAACATCAAGACACAAAACCTTTATGAAGATTTAAACAATATTAAGGCGAGAATGTTAGCCCGCAAACTCTATGAAAATGCCGTAACGCTTATAAAAAATTCACCGTCCTTGTTGCCGATAAGGGATTTTTCCGACAAAAAAATTGCTGTTGTCAGCATTTCAAAAGACGGCGGCGTAACGGGTTTTGAAAACGCTTTGAGGCGATTTTATGATGTAAAAATTTTCTCTGTTTCCAAAGAAGCCTCAACTTCCTTTGTTGATACTCTGACAAATGAGTTGAAAACATACGACCTTGTCATAATCGGTTTGCACGACTGTAATCCGTATCCGAAGAATTTCGGACTCACTGATAATGTTGTAAATTTTCTTGATAAAGTTGCAATTGAAGTGCCTCAAACCGTGTTGAACGTTTTTACCTCTCCCCTTGCATTAACGAAATTAAAAAACTATAACGACATTAATTCGATAATTATTTCGTATGATGACTCTGATTTTGCAAAGGACGTTTCGGCTCAAATGATTTTCGGAGCATTACCGTTTTTAGGACAACTGCCGGTTAATATCGGAGACGATTTTAAGGAAGGCGTTTCGATAACGACTGAAAGTTTTAAATTATAAAAAAAGGTCGGTAAATACACCGACCTTTTTTTCTACTTGAACAAAGTCAAATCTACAAATTCGCCTAATGTTTTGTGTCCCAAAGCGTTAGGGTGAAGATAATCATTATCGTGAAGTGCCTCGTCCATTACATCGGGCGTTTCTTTTCCTCCGATTGCCTTGTCGAAATCAATTACGCCGTCGTATTTGTCGGTTGTACGAATCCACTCGTTAACGGCAAGGCGGCATTGTTCTTTTTCGTCGCTGCTCTGCACCATGTAAAAGCATTTTTTTAGCGGAGTGATAGTTGCGCCGAAAACTTTCAAGCCTTTTGCATGAGCCATATCTGCCATTTTGGAATAATGGTCAATCAAATCGTTTTTCGTTTTTTCGGGGTCTCTTGAAGGTCCTATGTCGTTGACACCTTCAAAAATAATCACGTATTTTACGCCTGTTTGATTAAGAACGTCCCTCTCGAAACGGGTAAAAGCCGTAGGTCCTAAACCGCCGAATATCACGCAGTTTCCACCGATTCCCATATTCAAGACACCGATATTTTTAGTTTCGGGATTGTTGAGAAGTCTTTCGGCAAAAACATCAGGCCAACGGTTTTGAGCGTTTGTCGTAGAGCCTCTGCCGTCAGTAATCGAATTTCCAATGATTGCAACGGCGCAAGTCTTTTCCGTTGTGTGAACGTCAAGTCTTTCAATAGAATACCAATGATCGGTTGTAACAGCACCTTCAAAGGTCGGATTATCAATTTGGTTACCGTCCAAAATATAAGACGTTGTTCTTGAACCCGGGTGTCCCGTAAGTTTTTCGGGAACGTTTTCGTATGCGATTGTTACCGCTAAATCCTCTCTTGTAGTGCTTGTGAAAGCAAATGCGTCAGAAACGATGTTTTTTCCGACGGGAATTTCAACGGCCTGATTGCCTGAAAATTTTACGCTGACAGCCTTTTTAGCATCTATTGCGCTGCCTTGAAGCGCGGGGGCAATTTTTACGCCGACGATTTTCAAAGGCGTATCGCCGAACTCGTTTGAAAGTCTGAGTTTAAGACTGTCGCCGCCGAGAGTAATTTTAAAACGCTGACGGATAGTGTGATTTGAAAGTCCGGGCTCAGGCGGCATATTGTGCGGCTCCGTGAGTTGAACAGCCGTACCCCAAGTACCTGTCCAAGAGCCGTTATCTTTTGCGGAATCCTGACTACCGCAGGACTCTGCTAACAAACTCGCTGCTAATATGCAGCATAAAAATGATGAATTTTTCATAATATATTTTTTGAGATTATTAATAAATTATTCTTTTTCCAAAACGGTCATAACGGCAAACGAATTATATTCTTGCAAAGATTTGGCTTTTTTTATTTTTTTCAAGAGTTTTTTGTCTCTGAAAGAATAAGTCCAAAACGTTTTCATTTTGTCCAAAACCATAAATTCAGAATTATTATACAACTGTAAATAGTTATCAATCAACAAGTCATGAAACAATAAAAAGCGATGTTTGTCAAAATCGAAATTTTTGTTTACGAAATTTTCCGCTAAAAACGGGTTAGCAATTAGCCCCCGTCCAATCATAACGGCCTTTAATTTCGGATATTTTTTGCTGATGTTGTCTATGTCGGAGACGGTTTTTAAATCACCGTTATAAACCACCGGTTTTTGTATTTTTTCGTACAGAACTTCAAATGCTGAAAAATTGATTTCTCCGTCATACATTTGTGCCGCTAATCTTGGGTGAACAGTAACAAACTGTAAATCAGCAGAATTAATGACATCAATTAAATCTAAGGTCTGAGAAACGGAAGTATTTCCGAGCCGCATTTTTAGAGAAAACGACATTTGAGGAAACTGTTTTAATGCCGATAAAACTTCTTCAACTTTTTGCGGTTTATCCCAAATACCTGCGCCGTAAAAATGCTTTGTTTGTAGCGGAAACGGACAGCCGAAATTCAAATCGCAATTTTTAAAACCCTGATTTTCAATAAATTGTACTAAAATTACAACATCGTCTTTACAATTAGCGATTATTTGCGGAATAATGATTTCCTTATTTTTTGACGAAATTAAATCAGTGCGGTCTTTTTTTCTTACTTCACCTTTTTCGACACGCAAAAAGGGCGTGAAGTATTTGTCCACGCCCGAAAAATATTTTGCATGAGAATTTCTGAAAACAAAATCCGTAAACCCTTGAAGCGGTGCGAAATAAATTTCCATTTTCAGAATTTTAACTAAATAGCGAATCCACAAATTGCTCTTTATCAAAGAGTTGCAAATCCGTAACTTTCTCTCCTACTCCGATATATTTAATCGGGATTTTAAATTGATCGCTGATTCCGATAACTACGCCGCCTTTTGCCGTTCCGTCAAGTTTTGTTAACGCCAAAGCCGTAACGTCGGTAGCAAGCGTAAATTGTTTTGCTTGTTCGTAAGCGTTTTGACCCGTACTGCCGTCCAAAACCAAAAGTACTTCATGCGGTGCATCGGGAATAACTTTGGTCATAACGCGCTTTATTTTAGCGAGTTCGTTCATCAAGTTGATTTTGTTGTGAAGTCTTCCTGCCGTATCAATCAAGACGACATCGGCTTTGTTAGCAACGGCAGAGTTCAAAGTATCGAAAGCGACCGAAGCAGGGTCAGACCCCATACTTTGTTTGATAATCGGTACACCGGCTCTTTGAGCCCAAATGTCTAATTGCTCAACAGCCGCAGCACGGAATGTGTCGGCTGCACCTAAGTAGACTTTCTTGCCAGCCTGCTTAAATTGATTTGCAAGTTTGCCGATAGTGGTTGTTTTTCCGGCACCGTTAACGCCCACAACCATAATGACATACGGTTTACCATCTTTTGTAGCGATACTATCGGTAAAATTATTGGCGGTGTTTTCGTTCAAAAGCGAAATGATAACATCTTTTAGAATTTTGTTCAACTCCGAGGTATTAAGATACTTGTCCTGAGCGACTTTTTCTTCAAGACGTTTAATAATTTTTACCGTTGTGTCTACTCCGACATCAGAAGTTATAAGCGCATCTTCCAAGTTATCAAGCACTTCGTCGTCAACTTTTGATTTGCCGACTACCGCACGTTGAAGTTTTTTGAATACACTTTCCTTTGTTTTAGCCAACCCGCTGTTGAGGCTGTCTTTCTTTTCCTTTGAAAAAAAACCGAAAAGTCCCATGGTCTTTTTTTTATAATTAATTAAAAATCAGCGGTTTAATGTGTAAAACTTTACACTCCGTAACTGAAAGTAAAGATAAAGTTTTTTTTTCAACTTTCCAAACAAAAATACAAAAAAAACGGACACATTTTTTATTATGTATCCGTCCTTTTTATCATGTAGAAAAACTCAAAAAAAATTATTTCAAGTCTTTGAGAGCTTCTTTTGCTTCTGTCTGCGGAACGATTAATTCCTTGAAACAGTATGCACCGGTTTTCGGTGATCTTACAGCCTTAACGATTCTTGTCAATCCGGCTGATGCATCTTCCTTTTTAAGGGTTGCTACTACTTTCTTTGCCATTTTCTATACGGTTTTACTTAATTTCACGATGAATAGTATATTTCTTCAAGTACGGATTGTACTTTTTCAATTCGAGACGCTGGGTCGTATTCTTTTTATTTTTGGTCGTAATGTAACGAGACATTCCCGGAACGCCTGATTCTTTTTGTTCGGTACATTCTAATATTACCTGAACTCTGTTTTTATTCTTTGCCATTTTCTATTCCTTTTCTTTTTTTAACAGATTAATAATTAACCAAATAGCCTTTTTTTGCAGCCTCTTCGATAGCGGCTTTAAGACCATTTTTGCTGATAGTACGAACAGCCGAGGCAGAAACTTTCAACGTTACCCAACGTTCTTCTTCCTCTAAATAGAATTTCTTAACATGCAAGTTAGGCATAAAAGCCTTCTTTGTCTTTCTGTGCGAGTGCGAAACATTGTTTCCTCTCTGCAACTTTTTACCTGTGATTTCGCAAATACGTGACATTTTATATGATTTTTTTCTTGTTTATCTTATCATTTATTTCAGGGTGCAAAGTAAGTAAATTTTATTTAATTAAGCAAATTTTTTATCAGTTTTTTTGAGTTTTTTTTTCTATTTAATTTTTCGCTTGATTTTCAGGGAGTTAAAACCTGCTTATTCAATCAAAATTTACTTCTCCTGCTCCAAATGTTTTAAAACGACATTGATTTCGGGGAATTTTTCTTTCAAAAATTCCGCAGTTTTTTCAGCGCAGTATACGCTTCTGTGCTGTCCGCCCGTGCAGCCGAAACTTACCGACAAGTTAGAATAACCTCTTTGAATATATTTCTTAACTGACAGAGCAACAGTTTTTTGCGTTAAATCCACAAATTCTGCCATTTGCGGTTCGTGAGAAAAAAACTCTATGACTTCGGGACTTTTGCCGGTCAAGGTCTTGTATTTTTCGTAACGTCCTGGGTTGTGAATCGCACGGCAGTCAAACACGAAACCTCCGCCGTTGCCGCTTGAATCGTATGGAATCCCTCGGCGATAAGAAAAACTCTGAACCGTAACCGTCAAAACCGTTTTCTCTGAATTTCCGCTCAAAAGTTCTTGGTTTTCAATAAGTGAGTTAAGACACTTTTTTATGTGCGGAATTTTTATGTTAAGTTTTTCAGTTTCAATAAGATAACGAATGTTTTGAAGTGCCGGCGGAATACTTGTTAGAAAGTGCGGTTTCTGCTCCAAAAAGCCTCTGTAACCATAACTTCCCAAAGCCTGCAAAATGCGTATCAAAACCACCGAATAAAACGCTTTTTTGAACTGTGTTTCGTCAACTTCCGTATATTTTTTGAGTTCCGAAATATAAAAATCCAAAAGTTCGTCCCTTAATTCGGGGCTTAAACATGCCTTTGCGTCAAACAACAGCGAAGCTACGTCATACTGCAAAGGACCTTTTCGTCCGCCCTGAAAATCAATAAAATACGGCTGACCGTCTTCACGAATAATTATATTTCGCGACTGAAAATCACGGTACATAAAATAGTCAGAGCCGACGGCAGTTATATTGTTAGTCAAAGTCAAAAAATCTCTTTCTAAACTTTGCTCCTCAAAAACCGTATGAGTGGTCTTCAAAAAGTAGTATTTAAAATAATTTAAATCCCACATAATTGATTGAGCGTCAAACTTTTTGCGAGGGTAACATTTTGAATAATCGAGAGAGTTACTGCATTTTACCTGAAATTTCGGTAAAAATTCCAGTACTTTTTTATAATATTCAACGGTCTTACTATCAGGCGAATAATCGCCTTGACGATGACTTTCTAAGTATTCAAAAAGCGACACACCTTTTATATAAGTTTGCAGATATGCGAGACTATCGTCAGAGATTTCCAAAACTTCCGGCACGGGGAGGTTTTGCGAAAGAAACGACTTTGAAAAACTTATAAATGCAAGGTTTTCTTTAAATTCTTTTCCGATAGTGCCGACACATTCGCAACCGTCTTCGGCTAAACACGCCATATAATAATATTCGCGGTTAGAACCTGATTCGGGCATTTTATCAATTTTGTCGGCTTTTTTGCCGAAATGCCTTTGAAACAACGCTTCAAGAATTTCCGTATTTTTTGCCATAATTATAATTTTTAATCGGCACAAAATTAATAAAAACAAATTATTTTCGGAAAGTTTTATTCAGAAAAGATACATAATTAATGGTATTAATATCTCCGACATTTAAAACACAGCACGGTAAATTTCTATTGCGGTCAAATTTTTTTTATATCGGTTTCAAAACTTATATGAAATTGGCGAAAGACTGAAATACATTTTTCTGCACCGTCTTTTAATTCTCGCAGATTAAAGGCTGCCGGCAATAATTCTCCCCCTTTCATCATTGTTGAGGGGAAAATTACCCTTACAACATTTTCTATATCAGATATTTGATTCATTTTAGCCGTTAATTTTTTTAATTGTATCAATCAATTTTTTCACGGTAAACGGAATATTATCTTGCCCTGAAATTACATCATTTTCAGTGATATAGTACGAAAATGTATCATTACCTAAACAAATTCCAGCCTCCTTTATAGTTGAATCAATGAGTAAAGTACCATTAATTTCGGGAAAAATAGTCATACCCGATAATAATTTTTTATCAATTTTGTTTAGTAATTCAGAAAAATTATTTTTTACTTTTTCGGTAAGCGGGACGGCGTTTTCTCCGTCCCATTTTTCGCCGTATTTACTATAAGTCAAAAACTTATCTAAGATTTCATAATAATCTTTTTGATGTTGTTTGTCCGCATTATCCGGCTTATCAGTCTTTAACGAACCTTGTAACAAGTTGACTAATTCGGTTTTTACTGAAGAACTCAACCCTTTAAGAAGATTCCAATAAAGACCGACTTCTGAATTATAGTTGAATGTAACTGCTGTTGCCATATAGTTTCCTTTTTTTGTCAAAAATAAAATTTATTTTTTTTACTACAAAATTTTTTACAACAGACATACTATATTTTTTCCAGCATTGACATCTTCACCCAGCCTGACCTACCGTCTGAAATTCTGATTTCAATCCAATCTGCGGATTTATCTTTGATAGAAACTTTCAAGCCTTCGTGAATCCTGAACAAATCCGTGCCTGAATCGTCCGGCGAACTTTTTGCCGTTACAACAGGTGCAGTTATTACCGCTTCGGTACTTTCCGAATTTTCACCCTCAGCATAAAAACCGCCGCAAAGCGTTAAACACGAGAGAATTACAAACACCACTCCGAACGAAAACGCAAATTTTTTAAGTCTCGGATTATCCGTGAAAAAATACCACAAAAATAGTCCTAAACCGATAATCAAAAACGCTAACGTAAAACCCGCCCAAACGTTAAGGCTGACTTTTTTGACGAAAAAGTTGAAAACCGCCGAAATGTTCGACTCGGGAATCGAAGCAATTTTGTCCCTTAAATGAAGGTTCGCAAATTTTAAATTCGTTTTAGCGTCTTCAAAATCAGGATTTTGCTTGATTGCCCGCTCGTAATTCAAAATTGCGAGGGCATAATTTTCACTTTTATAATAAGCATTACCGAGGTTGAAATTCAATTCCTCAGCCACGTAACCCTGACTCAGAAGTTGCTCATATAATTGCGCCGCCAAAACGTAATCTTTGTTTTGATACTCATCGTTGGCTTTTTTCAAAAGTGCCTCTGCATCTTGATTCTGAGCGTAATTTTTTACGCCCAAAATCATCAAAACTATTAATATAATTATTTTTTTCATTTTTTTCGTGCTTTTAGCGTTTTTCGTAGTTAATTTACTTTATCGTAACTTCCAAAGTTTCAATTGCTTGTGCTGCCATCGAATATACTTCGTCCAAGGGTTTTGACATTGACTCAGGTGCGTAATGTTCAAATTCGCACGTATCCAAAACCTCAATCACTTGTTTTGAAACCTCCTCGTTAATGCCTTTTTCGGCAAATTTTTCGCTGACATTGTCTCGCGACAAATCCGAAGCCGGAATCACAAGTTTGTCAGAAAGATAGCCCCAAAGTGCTGACAAGATTTCAACATAAAACTCGTCTTTTTTGTTTTGTTTCAAAAATTCGGCGGCTTTTTTCAAGCGTTTGCGTGAAGTTTTGCCGGCTCTGCGGTTTTTGGTGCCGACAATATCCGCATTGTTTTTCAACTGTTGCAAACGCCACAAAATCGCTGCCGCAAACAGCGCAAACAACAAGATTATCACTACCCAAAATTCAAACGAATTGAAGAATTTTTTGTTTGAATTTCTTAATTTAAAGTTCGTTTTTATGAATTTGATGTCAGAGCCGAGGTTTTCAACGTCCGACTGCATAACCGTGCTGATTGCCTGCGCCGTAGAATCTCTTTCGCCTTTTACCGTAATGACTAACTCTTTGGTGCTGACCGTTTTGTACGATTTTGAAGCGGGGTCAAAAAACGAGAAATTCACGCCCGGAATTTCAAATTCGCCGTTCTGACGTGCAATCACCATATAACTGAACGTTTTCGTACCTGAAATGCCGTTGTTGTTAGCGGAAATATTTTCCTGACTTTTCGGCTCAAATTTTTCAAACGCTGACGGAAATTCCACTTTCGGGGTCTCAAACAATTTAAAGTTACCCGAACCCTGAACCGTAACTTTTACCGTCATCGGCTCGTCAAGGTTTAATTCCGTTTTGTCTGACGAAATTGACACCGTAAAATTTCCGACTGCACCGCCAAAACCGTCAGGCTTACCCGCCGGAAGCGGTTTGACGTTGATTTTTACGGGTTTGCTTTTCGCTGACATTTTCGAGCGGCGAAATCCCCAACTATCAGAAACTACGAAAGTTATGTCATACGGGTCGATTTCCAAAGTGCCGATTTTTTGAGCAAACAACGCTTTTTTCTGCCAAAGCGTATACAAGTATTCTTTGTTGCCGATGTATTTGTGGTCAAAAGTTATGTTTCTCGGATTAAAAATATCCTGAACCCAAAAGCCTTTGAAACCGGGTGTTTTCACGTCTTCAACTCCCGAAATATTGTAATGCGAATACACGCTCGCCGAAACGATAATTTGTTCGCCGACAAAAACGTCTTTTTTGTTGCAGTTGATGTCCACAAAAAGGTCGCTCGCTGCGGTTTGAGGCGTTTGTGTTTCGTCGGCTTGTTGCTGACCGCCGCCTTGATTATTCTGAGGTTCGTCTGCCTGTTGACTTTCGCCGGAAGCAGTGATTACCAAAGAGTTAGAGTTATAATTTTTGCCTTTATAACTGACAGTAACAGCCGGAATATTAAACGTACCTGCTTTTTGGGCTATCAACGTGTAAATTATACTACGCTTTACTGTCATATCGCCGTTTATGAAAGACATACTCGACGAACTTGACCGTCCTAAAACCTGAAATTTCGACAAGTCAGGTTGCGGAATATCAGCACCTTGGGCGTTGACCGAAACCTCCAACCTAAACGGCGAACCCGTCTGAACGGTTGAGGGTGCTGCCATCGAAACCTCAAAATCCTGAGCCTTTAACGCGATAACCGTCGTCAAAAACAACAAACTTAATATTATCTTTTTCATTATTTTTACCATTGTTTTTCATGTTTTACCGCACCTTTGGAGTTCTTTTCGTCCTTAACCTTCTGCTGAACTTTTTCGTCAGCCTTGTTAATTGCCTCCAAAATTCTTTCAGCCATATCCTGAGGAATTATTCGCGCCTGCTCCGAATCGGGAACGCCGTCATTGTCAGAGTCGGTGTCCAAATAATCCGGCGTACCGTCTTGATCGGTATCCTTCGGATTTTTCGGGTCTTCACCCGCTTCCACGCTGTCGGGAATGCCGTCGTTGTCAGAATCGGGGTCGCGATAATCAGGAATGCCGTCGCCATCACTGTCACGCGGTTTGTCAGGATTAGAACCTTTTTCAGTGCTGTCAGGAATGCCGTCATGGTCAGCATCGCCATCCTTATTTTGATTCTGGTCTTGGTCTTGATTCTGATTGTCCTGATTCTGTTGATTCTGCTGATTTTGATTTTGCTGAGGCGGTTGAGGATTGTTTTTCAACATCTCAATCAACTTCTCAGTGTAAAGATAATTGTACTTCGTTTTTTTGTCGTAAGGATTGGCTTTGAGAGAATTTTTATAATCCGCCAACGCATTTTCAGCCGATTGAAGCGCGTTTTTTATATCCTGTTTTCCCAAAAACTGTTCGCAAATTCCCAAATCCGTGTTGCCGATATTGTAATAACATTCGGCAGTTTTTTTGGGGTCGGTCTGAGATTTTGCAAGGTTGACCAAAAGTTTTTTTGCCTCGTCATATTTGCCCTGACGGAAATACGCATTTCCGAGGTTGAACGAGGCCTCGTAAGAAGAAGAATTTTCGTTAACGCCCTTCTGATATTGAACTTCTGCGTCCTCAAACTTCAAGTCTTTGTAATACGAATTGCCTTCCCTGACGTATGGTTTTTCGCTTTGCGCCCAACCCCAAGCCGGAAGCACTGAAAATAATATGATTAATAATTTTTTCATTTTATTCAAAAATTCCTAACTTCTTAATCCAACGGTTTTTACGGTTTAATGTCAGACAATATGCCAAAAAGAAAACAAGCGAAATAAATGCCGGAATGCCGAATTTTTCATCATATTCGGCAAACGATGTATACTCGCCCTTTTTCATTTTAGAGATATGGTCATAAACGGTGTTAAAGCCTGAATTTCCGTTAGTTGCACGGATATAAACACCTCCGCCGAGGTTTGCAATTTGTTTCAGCGATGCCTCGTCAAGTTTTGAAACCACGACGTTTCCCTGACTGTCTTTTATATAATCTGACGAGCCTTCGCGCTTCGGAATCGGAACGCCGCGAACATCGCCCGTGCCGATAACGTGAACCGTAACGCCTTTTTCAGCGCATTGAGAGGCGAGTTTCATCGGGTCGGGATTTGCTTCATGGTTTTCGCCGTCCGAAATCAAAATCACCGCTTTTGCCATATCGTTGTCGTAATTAAAGGACTTCAAAGCCAAATCCAAAGCCGCGCCTAATGCCGTTCCCTGTTCCGAAATCATGTCGCAACTAACGGATTGAACAAAAATGTCAGTCGCCTTTAAATCCTGAGTAAGAGGCACTTGAACGAATGCTGTTCCCGCAAAAATTATCAAACCGACTTTGTCGTTAGAGAGTTTTTTTACGAGACTCGAAATTGCGTTTTTTGTGTTTTCCAATCGTGAAGGATACATATCCGTTGCCCGCATCGAATTGCTGATGTCAAGACAAATCATAATTTCAGAGCCTTCCGCTGAAACTTCTTTGAGTTTTGTTCCCATTCTCGGTCTTGCCACGGCAACAATCAAAAACGAAAACGCCACCAGCAAAAACACCGCCTTTATAATCGGACGGCTCGACGAATATTCTTCAATCAAAGGCAAAACTACTTTGCGTGAACCGATTTTTTGCAATGCTTTTCTTCTGCGGGTCAAAAACAGAAAAAACAATGCTGCAAGCACCGGAATCACAAACAAAAAATACAAAGCCTCTTTATTTGCAAATTGTATATCCATTTTTTTTACGGTAAAATTCTTCCTATTGTATACCTCAAAATTATTTTCAATGTTAACAATATTAACGCCAAAACCAAAAACGGATAAAATTTTTCGTTGACATGACTTATTGTCATCGACTCCATTTTGGTTTTTTCAAGTTGGTCGATTTGAGCATAAATATCTTTCAACGCCTGATTATTAGTCGCTCTAAAATACTTTCCGTCAGTGATTTGCGAAATTTTCGAAAGTGTTGCCTCGTCAATTTCGACGGGGACATTCTGATAAAATTTTCTGCCCCAAGCATCGTACATCGGGAAAGGTGCTTCGCCATTAGTGCCGACACCGATTGTGTAAACTCTGATACCGTAGTTTGCAGCAATTTCAGCCGCCGTAACGGGTTCTATTTCACCGCAGTTGTTCATACCATCGGTCAGGAGGATAATCACTTTGCTTTTGGCGTTGCTGTTTTTTATTCTTGCGACCGCGTTTGCAAGTCCGAGACCGATTGCCGTGCCGTCCTCAATGATGCCGTTTTTGACCTGCGACATCAAATTAATAAGTGTCGGGTGATCGCCGGTGAGCGGACACTGCGTAAAACTTTCGCCCGCAAAAAGCACGATTCCCATGCGGTCGTTTTCTCGCGCTTGAATAAACTCTGAGGCGACATTTTTTGCGGCTTCCAATCTGTTAGGCTTGAAATCGCACGCCTCCATAGAGCCGGAAATGTCCATCGCTAAAACGATGTCGATACCTTCTTTTTCGGTTTTTTCGTTTTCGCTTGTGGTCTGAGGTCTTGCTATTGCGATGATTATCAGTCCGATGACTAAGAAGTTAAGCACAAGGGGAATGTACGCCATAATTTTTCTGAAAGTCATTTTTTCAGCCCCGAAACCCTCTAATGTAGAGAATTTCAACGCGGGATTAAAACCTTTCAGTTTGAAAAAATACCACACCCCCAAAAGCGGCAAAACTACGAGTAGCCACAAGCGGTTAGGATATGCAAATTGTGTAAATTCAAACATTTCTATACCTTTTTTACTTCGTCGCCGTTTTCTGCTGCGACTGGAACTTTTTTGGTCATTTCAACGAATTTAAAAGCGTAACTCATTGAATTATCGTTTTCATCGGGAAGCGGTTCGAGTTTAGCAAACTTCACGAAATCCGCAATTCCGAAAATAAACTTCAATCCCTGATAACTTTCCTCTTTTTCAGCGAGGTCGTTTTTAAGACTTTTGAGCGTTTCGTCAGAGGTCATCTCCATTACTGAATTGCCGTAACGGTCAGAAATATAACGCTTTAAAATCTCCGTCAAAACAGAATAATACTCTTTTGTGCGACCTTGTTGCCAGAGTTTTCCGTCTTTTAATTTTTGGAGTTCGCGTAAAGCAACCTTGTCAGCCGGCTCTTTTGGTTTTAAGACAGGGATAATCGGTTTGTTGTTTTTCCAACGGATATACATATAAGTTGCGATTGAGGCTAACACTGCGACAATCAGCAAGATAAGAATCAATTTGGAAAACCTTGCCCAAAACTCTTCAAACGTCCACGGCGTTTCTTTTACGGGTACGATGTCGAAAATTTTCATCGTTTTTGTGGTGTCGATTTCGGCTGTGAAAGTCGAGTCAACACCTTGTAAAAGCGTGAATGTCAGTTTCAAAGAGTCAGTCAAGAGGGTGTCCCCTCCTACCCTTATTTTCAACTGCGGCACATACAATGCGGTGTCTTTGAAAGAGGTTATTAAATAAGTATGCGTAAAAGTTACCTGCTTCCTATCCTGAGAAACCGCCGTATCGGGTTTTAATTCCGTGATTAACTCCAAAACATCGGTGATTTTTCCGTTTTTGAAATTCGGGAAATACGTTTTTTGTCCTGAATTTACGTTAGCAGTTATTGTAAGGCGGACGGGGTTACCGAACTCTACGATATTGGAGTCTAACGTCGCCTTAACTGTCTGAGCCTTAGCGTTGTAAGAGACTAAACATACGAAAACCAATAATATAGAAAATTTCAGTTTCATTATCTTGATTTAAAAAGTTTTATCAGCGGTTGAACATAATCTTCGTCATCGGCGATAACGGCACAGTCCACGCCCGCGTGTTTGAAAACTTCTTCGGTTTTTAGGGTTCTTTGTTTGGCTTGTGCTTCAAAATTTTCCCTTACGACCTTGTTTGAGGTATCTACAAGTATATTTTTTCCGGTTTCGGCATCTATCATGCTTACAAGTCCGACATCAGGAAGTTGCATATCTTTCGGGTCATAAACGTTGAGAGCCATCAAATCGTGTTTGTGACTTGCGATTCTCAAGGCCTGAGAAAAGTCACCGCAAATAAAATCCGAAATCAAAAATGCCGTACTCCGTTTTTTGATAACCCGTGTCAGATATTCTAACGCAAGAGCAGGATTTGTGCCTTTTCCTTCGGGTTTAAACGTCAACAACTCTCTGATAATCCGCAAGATATGAGAACGTCCTTTTTTCGGCGGAATAAACTTTTCGATGATGTCCGAAAAGAAAATCACGCCTATTTTGTCGTTGTTGGAAATTGCCGAAAACGAAAGGCAGGCGGCAATTTCGGTTATGAAATCGCGTTTTGAATTTTCTACGCTACCGAAATCCGTTGAGCCGCTGACGTCAACTAACATAATTACCGTCAGTTCCCTTTCTTCCTCAAACACCTTGATATACGGGCGGTTATAACGAGCGGTAACATTCCAATCTATGTTTCGCACGTCGTCGCCGTATTGATATTCTCTGACCTCGGAAAAAGACATTCCCCTGCCTTTGAACGCACTGTGATATTCTCCGGCAAACAAATGATTGCTAAGTCCGCGGGTTTTGATTTCAATTTTCCTTACCTTTTTTAAAATATCGGAAGTTTCCATAATGTCTACGGTACTTGCACTGCATTTAAAATTTCGCTGACGATTTCTTCGGTCGTAATATTCTGAGCCTCAGCCTCATAACTCAATCCGATACGATGTCTTAATACGGGGTGGCAAACCGCCCTGACATCTTCGGGGATAACATAACCTCTTCTTTTGATAAAGGCGTATGCTTTTGAAGCCTTTGCTAACGAAATACCTGCACGCGGAGATGCTCCGTAACTTATCAACTCCTTGAACTGTTGTAAGTTATAGTTTTCAGGATTTCTTGTTGCGGAAACGATGTCAACGATATATTGTTCGATTTTTTCGTCAATATACACCTCTTTAACCACTTCTCTTGCGTGAACGATGTCAGAGGCTTTGAGAATTTGGTTTGCTTTCGGAAATTCGCCCGTAATATTCTGACGGATAATGAGTTTCTCTTCGTCTTTTTTAGGATATGAAACTATGATTTTCAGCATAAAACGGTCGACTTGTGCCTCAGGCAACGGGTAAGTACCTTCCTGTTCGATAGGGTTTTGAGTTGCCAAAACAAGGAACGGGTCGTCGAGTTTGAAAGTTTCTTCTCCGATTGTTACTTGATGCTCCTGCATTGCCTCCAAAAGCGCACTCTGAACCTTTGCGGGACTACGGTTGATTTCGTCCGCCAAAATAAAATTAGCGAAAACGGGACCTTTTTTCACAACAAATTCTTCGCTTTTTTGCGAATAAATCATTGTACCCAAGAGGTCAGCCGGCAGCAAATCAGGCGTAAACTGTATTCTGTTGAACTTAGACTCTACGATTTGGGATAACGTCTTAATTGCTAACGTTTTAGCCAAACCTGGCACGCCTTCAAGGAGTACGTGTCCGTTGCTTAAAAGTCCGATTAAAAGTCCTTCGGTGAGTTGTTTTTGACCGACGATTACTTTACCCATTTCCATCGTTACGAGGTCAATGAAGGAACTTTCCTGTTTAATTTTTTCGTTTAATTCTTTAATATCAACAACTTGTGTCATGTCATTAAAAATTTTGATATGCAAAATTAGAAAATTAGGTTTTCTCAGACAATAGTTTTTATAAAATTTCGCTCAAATTAACGTTTTTTAAAAAAGTCGTAGGGACGGTATTATAAAATTTTGTAATTTTGCGCAGAAAAATTTTAAGAAAAACATCTCAACAATGAAAACATTAAAATCTTTAACGTTACTTGCAGTATCTTTTGCAGGACTTCTTTCTTGTCAAAGCGGACCTACAAAAGAGCAGATAAAAGCCACGGCTGAGGCACAATTACTTGTCAACAAAGAACTTGACAGCGTTTACAGACGTCTTGACGACGCTTATCAGTCTTATCACCCCGCAACTATGGACGCGGCTCTCGAAGGTCTTAATTCTTATCTTGACAACGCTCAGTCTAAAATTCAGCAAATCAAGCCTTTGAGTCAGAATCAAAAACTTACGGGCGCAATTGAGGAAAAAATTGCCGTTATGAAATCGGTTGCTAAAAACGAAGCAATTGAGCAAATTAGAATTTACAAACTTCCCGACACTTCTTTTACGGAAGCATTAAGAAAAAAATGGGACGACTTGGATAATTCAGTAAAACAAAAAGTTAATCAGGCTACCCAAAAAGTAGAAAATGCTTATAACGAAATTCAAAACGATTTGAAAAAATGAAACGGGTAGTCTTATATATTTCAGCATTGTTTTTGACGATGTTGTCCTCTTGCAAACCTTCGCCGAAAGAAGCGGCAGCCTTCAACGACAGAGTTATGTCGGAACAGAAAAAAGTTGTCATGGCATACGACGGCTTGCTTGAAACTTACGACACATACATCGCCCGAAAAATGGATTCCGCACTCTTAGTTTTTACGAGTCAGACCAATAAGGCGATTGAAAACGTTACGGACATCACTCCCGTTAAAGACGGTGAAATCTTAAAAGTTGCCGTTTTGGAGTATTTAAATGTTTATAAATCGGTTGCTGAAAACGAGGCTGATGAACTTGTCAGACTTTATAAAGTACCCGAAAACGAGTTTACGCCCGAATTGAAGGCAAAATGGGACTTAATGTACAAAGATGCGGACACCAAATTGAAAGAAGCCGACAAAAAACTTCAAGCGGTTCAGGCCGTTTTTGCTGAAAACTTCCATTTAAAATTGGCAAAATAGCCGTTCAAAATTTTTATCAATACCGGTCTTGATTTCGTCAAAACCGGTATTTTTTATATCTGCAATTTTTTTTATTAGACTTGCAAAATTAGTTTTTTCGTTCGTATCGCTTTCCACAAAAATTCTTTCTAACGGAATTTCAGGCAGTGATTTCTCCCCCGTCAAAGATTTTTCTGTAAATGAGAAATTTATGTTCGGATATTTTAACAGATTTTTTGTCGTCTGAATGTCTGCATTATAGCCGTGAAAGATTACGGGAAGAGTAAAATTAGTTTTTTTCAATACTCTTATGACCTCGTTGTAGAGCCTTACGCAATGGATTATTAAAGGCTTTGAAAAACGCTGAGCAATAAGGATTTGTGTTTTAAAAATTTTTTCTTGTTCTGATAAAGACAGCGGCGAAAACTTGTCAAAACCACACTCACCGATTGCAACGCAGTTTTTTTCTTGGGCTAAAAGATTGAGAGCCAAAAAAATATCCTCTAAATCTTCAAGAGTTTTTTCTGTCCTCGGGTGAACGCCGACAGAAAAAAAATCTGCTTTCAATGCTTTTGTGAAATCGTCCGAGACATCAATCACAAAAGTGTTGAAAGCATTAAAAAAATGTGTATGAACATCAGTGAAGTGCATAAACCAAAAATACAAGTGCAGCGTTCCAATTGATTGCTATCTCGTTAGTTGTGTAACTGTTATGATTGTCAAGATAGCGCATTGCGGGTGCTGTTGAGGTGTACAGCGAATCAGGAACATCGCCGCCTGCTTTTTCATAAGGACCTCCGCACAAATAGCCGGAAACGGGGTCGTCAATGTCGTCAGCAACGGTTCTGCGGTCGTGAACATATTTCACGGGTTTGCTTCCGAAACCTGTCACAAAACAATAATCCAAAGGATTGCGTCCTAAAATATAATGCAAGTCAGCCTGAGCCGCCTCCAAATATTTCGTGTTACCCGTTGTATTATAAGCAGTTACAAGAATTAAGCCCTGATTTGCGGCAACTGAATTAGAGCCCCAAGGAAAAAACGTCAAAGGCGTTGCGTAAGCCGAGTTTTCATAGTTTTTCAAAACCTCGTCAGCCAATTTTATGAAACCGTCTTTGAAGAAATTATAGAAGTTTTCGTCGAATTTTTCCTTTTGTGTAGGATTGTTCAAAACCGAGGCAATGCCGAGACAACTCGTTGAATCCCAAGCAGGTACTTTAAACGCAAAATCTTCTTGCGAGATATTTTTTAAATAATTTTTATCACCTGTTAACAGCACCATTTCAAGAGCCGCCCACGTAAATTCGTCGCGGATTTCGGTGTCGTTGTACATACCCGTAAAAACGCCTTCGGGATTTTTGTCGTAAAGAATTTCGGGATTTTTTTGCGCCCATTTCCAAGCCGAAATTGCTGCGTTTTTCAAAGTGTCGGAGAGTTTCGGAAGTTCGGTTTCATACTTTGTCAAAACCCTTGAAGCCTTAGCACAAACTGCTGCAAAATCCAGAGCCGCCGTAGTAGATTTTTTGATGACAAAACGCTCGTCTTTATCGTCCTGCGGCATAACCATTCCGTTGAAACCCAGTGCCGTAAGTTTGTGATAAACACCACCGTCATCAGGGTCTTGCATTGTTAACATCCAACGCAAATTCACCAAAACTTCGTCCAAAATATCGGGCAAAGCGTTTTTACTTTCAGGAATGTTGAGGCTGAGTTTTTTGCAATAATCGGGATAAAGTTCTATCGTGTTGAGAATTTCCCAAACCGAAATTGACGAATTAACGATATATTTGTTATAATCGCCGGCATCATACCAGCCGCCCGGTGAGGAAATTATGTCGCCTTCTTTGCGTTTAGGACCTACGGCAGAGGCATGAATTTTGATTTTGTCGTCGGGGTGAGCAGCAGGACGGGCATATTTTCCGCCGTATTCGGGTTTGATTTCTTCGCTGCAACGGGCATAATAATATGATTTCATGGCTTTTATGGCAAGGTCGTCATAAATGCCCTGACCAATGGCAAACGGATAAGAGTTTTGTGCGCCTTTGCATTTTATAATATAAACGCCCTCTTTGTTGAAGTCGGAAAAATCGGCTTTACGGACTTTGGTTTTAGAAAACTCCCATTCTTTAACTTCGGAAGCCTTGCCGGTGTAAACCGTTTTTTGAGAAACAACGTCTTCGAGTTCAAAATCTTCTGCACCTGTTTCGGGAATGACGGCTATTTTTGCCATATTAGTTTTGTAGCCGATTTGGTCGGCTTTAATGCGCTCAAAATTAGCGTTTTGAGCCGCCTGATTGTTTTGTCCTCCGCCTGAACAGCCGGCAAGTAAAGCGGCAAACGTCAAAGCGGTAAATGTTCTTTTCAGCATATTTTTTTTAAAGTGTAAAAATTAATTATTAAATGCTGCAAATATATAAAAAAGGTCAAGAAAACAGTCAAAAAATGACGATTTTTTTTGGGGCATCTAAAAAAAGGCGACTTGATTTTATTCAAGCCGCCTTAAATGTTTTCACAACGGAATAATCCTTATTGTGAATTGCTTTCAAAATTTATGAGGCAAATCTATAAATATTTTTTTTGATAGTCAAATTTTTTTTCATATTTTTGGAAGAAAAATTTAACAACCATGAAAAAGATATTAGGACTCGATTTAGGTACAAATTGTCTTCATCTGAAAAAAGTTGACTCCTAATAAGAGTTCAAAATGTATAAAGACAAGACAGAGAAACGACAAAAGTATTACGATGAAGTGATGCGTTTGCACTTTGAGAAAGGTTACGGCGAAGACCGTATAGCAAAAAT
>JAFPZK010000025.1 GCA_017417315.1 Bacteroidales bacterium
AATGATTAAATTAGGTATCAACGGTTTCGGCCGTATCGGACGTATGGTTTTCCGCGCAGCAGTAGAAAACTTCGGTAAAGACATTCAAGTTGTAGGTATCAATGACCTTTTGGATGCTGATTATTTGGCTTACATGCTCAAATACGATTCAGTTCACGGTCATTTCAACCACGACATCAAAGTTGACGGCAACTTTATGATTGTTGACGGTAACAAAATCCAGATCTTCGCTGAAAAAGATCCTGCAAACATCACTTGGGGTGCTTTGGGCGTAGACGTAGTAGTTGAATCAACCGGTTTCTTCTTGACCGCTGAACTCGCTGAGGCTCACATCAAAGCTGGTGCAAAGAAAGTTATCATGTCAGCTCCTTCAAAAGATGCTACTCCGATGTTCGTATACGGTGTTAACCACAATACTTACGCTGGTCAGACCATCATCTCTAACGCATCTTGCACAACAAACTGCTTGGCACCGATTTCTAAGGTTTTGAACGACAAATTCGGTATCGTAAGAGGTTTGATGACTACTGTACACGCTGCAACTGCTACTCAGAAAACAGTTGACGGTCCTTCTAAGAAAGATTGGAGAGGCGGTCGCGGTATCCTCGAAAACATCATTCCGTCTTCAACGGGTGCTGCAAAAGCAGTAGGTAAAGTTCTTCCGGCTTTGAACGGTAAATTGACCGGTATGTCATTGCGCGTTCCTACCTCTGACGTTTCTTTCGTAGACTTGACCTGCGAATTGGCAAAAGAGGCTTCTTACGAAGAAATCTGCGCTGCAATGAAAGAAGCATCAGAAGGCGAATTGAAAGGCGTTCTCGGTTACACCAACGAGGCTGTTGTTTCAACTGACTTCCGTAACGATGCTCGTACCTCTATTTTCGACGAAAAAGCAGGTATTCAGTTGGATAAAACATTCGTTAAAGTTTGTGCTTGGTACGACAACGAGTGGGGTTATTCTAACAAAGTATTGGAAATGGCAAAAGTTATCACGAAGTAATTTCTTATACAAAAATAACTTTTATGGAGCCGCAAAATTTGCGGCTCTTTTTTTTACTACCTCAAAAATCCGTATTCATAAACTTTCGGCTTGATTTCGTCTGACAATAGTCTCATACTGTTTCTAAGACTTTCCATTAATTCGTTATATACTTTGTCATTGGAAGTTGCATTCATTTTGCCTTTGTCGTTTCTGCCCTGAAAATACTCTTTAATATCATAAAGACTTGCATTCGGATTTGCATCTTCCATTGTGAAATAGTATTTCCAAATTTCACGACCAGAATCAAGAACTTTTTGGGCTATTTCAGAAACTTGTAAATCAATTTGAGACGTTTTTTCACCAAAAAGATTATCGTTTTTGCTTGTTTCTATTTTCCCGTCCAAAAAATCCTTCATAAAATGGCTGTCGAATAATGCCGGCGCATTTACCTCCCGTTCTGAAAATGGAATCCAATGATTGATGCCATTTTTACCAGAAACATTGTTTTTTGTATGAAACAACGTATAAATTAAACAGTTGGTCTGAAACTCAATGTCCTTTTTCCACTTGTTGTTAGGGTAAAGAAATTGATCGCGGTCATTAAGCCAATCAGAATTAATAACAGTTCTTACCGCTACAAAAATGCAACTTTGAATCAAGTTGTTTGCCGTAATACTATGCGTTTGCGAATGTTCAACAACCGCCGATGACGGATTAAGTGTTATGAAAATAATTCTGTTGTTCTGAAAATCGGATGCACCCCTCACCATATATGCCAAACGTTCTGAATAGTTGTCATAATATTCTGACATCCAATTCAATATCACTTTGTTTTTCTCAACAGAAAAAATTTTTTTCTTGCAATAAAAATTGTTGTCGGCATCATAAGCGTCGGCAGTTATAGTCTTAAAACTCTCTTTAATTCGGGTGTTCCAAATAAAAAATCCAATCGGAAACGATCCTTTTACATTGTCGAAACTATTGCCCGGAACAAGGAAAAGTTTTTCGAGTTTTGCCTGAAAATTATTCCTGAAATTCGTAAAATTCTGTGCCGTAAGAATTTTTATCTTGGAAAAATGCGCAATATATGCTTGCGGAATTTCATAATAAATTCTTGCTAAAAACTGTGCAAAAACTTCATTTATACCGCGCCCGAGTTGGTTGACGTATTTCAAATATGCCTTGTTAGCGGACACGCCTGCTTTATGACGTTTCCCGCCGCTGATTGTACTGCTCGCAGTAGCCTCAGCATACGGCGGATTGATGTAAATGACAAGTTTTTTGCATTTTTCGGGGTCAATAAGAATTTTGTACAAATCCGGCGGAAGTTTACAATCTTTTTTCGGTTGCAATTTTTCTGCCATAGTTCTGACTTTCGATTGCGGTTCTTGATAACCTTTTGGCAAAAATTCATCGTTCAAAAAATCAAACTGAAAAACGTGGCTTTCCAACAAATTTGCACCGTTTTTTATACGTTCTTTCATTACGTCAACATCTTGATAATCAAGTGTTGAGGCAAAAATATTGTATTTGTTTGTCAAGCCGTTCAAGAGATTACCCGTTCCCGCACAACAATCCCAAATGTAATATTCTTCCTGCCAATTTTCACCCAACAAGTTAGCCAAGTAACTTTGCGATTTTTCGACCCAAACCTGCGGTGTAAAAAATGCGCCTTTTCGTTCCCTAACATCTTGCGGCACAAGCAAATCCAAACGATTGATTATGTAGTTCCAATACATATTTTTGGGCGGACGTTTATAACGTTTCCAAAAATCAGCATATTTTTCTAAGCCGCCGTTTTTGAACTTGAATGTTACGAGAAAATCCATACCAAAATCGTCGGTACGTTTCAGAGTGTATGGCGTGGGTAAATTAGCATTGAATGTAATGTAAAAATCGGGGTATGCTGTCTTATCATCGTGAATCTCAGGCGTATCATTGTCATCAATATTCAATTCTGCTAAGAAAAAATCGCGGTCATAAATACCGTATTGATTTTTGAGTTTTTCCCAATCGGCGTTGATGTATGGCATAACAATTTTGTGCCATTTTTGATAAACAAAAATAAAATTGTTCTTATCTATTAAAGTTGACAATAACGAACCGCCGTCCTTGAAATTTTCTTCTATGAAATTATGAATTTCCTTTTCATCATCTTTAAAATAAAATGTGAAAACTTTATCTGCTCTGATTGTTTTTTTTACGGTTTCAATAGTTTTGTCATCAACATTGGACGGTGTTTGAGTCCAATTAAAATCGTTGAGATTAAAAACTTGCAGAACTTCGTAGTATTGAACGAAAGCAATTTTTTCATTATCAAAACAACCCAAAAATTTAGGCGGCAGATTATCATAAACGTCTTGTTTTATAGTCAATAACAATTGAGCCAACATTTTGTAAATGTCGGTCGGCGATTGTTTGGCTTCTGCCCACAAGAGCGGTGTGTGCCACATTGTGGAAACACAAAAGTCAATGCGTTTGATAATTGCGTCGCAATCAAATTTTTTGAAAAACTTTGTTGCAATTCTGTTTTTGAGTTCTTCTTCGAGCATACCTATATATATATATGATTTTCGGGCGTAAAGATAGAAATTTTTTTCTCAAAATCCAAATTTTACGAAATCCTCGACCAGTGTTGTTCCTTGTTGAAAATTACTTGACGGCGTTTTCTAAGTATCTGGTTTTCAGGTTTTGAGAGTTCAGGATCTGACTCCAAAACATCATACGCCGCACTGCGGGCAACATTCAGAAGTTGTCCGTCATGAACCAAATCTGCTATTTTAAGTTGCATCGGCGTTCCCGACTGCTGTGTTGAATCCATATCACCCGGACCGCGAAGTTTTAAGTCCTCTTCCGAAATCCGAAATCCGTCAGTTGTCTCGCACATAATGTCAAGACGTTTTCTTGCATCTGTTGACAATTTGAACGAACTCATTAATATACAGTAACTTTGATAATCTCCTCTGCCGACTCTTCCGCGAAGTTGATGAAGTTGTGAAAGTCCGAATTTTTCCGCGCTTTCAATCACCATAATGCTCGCGTTCGGAACGTTGACACCGACTTCAATCACCGTTGTGGCTACCATAATCTGCGTTTCGCCCTTGACAAAACGCTGCATTTCAAACTCTTTTTCTTCGGGTTTCAGCCTGCCGTGAACCATGCTCACATTATACTGAGGCTGAGGAAAAGCCCGCGTTATCGACTCGTAACCGTCCGTTAAGTCCTTATAATCAAAGTTTTTGCTCTCCTCAATCAACGGATAAACAATGTAAACCTGACGACCCTCAGCAATTTGGTCTTTCAGGAATTTAAAAACCATCAACCGCTTAGAATCGTATGAATGAACGGTTTTAATAGGTTTTCTACCCGGCGGCAACTCGTCAATGACCGAAATGTCCAAATCACCGTAAAGTGTCATTGACAAAGTTCTCGGAATCGGGGTTGCCGTCATCACCAAAACATGTGGCGGAAGAACATTGTTTTTCTTATAAAGTTTTGCCCTTTGCGCCACGCCGAAACGGTGCTGCTCGTCAATTACCGCAAGTCCGAGATTCTGAAAAATAACGTCATCTTCTATCAATGCGTGAGTGCCGACAAGAATGTTAAGTGTCCCGTCTTCAAGGCTTTCGTGAATTTTTTTGCGCTCTTTTTTCGTTGAAGTCCCCGTTAAAATTTCAACATTTAACGGCATATCTTTCAAAAAGTCCTTAATCGTCTGAAAATGCTGACGGGCAAGAATTTCAGTCGGAGCCATTATGCAAGCCTGAAAACCATTGTCAATGGCAATCAACATACTCATCAACGCTACAAGCGTTTTGCCTGAGCCTACATCGCCCTGAATCAGACGGTTAGTCTGACGTCCAGTCAAAAAATCTTTACGAATTTCTTTGATGACACGTTTTTGCGCATTCGTCAGCGAAAACGGTAAATAATTGTTATAAAAATTATTGAAATTTTCGCCGACAGTCTTGAAAATAAAGCCGTGGGATTTTTCTTCTTTGTCGGCTTTAAATTTCAAAATGTTAAGTTGAATGTAAAAAAGTTCTTCAAATTTCAGCCTTGCACGCGCTTTGTTCAAAACCTCGTCCGATAATGGAAAGTGTATATTACGCAAAGCATCATAAAGCGGCATTAAGTGAAATTTATTTAGAATATAGTTCGGTAAAGTTTCCGCTATATCAGAACTTTTTATTACTGACCACAAATTTTTTTGAAGTCCTGCTATCGTGCGGCTGTTTATTTTGCTGGTTTTCAAGCCGTCAGAAGTAGAATATTGAGGATAAAATTTTATCGGCACTGTGCCTTGCTGTTTTATCGGGTCTTCGATTTCCGGGTGCGCAATCGTCCAGCCGCCTTGATACAAAGACGGTTTACCGTAAATGATATATTCTTTGCCTTTTACAATCGACTCCTGAACCCACTTAATCCCTTGAAACCAAATGAGTTCGATACTTCCTCTTTCGTCGGAAAATTTTGCTGTTAAACGTTGTTTATGCCCCTGACCTTCGAGATGAAAATTAGAAATCACACCTTTTAATTGTACGGCAACCGCATCGGAAAGAATGTCGGTTGTAAAATAAAATTTACTTTTGTCGATGTATTTATAAGGAAAATAATAGATTAAGTCCTCAAAAGTCCTGATATTCAATTCTTTTTCAAGTGTTGAGGCTTTTTGAGGACCTACTCCGCGAAGGAATTTTATTTCCGTATCAAGGTTCATTAAGGTATTGTTTCAAATCGTCAACATCGCGTAGGAAATTTATATCGGGATAACAATCCACAATATCTTCCGAGTTTTTGTGAAATATGATTTTTTCTGCGTTAACAAATTGACTATCAAGTGATTTTGCAAAATCAGAGATGTCTTTCAGACCGTCAACCAACGAGCCTATCATCATAACTTTTTTGCAAGAAGACTCTTCAAAAGCCTTTTTTGCCTGAGCAACAGAAACGTTTTCGCCACAATATACAGGACAACCGCCGTATTTTTTTAGAATATAGTCAGCAATAAGGAGCGAAAGTTCCGAAAAATCTTCAAACGGCGTAAAAATCAATATTTTATCACCGTTTTCGTTTTCCTCCGAATCTGCCGCAACAATAAGACGGCGGCGTATCAAATCGTATGCAAACTGCTTTTGAGGCAAAAAGTCCGCGTCTTGAATCCATTTGTTTTCAGCCTCTTGCATAAAGGGGAGAATAACATTCTGAATAGCGGCTTCAATGCCCGATTCTATAATCTCGTGTTTGAGAGTTTTGTCAAAACTCTTTCCGTCAAAATTTAATGCCTGTTTCATCAATTGTCCGGTTTTAGCCCGCACGTTTTCATGTGCAAATACCGTACCCAATTTTTGACGGATTTCGTCTTGCGTAAAATCGCAAACTTCGGAAATCTTGAACCCGTTTTTCACCAAAGCGGAAACGGCTAAAAGTTTATGAAGGTCGTCTCCGCTGTATTTCCTGATGTTAGTCCCCGTTCTCGACGGCTCTATAATGCCGTAGCGTTTTTCCCAAGCACGGAGCGTAAATGCCTTTATGCCCGTGATTTGGGAAATATCCGCAATAGAGTATTCCAACATATTTGTTTATAACTTGTAAATTTGATTTTTGAGTAGTGCAAATGTAAATACTTTTTGTCAAATTGCAAAAAAAATCTTAATTTTTTTTTTAATTTTAATTTTATTTTTACTAATTTTG
>JAFPZK010000004.1 GCA_017417315.1 Bacteroidales bacterium
GATTTCGCAGGAACTCCGCCACGCCATCGACAAGCACACCCGCGAACTCATCGTCTCAAACATCGAATTGCTCTTGAATTATTGTCTGAGGTTTTACGACCGTCAGTTCATCACCCGCGAGGAAATCAACCACGAAATTGTGAAAAAATTTGAGAAACTTCTCCGCGAATACATCACACAAAAGGCTGAGTCAGAGGGCATTCCGTCGGTGGCATATTTCGCCGAAAAATGCAGCCTCACGCCCGGATATTTTGGCGAATTGGTAAAGACCGAGACCGGCAAGACGGCGCAGGATTTCATCGGCGATGCCATCGTAAAACGTGCCAAGGAACTCCTCAACACGCCTTCAATCAGCATTTCGGAAGTGGCTTATACCCTCGGCTTCGGCTATCCGCAGCATTTTGTGAGGTTTTTTAAGCGGAAGACCGGCAAGACACCGACAGAGTATCGTGCGGCAGCATAAAAAAATAACAAACCACGAAAAACACTAAAAATTAGCGGTTTTCGTGTTTTGTTGTTTAAAAAATTATTTCTTCGTAAAATATCCGGGGAGTTCTTTACCACCGTCGATTTGGGCGTATTGAGTGTCAATTTTTGATTCGTCATATTTAGTTCCTTGTCCGCCGATAAGGTTTATGCAATCTTTAAACATTTCAAGACCGTCCGTTTTTTTGTTAATCTTCCAACCTTGACCAATATAAATGGTTTTAAGGTTTTTGCTTCCGTTAAACATACAAGACATAAACGCTACTTTTCCCGTATTAAACCCGCTTAAATCAAGGCTTGTAATAAGAGGACAAGCACTAAACATATAACTCATATCCGTTACTTTTTCTGTTTTAAATTTGCTGACATCAAGGCTCGTAATAAGAGAACAATTCAAAAACATATAACTCATATCCGTTACTTTTTCCGTATTGAATCCGCTGACATCAATGCTCGTAATTGAGGAACAATCCTTAAACATACCGGACATATTTGTAACGTTTTGAGTGTTGAAACCGCTAACATTAACGCTTGTAAGTTTTTTACAATTACAGAACATATTAGACATATTTGTAACGTTTTGAGTATTAAACCCTTTTACATCAAGACTCGTTAGAAGTTGACAATCTCTGAACATATCACTCATATCCGTTACTTTTTCAGTATTGAACCGACTTACATCAAGGCTCGTCAGGTTTTTACAACCCAAAAACATATTAGACATATTGGTAACTTTTTGAGTGTTGAATCCGCTGATATCAAGATTTGTAATGTGTTTACAATCTCTAAACATATTAGACATGTTTGTAACGTTTTGAGTATTTAATCCGCTGACATCAAGGCTCGTAAGTCTTTGACAATTAGAAAACATATCTTCCATATCCGTAACGTTTTCAGTATTAAGATATTCTTTCATGCCAATGATGGATTTGAGTTCCGCGCAATCCTTAAACCAACTTTTACAACTTTTTGGACGATATTTCTTAAAGGACTCGTCAAAAACAACTGTATATAAGTCCCATTTTTGATACCATTCCTTAATATTTTTTACCTGACTAAATTCATAATCATAAGTTCTTTCCACATCATACGCACCTTGGGGTTTGTTGCTACCGTAGTAAAAAGTCAAAGTTCTGTCTTTGAAAACAGCGTATGCCTCTTCTTTAACTGATTGAGCCATTGTGTATAACGGCAAGAGAAGCATTAAAGCGAATACAGTTTTTAATTTCATGATGTATTGTATTTTTAAATTATTTTCTACAAAAATAAGATTTTTTTTTGTAATTTTTGTAGTTTTGTGTAGAAAATATTTTTTTTTGACAGATTGATTATTAATTGTAAATTTGCAAAGAATAATAATCAAAATTGGTACAACGGTCAAAGACGTATACGAACACAACAAAAGTGGCGTGATAGAGGTGTGATGCATCGGTTGGAGCAAGCGCCAAGCAAAGCACGATGTGAAGTTTGAGGTGGTGGAGTAATTGCAGAAAGAAATTTCTCTAAACTGATTAAACACAGCCGTCCGAACAATTCAATCCGGACGGCTGGTTTTGATTAATCGTAATTCTTGTGTGCTTGGTTGATGAACGCTAATGCTTCGTCGGCAACACGTTCGGGAGTGTCGATTTCCATAAGGTGTTTCTCGCCGTTGAGGATTGTGAAATGACAACCTTTCGTTACACGCCAAATGTACATATTCGACGTGTAATAGTCGTTCATAAGCGGATCTTCCGAGCCGAACATATAACCGATGGGAACGGTTGCGTTGCGAAGGTCGCGTTCGCAGTCGTCGAGCGAATCCCAAATTTTTTCGGGGTGTGCGGCGTATTTGGGATTTGCCCACATAATGAAACTTCTTAATGCCCATCTTTACGGCAAAATCATAAACGTCTTTGCCCCACTGACGTGTCCAATGCACGCCGCCGTCGGTGTCGAAAATGTCGGCATTGCCGTCGAAACGCATCACGATACCATAAACGTGGTAACGCTGCGCCAAAATCTCCAACACGGGCATAAAAGTGTGGAAAAAGAATGCACCGCTGATTAACACTTCCTCGTTTTGTGTGCCGAGTTCGCAGTAGGTGATTTCTGCACCGTTGTCTAATACAAGGCTCTTAGCCTCGCCATTGATTTTGTTTGCTTCCATAGTTGACGATTTTTCAGCCGTACCAACTCTCAGAAGGACGTTTTGTAAGGGTAACGGGAGGTAATGCGCGAATTTTGGCAAACCTCAAAATGTACGACCTCAATGTCGGGACGGTAATCTGTCTGCCACCCGCTGCAATCATTGAGTATCAAAGTATTAGCGACGATTTCAAGATTCAGGCATTTAGTTACGAAACTATGCCCAAGCCTTTTGGTTTCGACAATGTTACGGTTTTAAGGCTCAACGAAACCGACTTTGTCCGCACCGGCGACTATATCAACCTTATGAAAAAAGTGTTAGGCAAAGACACCTATTCTATCCGCACGTTACAACTACTTCAAACTGCACTTTTCAACGACCTTCATCATATTCAAAACGTTGAAATTCAGCAACAAAACGTTGATAAAAAAGGCTCGCGTGCCGAAGAAGTTTTCAATCGGTTTATAGATTTGGTCAACGAATTTGGGGCTCAACACCGCCGCATAGATTTTTACGCCGATAAACTATTTCTATCGCCAAACCGTCTGAGTACCGTCATCAAAAATTACAGTAATCAGACTGTGATGGATTGGATAAACCGTCAGACGATTTTGCAGGCAAAAATACTTTTAAAACATTCAGGCCTAATGGTTTACGAAATTGCCACCCGTCTTAATTTTCAGGAATCAACGGCATTTGTGAGGTTTTTTAAATCGCAAACCGGAGTAACGCCAATGGAGTATCGGGAATGAGGCGGAAAGTTTTTCGGTTATAGTTATTAAATTTTATAAAGAAAATAGTATCTTTGCAGAGAAATCAATAATTCTGCGAACATTATGAACATCTACCTCAATCCCGACTACAAAGGTTTTAAAGAAACTTTTGTGGATTAAGGCATATTTTTTTGCGAAAACAATAATTCTTTATAATTTTGTACTTGAAACAAAACAGTATTTATGAACGAAGAGAGAGCCTTAAAAATAATTCAGACCGGCAGACGGCGAGCATTGAGTTCAAACGCTGTGGCAATGGTATCTCACAAGATACCTACGAGACGGTGTGCGCCTTCCTGAACCGTTTTGGCGGCGAATTTTTTTTGGGCGTTGAGGATGACGGCGCAATCTCAGGAATACCCGAAGCCGCAATCCCTCAGACGATTAAGAATTTGTAAACGTTACTACAAATCCGAATATTTTTTCGCCGACTGTCTGCATCAATCCCGAAATTGTTGATATAAAAGGCAAGAAAATATTGTATGTCAGGGTGATACCAAGTTCGGAGGTTCATAAGTACAAAAACGTTGTTTACGACCGCGCAGGTGATGCCGACATCAAATGCAGCACCACCAACGGCATTGCGCAGATGTATATCCGCAAGCAAAATGTCTTCACCGAAAAGAAGATTTATAAGTACGTCAAGCCCGAACATCTGCGGCTCGATTTGCTGAGGCTCTGCCGTCAGAGGGCTATCAACAAGCGTTTCGACCATCCGTGGAAGGATATGGACGATATGGATTTGCTGCGCAGTGCAAAACTTTATTCTCAGGATTTTGCCACGGGCGAACAGGGGTTCAACCTTGCCGCCGTGATGCTTTTGGGCAGGGACGAAGTGATTGGGTCAATTCTGCCCGCGTACAAGACCGATGCAATTCTAAGAGTAAGAAACATAGACCGTTACGACGACCGTCTGATTGTTAACACCAACCTCATTGAGAGTTTTGACTTGCTGATGGGTTTTGCGCAAAAACACCTTTGGGACAAGTTTTATCTTGATGAGTATCAGCACAATGTGAGCGTCCGCGACAAAATAGCCCGCGAAATGTTGGCTAATACGTTGATTCACAGAGAATATTCAAGCCCGTACATTGCAAAATTCATCATCGAGAAAAGCAAAATGTACACTGAAAACGCCTTAGGCAACGCCGACGAACTTGGTTCAGGCACTCGCAATCTCTTTAAATACACCAAAATTTATTCGTCAACAAACCCTGAACTGTTTGAGGATGATATATTTAAGAGCGTTGTGCCGTTTGATTTCGATGAAGAAGCAAACGATATTATTGAAAATGAAGAATTATTAATTAGTAATAAGGATAAATACGAACTGAAACCAATTCAAAACCAAATTATTGATTTGATAAAACACAAACCTCAAATATCATATTTGGAAATTGCAGAAACATTAAATAAATCTCGTAGTGGTATTGCAAACCATATACAAATATTGCAACATTTGGGCATTTTGATTCGCGAAGGTTCAGACAAGAAAGGGATTTGGAAAATTGTTTCTTTTGGCAACAATGGGACTAATTGAAGACTATTAATTAGACTGTAAAAATGGACTGTAAACTCATTGCGGTATGTTGTATTCAAATGTCGTTACAAAATTAGACTGTAAAAGTGGACTGTAAATGGACTGATAGTGGACTGTAAATATTTACCCTTCCACCTCTATCTCGCCCTTCATCTTGTATTTTACTATAATGGCGATGTAAGCATATCCCGAATCTGTGGGCATTAGAACTCAATCAACCCGACTACATCCTGCGTGTATTGCTCGGCGTGATTGGCGTGAGTGTAAAGACGGCGAAAGAGGTGGGATAAAACAATCCCCGCGCCGATGCAATCAAAATCACATCTGCGCGGGGATTGTCAACTGTCAATTGTCAACTGTCAATTGTCAACTGTCAACTGTCAATTGTCAATTGTCAATTATTATCCATAATTCTCAATCAGATACTTCACGAAATTCATGTCGGCGAAGTTGATTGTGCCGGTGTCGTGTTGGTTCATTGTGGCGATTTGAGCCATTTCGTCAGCGGTGAGTGTGAAGTCAAAGATGTTGAAGTTCTGAATCATACGCTCCTTGTGGGTGGATTTGGGAATGGCAACAATGCCGCGCTGAGTGAGCCAACGGAGGGCAACCTGCGACGCCGTCTTGCCGTATTTTGCGCCGATTTTGCCCAAAAGTTCGCTCTTGATGATGCCGTCAACGCCCTGTCCGCCGAGCGGTCCCCAAGCCATTATGCGGCAGTTGGTTTCGTTGAGGAGGGGTTCGATGCCGCGTTGCTGAATCATTGCGTTGCACTGCAATTGGTTGACCATCGGCTTTACGTCAACATAGTGCTGAAAATCGAAGTACCTCGCTTCCTGAAAGTTAGACACGCCGATTGCACGCACTTTGCCGTCCTTGTACGCCTTTTCCATTGCCCGCCACGTGCCGAAAACGTCGCCGTAAGCCTGATGAATCAATAGGAGGTCGATGTAGTCGGTCTGCAACTTTTTGAGGCTCTCGTCGATGGATTTTGCGGCTTTTTCCTCGCCCGAATTGCTAATCCAAACTTTGGTAACGATGAAAAGTTCGTCGCGCTTGATGCCCGATTTCTTGACAGCCTCGCCCACGCCCTCTTCGTTGGCGTATGCCTGAGCGGTGTCTATCAGACGGTAACCAACTGATAGAGCGTCGGTTACACAGCGTTCACATTCCTGCGGATTTACTTGGAACACTCCGTATCCCAAGAGCGGCATTTCCACGCCGTTGGAGAGTTTTATGTGTCTTTCCATATTTGTAGGGTGTTAAAAATTTTTACGTTGCAAAATTGGCAATAATAACAGCGATAAAGGTATATATTTTTCGGAAAATATTACCAAAATTTAGGGAAATAATGGTATTAAAACAACTTAGTACAAAGATAAAAAATCTTTGCAAGATGTCAAAAAAAAATGTTAATTTCCCCTATTCTATAATCTTTATCACAACCGGCAAATGGTCTGAAAAACCGCCTTCGTATTTGTAACCGTAAAACGTTCGCCACGGGTGCGGATTGCCGCGCTCGTCGGTTTTCAACATAAAATCCTGCTTGAAAGGCTCTACAAAAAGTTTATGCTTTTTGAGCAATCCGCCCGAAACTATCACTTGGTCTAAAATGCCGTAATCTTCATGAAAATTATACGTCCACAAGCCTTTTTCATATTGAAGCGAATATGACAGATTATAAAGCGTATGCGGTAAGGCTTCTGACAAATCCGTTTTCGCTTTCAACCCTTCCGTCAACGAATTGTCAGATGGCATATCGTTGAAATCTCCTATGCAAAGAATTTGTGCATTAGGATCTATGTCAAAAACCGAATCCGTTGAAAATCTGAGCCTTAACGCCGCCTGAAAACGTAGTTTTTCTGTTTGAGCATGTCCTCCGAAGCGCGAGGGCCAATGATTGACAAAAATATGCAAAGTATCTTGCTTGCCTAAAATTTTGCCTTTTACGTACAAAATGTCCCGCGAAAAGTATGTTGTATCTTCAAATTTTATTCGTAAAGTGTTAGTATCCAAAATCTTAAAGGTTTCGGGATTGTAGATGACAGCGCAGTCTATTCCTCGGCGGTCAGAGCCGTCGCGGTGAAAAATCCTATAACCTGCCTCTGAAAGCGGAGGACGGCTGATTAAATCTTCTAAAACTTTTCTGTTTTCTATTTCACAAACGCCGATAATATCGGGAAAAGTTTCTAAATCCACTGCGCTGATTACTTGTCTGAGATGTTTTAATTTTTCCCTGTAACGTCTTGACGACCAATTCTTTGCTCCTTTCGGAGAGTATTCGTCGTCCCGAGTGAGAGGATTGTCTATGGTGTCAAAAAGATTTTCCATATTATAAAACATGACAGTAAAGTTTTGTTGACCGAAAGTCGTTAAAAACGAAAAAAATAATATAACGACAAAAAAAATGTTTTTCATAACTTTTTTTTCTTTAATTTTGCGAATATACCTTAAACCTGATTTTATGTCACGTAATTTATTAATTTTCATATTACTATGTTTGGTTGAACCGCTTTTTGCGCAAGAAAAGACGGATATTTTCGCTCCGGATTTTTCCTCTGACGAAAAAAATATTTTTTCTTCCGGAGAAAAAATTTCCGGACGTTTGTATCTCGGCGACGGTAATCCGTATAACATTGCAACAATTTTTAAGCCATTAAACTGCAAAAAATACAAAATATCCGCCGACATACGTTTTGAAAAAGGCAACCAAAGACGGTGTTACGGACTTATTTTCGAGGCCTCCGGCGTTGAAAATTCCAACGTGTTTTTAGTCAGTGCATCGGGGTATTTTTTGACGGGTTATTTTGTTGACGGCAAGTTTACGGCACATTCAGATTGGCAGGAAACCGAATTTTTGAAAACGGGGATTTCTAACCGTTTAGAAATATCCCGCGACAACAATTTAACGTACTTTTATATCAACGAACATCTTGTTTATAGTACAGCGAGAACTCAGAATTATGGTTTTCAACACGGTTACATTATAAAAAACGATGTTGAAATTTCGTCCGATTATTTTATGATAACTTCCGTAAAAGAGAAGTTTGTTTTTGAAACCCCGAAAACACTGCTTTCTGGCGTAAATTCAAAATATTCCGAAATTGCGCCCTTAGAAAGTGATGACGGCAAAGTTTTGTACTTTTCCCGTATGTACGACCCCGACAATTACGGTGAAGATGACGATTGCGATATATGGTTTTCGAGAAAAGAAGGCGATTATTTTTCTGAACCTCAACATTTTCCGTACAAGATTAATAGTCCCTTGGTCAATGCCGTTATCCGCACCGATGATTATAACCGAACATTGTATATCGAGGGCGTTTATGACGAGACCGGCAAACAAATATCTTCTAACGGAATTTCAGTAACGACAAAAATTTCGGAACAATATTGGTCAACACCGAAAAAGCTTGAAATCGTTAATTTTTATAACAAAAACCGCCACGGAACGTATACTTTCAGTCCTGATTTTAAGGTTTTGATTCTTTCGGTGGAGCGGGACGGCGGTTTGGGCGGTTTGGATTTATACGTCAGTTTTCTTCTTCCTGACGGCAGATATTCAGAGCCGAAAAATCTCGGAAAACCGCTTAATACCGACCTTGATGACGGTACGCCTTTTTTTTCGCCTGACGGTAAAATGCTGTATTTCAGCAGTTACGGACATAAGGGCTTCGGAAGTTCCGACATTTTTGTTTCAAAACGTCTCTCAGATAATTTTTTGGAATGGAGCGACCCCGAAAATCTCGGCTCAATGGTAAATTCTAAAAATTGGGAAGCATATTTCAGCATTTCGTCTGATTTCAAAACTGCGTATTTTGTCTCAAACGACAATCCTGATTTTGACGAAAACATTTATTCGATACTTTTGCCGGAGATTCTTGAACCGAGAAAAGACGTTTTTTTGACTTTGACTATTGTTGACAAGATTTCGAAAGAGCCGGTAAATGCTCACGTTCATTTAAAAACTGCAAGTCAGACAACGAAAATCACGGCAAAAAGAGGTGCATACGTTATCAATACGGGAGGTTTTTCTTTTGAGGTTGACATTTCGAGCGAAAATTATAGAAGTGCTTCGGCAGTTTTTAAAACTCCGCTTACATCTGACACTACTTTAACGATAGAACTTCTACCGGTAAGATACCCGTTGAAAACAATTTCGTTTTATTTTCAGACGGCGTTTTTGCCGCTTGACGGTTATCCCGAATTGGACAGACTTGCTGAATTTCTTGAACAAAATTCCGGCTTTACGGTTTTGTTATGCGGACACACCGAAAGAGGTGACACGGAATTTTCACGTAAACTTGCTCTTAACCGTGCAAACTCTGTCAAACAATACCTTGTTAATAAAGGCGTTAAGGCCTCGCGTATCAGATGCAAAGGTTTTTCAGGCACGCAGCCCTTAACTTACGGAACCTCGGAAACTGAACGCGCCCAAAACCGTAGGGTTGAAGTATATTTGACCGCACCTTAATAATCGGTTTTATTTTCGGTTTTGAGCCAAATGTCAAAAACTTTTCTGCCTTCTTCCTGTAAAAAGTTGAGGGCGGGAATTTTGCGTTTTGTCTTTTCTATTTCCAACTCTTTGTAAATAAAGTCGTCATCAAAACCACCGTATGCTGCATCATCTTTGGTTGCTGCATAATAGATTTTGTCGATGTGTGCCCAGTAAATTGCGCTCAGACACATCGGACAAGGCTCTGTTGAGGAATAAATTTCGCAGCCTTCAAGAACGAAAGTGCCGAGTTTTTTGCATGCTTGTCTTATGCAGTTGACCTCTGCATGAGCCGTCGGGTCAAGGTCTTTTGTGACCGAGTTTGAAGTCTCGGCAATTATTTCGCCGTCTTTTACGATAACCGCGCCGAAAGGTCCTCCGAGATTTTCAATGCTTTGTTTTGCAAGGTCTATTGCCCGTTTTAAAAATTTTTCTTCCATTTTTTCTCTGTTTTATAATTGCAAATATAGAAAAAAGTTTTTTATTTTTGTGATTTTTTTTCAAAAACTATGCTACAAAAATTTTTAAGATTCATTTCTCAAAACCGTCTTTTTGACAAGGACAACGACAAAATCCTGCTTGCAGTCAGCGGCGGAACGGACTCTGTTGTGATGTGTGATTTGTCGTTTCATGCGGGCTTAAAATTTGCAATCTGTCATATAAATTTTAATCTTCGGGGCGAGGATTCCGTTGAAGATGAGCTGTTTGTAAGAGGTTTAGCCTCAAAATACGGCGTTGAAATTTTCGTTAAAAGTTTTAACACTTTGCAGTACGCTGAAAAGACCAAACAGTCCGTTGAAATGGCTGCGCGTGAACTCCGTTACGGGGAATTTGAGCGGATTATGAATACCGAAGGTTTTGATTATACCGCCGTTGCACATCAAAAAGACGATGCCGTTGAGACTTTTTTCTTAAATCTTTTGCGCGGTTCGTCGATTCGCGGTCTGACGGGAATTAAGATGAAAAATAACAGAATTATCCGTCCGCTTTTGTGTTTTTCAAGACGTGAAATTTTGCAGTATATTGAGGATAACCGTTTGAGTTTCAGGCTTGACAAAACCAATCTTGAAACCGAGTTTTCACGAAATAAAATCCGTAACGAAATCCTTCCGCTTTTTGAAGAAATCAATCCGTCGTTTAAGGATAACGCAGCTTTGAGCCTCAAATTTCTTTCGGGCGTAAAGACGATTTATGAAGATGTTATCGCGAAAAAGAAAAGCGAAATTTTGTCGGACAATATTGTAAAAATTTCTGACATTTTGGATTTTATTGAGCCAGAAACTCTGCTTTTTGAAATTACTTCGGAATATGGTTTCAATCGTGTTCAGTGTTCAGAAATTTTCAGGACGTTTTCTTCTGACGGCAGCGGCAAAGTTTTTTACAGTCCGTCGCATAAAATTTTGAAAGATAGAAACACTTTGATTATCAGCGAAATAAACGAGCCTTTGGCAATATTCACGGAAATTAAAGAAGATGACATTAATAGAGGAATAAAAGTTTTTGATAAAGGCAGGCTTAAATTTTCGGTTATCACAAAAGATGATTTTTCACCTGTTAGGGACAATAAAACGGTGTATTTTGATTTGGAGAAACTTGTTTTTCCTTTGGAGATTTCGCCTTGGCATTTAGGTGATTTTTTTGTTCCTTTCGGTGGAAAATTCAAGAAAAAATTGAGTGATTTTTTTGTTGATAACAAATTGAGTGTTAACGCAAAACAAAACGTCAGGCTTTTGAAATCACAAGGGAAAATTATATGGATTATCGGTATGCGTGCCTCGTCTTTGTTCAAAGTGGGCGGTTCAACGAAAAAAATTTTGAAAATAGAAGTTGAATAATCAAAAATATTATTACTTTTGCGTATCTTAAAATTTAGAAAAGTATGGCAAAGATTTTTTATGCAATAGGCGGACTTTTGATTGTAGGAGGATTGGTTGGATACCTTCTCGGAAACAGTTTTTTAGGTCCCGTAATTTCTGGAATAGGCGTTGTGTCGCTTTTAGTAACGTTTTTCGCGAAAAGTCTCATTGATGCGGGTAAAAATCCGGACATTCCTTCAATGCCGGAGGGTAACAAATCCATTGAAATGAAAATCAATCAGGCAATTTCGGCTGCAAGGCAAAACAAATTTAAGGCCGAAAGCGAAATCCGCAGGCTCACCGCTTGGAGCAATGACGCTATTTTCACAACTTATAAACCTGAGTTTGAAAAAGTTAAAGCGGATTACAAAAAAGATTCGCTGCTTGAAAACTATGACGAAATCCGTGAAAAATTTTCAGTAAACCTCTCGTTTGAAACTATGGAAAAATGCGATTCTATCGTTAAGGATTATGAACAAAAAATTAACGGTTATAAAGAAAGAATCGAAGTTTTTGAAAAACAGGAGCAGGAATACATCGTCTTAAAAGACAAAATGAAAGCCCTGAAACAGCATGAAAAAATGATGAACAAACTTGAAAGTCATAGTCAAAAACTTGAAGCGGCAACGGACAAAGAATCGCAGTCAATCGTAGCCGGCGATTACGATTTTTCACAACTTACGATGACCTCCATTGAGCAGGAAGTTGCTGAAAAAGAGTTGTATTTCAAGGAGTTGGACAAAATTAATTATGAACTAAAACAATAAAATTTTATTTTTTTTTAACATATATAAATTAAAAAATGAGAAAGTTAATAGTAGCAGGCAACTGGAAGATGAATACTTCGGTTGCAGAGGGTGTTGAACTCGCAAAAAAAGTAAGTGCATACGCACAGCAGAAAAACCTTCCGGCAGGAAAACAAATCGTAATTGCTCCGCCTTTTACACATTTGGCTTCTGTTGCTCAGGTTATTGATGCAAACAAAGTAATTCTTGCCGCTCAGGATTGCGCCGCAACCAAAAACGGTGCTTATACCGGCGAAGTTTCGGCTTCTATGCTCAAAGGTATCGGTGTTAAAGCCGTTATACTCGGACACTCTGAACGCAGACAATATTTCAAAGAGAATTCTGAAATTCTTTTGAAAAAAATTAAACTCGCTTTGGAAGAAGGCTTGGACGTAATTTTCTGCGTAGGTGAAACCAAAGATCAGAGAGAAGCAGGTGCAAATCTCTATTTCAACGTTATCAAAGCACAACTCGTTGACACTGTTTTCACTTTGACAAAAGAAGAATTTGCTAAAATCGTTATCGCTTACGAACCGGTTTGGGCTATCGGAACGGGTCTTACCGCTACTCCCGAACAAGCACAAGAAATTCACGAATTTATTCGTAAAGAAGTTGCTGCTAATTTCGGACAGCAAGTTGCAGACGACACCACAATTCTTTACGGCGGAAGTTGCAAGGCTTCTAACGCAGCAGAAATCTTCGCTAAAAAAGACGTTGACGGCGGACTTATCGGCGGTGCGGCTTTGAAGGCTGATGATTTCGGCAAAATTATTGACGCTCGTTAATTTTATTCAACATTTTTTTATAGAGACGTTGCTTGCAACGTCTCTTTCGTATTTTTTTTAACCAAAAAATTTTATCATGAAATTCTTGAAACAAATACTTTTATCCTTAGTATTTTTAGTTTTTTCCATATCTGTTTTTGCGCAGGGCGGCGATGTTTTTACCGCTAATGCCGACTTGTCGAAACAAGTGGAAAGTTTTATTTCAGCAAAAACTACCGAAAACAAGGAAGAGGTCAAAAAGTTTACCGACAAACTTCAAACCGGTGTTTTTCCGCAAGCGCAGTTAGAAAACATCGTCTCGTTGATGAACCTTTACGTCAAAAAAAGGGCTAATCCTGCACCTCACATGGTCAATCTTATTAAAACAATCGGGGCTTTTTGGGCTAAAAACCGCTCTAATGATTTTGCTTCATGGCATGCGTATTTGACCAAGATGATGGGACAGCAGAATCTCCCTGTTTCAAGAATTAATGAAGTTGTTGTTTTTACTTATAATCTTTTGGCTTACAACAGTTTGGAAATGATTGGTAACAAAAACTGGTATCTTTCGTCTTCAAACTACAAAATGAATTTTCTTTTAAGCGATAACGGTGAAGATATTATCACAGTTACTTCTGAGGGAACAGACCTCAGATGCCGTGAAAAAGACGATTCCACACTGGTCATCTATTCAACCACAGGTGTTTATGACGCCAAAAATCATGTGTGGAAAGGTAAAAAAGGCAGAGTGGATTGGCGTAGAGGCAATCTGTCGCCCGACAGCATTTATGCCGAACTTTCTGATTATACCATTGACACAAAAGGCGACCATTATTCAGCCGACAACATAATTTTTTATAACAAAAAGTTTTTTAAGACCGGTCTCAAAGGCTCGCTTGAAGACAAAGTTGTTTTGGCGGGAACGGGAGAGAAGGCTCGTTATCCTCAGTTTAAGGGTAGCGAGTATGATTTGGAACTTCCTAACTTTATCGACGGTGTTGATTATAGAGGCGGTTATTCGCAAAGCGGAGTTATATTTACCGGTACTGCTCTTAATGATTCAGTAGGGCTTGCGCATCTTATTTTTAAGCGTGCCGGAAAGCCTTTTATTGATGCTGCAACCTCTAATGTGGTTTTCGGTTCGAGCAAACTTGAAAGTAAGTCGGTACGTATAACCATTAATATAGCCGATACGGTTATTGAACATCCCGGCGTAAGACTTAAATACAATGGCGAAACGGGAGAATTGGTACTTTATAAATTTAATGCTCACGGTTTGGAAGAAGCAAAATATACGGATTATTATCACAGACTTTTCATTGATGTCAATCAGATAGAATGGCAGCGTGAGGATACGATGTTGTTTTTTGCGACAAGACCCGCTGCTCCTGTTGATTACGCGCTTTTTCAGTCTATTGATTATTTTTCGCCTGCCGAGTATAACGAGATGCAGGGAAGAGCGGCGATGCACCCGTTGATTTTGTTGAAAAAATATTGGGCAGAAGAACTTCAAGGCAATATATCAGCATATTCGATGAAGAGCCTTCAAAAATTTATTATGACAACTACCGGTACGACATTAGCGGAAACGCAGGTGCATCAAATTCTGTTGAGACTCTCTTTCGGCGGATTTATTGAGTATGACACTAAGACTAAAACTATATATAGGTTCAATCAGAAACTTTTTGATTGGATTAGTATGAACACCGGCGACAGGGATTATTCGGATATTTCCATGCAATCTTCGTGCGGCAGAGATTGTATTAATGCGGAACTTAATCTTAATGATAACAAACTTACGATTTATAATGTTGCGAAGGTTGACCTTTCGCAGAGACGCCGCGTAAGAATTTTGCCAGATAGTGCGATTACCGTTTCGAGAAATCTTTATGTTGATTTCAGGGGTAAAGTTCAGGCCGGTTTAGTTGATGTATACGGGAAGGATTTTAATTTCGACTACACGAAATTTATGCTCAATATTAATAAAGCCGATTCAATGGCTATATTGTCAGTCGGAAAAACTCAGGACGGAAAAAAAGCCAAAATTGATTCTGTACGTTCTGTGCTTGAACACATAGTCGGTTTTATCAACATTGACCGTCCTAATAATAAATCGGGTTACAATAAGAAAATTAAAACGCCCGACAATTTTTATCCTATGTTGACAACCACCGACACCTCTTACGTATATTACGACAGATTGGTTTCAAAATATTATGAAAGGGATATATTCCACATGACGATTTATCCTTTTAAATTGGACAGTCTTAACTCTATACAACTTAGCAGCATAAAAGAAAAAGCAAAGGGTGAATTTGTTTCAGGAATTTTTCCCGTTTTGAAAGTTCCGCTTACCGTTCAGCCGGATTTATCACTCGGTTTTGTGCGTGAAACCTCAAAAGAAGGTATGAATTTGTTTAACGGCAAGGCTGTTTTTTACTCTCTTATAGCACTTAATGCAAGAGGTCTTAACGGAGACGGAGATATTCATTACCTGACTTCCGTAGCAAAATCCAAGCAGTTTATTTTCTATCCTGACTCTGTTTACGGAGACTGTTTTAGCGTTAACATAAAAGGCGTAAAAGCGTCAGAAATCGGTCAGATAAAAGATGTAAAGACCGAATATCCGAATGTTTATTCTGATACGGTGGAACTTTATTGGAAACCTCATGACGATATTTTCTCTGTCGTAACTCAGGATATGCCGTTAAAACTTTACGACAAATCCGTTGCTTTTTACGGTAAATTGGATTTAATGCCTATCAAGATGGAGGCTCAGGGCGAAATGCTTTTAAACGGCGACGGCTTGTTTTCGGATTATTTTTCGTTGAAAAACATTACTTTTTCCGCCGATAGTGCCGTGTTGTGCAATTTTGACGAAAAACGTCCCGACGACAATATGGGACATTTTTATACCGACCGTTATAATGCAAGTTATGACTTGGCGGCAAAGTATGCACAGTTTATTTCATGTAATGATTGGGCAAAATTTGTTTACTTCCCGAATCATAAATATAAACAAAGAACCGACTTTTTCAGATACGACCTTGCAGGACATTCTTTTGAGTTCGGAAAAGATTTGAGGCATTATGATAAAAAGTTGATTGTCAATACAGAAGCCGAGTTGGATCAACTTAAACTTAAAAATCCGAATCCTTCTATGAAACCGCTCGTAACGGGAGTAACGTTTGTGTCTTACAAAGATACTTTGATGTTTCCGGCGCAGTCTTCTTCCTTTGAGAACGCTAATGATGTGATTCACGTTAACGAGCCGGGTATCATTGAGGTTGTTGATTCCAAAATCGATCCTATCGGCATAATTAACATTAACAAAGGCGGTGATATTGACCGATTTGAAAATGCCCTTATAACGGCAAATTTTGATTCGCTTTATCACAAAATAATGAATACTTCGGTTAAAATTCGCGACAAGTATTATTTTAAAGCCAAAGGTGGTCAATATGAGTACGTTAACGAGTCAAAAGATGTTTCGTTCCTCAACCTTGACTCTTTGGAAGTTAGGTTGATAAAACTTGATACGGCTGCTTCTGCGCCCAAAGTTCGGGTTTCGTTCGGTATCGGTTCTATTGGTCAGGAAGAAAACTTTATGCTTTCTAAGCAGTATGCTTTTTCAGGAAAATACTCGTTTATGGGTCTGACAAAGGGTATAACCTTCAACGGTTTTGCATATATCCGTCAGAATTGCGACACAACGGTTATGCCGTTTAAGTTTGAGGGTAACCTTGACCCCGACCATATTATCTTCCCGATTTCAGAACGTGTTATGGACACGGCTAAAAACCGTCTTTACACAGGATTCTTCTTCAACGAGGAGTCTAAAAAACTTTACTCCGTATTTATGGGTAAAAAACATAATGCTGAGGACGTAGCCGTTCTTACCGCAAACCGTGGTTTGGATTATTTGGTAGATAAAAATCTTTACGAGGTAGCACCGCCTAAACGGTTGGCAGATCCTTTTGTTAACGAAAATTATGTGGCATTTTTGCAAAGAAATTGTAATATAGTAGGAGAGGGGTCTATTAATCCTAATATCAATGTTGACCCGTTGCAGGTGGTATTGAAAGGTTTTATAACTGACGACAGGGATTTGAAGACGGTTTCGCTTGATGTTATTTCTACGGTCAATTTTGTTATAAAGCAGGATTTCGTGAAAATGATGGCTGACGATATTTTGGGCGGTGAAAGTTTGACTCCGGTAGATTTGACGGACAGCATTGTTCAGAGAAAACTCGGTATGCTCTGCGGTCGTGATACTTTGTCACGAATTATGAAGGATTATACTTCTACGGGTGTAATTTCTAAAATTCCGGCTTCGCTTTCAAAGACTTTTGTCTTTACGCATTTGTCTTTGAAGTATGATACGCTTTATCATTCTTACCGTTCGCTCGGCAGAATCGGTGTTGCATATATCGGCGAGAAGGCTGTTAACAGGTTTATGGAAGGCAAGGTCGAAATTATTTCCAATAAGAAAAAAGGCGACCAAATAACGATTTATCTTGAACCTGAAAGAGGTAAGTGGTATTACTTCAATTATAGTATGGGTATGTTGTATTGTCTGTCTTCTAACGCGGAGTTCAATGATAAGATTGTCAACATGAAAGAAAAAGACCGTTCAATGAAATTGAAGGGCGTTGATTATCAGTATCTTGTTGCTAACGATGAGGCGAAAATCAAGTTTGTGAGGTCGTTCAGTAATGCTGCTCCCGTTCCTGTGGACAACGATTTGGACGATTTTGAAAAGAATATCGAATCCGAAAATCAAGGCGGTGATGAAACGGAAGTTAAGTCGGAAGAAAAAACATCAGAACCGACTGAACCTCAGCAGCCTCAGCAGCCTGTAAAAGAGGAGGAAGAAGAACAAGATTTTATTGACGAATAGAGATGAAAGAAAATCTTCATATTTTTTACGTGCCGGAGGCTGCGACTGCCTCTGCCGGCACACTTATATATTTAAGTGAGGAAGAGGCTGCACATTGCAGCCGTGTTTTAAGACTAAAAACCTCGGACTTTATAACCGTCATTGACGGCAAAGGCAAGATGTACACGGCGCAACTGTCAGAGTGTCGTAAAGATACGGTCTCGGCAGTGATAACGGAAGTTTTTACTGACGTTTATCAGTGTCCTTATTACAATCATATCGGCATTGCGCCGACAAAAAACATAGACCGTTTTGAATGGTTTGTTGAAAAGGCGGCGGAGTTTGGTATCGACGAAATCACGCCGCTTCTTTGTCAACACAGCGAAAGAAAAGTTTTGAAATTAGACCGTGTGGAAAAAATCCTCGTTTCTGCTATAAAACAAAGCGGAAACGCTGTTATGCCGAAATTAAACCCGCTGACACCTTTTGACAGTTTTATGAAAAACGTTGCCGCTGAGAGTGCCGTAAAACTTATTGCGCATTGTGAAAGTGGTATGGAAAAAGTTTTTTTCGGGAACGCCGTCAAAAAAGCAGAACGTTCAATTACTTTAATTGGTCCGGAGGGAGATTTTTCGTTAGAAGAAATCGCTTTGGCGTTAAAGTCGGGGTTCAAAGCCGTAACTCTCGGACAGACAAGGCTTAGGACAGAAACAGCCGGAGTTTCGGTTTGTGCATTTTTGTCGTGCATTAATAATTCGTAGAAAAAAAGTGTAAAAAAATTTGCGGAAAAAAAATTATTGCGTTATTTTTAGCAAAAATTTTTTAACCTATAATTTAATAACAACATGGATATTCAAGCAATTATTAAACAAGTACTCTCTTTGGCAGACCTTGTTATCAAAAATCCTTCTACCTCGGTTAAATCTTCGGGTATTGACCTTTCAAGTTTGATTCAGATGGCGGGCGGACTTTTAGGCGGCTCTAATTCAGGACAGCAACAATCTTCGGGCGGCTCGGCATTAGGTTCTATTTTGGGCGGCGTAGTAGCTTCGGGTGCCTTAGGCGGACTTTTAGGCGGCAGTAACAGCAATCAGCAGCAACAACAGCAGGAATCGTCAGCAGGCTCGGCACTCGGCTCTATTCTCGGCAGCGCAATATCTTCGGGAGCATTAGGCGGACTTTTAGGTGGCGGCTCACAACAACAGCAAAGTCAGCAACAGTCTTCGGGCGGTCTCGGAGATTTGCTCGGACAACTGACTTCAAGGGCAGGAACGATTACGAATATGCTTAACGGCTCTAATTCGTCAAACCTTTCGTCAGACCAAAAAACAAACCTCGGCGATGTATTAAATATTGTCAATATCGCAAAAGGGTTTATTAAATAAACAAAATATGTAGCGGGATTTTTTTTGACTTTTAATCAAAAAGAATCCCGTTTTTAGTTTTTTATTCTCTTTGTACCTTTCTTTTTAGAAAAAAAATGCAAAATTTCATTTTCGATTGGTTGATAATTCTAAAACCTTTATCTTTGTATCGTTATTTAAAAATTTAGAATGTTAAACTAAAAACTATAAGAAAATGAGTAAAATTATCGAAAGCACATTGGATTTAATCGGCAAAACGCCGCTTCTTCATCTTAACAAGTATACCGCAAAAGCGGACGTTAAAGATGTTAACATTTATGCAAAACTCGAATATCTTAACCTTTCGGGTTCGGTAAAAGACAGAATCGCTCTGGCGATGATTGAAGATGCCGAAAAGAAAGGTCTTTTGAAACCGGGTGCAACAATCATTGAACCGACCTCTGGAAATACCGGTATCGGACTTGCTGCCGTTGCAGCCGCAAAAGGTTATAGGGCTATTTTAACGCTTCCCGAAACAATGAGCGTTGAACGCAGAACACTTCTTAAAGCATACGGTGCTGAAATCGTCCTCACCGAAGGCGCAAAAGGTATGAAAGGCGCAATCGCAAAAGCAGACGAACTCAACAAAGAAATTGAAGGCTCAATAATTCTCGGACAATTTGTCAACCCCGCTAACCCCGCAATTCATAGGGCTACAACCGGTCCTGAAATTTGGGACCAAACTGACGGAAAAGTCGATATTTTTGTCGCAGGTGTCGGTACGGGCGGTACTTTGACGGGAGTAGGAGAATATTTGAAATCTCAAAACCCGAATGTAAAAGTCGTTGCCGTAGAACCCGCAACATCGCCCGTTTTGTCGAAAGGCACAGCAGGTGCGCATAAAATTCAAGGTATCGGCGCAGGTTTTGTGCCAGAGACTTTGAACACGAAAATTTATGACGAGGTTATCGCAATAGAAAATGAAGATGCTTTCAAAGAAGGCAGAGAGTTTGCCGTAAGCGAAGGTGTTTTGGTCGGAATTTCTTCCGGTGCGGCACTTAAAGCAGCCGTTATTTTGGCTCAAAGACCTGAAAACAAAGGCAAAAATATCGTTGTTCTTCTTCCTGATTCAGGCGACAGATATTTGTCAACTCCGCTCTTCCAAGGTTAAAAATAGTATATAAAAATTGCCGGACATACTACATTAAAAAAACCGTAGTATTGTCCGGCAATTTTTTTTGCCGTTTTGTTTGGCAGTTTGAGTTTATAACATTAAATTTGCAGTGTAAAAAACATACGGTTATGAGAAAATTTCTATTGATTTTAACGGCTGCTTTTCTGACCGTCTCTTGCAATAGGGACAGAATTTACGGCGAGATGACTGACATTCCTGATATGGTTTGGGATATGAACAAAATCGCTAAATTTGAAGTCCCTGTTGAAGACATCAACACTCCGTACAATATTAAAGTGGAGTTGAGAGTGGTTGATTTTTATCAGTTCAGCAATTTGTATCTTTTTTTGCGGACTGAATCTCCGTCTAAAAAAACTCTCGCGGATACCTTGGAATGTATACTTTATGACGACAAAGGTAATTCGCTGACTAACTCTAAAATGCGTTTCGGCGAGTTGGAAGATTACGAATTTACTTTCAAGGAAAGCGTAAAATTTGCAGAAAAAGGCGTTTATACCTTTTACATTCAGCACGGAATGAGGCTCGAACAATTGCCGTTTGTAAAAGAAATAGGATTAACCGTAGAAAAACTTAAAGAATAATATGTCAAAGAACAAACTTGAAAAATTTGCACAAATGGCTGAATTTAAGAATGTTATTCAGCCGGAAGATATAAAGGACGAAAATTTCGGATTAAAAGGTTTTTGGGCGGAGAAGTTTTTTAAAAATTCTCAACCTATAACGCTTGAACTCGGTTGCGGCAAAGGAGAATACACCGTCGGTTTAGGCTCGGTTACGCCTGAAAAAAATTTTATCGGTGTTGACATAAAAGGCGCGAGAATTTACACCGGCGCAAAAGCCGCCTTGGAAAACGGTTACGAAAACGTCGGCTTTTTGCGTACCCGAATTGATATGATTGACAATTTTTTTGCTCAGGACGAGGTTTCGGAAGTGTGGATAACATTTCCCGACCCTCAGCCTAAAAAACAAAACAAAAGGCTTACAAGTGCGTATTTCTTGAATCTTTACCGTAGAATTTTGAAAGACGGTGCGTTAATACGCCTTAAAACCGACAGCCGTCTGCTGCATTTTTACACCTTGGAACTCTTGAAACAGAACAACATAACGCCGAGAGTTCATACTGACGATTTGTATGCTTCTAATTGTCTTGACAGCACCTCGTTGTCTATAAAAACTTATTACGAAAAACAGTTTTTGGCAGAGGGTAAAAAAATCACATATCTTGATTTCGTTTTTGATAAAAACAAAGAGTTTATAGAGATTCCGAAATTTGTTTTTGAACAATAATGGAGGTAAAAAAAGGGATAAATATATTCGGAAAACTATCGTCGCTGCTAAAAAAAATAAACCTTACGGTAACTATTCTTTTGGTGTTATCGACATTGTTTTCATATAGTTCGATGGTTTTGAGTCCGGCGAAATACACTCTCCTACCCGCTTTGGCGGGAATGGCTTTTCCGTATATTTTAATTGTTGACGTTTTGTATGCCTTGTTGCTGATTTTAACCAAAAAATGGACTTCGCTTTTGATGATTGCCGTTATTGCAGGAGGGTACAAAATGATTGATTTCACAGTTCAGTTAAACCCTCTGAATTATATCGACGATTTTTCGAAAGAAGACTCCTCGTTTAGTTTTATGTCGTTCAACGTCAGGTTGTTAGACCGTTATAATTGGATTGACAGCAAAGGCGGCACAAAAAATAAAATTTTTGAATTCTTGAAATACGAAAGCCCTGACATCGTATGTTTTCAGGAGTTTTTCAACAACTCAAAAGACAGCGTTACAAATGCCGATTTAATCAGCGGAATACTTCAAACGCCATACGTTATAAGGGATTATGATTCTTCGGACACAGACCATAAAACGGATAAAGGGTATATTGTATTTTCAAAATACAAAATTTTCAACAAGCGTCATATTTTTGATTTCACGGGAAATCTTATCGGAATGAGTGTTGATGCGGACGTTTACGGCAAAAAAGCCAGAATTTTTAATGTCCACTTAAAATCAATAAAACTCGGTTATGACGACTACGATTTTATTGACAAAATAGAAAATACTAACAATAAAGAAAAAATTTCGGGTTGGGGGAATATTTTTTCCAAAATGTCTTCGGCATATAAAATCCGTGTAAAACAGGCAGTTATGATTGATTCGCTGATTTCATTATCGCCGTATCCGGTGATTTTGTGCGGAGATTTCAACGAGCCGCCGGCCTCGTATACGTATTGGCATATACGACACGGTTTTAAGGACGCTTTTTGCGAATCGGGAACGGGTTTCGGCGGAACGATGAGGGTAAAATTCTTGACTTTTAGAATAGATTATATTCTTCATTCTCAAAAACTTAGCAGCAAGAGATTCCGTACTCATACCGAAAACTTGTCAGACCATTATCCTATAAGTTGTAAATTCAAATTTTTTGAAGAATGATTTTTTTTCTATCGGTCTCGACGGTTTATTTTCTTCTCGTGTTGGTTTGCTGTCTTTGTTTTTACCGTTATAAAACTTCTGAAAATAAGGATTATGACGTAAAAATTTACGTTCTTGTTTCCGCCAAAAACGAGGCTGAAAACATTGAAAAATTTTTACATTGTATTGAAAATCAGAGTTTTAAAAATTTTACTTTGGTTTTGATTGACGATAATTCTTCGGACTCAACTTTTGAAAAAGCCTCGGCATACGGCTTAAAAAATCTCGTTTTGAAAAAAAATCCGTTTTCCGGTAAAAAATCCGCTTTGAAATACGGCTTAGAATTTTGCTCGGGAGAATACGTTTTTTTGACCGATGCGGATTGTTTTCCTGAAAAAGACTGGCTTAAAACGTTGGTTTCAACCATGAAAACTCACAATGCGGACATGGTGCTTGCGCCGGTGATTATAACGGCCTCTGATTCTGAAAAACGTTTTCAACGCCTTTGGCAGGCGGAAGGTTTTTCGTTTATAACCGTAACTGCGGGGACGTGTATTTCAGGGCTTCCGGTGATGAGTAACGGCGGCAATATCGGTTATAAAACGGAGTTTTTTAAGAATAACATTTTGGGGCTTAATGCGGCTTACTCTTCGGGCGACGATATGTTTATGTTGGAGACGGCTCAAAAAATGAAGAAAAAAATCGTTTACGCAAAACTTCCGTCAGCGGTTGTTGAAACACAAGGCGTTGAAACGATGAAAGCACTGTTTAATCAGCGGTCGAGATGGGTGAGTAAAACGGGCGGTTACAGAGATTTTTTTACGTTGTTTTTTGCTGCAATAGTCTTTTTTGCGAACATCGACATCATTGCTTTAACGGTGCTTTCGGCGTTGAAAATCGTGAATTTTCAGACGTTTTTGATAGCGTTTTTTTCAAAGTTTTTGGTTGACTTTTTATCCGTTGAAATTCCTTCAAGATATTACAACCGCCCGCAAAATTTTTCGGATATTTTTATTTTGGCTTTGGTATATCCTTATTATGTTTTCGGGGCGGTGTTTATGTATTTTGTAAAGGGTTTTAAGTGGAAATAGTTTTTTTTACCCGAAAGTGTCATTTTTGTCCCCAAAAAATTACCCGAAAGTGTCATTTTTTTTCGAAAAATTTTATATATTTTTGTGGAGGAAATTTCTCTCGGGAGTTTTCTTAGAAAAATACTTTTGCGCAAAAAGTTATTTTATTTTTATTTTTAACAATTATTTTTTTTACACATGAAAAAAATTTACAAATTTTCAGCGGTTGCAACTATGGCAGTTGCAATGCTGTGCGGCACGGCGTGCCAAGAGGAAGAAGAAGTAAAAGTTTCAAATGAAACCATTACAAATGTCGTTGTTAACAAAGATTCCGTTTTGACTGTTGACGGGAAAAGAATGGAGTGGAAGTTTTCATTACCAGAACGGAAAAAGTCAATTTCAAAAGGAATCCTTTATGGAAGAGACTACTATAACGAATTAGCAGATACATGTAAAAAGTTCTACGGAAAGAATTATGAGTTATTCAAAACCATAACATATACTCATAAAAGGAAAAATGGAACTCAACAAAAACATAACATACAACTCATGCGTGTTGATAGAAAAACAGAACCGGGTAAATACTTCTATGTAATGGTTTATAATTTAGACGTAGAATTAGATACAGCATGTTGGGCATACGGAGAAACTAAAAATATATTATACACATATAATGCCACTAAATACGGCAGATTATACACGTGGGATGCAGCAAATGCATTAGCAAAAAAAATCTCAATTGTATTGAACAATAGACGCGTGCATGCAAGATTAATGTCAAAACAGGATATTGAGGATATTATGGAATGTGGTAACGCCGGCTATTACGGATACACAATAGATGACAATATAGATGCTCCTGAACATGAAGATATTGGTTTGCAGTTCAATTATTATGATGTCTTCATAGGCGGTTTAGATGGACCTACTTATGATGAGGAACCTGATTATTCACGCGGTGCAAGAAACCTCGGTGGATTTAGAAATACAGTTGCAAATGAGTATTATTTTAATAATTGGTACGAAAACTTAAATCAAGTAGGAATGTATTGGTTAAAAGATGCTTATTTCCCTGAATATTCTGATTGCCATGGAATATTTGTTGTTGATTATAATAATGATAATAATTATGCAGTATCTTGCCAGGTAGATCATTTGAATCAATATGGTTTTTCTGTACGTTATGTTTTTGAACCCAAATAATATGAAACACTACAATATTTTTTTTATTAAGACCGCATTTCTTTTTGCGGTCTTAATTTGTTGCAGCCACTCCAATGCTCAGGAATATAATAATTGGTTATTAGAAGACGGAAATATTTTGAATTTTAATACAAATCCGCCAAGCATTGATAAAATTGATTTTGATAATCGCAAAGGTAATTTTTCCTTATCGGATAATAACGGAAAATTACTACTTTACGGAGGAAAACTCACCCCCAAAAATAATAATAGTAATTTATCGAATTATGTGATAAAGAATAATAAAAATCAAACACTTGTATCCTTTCCTTCCGTAAATATCAGAAATGCAATAAGTTGCAAATCTGTTACTGGCAATGCGTCATATTATGCAGCAATAATTTACAACGAATCAAAGACATTAAGATATGCTATGAGATTATACAGATTCGATAATAACGGAGTATTACGGGATTCGTTAATCTCAAAAGATGTAAATCATTCTCATATTGCTTGGTTTATGCCACAAGATAACGGTGATGTTATTTTTTTTTGTTACATACACACAAACAAAACTATCGAATCATATAAATTATCAAAAGATATAATAAAAAAAACACATACATACAATATTAAATTACCTGTACGAAACGAACTTTCGGAAATATCACACATAATCCCGTTAAAAAACGGTAACAAAATTATTGTATTATCACAAATATATTGTTTTATTATGAATTACGATATAAACACAGAAAATATTTCTTTATCGAAAGAAATTAACGGTTTTGATAATGGCGATGCAATTGCCTTATCAGAAAATGATAAATATTTAATTGCAACAAAAGGTGATAAAAATAAATTAATACGTTACAAATTATCGGATGACTTTGATTTTGATAACGGAGAAACAATTTATGAATATAAAGACTATTATGTCAATGATATTCAATTAGGAGAAGACGGGAAATTATATGTACTACAAAACAATAATACTATCAAATTCATTGACGGCATAGAAACAGATAATATTACTGTCGGAAAAATTGATGGAGTAATTGAATCAAATTCAAAAATACATTTTCCAAAAATTCCGAGAATTATTGAAACCAAATCCGCCCCTTGTCCCGAAACAGAAAAACCGAAAATTATTTGCGAATGAAAAAAATTCTTTATACTTTCGCGCTATGAAAATAAACCTCAGCGAACTAAAAAATGGACAAAGAAATACAAGATTTTTTCACTGCACCTAATTTGCTGCTTACAACAAACCCGCAAGAAAAAATAAATGTTAAAGCGGATTTGAAACTCTCAGAGGCTGTCAGCCGGATTTTGGGCTGCGGCATTTATGTGGCAGACTACACAAAAAACGAAGTGGTCTATATCTCCGAAAACATCGCAAAAATGTGCGGACTTCCGTACAAAGAAATAACAGCGGAAAACTGCGGTCTCTATTTAAAACATGTCCCCGACAGCGATTATAAAATGCTTTTGGAAATCAACGGGGCTGTTTTTTCGCTGTTTAAAACAATGACGGACGAAGAAATTTTAAAATGCTGTGTTTCATATAATTTTCACATAAACCATCTTCTTCTTCACCAAAGTTTTACGCCAATAGCAGTAGACAACGGATTTGTAAGGCTCGGACTTTTTGTCCTGACATTATCGTCAGAAAACAAACTCGGTCATATAGTTTTGCAACAGAAAAACTCCAAAACGTTTTACGAATACTCTTTGGAAAAACACGTCTGGATACCACAGGAAAAGATAACGCTTTCCGAAACCGAAAAACGGATACTCTGTCTTTCGGCGCAAGGACGTACAGAAGACGAGATTGCCGGACTTCTTTGCAAATCTTCGGACAGCATCAAATATCATAAAAAAGTACTTTTCAAAAAACTCAATGTCAGCAACATCACAGAAGCATTAATTTATGCAATAAACAACAGATTTTTTTAACCAAAAAATTACCCGAAAGTGTCATTTTTTTTCGAAAAATTTTATATATTTTTGAGGCGGAAAGAAAACGCATTAATTTAGAACAATGGAAAGAAAACAGATATTATACACATATAATGCCACTCAATACGGCAGATTATACACGTGGGATGCTGCAAATGCATTAGCAAAAAAAATCTCAATTGTATTGAACAATAGACGTGTACATGCAAGATTGATGTCAAATCTTGTCAGGTAGATCATTTGAATCAATATGGTTTCTCTGTACGTTATGTGTTTGAACCCAAATAATATGAAACATTACAAATCCCTTATTAAGACCGCATTTCTTTTTGCGGTCTTAATTTGTGTATAAGTTCTAACGCCCAAGAGATTGTCAACTCCTATCGAGTCTTGATGTAAAAGGGTTTAATACGGGAAAAGTAGCGTTTATGTCTTGTATGTTTAACGGAAGCAAAAACCTTAAAACCATTTATATTGGTCAAGGATGGAAGATTAGCAAAAAAACGGACGGTCTTGAAATGTTTAAAGATTGCATAAACCTTACCGGCGGACAAGGAACTAAATATGACGAATCAAAAATTGACACTCAATACGCCCGAATCGACGGCGGTAAGGGACTCCCCGGATATTTTACGAAGAAATAATTTTTTTAAACAACAAACCACGAAAACTGTTAATTTTTAGTGCTTTTCGTGGTTTGTTATTTTTTACGCCGCACTCCTGAACTCTGTCGGTTTTTCACAACTTCGTGGTTGATTTCCTCGCGGGTGATGAACGATAGTCTGTTCGGGAGCAAAAAATGTTACGGTCATCTCGTCAAAAATAGTTGGTTTATTTCAAATTTTCATTGAAAAACTCAGCCATCTTGTCGTAGGGTATGGCGTTTATCTTGTTGTCGTAGAGGTCGGTGTGGACGGCTCCGGGGATTATCAGAAGTTCCTTGTTGCCGATTTTCGAGCTCTTACCGTCGGGATTCGTGCCTGTCATTTTTTCGAAGGCGTACTCGCTGAAATAGCGGCTGTGGGCTTTTTCGCCGTGAATCAACAGCACGGGACTTTCGATTTCGTTAGCCCAACAGAGAAGGTTTTGATTGAGAAACGACTGACAGCCGATGACGTTCCAACCGTCATTGGAATTGCCGCTGCGCTTGTGGTAGCCGCGAGGAGTTTTGTAATAGTCGTAATAATCCTTCACAAACCACGGCGCGTCGTCGGGCAAGGGGTCGATAACTCCGCCTGCACGTTTGTAACTGCCTGAACGATAATCTTCTGTACGTTGTGCGGCGATGGCACAGCGTTTTTCCATACGTTGTGCGGGAGTGTTTTCGCTGCCGAAATAACCCTCAACTGTCACCTTGCTCATATCGTACATTGTTGAGGCTACTGTCGCCTTGATTCTCGGGTCGATGGCGGCTGCGTTGACAGCCATTCCGCCCCAACCGCAAACGCCTATGATTCCGATTTTTTCGGGGTCAACGTTGTCCTGAACCGAAAGAAAATCCACTGCCGCAAGAAAATCCTCGGTGTTGATGTCGGGCGACGCCATTCTGCGAGGTTCGCCGCCGCTCTCACCCGTAAACGAGGGGTCGAAGGCGATGGTCAGAAATCCGCGTTCTGCCATTGTCTGCGCATAAAGTCCTGAGGTCTGTTCCTTTACCGCGCCGAAAGGTCCGCAGACAGCGATTGCGGGCAGAGACGCTAAATTTTGCGTCTTTACGATTGGCGTGTACATATCGGCTACGAGTGTGATGCCGTAACGGTTGTGGAAGGTTACTTTCTTGTGGCTGACTTTGTCGGACTTAGGGAACACCTTGTCCCATTCCTGAGTGAGTGTAAGTGTCTGTTCCATTGTATTTTCTGTTTTAATTTGATTGCTGCACGAAGACAACAGTCCGCAAGCAATAACTGCTGTTAGTATTAGATTTTTCATATAATTATGATAGTTATTTTATCTCCAATTTCACCTCAATCTCCCCGTCGCCGAGAAAATCCAAAAGTTCTTCTTTGCTGATATTCTGTATCTTGGCAATCCGTGTGAAATTCCACGTGTTTTTGCCGTAATAGATGCAGAGGTTGTTGCCTTGGTAGAGGATGATGTCGCCCGGCTCGGTTGTGATTTGTTCGTTGTTTTGCGGAAACGACTGACCGAGGTCGCCCACCTTTTCAAAATCGCCATAATCGTGTGCCTGATAGGTGATTGGCGATTTTTTGAGAGCCGAGGCGAGTGCTTCCGCGCTGCTGTTTTGGGCAAAATCCGCCGTCAACGACTTGCCGCCGACCGTGATAATTAGTTTTTGTGTCATCGATTCGTCTTCTTTTTGGTTATTATCATCTTGTTGATTGTCAGTTTCTTGATTGATGATATTTTGAGGGTCAACAGGTTGCGGCTCGTCGTCCTTAGACCCACAAGCAATTACCGCAAACATCATCACCAAAAATATCAATAGTATTTTTTTCATAGCGTGAAAAATTTAATGGTTTAACTACGCTGCAAAATTGCTGACAATTCTCGGCATAAAGGTATATATTTTTCGGGAAAAATTACCAAAATTGCGGGTGGGGAGGTAATGGAAAGCGGACGATGTATGAGTGGAAGTTGTGGAATGAAAAATTAAAACCTTATACCAAAGTCGAAATGTGCATTAAAATTCATTATATCGACCGACAATGACTCTTCGTTGCCAAACTGATGAATTGTCATCACTCCGTTTATCGAAATGTAATAGCGCGAAAAATTGTAAACAGCGGAAAGTCGACTCGTGGCGATGAAACCCATATCAATTTTGTCAATGGTTTCTGTTTGTCCTTCAAACTTGAAATTACTTTTGTTGCTTGAAGCAATCATCGGTATCACCGACAAATGAATAAGCCATTTGTCTTTCAGGATAAAATTGTAGCCGTAGCCTACGCCAAGTGACAAAGATTTCTGTTTCATCAATGTAGTTGACAAAGAGTTCTCCGTTTCGCTATAAAGTGCCGAAAAACCGAATAATAGACTTCCGCACGGTTTGCGCTGAAAAAAACCGCTCGTCAATGCGGCGGGATAAGAGAATTTTTTGTTGTTGTAAACGTAATAAAGGTCGGTAGAAGCCATTTTTTGCGAAAGAGTGTCGCTGATTTTCTCAGTTGATAAATTAGCATTGACAACTTCGCCGCCCACTCTTCCTGATTTCAGATACGATATTTCGCCGCCTATAATTCGTCCATAGTAATGGAAACTGAATTTTTTAGCCTCATTGGTCTTGCTGTTTTCGTTGGCATATTTCGGGGAAAAAGAATATCCGCCGCCTATACCCAAATAAGAGAATTTTAAGCCGACGGATATTTTGTCGTATGTGGTGAAATCGGCTTTGTAATTGTCTGTCTTCCACGAAATTTGACTTTGACCGTTCTCTGCAAACACCTGTGCGTTAAAACGTTGCGCAGGACGTTCAACATAATTGGTGTCGTATTTCGCCTTATTGTACATCGCGTGCAGTTTGTTGTTCATAAATTGAACAACACCCTCTTGCGCCATGCAAACCGCTGAAAAAAAGATGGTTATAATTGTAAAAACAATTTTCATTTTAGCGTACTTAAAACAATGCAAATTTAAGCAAATTATTGGTTTATTTCTATGAGTTTTATTATGTCAGTAATAATCTGTTTTTCTTTGTACCATTTACGTTTTTTGAATTCGAATTTCATATCTTTATCAAGGTTGATAACAAACGGCAAATCAATAGAATACAGATTTTTAAAACCTTCTTTCGAGAGATAACAGCGGTAACGTCCTTTGTACAAATTCTTTTCTGTTACGATGAATAGTTTTTCTGTCGGGGATGAATAAATAATCCGCTCGTAACATTGAATTTTGATACGTTCAACAATAATCGGCGTTTTGGAATAAACGGTAAACAAAAATGCCACGGAATCATTTTCCGACGAAATAGTGAAATCTCCTAACAACGGATTTTTAATTCCGTTAGTTTTCATTGCCGGAATTTCATGCGGTTTTATAAAAAACACATTGTCGTTGCCGACAGTTTTGGAGATATAACGTTCTGAAATGTCCTGAGCAAACGTTATGTTACACACCAAAAATGTCAGAATTAATAACCAAACGAAACGGAAACGGCATTTTACCATTTCCGTTGTTTTTGTGTTAAATATATTCGGATTATTCACCATATACTATTGTTTCGTATTGAGCGAAAATACCGAGAACACTTTTTTGATGTTGGTCAATATGGCTGATTTTTTTAATACCGCCATTTTGAGCGGCTGCATCAATGCTTGCATCACCGGTGAGAACCCAACCCATAATGTTGGTTGCTGACGATTGACCGACTTTTTTGCCGAGAGTGTTAGAATTTGCCGTAACACCGGTTTTAATATCGGTGAAGAACTGACCTTTGCCGCAAGATGTAGACACAGCGGCACAACTTGACATCAACATTGCAGTTGCTGCCAAGGCTACGAATGTAACTTTTTTCATTTTAAAATTGATAAAAAATTTGATTAAATTAAACAAAAAAATCCCGTGCAGAAATTCATAAAAATTCCGCACGGGATATACTAATATTTTGAATACAAAAAAGATGAAAAACTTAGAGAGTAAAGTATATTTTACCCCCCCTATAAAATTTTATCATTTTGTTGTATTTATGTATCATTTTTATATTAGACTGAGTTGTTTAAATTGACGGTGCAAAGATAATGAAAGTTTTTTGTATTATCAAAAAAATTTTTTTGCCAATTACCGAAAATCTGATTACCTTTCCCCAAACAATTCAATCCATCTTGATTATGAGCCAATTTATAGACTACGGTGATAGCGATTTCAGAACCACCTCTTCCTCAGCCATTCCCTCACCGGCAAATCGTATAAGGCTATGCCGATGGCGATTACGAAGATGCTGACGGCAAAAGTAGTGATTTTTTCGGGATTTGCAAATGCCTGTCGGGAAAAGTTACCAAAATTTCGTCATTCACCCCCTGACAACCGCCATTCTGCCTCGCTGATTTTGAGCCCGGAGAAGGCTTCGGTGTAGCGGTCGCGGCTCTGTTGGAAAAGAAGTTGCGCTTCGAGAAGGTCTGACATCTTGCAGACTCCGGCGGCGTAACTGTCGCGTAAAAGCCGGAGGTTTTCTTCGGCTTGATTGATGCTCAAACGGGCAATTTCGAGTTGCTGACGCGCCTGAGTAACTCCGTTCCAAGCCTTATGAATGCGGATTTTCAAAAGTTCGGCATTGTCGGAAAGTTGGTCTTCGGCTTTCTGACGGTTGATTTCAGCGCGGCGGACGGCGTGCGAACCGCCCCACCAATCTGAAATCGGAACTTGTACCGTGGCGAATACCATTCCGAAAGTGCGGTCGTTGTCCAGCAGATTGTGATAATTGTAACCCGCACCAACGGCAACCGAGGGCAGATTTTTGCCGAGTTCTGATTTTTTTTGAAGGTCGGCGGCACGCACCTGTTTTTCAAGCAACTTATATTCCGTAGTGGCTGCAACAGCCCTGTTTTGGTCGTCCGATGGCGTGAAAACCGTCAGCGAATCAACGTAAGAAAGCGCGAAAGCCGTGTCAGAAAGTCCGCAATATTGAGCCAAAACCATTTTCAAAAGCGAAATTCCGTTTTGAAGTTTTACGCGCTGCGAGGATATTTCACCTTGGCGGATTTGAATTTGCAAAAGGTCGTTCCGTACCGCAACTCCCGCATTTACAGCGGTTTCTACATTGCCGCTGACATTGCTCAAAAGCGAATCTACGGCATCTATGGTGCGGCTTTTTTCTTCAAGCGAAACCAATTGCCAAAAATATTCATCGGTGGTTTTAACCACCTGTTTTTCTGATAGTTGCAACTGCAATTCACTGACTTCTTCACCGATTTTGGCAAGGCGGTTGCCGTTAAGAATCCGTCCGCCCGCAAAAACCGGCTGAACGGCTGTTACAGAGCCGATTACGCCGTCTTTCATCATCGCAACGGTGATTGGGTTTGCAAGGGCGGCAAGAGCCTCAGGCGGAAAACTCTGTTGAAGCACAGAACCCAATTCCTGCGGCATCATTTCCGACGGATTTATCTGAGTTTCAGCCATTTCGCGGCTTGCGTTGAACCAAACTCCCGTTGCGCTCACGCTCGGAAAATACTTTGTGAATGCCTCTTTGCGTTGCTCTCGTGCCGCCTCGATGTCGTAACGCGCCGCCTTCACCGACGAATTGTTCACAAGTGCCGAATCTCGCAGTTGTTGCAATGTATAAACAGTCTGACCATCAGCATTTTGTGATGTCAAAACCAAAGAAAACAATATGATTGATAATGCAATATTTTTCATAACTATTTGAATTTTCGTTAATTTTTTCCATTCACCTTCCAATACACCACGGGCAGCATTGTTACCGCCAAAATCAACGCACCGATGCCGCCTGCAAAGATGGTTACGCCTACGGGCATCCAAAACGACGATTGCGCAATTATCATAGGAACTACGCCTACCGCAGTGGTTGCCGTAGTGAGAAAAATCGGCACCATACGCCTTTTGCCCGCGTCGTATGCCGCACTGCGGACGCTCGCACCAGTTGAGGCTATCGTGTCGGCGTGTTCAAAAATCAGGATTTCGTTGCGCATAATCATTCCCATAAGCGTTATCAAGCCGAATATTGATGTCAGTCCTAACGCCCTGTCCATCAAGCCCAAACCTATCAGCGCCCCCGGAATCATCAGCGACAACGCCGCCATACAGATAACCGTGATGCCGTACCGCTTGAAATTGAACAAAAGGAAGAAAAAAACTATCAACATCGCTATCACAATGCCCCAAAATATCTGCGGAAGGGCTTCGTCGCCATATTCCAACTCACCGCCCGTCTCGCACCTAACGCCCTGAGGAATAGCGGTTTCTGTCTTCATTATTTGGTCGATGCGCTTTTCTACGGGCGCGGTGAAAACTCCGGGCGCAAACTGCGCTTTTACCGTTATGCAACGCTCGCCGCCCCGGTGCATTATCCGAGAAAGACTCCATCTCGGCTCCACTTTTGCAATTTGCCTTAACGGTATCGATGACGATTTGCCGCCCGTCTGCGAGAGCAATGTCTGCGGCGAGGCAACACCGATGTTTTCAATGTCGGAAAATGTCAACGGCGTTTTGTCACAGACAGTTATGCCGAGTTCGTAACCGTCTTCCCAAATGCTGCCCGCCTGAATTTCGCCCGTGGCGGCGGCAAGTGCGAGAGTGGTAGTTGCCCGCGAAAAGCCCATATGTGCCGTTGCAACAGGGTCGGGACTAATCTCAATTAACGGAAAATAACCGTTGAAATCGTTATGAACCCACTCAATTTCAGGTATTTGGCGCATCTTGTCCTCCAATCTTAACGCGGCGGCAAGTAGAGAATCGATGTCATCGCCGTAAAAACGGTATTCCAACTCGTCAACTTCCAAATAATCAAGCCGTTTGAACTTGACATACGCCTCGGGAAACGTCTCTGAAAACATCGTCTGATATTCGTTCAAAACCTCCAACGCCGCCTTGTCGGAAACTACATTTACAATCATCTGCGCAAAATTTTTGCCCGCCATCTGCGGTGCGTATGCGTCCATAAACCTCGGCGACGAACAGCCTATGAATGAGGTGATTTTCGTTATCCTTTCGTCCGTTTCCATAACGTGCCTCAGCGAATCCGCCACCGTCCGCGCCTGTGCGATTCCATTGCCCTCGGGCAGAAAAATTTCCACCGCAAATTGGTCGCGGTCGGCGTAAGGAAAAAGCCTGATTTTGAGTTGCGGGGCGATAAGCGTGGAAAGCATTATCACCACTATTCCGCAAATTATTGTAAACCAAGGTCTTTTGAACGTAAACGCCAACACTCTGTCGTAAAACTTCTGAACGTTTTTGGTTATGACGTTGCCGTCGGTCTTGACAGTTCCGGGCTTGATGATTCTCACTTCGAGAAACGGAATCACCGTTACGGCAAGCAAAAGCGAGACCATCAGGTTGATTGTTATCGTCAGCGGAAAATCTTTCAAAGCGTCGTGAAAAGTGCCTTTCATCGTTATCAAAAACGGAAAGAAAATAGCACAAATACAGATAGTTGCGAGCAGCATTGGCATAAAATACTGCGCCGCCGACTTCAATGCCGCCTCTTTCGGCTCAAAACCCTTGCCGAGGTACTCCAAATAGCCGTCGATGACCACGATTGAATTGTCAACAATCATTCCCAAAACCACAATCAGGGCAGCGAGGGTGACGATGTTGAGTTCGATTCCCGCCAAATACATCACTGCCACCGACACAAACGTGCTCAGGGGTATCGTAACAGCCGCCACCACAGCCGACCGCAGCGGAAATAGCACCATCATCACCAAAATTATCACTGCCATCGAAATCAGCAAATCGCGCAAAAACGAATTTATGCTCGTTGCAACAACTTTGGGCTTGTCGGCTATGCGGGTGATTTTTACATCGTTAGGAAGGACGTTGAGGCGGAAGTCGTCAAGCACCTTGTCCACATCTTCGCCGTACTGAACCACATTGTTGCCGGGCGTCATCTCCATCGACAGAAGCACGCAGGGGTGTCCGTCCTGTTCGATACACGGCTCATCGGGTGGATATTCGCGGACTACATCGGCAATGTCGCCAATGCGGACGGTTTTGCCCGAGACAGGGTCGCTGAAAATGATTTGGTTGGCGATTTCCTCCTCGCTGTTGTTGAACGGTGAAACGTGTATAGGTGTCTGATTGTCAGCGGTATTGATTGCTCCTCCCGTAGTCGTCAGCCCCTGCGCCTGCAACTGCGACAGCAAAAACTGTTGCCCTATTCCGTATGCCTCCAAACGGCGGCGGTCGATGTAAATTGAAATCCGCTCCTTCTGTTCGCCGTAAAGGTTGACGTTTGCCACCGAGGGAATACGGCGCAGACGGTCGGAAAGATCGTCGGCGTAACTCTTTAATTCTCTGTAATTTCGCTGTGCGCTTTCAACGGCGATGAGCAATGCCGAAGTGTTACCGAAATCGTCGTTGACTACCAAAGCCAAGACCCCTGACGGCAATTGCATCTTAAAATTGTTGACACCGTGCTTGATTTTGCTCCAAACCTCGTCCTTGTTGTTGATATTGTCGTTGAGTTTTACAAGTACGATTGACATTCCGTTTTGCGATGTAGATACGGTTTTTTCGCGGTTGACTTCCGAAAAAGTGAACAAGTAACGCTCCAAAGGTTTTGTAACCTGTTGTTCTATTTCCTCGCTTGTTGCGCCCGGATAGACAGCCGCCACAACTCCCTGACGGATAACCACGTGCGGAAATTCGTCCTTGGGCATAACATACATTCCGTAAATGCCCGCCACAAACAGAATACCCACAATCAATAGCGAAATTGAATAATGTTTCAGCGGCCATTTCAGCCAATTCATTTTGTTTTCCATAATCAATAAACCACTTTTGAGCCTTCGCCTAATTTTTGATAACCTTCTGTAACAATGATACTTCCTGCGGTGATTCCGCTTGTGATTTCAATCCGGTTGCCGTGGAGAGAGCCGGTGGTGACGGTGGTGCGCACGGCCGTTTTTTCCTGCGATATTGTCCACACGAACAACCGTCCGTCAAAACCTTTCTGAACCGCCGTAACGGGCAGAGTGATAACGTTTTGGCTGTCAGAACCCGAAATTAAGAAACTTACCTCCGCCGCCATTCCGGGCAGGAGTTTGTGGTTGGGGTTCGGGACGTTGATTCTGACATCGTAAGTATGCGTAAGTGCGTCAGCCACAATGCCTTTTTCGATTTTTCCGCCGTTGGTCTGAGCATTTGCGGCGGCAACGGTGATTGAAGTTTTGGTGTCGGCGTTGATGTCCGAAATTTCCTTTTCGGGAACTGACACTTTTATCTTGACGGTGTTGATGTCGAGGATAGTTGCCACGGGTTGCGAGGGCAGTGCGGTTTCGCCTGCGGACAACGATTTTTTGCCGATGATTCCGTTTTGAGGTGCTTTCAACTGACAGTCTTCGAGGTTTTTGCGGGCAGCGTCGAGTTGCGACTTGGCCTGAGCGGTCTTGCTGACAACCTCCACCCACTGAACCTCCGACATTGAGCCTTTGTCGTGAAGTTGCTTGTAACGTGCGAGAGCGTCCTCAGCCTGCGAAACGGCGGCTTCCGAGGCTGCGAGTACGTTACGTGCCTGAGTGTCGTCGATTTGCGCAATCAACTGACCTTTAACTACTTGCTGACCTTCGTTAACGGCGACAGTCTTGACCGTTCCCATAGTTGTAAAACTAACGGCAACGGCTTGATTCTCTTCCACGATGCCGGTATAAGGGCGTTGTGAAGGGTTTGTACCTGTGCCTGCGGTCTCGGTTTTGACCCTTACGGGCGGGATTTCGCGGTGTTGCTGTTGCTTGCCGCAACTCATTGCAACAGCGGCGATTATTAACAAAAAGAGTGTTTTTCTCATTTTTTTATTTGATTAATTACGCCGCAAAGATAAAGTATTTTCAAACAAAATTTATTTTCGATTTTTCGGGAAAAATGTGCGGTTTTACGTTTTTATTTTGTAACTTTGCGCAAAAGTCCAAAATTATGCACCAAGAAGAAGTTTCCATACAGTCACTTATCAACAGCGATAGTGTTACGGTCAGTTACAGCGGCAACGACCTTGTAATAATTGATGATATTCAAGAGTTTGCGGCTTTTGGGGCGGCACATCTGTCTCTCAACGGAATTGCTGTATGCACAAGCGGCAAGGTTTCGGGCAGTATGAACGGCAAAAGTATCGAAATTACTAAAAATCAGATTGTTATCATACCCAAAAATGTCATTATCACCGATATTATGTTCAGCCCCGATTTCAAATTGAAGGCAATGTTTCTCGCGGACGAAGTTTTGCAGAGTTTTTTGCGCGAAAAAATCAGCATTTGGAACGAAACGATGTACATCTACCGCAACAATGTCTTTACGCTTGAAGATGAAGATGTTATGTTTTACGAGCATTTTTACAGTATGCTGAAACTCATTTTGGAACGCGGCAAAGGCCGTCTTTATTATCACGAGATTGTAGAATCGTTGCTCAGGACGGCAATGTTAGGACTTTGCAGCGAGTTGAAACAGAGGTATTTGGATTCGTCTATTGCGACTACCAAAACCGTTAGGTCGTCGCCGTCGGTCTATTTTCAAAAGTTTCTCGATCTTCTTAATTCCGACACCGTGCGCCGAAGTGTGGAATTTTACGCCCGCCAACTTTGCATTACACCTAAATACCTTTCGTGGGTGTGCAAGTCGATTTCGGGCAAGACGGCGTTGGAATGGATAACGGCGCAGATGTTGGAAAAAATCCGCTATTACCTCACCGACACCGACCTGACAATCAAAGAGATATGCGAAATTCTCGCTTTTCCAAACCCGTCGTTTTTCGGCAAGTATGTCAAGGAACATTTTGGCACTACACCGGCAAAATTGAGGAGAAAAAAGGGGAGGTGAGCCGTTGCATTTACGCCGCATAATTCGCTGATTTTTTTGGGAATTATCCCAACCTTTTGTTGTCGTTCCAATCGCCGAAAAGGTTGCCCTTCTTGGTTTCGTCGATAAAGGTTATGATTGCTTTTTTCATAGTCGTAAATGTTTTAAATTCAACGACACAAAAATAACGGTTCTCAAACTGAAAACCGTTACCTTAATTTCGGAAAGTGTTACCAAGATTTTGGATATTTTTTTCTGTTTTTGACAAAAATGTTGTAACTTTGTCCCCGAACAATAAAAACGAAAATTATGCTCAGACGGCTTCCATACGGCGAGACGGATTACGTGACCATCCGCAAAGAAAACTCCTATTATGTCGATAAGACGGCGTTCATTCCCTACTTTGAAGATGCCGCCAAATACATTATGTTCCTGCGTCCGAGACGGTTTGGCAAAAGCCTGTTTCTCAATACGTTGTCGGCATATTACGACATTTTGAGAAAGGAACAGTTTGAACAGAACTTTTCGGGGCTCTACGTCTATGACCATCCCACGCCGAGGCAGGGACAGTATATGATTTTGAAGTTCAATTTTTCCACAGTCAACAGCAAGATTGAAAATGTAGAAACATCGTTCAATTCAAAAACTTGCAGGACAATAAGTCAGTTTGTAGATAAATACAAAGAATTTTTGCCCGAAAATACAGACGAGTTGATGTCGGAAGCAAACGGCAAATGCGATGAAATGTTAGATGTACTTATCACGTTGACTGAACATTCCCGGTACAAAACCTACATTATGATTGACGAGTACGACAACTTTGCCAACACATTGTTTTCCACCGATGAGGAAGCATATAAGAAACTGACGCACGGCGACGGCTTTTTCCGTCTGTTTTTCAACGTCTTGAAACGGATGACCACCGACAACGAGGCACCTGTCGAAAGGATTTTCATAACGGGAGTTTCGCCTTTGACGTTGAGCGACGTTACAAGCGGGTTCAACATTGCAAAAAACTTGTCAATAGAGGCAATTCCAAACGATGTGATGGGCTTTTCTGAAAGCGATGTCCGTGCGATGTTGGAATATTACCGCAAGGAAACAGGCGTTTTCAAACATTCTGATGATGAACTGATTGCGACAATGAGGACGCACTACGACAATTATTGTTTTTCATCAGAAATGATTGAAGATGAAAGGGTTTTCAATTCGGATATGGTGTTGTATTTCGTTGACAAATACATATCTTCAAAAGGCAAAATCCCCGAAAAACTCATCGACCCGAATGTCTCCACCGACTATTTCAAGATGGAGAAAATGGTGAAAATAGAACAAAATTTCGGCGAAAAGTCGCGGATTATCCTCGATATCGTTAACACCGGAAGAACATATTTTGAACTCAATCCCGAGTTTGCCATTGCGGAACTTTCTAAGGCAAGCAATCTGAAAAGTTTGCTTTTCTATATGGGGTTGTTGAGTTTTGGTGTTGATAGCGATGGAATACCGTGTTTTGTAGTCCCAAACGACACTGTAAGGCAACAATATTGCCGATATTTGGAGGTGTGCTATTCAAGAGGATTGGGTTGGCGCACCGATATTCCAAAGTTGGATTCTCTTTGGGAGCAACTCGTTTTCAAAGGCGACTGCAAGCCGTTCATCTCATACATTGCATCGGTAATCGACGAAAACTCCGCCGTCAGGGACTTTGACGACAAGGGCGAATCGTTTGTTAAGGGATTCTTCTTGGCGCATTTCTGCAAGAGTTCGAGTTTCATCACCTACACCGAACAGGAGGCTGACCACGGTTTTGCCGATATGTACCTCGAACCGCTCGGCTACAAACGCCACGCCTATATGATTGAACTCAAATATTGCAAGAAAAACGCCCCCGATTCAGAGGTTGAAACCAAGAAAGCCGACGCCAAAGTCCAACTTCAAAAATA
>JAFPZK010000026.1 GCA_017417315.1 Bacteroidales bacterium
AACTTTTTGTCTGACACTATCCGTGCCGTCGTCAAATTTTATGTAAGGCTCTATGGTTGTGTAAGATGCTGATTTCGACCAATAACTGATGTAATTTCCGTTGCTAATACTCTGCATTACTGAGTTCGGGTTAAACATCGATGGTTCGTTACCGATGATATAGCCGTCGTAGGCGTGTTTCATCAAAGCCAAATCCATATTATGTGTTTCGCATAATTTTTTTACTTCTGATTCAGTAAAGCCGTAATATTTGGCTGTCCGTCCCGGATTTATCATACTACATTCGCGAAAATTATTCAACGCTGACTGCGCTTCAATTTTCAAAATCGGCAATATTCCCGTCATATAAACCAATGCAAAAACATCTTTTGCATTGTTGGATTTGAACATCGCCCTCAAAAAATTGACATATTCCGTTTGAACGTCCTTTTCGACTTCGCGGATATTCATATCCCACTCGTCAATAATTAACACAAATTTATCGCCGGTAGTATCATGAATTTCGCCAAGGGCAGATTTCAAACTATTCTCTTCCTTTAAGTCAGGATACGACTTTTTTAAATCCGCGATAACATTTTTTTGAAATTGTTTAATGACTTCCTTTTTGTTAATATGCGCAAAATCGTTGAAATCTATGTAGATAGTAGGATATTTGTTCAAAAATTTTTCATAATCCGGCGATTTTGAGATTTCGAGATTTTCAAACTGTTTTCTTGAATCCGATTTACGGTCGTAATAGGCATAAATCATACATGCCGCCACGGATTTGCCGAAACGTCGCGGTCGTGAAACACAGATAAAACGGTTTTCGGTGTCAATACTTTTGTTCAAAATATTTAGTACACCGCTTTTGTCCACGAAATCTGAGTTCAAAACGCTTTGAAAACCTGCATTGCCCTTATCAAGATACATTCCCATACTCGCAACTTTTTGCAAAGATAAGAATTGATTATGGATTTTGCAAATGTATTTTCTCCACTTTTCCCTTATCCTCACATTCCTCTAAAAGTTGACAGACAGTTTTCCCCGACACGGGATGTAAAAAATCCGGAGCAATTTCACACATCGGCATTAAAACAAACCGCCTTAAAGCAATTTTCGGGTGAGGGATTATAAGTCGTGGAATATCAACAATTTTGTTATCATAAAACAAAATATCAATATCTATTGTCCGAGCCTGATAACCTTTTCCTTCTCTGATACGACCTAAAAGAGTTTCTATCTTTTGGGTTTGTTCTAATAGGTTTTCGGGAGGGAAAAACGTTTCACATTCCAAAACCTGATTCAAATACGGAGAATCGTCATAACCCCAAGAATCAGTTTCGTAGACTGAAGATTTTTTTACGCACTTTATGCCGCAGTTTTCCAATTCGACTACTGCCTGATTAAGATAATAAAGGCGGTCGCCGAGATTGCTGCCTAATAGCAAAAAAACTGCGCCTGAAAAACAAGCGCAGTTTTCTTTAATTATAATGTGAGTTTTCTCTACAACCATTTTACTAATGCGAAATCCGTTCTGTGAACGAGGTTCGGGTTTGTCGGATAGAGACGGAAACCGTAGTTGAAGTTACCCGGTTTTTCAGGACGAAGATCAATACTGTAATGAGCAAATCTGCCTGCCTCTTTTTGGAGTTTCAACGGTGTTGCCGAGAGGAGTTTTGAACTTCCGTCCTGACTTACCTCCGTCATAACCATTTCAATAGCAATATCCTGTGCTTTCAATTCGCCCAAATCTACTACAACCTCACCGAAATATTCCTCACCCATAAAGAGCGGGTCTTTAACGATGTTGTGGAATGAAACTTTTTCAATATTGATTTTGTCCCATCCTTGAACTACTTTATGTTTCCATGCTGACAAATCCAAAGCAACTTTGTAATCGTTAGCGGTAACATTAGCACCCGAAACCGCGAGTTTGTTGTAATAACGCTCGTAGTAATCGTCCAACTGACGTTTCATCGTGAAGTTAGGAGCGATGTGTCCGATTGAATTTTTGATAACGCTAACCCACTGTTCAGGAACGCCTTGTGCATTTCTCGTGTAGAATTTCGGGCAAATGTCCTCGATAATGGTACGGTAAATGGTGGCTGCGTCCAACTGATTCTGGAAGCCTTGGTCTTGATAAGCCCTTTCTTGCGGTAAGCACCAGCCTCCGTCGGGACGGTAACCTTCAACCCACCAGCCGTCAAGCACTGAATAGTGAATAGCACCGTTCATAACGGCTTTCATTCCTGACGTACCAGAAGCCTCCAACGGACGGGTCGGTGTGTTCATCCAAATGTCAACGCCCGAAACAAGTTTCTTAGCCAAAGAAATGTCATAATCTTCCAAGAAAAGGATTTTGCCGACAAATTCAGGACGTTTTGAAATCTCAACGATTTGTTTGATAATGCCCTGTCCGCCGCCGTCTGCCGGGTGAGCCTTGCCCGCAAAAATAAACTGTACGGGTCTTACGGGGTCGTTAACAATCTTCGACAAAATGTCAAGATTTGTCATGAGCAAGTTACCGCGTTTGTAAGTTGCGAAACGACGAGCAAAACCGATAGTCAAAGTATTGGGATTCAAGGCGTTCTTTATCTTAACCATCGACGAGGGATCTTCACCGCGTTTTTGGTAATCGTTAGCCATCTTAACCTTGATGTAGTCGATTAACTCTTTACGTTTTTGCTGACGCATTTTCCAAATTTCGCCGTCGTCAACATTCTGAATAGCGTTCCAGTAACTTTCGTTTGACTGGTCTTTCAAGAAGTTTTTGTCGAAAGTCTTCTGATAGAACTCCTGCCATTCTTTTGCAGCCCAAGTCGGATAGTGAACGCCGTTAGTAACGTAACCGATGTTAAGTTCTTCCGGATAATATCCGCTCCACATATAGTTGAACATATTTTTGGTAACCTCACCGTGAAGCATTGACACACCGTTAACCTCCTGAGACAACTGACAAGCCAAATATGAGAAATTGAACTCCTGACCTCTGTCATCAACATTGTTTTTACCGAGAGCCAAGAACTCTTTCCAAGTGATGTGAAGTCTGTCGGGATAGTGTCCCATGTACGTCAAAATCATATCCTCCGGGAAAGCGTCGTGTCCTGCCGGAACGGGTGTGTGTGTCGTGTAAAGCGTTGAAGCACGAACAATTTCGAGTGCCTCGTTCAAGGTAAAATTCTTTTCTTGAATGAGGTTGTTCAAACGCTCAATACCCATCAAAGCGGCATGACCTTCGTTCATGTGATAAATCTGCTTTGTGATGCCCATTTTTCTGAGTGCACGGATACCGCCGACACCGAGTAACATCTCTTGTTTCAAACGGTTTTCGCGATCGCCGCCGTAGAGGTGATGAGTTACCCAACGATCTTGTTCCCAGTTAGCATCAAAGTCTGTATCAAGAAGATACAACTCGATTCTGCCGACCTGAGCCTTCCAAACCTGAGCCGTAAGTTTTCTGCCCGGAAATGCCACCTGAATGGTCAAATGGTTTCCGTTTTCGTCTTTAACGGCTGTTATCGGCAAGTATCTGAAATCCTGAGGAACGTCCTCTGCAATTTGGTCGCCCCAAACAGAAATCTTCTGACGGAAATAGCCGTAACGGTAAAGCAAACCGACAGCCACCATATCAACGTTAGAGTCAGAAGCCTCTTTCAAATAGTCGCCCGCCAAAATACCGAGACCGCCTGAGAATATTTTCAAGGAGTCGTGAATACCGTATTCCATACAGAAATATGCTACGGAAGGACCTTTTGCGTTTTTCTTCTCTTCCATGTATGCGCGGAAAGCGGCGTATACTTTTTCGTATTTTGCGATAAATTCCTGATCGTTTTCCAATTCAGAAAGACGGTTAAGGTCTACCTGACGGAGCAACGCAACGGGGTTTTTACCTGATTTTTCCCACAGACCGTCTTCTCCGATAGTCTGCCACATTTCTTCGGCTTCGTAATTCCAACACCACCAAAGGTTGTAGGACATTTCTTCCAAGCCTTTAAATTTTCCTGAAAGGTTCGGGTGAACCTGAATGTTTCTCCAAATAGGGTTGTTCACTTTTATTTCTTTTATGTTAAACGATTCGTGTGAATATTTTGAAAAATCCGCCTGTTCAAAACGTTTTACCGTTCTGTCTAATGCGGTTGCATACGCTTTTAAGTAATATTTTGTAAGGTTCTTCCACAAGAATTGTTGTGAAAGTTCGTATGCGGCCTTTCTTGTTTTGTCCATTTCGGCTTTTGACAAACCTGCATATCCGATAACCGCTTTTGCAAGGTTGTAGACAACATCGTTGTAGTTGTCATCGTTGCGGTGAAGCACGGTAACGGGTTTGCAATCTTTGGGCAAAAGGCTTTCGGTGTATTTTCCGAAACCGGCAAGGTCTGTCGTAATTGTCGGCACTGAAAATGCGATACTTTCGAGCGGCGTATAACCCCAAGGTTCGTAATACGAGGGGAAAGCCGTTGCGTCCATACCGATTAACAAGTCATAATACGGCATGTTGAAAATTCCGTCATCACCTTTTAAATAAGAAGGTACGAAAATAAGTTTTACCTTGCTGTCTTTTGCATTGTCAAGACCGAGGCTGATAGCGCGGTTACAAACTGCGTCATATTCAACGTAATGCAAACCGTGTGTCAAGTAACGTGAATATTTATCGTTAGTTACGCTCTCCGCTTTGCCTTCGAGAACGGCTTTGAGGTCTTGTCTTGCGCCGTAGTTGTTAGCGGGAACGGTTACGAAAGCCAAAATATTTTTCTTACATTCGCCGAGGTCAACGATTTTCTTCAATGAATCCAAAAATACGTCAATGCCTTTGTTTCTGTATTCATAACGTCCTGAGGTTCCGAGGATAAAAGTATCTTCGGGGATTTTTTCGCCGAAAAGTTTTGATGCCACGTTCAATAACGTTTTTCTTGCCGCAGTGCGTTTTGTGTTGAAAACCGTGCCTTTCGGTACGAAATCGTCTTCAAAACCGTTAGGCGTAACAACGTCTACGTTTCTGTACGTGAATTGTTTACATTCTATTGCAGTGATGTCCGAAACGGTCGTGTAAGCGTCTGCGTTAAGAGCCGAAAGTTTTTCGCAACTTTGTTTTGCGACCATGTTGAACTCGCGGGCTTTCGTGTCGCCGTCGTAAGAGTTGATAGGAGAGTACAAAGGCTGACCGTTACCTGCAATACTTCTTCCGATAGCGGTTGCGTGCGTGGTGAATACGGTTGCGATTTCGGGCGCGTATTTTTCAATGTAAAGTATACCTGCGCCGGTCATCCATTCGTGGAAATGAGCCACTACGCGGTTTTCGGGTTTAAGGTTGTATTGACAGAAACTTTCTATCACCTTACCTGCGCTGTAACCGAAAATTACGGGTTCGATATAACCCCAGTCGCCTGAGATTGAATCGAGTTTGTAAGTTTCCCAAAATTCCGCAAAGATTTTGTCCTTTTTAGAAATGTTTTGCGAATAATCTACGAGGATAACGATAGGTTCACCGATAATTTTCCAACGACCGATTCTAACGCGGGTGTCGGTGCGGTTGATGACCCGCGCCCAATCTGAAAACAGGGTTTTGTCTTCGATAAATTCGGGATTATCTTCCGAGTTGTGCCAAATATCCGGCCCTAACATAACGAGGTTGTCCCCGAATTGTGCCTTTAAAGTCTGCGCTTTTGTTGAAACGACGGTATGAATGCCGCCTACTTTGTTGCAGACTTCCCAACTTGTCTCAAACACAAAATCGGGAGTTTGTTCTTTTGATGCCATTTTTGTTACAATTTTTTTTTATTTTTAATTATCACAGTCAATCGGGCATCAATCTTCCGATACCAATTGTGCTGCCTTTTTTCAGAGTGCCAAAATAAATATATTTTTTCAAATTTCCAACATTCATTTTGGTTATTTTTTAACTTTTTTTAATCATTACTGATTATCAAGGGGTTAAAGGCGGGATTTTTTTCTTTTCTTTTTACAACATTCACATTCAGGCGGATTGCCTTTTAGAGTTTTTATAAGACGAAAAACCGTAAAAGCAACCGCCAAAGCCACAATAATATACGTTATAATCTCTTGAATCATAACATTTTACCTATCATATTAATCAAAAACGCAAAAATCCAAGCCATCAAAACGCTGTACGCAATAGAAATAAAAGCCCAACGTTTTTGTCCGGCTTCTTTTATCATAGCCGTCGCCGTGGCAATGCACGGAAAATATATCAACACAAAAATCATAAAACCGTATGCAGAAAAAGGCGTTAACGGCAACGACGTATTTTTGTCGTTTTTAAGTTTTTCTGACAGCGATTCCGTGTTGCTTTCCTCCGACTGATAGAGAACGCCCATAGTAGAGACCACGATTTCTTTTGCAGCAACGCCCGTAAAAATCGAGATTCCGAGCCTCCAATCAAAACCTAACGGCTCTATAACTGGTTCAATAAATTTTCCCATTCTGCCGATATAACTATTTTCCTGACGAGTATATTCATCTACTTCTTTATCAGGACGGGGGAAATAGCCTAACGCCCAGATAATTATCGAAGCAATAAGAATTACGCCGCCCATCTTTTTGAGATATTGTGCCGCCTTTTCCCACATGTGTTTCAACACGCTTTTAACGGTCGGGATTCTGTACGGCGGAAGTTCCATAACAAAAGGTGCGTCCTGACTTTTGAACGCCGTTTTTCTGAGTAAAATTGCCGTCAAAGCCGCCATAATGATTCCGAAAGCATAAACGCTCGTCGTTATAAGTGCCTGATGTGTAGTGAAAAACGCTGCCGTTATGACCGTGTAAAGCGGCAGTCGCGCCGAACAACTCATATACGGACTTATCATCATCGTCAGAAGTCTGTCGCTGCGGTTTTCGAGCGTTCTTGTTGCCATAATACCCGGAACGTTACAGCCGAACCCCATAATCAGCGGAATAAACGATTTGCCGTGAAGTCCTATTTTGTGCATTATCTTGTCCATTATAAAGGCGACCCTCGCCATATAGCCGGAGTCTTCCATAAGGGAGATAAACATAAAGAGAATCACGATGTTAGGCAAGAAAACAATAACTCCTCCTACCCCGCCGATTATGCCGTCAATAATTAAATCTTTCAACATACCTTCCGGCATTTGTTCGCCGATAAAGCCGCCGAGCCATTCCACAAAGGCTTCAATCCAGTCCATCGGATATTGCCCTAAAATAAATGTTGCCTCAAACATCAAGAAAATCACCGCCAAAAACACGGGAAATCCCCAAATTCTGTGCGTGATGATATAATCGACTTTGTCTGTGCGTTTTCGGGTATTAACGCCGCCGCTTTTGAAAGTCTCTTTCAACGCTCCGCCGATAAAACCGTAACGACGGTCGGTGATAACACTTTCAGTGTCAGCATTATAAATACTTTCAAGCTTTTTGATTTCTTCTTTTGCCTCTTCGATTATGCAGGACGGATTGTCTACGTGAGTAACGTTTTGTTTTTGATGTTCGTGCTGAATATCAACCGTGTTTTGAGAGACAAATTTTTCGATTTCTGCATCTTTTTCCAAGAGTTTCAACGCCATAAAACGCGAAGGCAGAGTATTTAAAATTTCATTGTCGTTATGAAGGTAAATTTTGTCCTGAATTTTCTTAACCGAGGCTTCTATTTCTTCACCGTAATTGATATGTATATGTCTGTAAGTCGGTGAATTATCTTCAAAAATTTTGATAATCGTATCAAACAATACGCCGAAACCTTTTCCCTTGTTGCTGACAACGGGAATAAAAGGTATTCCAAGCATTTTACCGAGCGAAATATAATCTAACTTATCGCCTTTTGCTTCGAGTTCGTCATACATATTAAGAGCCGCAACAACTCTTACGTCCATATCAATCAACTGAGTCGTCAAAAACATATTTCTTTCAAGATTTGACGAGTCAAGCATATTGATAACGACGTCAGGGTGATTTTCGGTTATAAACCTCCTTACATAAATTTCTTCTGCCGAATACGCCGTAAGAGAATATGTTCCGGGCAAATCGGTAATATTGAAAGTATAATCTTTGAAAGTGAATTTTGCGGTTTTTGCGTCAACGGTAACTCCGCTGTAATTTCCGACCCGCTCTTTGCTGCCCGAAGCGTAATTATAAAACGTGGTTTTTCCGCAATTAGGATTGCCGACAAGAGCAACGTTGATGATGTTACCGTGGTCTTTGAGTTCTCTGCCGATTACTTCGTCAAGGGTTAAATTCGGATTAGGGTATTCTAATGCGGCTTTGGAAATATGTTCCATGGTAACGACTTCAATCATTTTCGCCTCACTTTTTCTGAGGGAAACATGATAACCCATGATTTCGTATTCAACGGGATCGTTTAAAGGGGCTTGTTTTACGACATGAACGCTTTTGCCTTTTATAAAGCCCATTTCCATAATTCTTTTGCGGAAAGTTCCTCTGCCTATGATTTTAGTTATTATTGCAACTCCGCCGATTTCAACTTCGCTCAGATTCATTTTTGTTAAAGATTATATTCTGACAAAGATAGAAGTTTCAATCGGTTTATACAATACCTAAAATCGGGTATTTTTCGATTAAAAAATACTCAATTTTAGGTATTCTAAGTTTTTTATCCTTTCAATCCGCCGGTGATTGCAATTACCTCGCCGGTGATGTACGCTGCATCGTCAGAGGCCAAAAATGCAACGAGCGAAGCCACTTCTTCCGGCTCGCCGAAACGTCCTAAGGCGATACCTTTTTTGAGTTCTTCTTCGTTAAGAGCATTTGTCATGTCGGTTTTTATGAAACCCGGAGCAACGGCGTTAACCGTTATGTTTTTGCCGCCGACTTCTTTTGACAAGGCTTTTGTCGCTGCAATTACCGCGCCTTTTGCCGCAGAATAATTGCACTGACCGGGAAGTCCTATCAAACCCGAAACAGATGCCATATTGATAACGCGACCGTGTTTTTTACGAATCATCTTTTTGATAACCGTCCTTGTAACGTTGAAAAATCCGTCCAAAGAAGTACTCAAAACTTTGTGCCAAGCCTCAGGCTCCATCATCGGCAAAAGAGAATCTGCCGTAACGCCTGCATTGTTTACCAAAACGTCAATGTAAGCGTCTTTGTTGTCGTTTTGCCATTTTTCCAAAGCGGCAGTTGTTTCAGCGAGGTCGGCAACGTTGAATTTAATGATTTCGCCTTCTAAACCGGCTTCTTTTGTAAGAGCCTTGGTTTCTTCGGCTTTTGCTTCGTTAGAAACGTAGTTTATCAAAACTTTGTATCCTAAGGAGGCGAGTTTTACGCAAACCGCACGTCCGATACCGCGGCTGCCTCCCGTTACTAATGCATATTTCATACTCTATAACTTTTTTTTCTAATATAAATACAAATCTTCTTCTTTTGTGTTAAGGTATTTTCTTACGGTCATAAACGTTGAAAACACCGTTATAATAATTCCGGCAAGAGCCATCGTTATGAGAGTCGGATAAAATGCCGAAATCATAAACACGCCTTGCAAAATATTTTCCAAAAACCTGATAGTCAGCGTTAGTCCGATAACAGAAATAAACACTGCCACGACAGACTGTACCAAAGCATTTTTCAGATACGGTTGCGAAATCTTCCAGTTAGTTGCCCCGATTAATTTCGCAGTATGAATATCGAATCTGTTGCCGGAGAGTTTCAATCTCGCCGTATTATTTATTAAGATGACGGTTATCGCCAATAACACAAGCGTTAATACCAAGACAATTGAAGCAACTTTTGAAATAACCGTCGTAGCATTTCTCCATACGTCTTTCGGATAATAAACCTCGTCAACGGCAACGTTTTTTTTCAGAAGTTTTTCTATCGACTTGATACTGTCCATGTTAGAATACTCGTCAGACAATTTGACCTCGATTTGAGAAAAAAGCGGATTTTTACCGTCAAGAATTTCATAGAAATCCTCGCCGAGTTCTTTTTTCAACTCTTCGGCTGCGGCATCTTTCGAGATATACTTAGTCTGGCGGACAAAATCCATTCCGTCAAGCATTTTTCTGAAACTTTCAGTCTCCGCCAAAGAACGTTTATCGTTAAGCGTTATCGTCATTTTGATGTTAGAGCGGAACATATCCGTAATATGCTGAGTATTAAAAAGTAACATCAAAAACAATCCCGCCATATACAAAACGAGCGAAATACAAAGCGTACTTGTCCAATAAGACATTATGAGTTTACGCTTAAAATAACTGCTGTTTTTTAACTGCTGATTTTCATTATTCTCCATTTTCCTTTTTCCTTTTTTTTTAAAACCTAAAACGAGAAACCGATTCTCAACATAATGTTACTTAAAAATGATTCTGCGGTTTCAGAACCCTCAACAGTGCGTTCTGAAAAGCCCCGTTGAAGTTTAACGCCGGCATAAAACTTCGCTAACCAAATACCTAACTCAGCATTTACACCGAAATCGTGTTCGAGTTCCTCCGGCAAGTATTCCAACATATAAAACGCCCCGACAAAGGCTTCGAGAGAAACCCCGAAATCAACTTTCACACCGATATTAAGCGGTGTAACGTAAACGGCATGCTCTTGATCGTCAAATTTTAAATCCTTCAACTGATTTTTTATATCGCCCGTTCTGTCAAAATGAGTTTTGCCGAGATTGCTGCACGCCCCGAAATCAAATTTATAACAAAGCGGGGTGCGGGCAATTTGTTTTGCCATTCCGAACTCCAAATTATAGCCTAACGAGCGGTCTACGTCATAATTCTCGTAATCGTCTTTGAGTTGAAGTCCCGAAAAATTTCCGCCTAACTTCATAAACCAAAAACTGTCGCCGCCCTGACGTGTCTGCATAGAGGTAACAATCTGTTTTGATGTCATTCTCGAATTTGAAATCGTAGAAATTATCTGCGCAAAAAGATTGCCCGAAAGCAAAATTCCGAATACAAAAAGTAATATTTTCCGCATAATCTTTCTACTTTTTAAAGATTGAAAACTTCGGAATCTCATCAGTGTTGACGGGAACTAATTCTGATTGTCCCTGTCCCGAAAACTTCAAAAGTTCCAAATCGTCATGTTCTATTTCCTTGAAATTCTTGTAAACGGCAGGAAACCCCGTTACTTCAAGTTCGTATCTTTTTCCTGAGGATTTAATCATGTATGTTGCGCCGACTATCGCATCATAAACGGGTTTTGAATCCAAATTACCGTCTTTGCAAGCAATTGCAAGAGCGTATGCTCTCATATTATTGACGTTCATGCCCATAGCCATAGCGTCTTTACGCCTGATTTGTACCGTCCATGTTTTTCTTTCGCCCACCGAAAGGCTTGCCACCAAGGGTTTAGAAAAGATTTCCGCATCGTTTACGGGAATACTTCTAGCTTCCGTATATTTGGAAGTACTGCAACTGTTCAACAACAAAACCGCCGACGAAAGGACGGCAAACACAATTTTTTTCATTTTTTTTTGACTTTAATTTTTTGAGTAATTTTTCCGCCGTAAAATTAATCAGTTTTTCTTTTCCTTACAAATTTTTTTTCATACAACATTCCTCAAAATCCAAAACGCTAAAATTCCGATAAGCCAAGCCGAACACGCTTTTATTCCCGTCAAAAATTTATATTTTTTTCCGAAAGACAAAACAGCAATAATGTACGCCGTCGCAAAATATAAAAGCGGATTTTGACAAAACGACTGCCAAATCTCCCCCTTTAAAAGGTGATGTAAAGCCCTCTGACCGCCGCAGCCCGGACATTTCCACCCCGTCAACACAAAAAAAGTGCATTTAGGCATTTCTACGGATTGTAACGGGTCGTTTTGATAATAAAATTTCAGGACTATGACAATCAACACGACTGCCAAAAGTCCTGAAATAATAAAAAGGATATATTTTAATTTCATCAGAAATTAAGAAGATTATTGTTAACTGCGCTTTGTAAAACGGCAAAGTAAAGAATGTAGAAAACTACCATTGCCACTGCGCCGACAATAATCCACGTTTTGGCAGTGCGGTATTTTTGCCAAGCCGCCTCCTGATTTCCTTTCACCCATTCGATTTCGGCTTTTAAATTCATAACTATTCCGACAACGCCGGTTACGTTACAGCACAAAAACGTAGAAACGATAGCCCAAACAAGCAAGGTCTTAAAATCCGGTGCCTGAGAATAATTTTGTCCCGCATTTTGATTAGTATTCTGTGTTTGTACCGTAATAACTTGCGTTTCAGTTTGAGCAGTTTGACCCATCGGTTGCGATGCTTGATTCAACGCAGCGGCAACCTCCGGAACGTCTTTTGCTTTCGCCCAATCAACCATACCTTGTGTCCAGACATCGGTTTCGGGAGTAATTTTCGTCAACAACTCCTCCAAACTAACCGGACCTTTTTGAGTATTTCCTTCGTAATAAAAATATTGGTTCATATTCTAAAAATTAATAAAGTATCGGTAAAATTTTCGGCTCCTGCAACAACAAATCTTTGTTTTCTTTTTTGATGTCGTCGATAGCCTTTTCTATTGATTTCAAGCAACATACGTCGGTTTCGATAGAAAAATCAGCCGTTTCGCCAGAAAATCTGTTGTGTCCTACGGTCTCGATGTTGATACCTTGTCTTCCGATACAAGTTGTAATCAAGCCCGTAGTTCCGGGAAGATTTTTCGTCTTAAAACTTACCAAATACGGAAACGCAATTTCTTTTGCATCGCCCAAGGTGTATTTTTCTTCCTCGTTGTAAGTTTCCACTTCGCCGTGTCTTGCAATGAAAACAATGTCAGAGACAATACTCATCGCAGTCTCGGTGCTGCCCGCGCCTTTGCCGATTAAGAAATGCGTGTCAGAATATTTGTTGTCAAGACGAACAGCGTTAACGGCGTAATTAACGCTTGACAAAATATTATCGTTTTTAACAGCCATCGGACGCACGGTCGCATAAACTTTTCCGTCTTTGAGTTTTGCCAAACAAATCAATTTTATTGACGCATTGATTTCCTTAGCGAAATCCATATCGTTTTGATTGATGTCTTCAATTCCGACAACAGAAAGTTCCTGCATCGAAAGTTTCAAACCGTAAGCGAGTTTGATAAGCAGAATGAGTTTGTGAGAAGCGTCGCCGCCGTTGATGTCAAGCGAAGGGTCAGCCTCTGCATAACCGTTTTGTTGAGCAAGTTTCAATGCCTCTTGAAAACCGAGGTTTTGAAGTTGCATTTGCGTAAGAATATAGTTTGAAGTGCCGTTCATAATACCGCTGACACTTTCAATAATATCGCCGGTAAAACACTCTTTAATACCTTTGATAATCGGAATTGCGCCGCAAACTGCCGCTTCAAAACCGAGTTGAAGTTTTCTTGTTTCAGCCTCTTGAAAAATATCTTTTCCGCGCTCTGCTAAAAGTGCTTTGTTAGCGGTAACGAGGTGTTTGGAGTTTTTAAGGACATTCAAACAAGTGTTATGAACGAAATCGCTTTTACCGCCCATAGTTTCAACAACAACGTCAATATCTTTGTCAGCGAGAATTTTATCTATGCTGATGGGATTACCGTCCGAATAAAAATACTTTTTATCGAGCGAAAATCTTTTCATAGCCGCTTCCGGGTTGAGTTCAGCGATAAATTTGAGGTTGATTTCTCTGCCTGCACGTTTGGAGAGAAGTTCTTTTTGTTGCGTAAGAATTTGAGCGACACCGCCGCCGACCGTTCCGCAACCTAAAATAGCAATATTTAAAGGTGTTTTCATCTGAGTTTTTTTCATTAAAAAATTACGGCGCAAGTTAGTAATTTTTTTTAACTTTGCAGCCTAAATTTTCAAAAAAAAGAGAGAATAATGAATACAAAAACATTTGCAGCACAATACGTTTTTACCAACGAGGGTTTACCGATAAAAAACGGAGCGGTAACAATCAACGAAACAACAGGCGAAATACTTGAAATAAAACCACTTACAAAAGAAATTTTTTCAACTGAGTTTCATAACGGCATAATCGTTCCGGGCTTTGTAAACACGCATTGTCATCTCGAACTCTGTCATTTGAAAGATAAAGTCCAAAACGCCAACAGCCTTTTGGATTTTTTGGTGCAAATGTTCAAACTCTCTCAAAACGTTTATGACGAGTCCTTAACAAAAAGTTGGGACAATTTTATGTACGAGACCGGCGTATCGGTAGTCGGCGACATTTCCAACACGCCCGACACTGCTAACGTTAAGAAAAACAGCAAAATACGCTATATAAATTTTGTTGAACTTTTAGGCTCGACAACAGAACGCTGTCAAAAGGACAAAATTCAATACCAAAACGTCCGCGAAAAGTTTTTGACTGCAAATCAAAATCCTGACGAAATCATCGCTTGTCCTCACGCGCCGTATTCCGTCAGCCCCGAACTTTTTTACACTATTAATTTGCTTAACGGGGAAAATAAAAAGATGATTTCGATTCATAATCAGGAGAGTTTTGACGAAAATCTTTTGTACAAGAATCACAGCGGCGGTTTTGTAGAAAGATTTCCTATGAATTTAACTTCAATTCCAGCAACAGGTAAGACATCGTTACAATCTGTAAATCTGCAAGATTACCAAAGAGTAATTTTTGTTCATAACATCTATTCGTCTGATGAAGATTTAGACTTTGCAAAATCGTTTTACAAAGAGCCGTATTTTGTTATTTGTCCGAAATCGAATATTATATTAGAAAAAAAGATGCTTGAAGTTAATAAATTGATTTCGCGGGATTTACCTATCTGCATCGGAACTGACAGTTTATCTTCAAACGATTCTCTATCAATGATTGACGAATTGAAAGTTTTTTCCAAAAGTTTTCCGCACTTACCGATTACCGAAATCATAAAATTTGCGACCCTAAACGGTGCAAAAGCCTTAGGCGTATCTTCTGAGTTCGGCACTTTGTCAAAAGGCAAAACTCCGGGAATTGTACTAATTGAAAACGTTGATTTTCAAGAATTTAAATTAACAAAAGAGAGTAGAGCAAGGAGGTTGAAATAAGGCTTATTCCTTAAAAATCTTCAACAAAACCGCCGTATCTGCAACTGCAAACACTGCGTAAACCGCTAAAAAATCCACCGCAAAGGCAGTGTTTTTGCCGGAAATAAAATAAAGCGCAACAAAAACTATTAAATACACAAACAATTTCGCCATATTTGTCAGCATAAAAGCGTTTGAAAACTTGGTTAACTGCCCGAATTTAGGATTTTTCATAATTTTCAAAACGATAAGGCTGATAGCGGCAAAAATTATCGGCACAAGATAAACCGCAAAAGTTAACTTTTCGGGCAAAAAAACATTGAAAACAACAGCCGACAAAATCGTCAGGATAGACGTTAAAATAATATATTGCTTTAAATACGGCATTTTTTTTACTTTTTGATTATATCCTTAATAAACAAATAAAGCCCTAACGCTACCGACACAATAGTCAAAATAAGAGTCCAGATAGGCGAAGTAGAAAGTTCATTGTCCAACCACTTGCCGCCTAACGCTCCTAAAACAATAACAGCCGCCATTTGAAAAGCGGCTGATGTGTATTTTGCTATTATGCGCAAACGTTCCCTATTATTTTTCGACATTCTTGTTACCTTTTAAAACTTCCTTTGAATCCATATTGCAAGTTCCCGAAAAAACCGCCCCTTCTTCAATAGAAAGTTTTGAGGTAACAATATCGCCGTGAATAATTGCAGAATGTTTCAATTCCAACAAATCCTCAACAATAATTTGACCGTCTAACTTACCGGAAATCAAAGCACTTTTACAAGTAATGTTACCTTCGATAACTCCGGAATCATCTACGACCAATTTACCGGAAATATTAATATTTCCTTTTATTTGACCCTCAATTCTAAAATTTCCGTTTGCGGTAATCTCACCGGTTATTTCAGCCCCGAATGCAATCGTGCTAATTTTGGTCTCGTCTGCTACAAGTTTTCCCATATTCTTCTAATTAGTAGTGTCTTTAATAGTAAATTCTTCCATAAATTTCGTGGTGTAGTTTCCTGAGCGGAATCTTTCGTCTTCCATCAACTGCTGATGAAACGGCGCAGTAGTCTTCACTCCTTCGATAACCAACTCGTTAAGAGCGCGTTTCATTTTATCAATCGCTTCCTGACGTGTTTGTGCTACGGCTACAAGTTTCACAATCATAGAGTCATAACTCGACGGAATCTTGTAACCTGTATAAATATGTGTATCAACTCTTATGCCATTTCCGCCGGGAAGATGAAGTCCCGTGATTTGTCCCGGACAAGGACGGAAATTATTGAACGGATCTTCAGCGTTAATTCTGCACTCAATAGCGTGAGCCTGAGGATAATAATTTCTCTGATTAATTTTATGACCCTCGGCGATAAGAATCTGCTCTTTCACCAAATCCAAATTCGTAACTTCCTCTGTAATACCGTGTTCTACTTGGATTCTGGTGTTCATTTCCATAAAATAGAAATTTCTGTGAGCGTCCACCAAAAATTCTACCGTTCCCACGCCTTCGTACTGAATCGCTTTTGCCGCTTTGCAAGCCGCTTCGCCCATTTTGTGACGCAACTCTTCGGTCATAAAAGGCGACGGAGTTTCTTCCAAAAGCTTCTGATGACGACGTTGAATAGAACAATCACGTTCTGACAAGTGGCAAACGTTTCCGTATTGGTCGCCGGCAATCTGAATTTCGATATGACGCGGTTCTTCGATATATTTTTCGAGATAAACGTCATCGTTAGCGAAAAATGCCGCTTCTTGTTTTGCTTGCGCCCAAAGGGTTTCAAATTCTTCTTCTTTGCGGATAATTCTCATACCTTTTCCGCCGCCGCCCGCAGTTGCTTTCAACATAACGGGATAGCCGATACGTTTTGCCTCACGTTTGCCGTCTTCAACGGTCGCTAAAATGCCTTCCGTACCGGGCGTAACGGGTACGCCGTTAGCAATCATCGTTTGACGGGCGGTTGCTTTGTCGCCCATTTTGTTGATATGTTCTTCGGTCGGACCGATGAATTTTATGTCGTGTTCTTTGCAGATACGTGCAAATTTTGCGTTTTCTGACAAGAAGCCGTAACCCGGATGTATTGCGTCAGCGTTTGTGAGTTCCGCAACCGAAATTATCGCCGGAATATTAAGATATGATTGTGCTGACGGTGCAGGTCCTATGCAGACTGCTTCGTCAGCAAACCTTACGTGTAAAGATTCCTTGTCTGCCGTCGAATACACCGCAACCGTTTTAATGCCCATTTCCTGACATGTGCGGATAATCCTCAGCGCAATTTCGCCTCGGTTGGCAATCAGAACCTTGTTAATTTTTTTGTACATGATGTTAACAAAAATTACGGTTCAACGAGGAATAACGGTTGGTCAAATTCAACGGGCGAGCCGTCTTCAACAAGAATTTTAGCGATTTTGCCCGAAACCTCAGATTCGATTTCGTTGAAAAGTTTCATCGCCTCAATAACGCAAAGTACTTTGCCTTTTGTAACTTCGTCGCCGACGTTAACGTAAATCGGTTTGTCCGGTGAAGGACGGCGGTAAAACGTTCCGACCATCGGAGATTTTATCGTAAGAAGTTTTTTATCATCTTCTTTGGTTTCCTGACGGTATTCAATCGGAGTCGTCGTGGTAGCGGCTGCCTGAACCGGCTGACCCATTTGTTGAGACATTCCAGACAACATAGGCATCTGAAACTGAGGCATTTGAAAACCTTCTTTAACCGCCGAAGTTTCGCCGGCGGGAAATTTTATATTGAGTTTTAACTCGTCGGTTTGAATATCAACCTCCGAGAGACCGATTTTTGAAACCGTCCTGATAAAATCCTGAACTTCTTTTAAATTTACCATGTTTTTAAGTTTTTTAATTCTTAACTGTTATAACCCCATTTCAGCCAAATAGACCCCCAAGTAAAACCCGCTCCGAAAGCAGCGAGAATAAGGTTATCGCCCTTGTGAAGTTGTTTTTCCCATTCGCAGAGACAAATCGGAATCGTAGCGGCAGTCGTGTTGCCGTATTTCTGAATGTTAATCATAACCTTTGCGGGGTCGAGTTCCATTCTGCGTGCAGTTGCGTCTATGATTCTGAGGTTTGCCTGATGCGGTACGAGCCAAGCGATGTCATCGGCGGTGAGGTTGTTTCTTTCCATGATTTCGGCGGAAACGTCCGCCATGTGAGTAACGGCGTATTTGAAAACCGGCTGACCTTCCTGATAAATAAAGTGTTCGCGGTTTCTGACCGTTTCTTCGGTTGCGGGATTCAGCGAACCTCCGGCATTCATTCTTAGGTATTTAACGCCTACTCCGTCAGAACGCAAAATATAATCCATAACGCCGATTTTTTCTTCTGTCGGCTCTACGAGTACAGCCGATGCGCCGTCGCCGAAAATAGGACAGGTTTTTCTGTCGGTATAATCAACGATTGACGACATTTTTTCCGCACCCACAACGATAATTTTTTTCTCTTTACCGGCTTTAATAAATTTGTCCGCAACGGTCATCGCGTACAAAAATCCTGAGCAGGCGGCGTGAACGTCAAAAGCGTAAGCGTTTTTCAAGCCCGCCATATCAGCGATGATAATGCCTGTTGCGGGGAAAACATAGTCGGGGGCGACCGTCGCACAGATAACCAAATCTATTTCTTCGGGTTTTGTGCCGGTTTTTTCCAATAATTGTTTGACAGCCTGCGCACCCATATAGGCAGACGCTTTGTCTTTATCTTTCATTATACGGCGTTCCTTAATACCGATACGGGTGGTAATCCACTCGTCGGAGGTGTCCACCATAGTAGAAAGTTCGTCATTAGTCAGTCGGTATTCGGGAACGTACATTCCCAAGCCGGTTATAACTGAATTGGTACTGCTCATTAAATAAAAATGCTTTGTGTTAAAACAAACAGAAAATAGACAAATGAAAAAAAGTTTTTCATTCGTCTGTTTTCTTTTCGGGTAGTTTTTTCTTTTAAAATGCTACTGTGCAACGTTTTCCATTGAAACGGCCTGCTGTCCGCGATAGTAACCGCATTCAGGGCAAACGCAGTGCATTTGAATTGTTGCTCCGCAGTTGCTGCATTTTGTCAAAGTCGGTGCAACGGCTTTGTAATGTGTTCTTCTTTTGTCCCTTCTTGTTTTAGACATTTTGCTTCTAGGATTCGCCATTTTCTTCTAAATTTTATTTAATCGTTAATATTATTTAATAAATCTTTCAATTTGTCCCATCTCGGATCGGGGTCAGAGACCCCATTATCCTCTTCATCTCCTGAAAATGCCTTTAACATTTCAGGATTACAACCGCCTTCTTTATGAACCCGTCTTGACGGTGCGCTAAGAACCACGAACTCGTAAATATGCTGTTTTAAATCTATTTCGTGTTCCTCGGTTGACAGCGTGATTTCTTCGTCCGCTTCTTCGGGGTCGGTTGTCTTGTCCGAAAATCTGACTTTCATATCATAATAAGCCTTAATAGGCAAGTCAAAGAGTTCCAAACACCTGTCGCACTCGGCTTTTACAGTGCCTGAAATGTCAAAAACGAACTCCAAACCGTAAGAAAAAACTTTCATTTTTATCTTAGCGGTTAAGTTTCCGTCTTCAAATTCGGGGTCTTCAAAAAGTGCGAAGAAATTTTTATCTAATTGATAATCAATTTCATATTCTCCGTTTTGAAGTCCTTTATACTCGACAATATAATCGTTTCGTTTACCTAACATTTTCGGATTTTAAAATGTGCAAAAGTAACCATAATTCTCGGATAAAAAAAATTTTTTTTATTAAGAATTAAGAAAATAAAAAAATTTTTGTTTTTGAAAAATTTTTACGAACTTTGGCGGACTATTTTTTACACGAAAAACATGGAGAAAATCGATTTGAAACTTCCGAACAAAGTCAAGGATATGTCTTTGGCAAAATTAGGAAGAAAAAAACTTGAACTCGCCGAATCCCAAATGCCGGGATTAATGGCTTTGAGAGAAAAATATTCGGCTGAAAAACCGCTCAAAGGTGCTAAAATCACAGGAAGTTTGCACATGACCGTTCAGACCGCCGTTTTGATTGAAACTTTAACCGCCCTCGGCGCAGAAGTACGTTGGGCTTCGTGCAATATTTTTTCAACTCAGGACGAGGCTGCCGCTGCCGTTGCTGAACGCGGCGTTCCCGTTTTTGCATGGAAAGCGGAAAGCCTTGAAGATTACTGGTGGTGCACCGAACAGGCTTTGACTTTCGGCGAAGGCGTTGGTCCCGATTTGATTGTTGACGACGGCGGCGACGCTACGTTAATGCTTCATCTCGGCGTTGATGCTGAAAACAATCCGTCAATCCTTGACACTCTTCCCGAAGGCGAAGACGCTAAGGAACTTTTCCGCCGCATAAAATTCGGTCTTGAAACTTCAAAAAATAAATGGCACAATATGGTTAAAAACGTTCGCGGCGTTTCTGAGGAAACCACAACGGGCGTTCACCGTCTTTACCAAATGTTTGAAAAAGGTACGTTGCTTTTCCCTGCGATTAACGTCAACGATTCGGTAACGAAATCAAAATTCGACAATCTTTACGGTTGTAGAGAATCGTTAGCGGACGGAATCAAACGCGCAACCGACATTATGATTGCGGGCAAAGTCGTAGTTGTTTGCGGTTACGGCGATGTCGGCAAAGGCTGTGCTAAAAGTATGAGAGGTTTCGGCGCAAGAGTTTTGGTAACGGAAATCGACCCGATTTGTGCGCTTCAAGCCTGCATGGAAGGTTTTGAAGTTACTACCGTTGAAGACGCGCTTCCTTACGGCGACATTTACGTAACTTGCACCGGCAACCGCGACATCATCACCGCTGATCACATGTCAAAAATGAAAGATAAAGCCATCGTTTGCAATATCGGACATTTTGACAACGAAATTATGATGGCAGACTTGGAAAAAGTTCCTAATATTAAAAAGGTGAACATCAAACCGCAAGTCGATCAATATTATTTCCCTGACGGACATTCTATCGTTGTTTTGGCGGAAGGACGTTTGGTAAACCTCGGCTGCGCAACAGGACACCCGTCTTTTGTGATGAGCAACTCGTTTACTAATCAAACACTTGCTCAACTTGATTTGTGGCAGAAAAAGTATGAAATCGGCGTTTACCGTTTGCCCAAATATTTGGACGAAGAGGTCGCAAGACTTCACCTTGGAAAACTCGGTGCAAAACTTACACGCCTCACAAAAGCACAAGCCGATTACATTGGCGTTAAAGTTGACGGTCCTTACAAAGCCGAACATTACCGCTATTAAAAACAAGTTTTTTATTTATTGCCTGCTATACACGAATCCGCTGTTTGATGTTTCGTCAAAGGCGGATTCTTTTTTTATAATAATTGAAGACCGTTTTACGTTAGTTAATAAAAAAAAGGAGAAAACCATGAAAAAGATACTATTATTAATAACGTTTTTTTGCATTGCCTTTAACGGTTTTGCACAATACGAAGGCGAAGACGACGGCGGTTTTACCACTTTCGGCGAAGAAGACGAAACCGCTGAAATCAAAGATTTTTTAGGATTTGTACTTTTGCCGGATTACAACGGTTTGGTAAGATTTTATGAAATTCATATCAACGATGACAGCACAATGAAATATACCCAACTCAGTATGGACGGTTTTGTAAACAGAGCCGCCGGCAGAGAACGCAGTGCAGCAAACCCCACGAAAGACGATTTTTTCAGAAATTTTGGCATAAAAGATTACAACATCGTTTCAAGACTCTGGCAGTTAAGATACAAAGAGTATCCGTATTTCACTCAGGTTCAGCACGAAGCGGGTTGGTCTAACAACGATGAACACCCCGAACTGCCGAGCCCGCAACAATTTGAAATCTTAAAACAATTCGGCATCGAAAGGCTCAGCAGCATTTGTTACGGCGACAAATGTTTTATGCTTTTGGCATGTATGGAAAATCCGGACTGGGTAACCCGTTACAAAGGGTCGTCAAACGTAACGCCGTCAGCAAATCCTAAAAACGGCGAAGACGATACTTTCGTTGATTAATCAAGCGAAAATTTCTGCGTAACCGATGGAGGCATCATAATGAAAACCTGTTTGGACGAGGCTTTAATTATTCCTTCAAGTAAAATCTTTATATCATTGCTTGACATAGAGTTAACGGCATCATCAAAATCCGAAAGCAAATCCGTACCATAAAGATATTTTTCTTTCAAAAGCGAAAACCAATAATCGTTATCCTTTAAATCTTGAAGATGTTTTTTCAACATAAAGGCTTTGACTTTTGCAAGAGAAGTTTCTTCAACGCCGTTTTCAAGAATATCGTTAATTATCTCATTCATAAGTTTACGGGCAAAAAGAGCGTATTCGGGTTTTATGGGATTAGACAAATTGATTTGTGTCATGGCAAACCCTTCTTCTTCCGAATGAGAAAACTCCAAAGTACAACTCGTGGTATAAGCAATAGAAGCCTCCTCACGAATACGTTTGTGCATTATCGAAGTAATAATTTGCGTTAAAGCGTTGAATTTCAGCATTGTTTTAAGATTATAACTAAATACTCCGTCATTTAAATAATGAATCGAAATTCTGCTTTCAGGCGATTGCATCGGCTGATAAAACTTAAAATCTATGTCAGCCGTATTAAAACTTACTTTTCCCTTTGCAAAGCCGTGAGAAGTGGTATTTTTCGACGGCAAAGACGCCAAATATCTACAAATCAACGGCTTAACAGTTTCATAATCAAAATTTCCGACAAAGAAAAACGTAAAACCCGAAGCATCAGAAAACCGCGCTTTATAGTTTTTGATAACGCTCTTTAAGTTGATTTTGTCAACATCATCAGGCTCAAATCGCGCAACTCTCGGATTGTCAAAATACTGAAAAAAACGGATTGTATCGTTTAAAACGGCTTGCGGTTTCAGCCTTTCGCTTACGAGATTTTGACGCAACTTTTGCTTAAAGAGTTCAAAATCCTCTTCATTAGAGCCGCCGGAGGTAAAACTACAATAAACGTTTTGAAGGAAAAAATCCAAATCCGTCGGACTACAACTTCCCGATATACTTTCAGATTCGTTGTTAACGGAAATGTCCACGGTGATAGGTCTGCCCGTCCGAAGTTTGTTTAATTCTCTTAACGAAAAATTGTTCAAGCCGATACTTTCCATAATTCTGTCCTCAAAACGAAAATTGTAAACCTCCGTCTCAGGATTAAGCGAGGTTCCGCCGAAAGAAAATCCGCAAAACTGAATTTCATCTGTTTTAAAACCCGTCTGTTTGAGAACAACTTTTGCTCCGTTGCTGAGGCTCAAAACCTTAGCACCGAAAACAGTATCTTCCTGTTCGCTTTCAACAAAGCCCTGAACGGGATTGCTTTTAAGCAAAGTTTTATTAAGGCTAACATCTTTATAAGGCTTAATTCTTTCTTTGAAAACCTCCTTTGTTGCCTCTTTATAAACATCTTCGGTCATATAAAACTGCCCCGGTTTTTCCGGTGAAAAATTAAAGGCAACAAGATTTTCGCCGTTATCCGTTATAATATTCTGAATAAAAACATTAATATCATTAACAGTAGTTTCGTTAAGAATATCAGTTACATAACGGTATTTATCTTCGGTTGACAAAAGAGCCTCTTTGTCAAGAAAATTTCTAAGACAAAGTTTTACGTAATCGGTATTTTTTATGTTTTTACGGTTATCATACGTTTTTTTGGCACTGAGCATAATGTCTTTTTTTACCCTTTCTAATTCAGTCGGTAAAAAACCGTATTTTTTTATCTTCAAAGCCTCTTGTAACAACAATTTATAACAATCTCTTTCTTTTCCCGGCTTTGCCGTACCGATAAAAGCAAGTCCGCCGGTATTTTTTGAAAAAATATAATTGCTGAGTTTACACGAAGCAGTAAAAAACGGAGACCTGATACTGCAAGTTATATCCTTCAAACGCGAGGTTATCATCTTAGAAATCATCTCGCACCTCAATAAATACTTCAAATACTCTAAGCCTCCTTTTTGATTATCAGGGAATTGTTTAAACTTAAAATAAACATAAATAGAGAATCTGCTCTGTTCTTTATCCTTAGCCGAGGCGAAAATCGGCGTTTTGTTAAAAGGACAACCGTATGAGATTAGCGGCAGTTCGTTTTCGGGATTTTTATACTTTGAAAACTTTTCTTGAATTTTTTTCTCCGTTTCGTCAACGTCCACATCACCGACTATTATAACCCCCTGAAACGAAGGATGATACCACTTTTTATAGTATTCCCTTAACTTTTCATAAGGGCAGTTTTCCACCACCGACATCAAACCGATAGGGATACGTTTTGCATATTTTGAACCTTTCAAAACCACAGGCAAAAGCGTGTCGTATTGCCTCATCACGGCAGAATTTCTGGCAAGATATTCACTTTTTACCACACCGCGTTCTTTGTCGATTTCATCATCAAGCAGCGAAACACCGCCCGACCAGTCAGCCACAATCTGAATACATGAATCAAGCAACGCCGTATTTTTTCCGACGGGAACATTGTCGATATAGTAAACCGTTTCGTCAAAAGAAGTACTTGCATTAAGTTCTGAACCGTATTTAATACCGTTTTCTTCGAGAAAAGTAATCATTCTATCGCCCGGAAAATGTTCCGAACCGTTAAAAGCCATGTGTTCGAGCAGATGTGCAAGTCCCCTCTCCGACTCCTCCTCCTGCAACGAACCGACCCTTTGGGCAAGATAAAAAGATGCCTGATTTTTAGGGTTTTCGTTATGTCTTATATAATAAGTAAGCCCGTTTTCAAGTATGCCTTTTCTGACGTTTTTGTCTTCGGGCAAACGGTCTCCGTTTTGGGCTACAAGAACAAACGGAGAAAAAACAAGTAAGAAAAAAGCGTAAAAAAGTCTCATTTTTTTAATATCAGGTTTCGCCGTAAAATTACCAAAAATTTTGCAAATCCGATACCAAAAAGTTGTTTTTTTATTTATATCGCTGCTTCTCTGTAAATTTCGTTATACTTCATTGCGATTACAGGCTCTGAAAAATTATTTTCGACTTTGCTCCTCGCATTATGACACAAAGTCGTATAATTGTCAGAAGTTATAATTTTGAAAATACCTTCCGCCAAATCCTTAGAATTTTGAAGTTCCGCCAAATAACCGTTAGCGTTATGGTCAATAAGTTGCGGCAGACCGCCCGTATTGAACGCAGCACACGGCACTCCACAAGAAAGAGCCTCCATAACGGTATTCGGCAAGTTGTCGTCAAGACTCGGCGTAACAAAAACGTTAGCCGCACTATAAAGCATTGCTAAATCTTTTTCGTCCTTGATATAACCGGCTGTTTTATAACTATACGGAAACTGATTCATCATCGCAGGGTCGCCCTCGCCGAAAACCAAAAGTTGAATATCCTCATCAAACTCGGTATTTTTTATATGAACAAGCCTTAACGCTTCAAGCAAATATTTAAGACCTTTGCGTTTATCAGTAAAATTTGCCGCACCGAAAAGAATAACATATTTTTTCGTAAGATTGAATTTTTCCCGTGCTTTTGCCTTATCATACGGACGGAAAACGTCAGTATTAATAGGATTAGGAACCGAAAAAACTTTGTTTTTCTCAAACATCAACGATGTTTTTGCAGTGTCTCTCAACCAATTACTGCACGCCACAAAAATCAACTTTTGACGGCGTTCAATCTCCATTTTACGCAAAAACCAACGGCGAGAAAAATCATTTTCTTTTTTACCTTCTTTTAAGAAAAGACAATTTCCACAGCCATTTTCAAAATTGTTACATTTGCGGGCATAATGACAAATCCCCGTAAAATAGTGCATATCGTGCATTGTAAAGACGATATGTTTATTTTTTTTGAGAAGTTTTTCCAACTGATTAAGCGACAACAACCCCTGAGATGTCCAATGAAAATTAATAACGTCAGCCTCTTCTACTAACGGATTATCCAAAAGATTCAACGCACCGAAATTATCAAATGAAACCTGAAACAGATTTTTCTTCTTGAAACCGAGTTTAAAAAGTATACAAAGTCTTTCGAGACAGAAATTCAAAAAATTAAAAAACTTTACGAAAACATTTTTATTAACCGTAAAAATGTCCTTTTCGTCAGAAACTTTGTCCCTGACAAGCATTTTGACTTCCGCACCATTTTTTTTCAACGCCTGAAATATACGTGAACATGCGATTGCCGCTCCGCCGTTACGGTCGGAAGTTGACACAAGTAAAACTCTCATAACTTTATTTGAAAAACCGTTTCGTTTGCAAGGGGACAAATATAAACATTTTTTTTCAAAAGCCATTTTAAGAGAGCGTTAACTGTTTGTAACATTTTTCATAAAAAATACGGGATTCTTCCAAGAAGAAAAATCCCGTATTTCATTTTTTTACACAATAATCTGCTATTTCTTTTTTCTTACTTCGTCATGAATTGTTTCCGAAACAGACTGTTCACGCTGCTCGTAAGCGGCTACATGTTTGTGGTGTTTTTCAGTGTGCTGTTTAGGTTTAAGAACTTTTCCGATTTTTCCCATGATTAAAATCTCCTATAACTTTTAATGTTAAACAATTAAATTATTTTTATCGGAGTAGGGTTCGGTATCTGCCGGACTGCTCTTCACTAAACCCCTTATCCAAACAAAATGCCAAACCTCAAAAACATGACATATAGGCATAAAAACCGGACTATTTGTCAGAAAGCATGACATTTTTACAAAAATGACAAAATGTCATAATGTTTTTTTCTACTTTCAGATACTTATATTGCATTTTTTTAGTACTTTTATCCCCAAAAAAATTTCTTAAACGATGAAAAACCAATTGGGCGGCGAGATAACAATTGGCGGAATACGCTTACAGTCAAATGTTTTGATGGCGCCGCTTGCAGGATATACTTGTTTCCCGTTCAGGCTGATGGTCGAGCGGCTCGGGGCGGGGAGTGCCTATACCGAAATGGTGAGCGCGGACGGCTTGAAGTACAACAACCAAGCCACCACCAAACTCCTCTACACCGACGACCGCGAAAAGTTGAAATGCGTGCAGTTGCTCGGCTCTATTCCCACGGTGTTTGAAAAGGCTGCCAAGAGCGAACTTTTGGCACCGTTTCAAATTATCGACATCAATATGGGATGTCCTGTGCCTCAGGTGGTTAAGGCAGGCGAAGGCGTTGCGCTGATGGAAGATATGTCAAAGGCTTCCAAAATCATCGAGGCTTGCAAACGCAGCGGAAAAGTTGTTTCGGTGAAATGCCGCATCGGACGAAACCGCGAAAAGATTGTCATCGAGGAATTTGCGCGGATGTGCGAATCCTCAGGCGCAGATATGATAACTGTCCACGGACGCACCCGCGATATGATGTACGAAGGCGAACCGCTCTACGAATATATCAAGGCGGCAAAAGACGCGGTCAAGATACCCGTCTTTGCCAACGGCGGAATCGATTCAAAAGATAAGGCAGAGTGTGCGATGCAACAGACCGGAGCCGACGGCGTAATGCTTGCCCGCTTTGGATTTGAGCGTCCGTTGCTCTTTGCCGAACTCACCAACCGCCCCACCACCGAAACCAAATTATCATTGGTAATGAACCAATTAGCCCTCGCCACAGAATGTTTCGACGAACTCTCTGTGCTCATCTACATCAAAAAACTCTCGTCCTATTTTATGAAAAAACTCCCCGGCACGAAACGGTACAAGCAAGAACTTTACAAGGCAGGAAGTGTGGCACAAGTGAGAGGGGTGTTGGGGAAGATATTTGGGGAGGCGTAGGGGCGTGGCTTGTCCACGCTCCGAAAAAAAGAAGTGAGGTGTGATTTTATTTTCTTAATTGCAGATTTTTGTTTAATTTTGGCGCAAAATCAAACGCTATGTCAATGAATCATACAATATATTTTAAAGCCGCCCAACAGATGAGCGATGTTAACGATGAGTCGATAGATATTGTCGTTACGTCCCCTCCGTATCCTATGATTGAGATGTGGGATGATATAATGTCAAAGCAAAAATGTCTTTGTGTAAACCAAATCTTTTACCCATTCCCGAATCATATCTTTGTCAATTAGCGACATTGCATCTTTTAATTTCAAAAATTGGTCGTATATTTTTTCAGTTGCAGTTTCCACAGCATCAGGCTACCGCTCGTTATACCACTCGATCCATTCTTCCAAAGTCTGACCGTCAAACTCCTGAATCAACTCAGACATTTGCCCAACAACTTTTGGTCGTGTGCCTTGCGCTGTTTGATTTATCTGATTGATTAACATTGTCGTGTATTTTGGAAAAGGATACACTGAGGCGTTTGACAATTGCTTGACTTCGTTGTTTTTGATTTTTATTTTTGTCATCGTGTTTACTATTATAATTCAACATAAAAGGACACGAATGAACTATGGTTGATACCAAGGCCTTGCAAGCCCACGTCAGACAACAACAATTCTGTCCGTGCCCAATATTTTCAGCACAGACATCCGTTGTCCTAACTAAACTGACGTAATTATTGATGCAAGTTTTGGTATTTCAGTTGAGCAAGGATGTCAAAATTCTACATTGCATTATTTTCATAACGCACGGCAAATTTATAAAACATTTTTGATTCACCAAAATTTAATCAGAACACAAAATTCACCGCCCCCGCAAATTGCAACCCTCGCAAATTCAAGTTGTCGGTAAACGGCAGCATATAAGTCATTTTGGTGTCAATCAGCATAAAATTGTTTTTGAACAATTCGATTCCAATTGCTGGACTGACATAAAAGTTTTTCAGCGAATTTGCTTTGCCCGAGTACGCCAAGTAGCCGATATTGTAACCTGAATAAAGGTTGAGGAACTTCCGTCCGCCGCGACCCAAATGACGCGAATAAAAATCCTGTCCGAAACTGAAATTAAAAATGTCGGAATACATCAGCGTGTCGTTTTGAGGAACGTCAACAGCCTTGAACGCACCAACTGTTACGTAAGATTTGCCCTTGGTGAAAAGATATTTGAGCATATATCCGTTGTATAAATCGGCAGAAATGCCCTCCTTGGGATTCTCGGGCATAAAAACGCTGTATTCAAATCCCGGCATATTCACAAACCTGACTTTCATCGACGCGCTCGGGGTAGTAGGCTCACGCATCAAAGTGATTTCAAGAACCACTGTTCCGTTTTTGGAATCCAATTCGCGAATGTCGTTTTCATATTCACGTATTTCGTCTAAGTAATCGGTAATATTGTCTAACAAATGTTCGCGGCGGGTTTCGGTTTCGGCTGAAAGAAGAGATTCCTTGCAATCATTAATTTTTGTTTGCAATTGTTTGATTTTTACGTTTTTAGCATCCTTTCCTTGTGGAATGTACCTCGTTGTTTCTGTCAACTTGATTGTTTGACATTTCCATTCGTCCAACCGATTTTTGAGGTCTGCAAATTGAGCCTTCCACATCACCAAAGTATATTTTATTTCAAAATAATCCTTTGTTTTTTTGTCGATTCTTACGGAATTTTGCTCCAAAAATTGTTCGAATTTTGACGACACTTTTTCAAAATTGGGCGTAAAGGTCTCCACCGAAGCATCAATATAAGTGCTGTCGGCTCTGTTTTGTGCTGCCGCGCCGCTTGCCATTATTACAAAAGCAACGAGACAAATGATTAATGTCTTAGTTTTCATATTATTATACTTTTTAGTTATTAATGAATGCAAATATATATCATTTCAAAACAACGGACAAAAATTTTTTTCTACGCTGAAAAAAAAGATTAACTTTGCGCAATAACAATAATTGCAATGAAAACCGAAATCGATCCCCAATCCACTTCCCGCGCCTCGGCGTTCAGCCTTTGGATGACCTCGCCGATGCCGATGGTAACGTTGGTGAAGACTTTTGACATCACCCGCGTGGTGAAGACAGCCAAGAAACGCGGCGTGAAGTTCAACGCCCTGATGTGTTGGTGCGTCAACCGTGCCGCGCTAAGGGTGGAGGAATTTTATACTCTGCCCGAAAAAGGCAAACTTTATAAGTACGACCAACTCGCTATCAATATGATAGTTAAGAACAAGAAAGGCGGACTGAGTTTTTGCGACGTCCCCTGCACCGACAATCTCAATGTGTTCGTCGATTATTACAACCGAATCACGCAAAAGACCATCGACGAATGTGAACACAATTGCCTCGACGGCTATATGGTAATCGGCACGTCGGCGGTCGTAGGCACCGAAATCGATGTCATTGTCAATCAATTCAACGACCAATTCTGCAACCCGATGGTGATGTGGGGCAAATACCGCAAAGGATGGTTCAAGACCACACTGCCGATAAGTTTTCAATTTCACCACGTTCAGATGGACGGGGAACAAGCGGCAAGATTTTTGGAGTTTTTGCAGGAAGAAATGAACAAAATTTAAGCCTTTTTCGCAATGAAGAACCAATTAGGCTCAGAGATAACAATCGGCGGCATACGCTTGAAATCCAACGTTTTGATGGCGCCGCTTGCCGGATATACCTGTTTCCCGTTTCGACTGATGGTGGAACGGCTCGGGGCGGGAAGTGCCTATACCGAAATGGTGAGCGCAGACGCCTTGAAATACAACAACCGCGCTACCACACAACTCCTCTACACCGACAATCGCGAAAAATTGAAGTGCGTGCAACTCTTGGGCTCAATTCCAACCGTCTTTGAACGTGCGGCAAAAAGCGAACTCTTGGCACCGTTTCAAATCATCGACATCAATATGGGATGTCCTGTTCCTCAGGTGGTTAAGGCTGGCGAAGGTGTTGCGCTGATGGAAGATTTGCCCAAGGCTTCAAAAATCATTGAGGCTTGCAAACGCAGCGGCAAAGTAGTTTCGGTGAAATGCCGCATTGGAATGAACCCCGAAAAGATTGTGATTGAGGAGTTTGCGCGGATGTGCGAATCCTCAGGCGCGGATATGATTACCGTTCACGGACGCACTCGCAGTATGATGTACGAGGGCGAACCTCTGTATGAGTATATCAAAATGGCGAAAGACGCTGTAAAGATACCTGTGTTTGCCAACGGCGGCATAGATTCCAAAGAAAAGGCTGAAATGGCGATGGCAAAAACCGGAGCCGACGGCGTTATGCTTGCGCGGTTTGGATTTGAAAATCCGTTGCTCTTTGCCGACCTCACCAACCGTCCCACCACCGAAACCAAATATTCATTGGTGATGCAGCAATTAGACATCGCCTCCGAATGTTTCGACGAACTTTTTGCGCTCACCTACATCAAAAAACTCTCGTCGTATTTTATGAAAAAACTCCCCGGAACAAAACGGTATAAACAAGATTTGTATAAATGCGGCAGCGTGGCGGAGGTAAGGAAAGTGCTAAGGTGGATATTTGGGGAGGAAAAATAATTGCTGATATGTTTCCGTAATTAAATAAAAATTCCTACCTTTACGCCGTAAAAAACAGAGTATTATGGTAAAAGTCTATAATCCGATATACGATACGGTATTCAAATACTTGATGGAGGACGACAGAGCCGCTAAGGTGCTGTTAGGCAGCATTTTGGATAAAAAGATAAAAGTTCTCTCGCTCAAAAACAACGACTATACAATCGTCACGGAAGACGGCGTAAAAATAGTTCGTTTGGATTTCTGTGCCACGATTATAGACAAAAAGACCAAGACTGAGGAAGTTGTTACCATAGAACTGCAAAAGGCTTTTGACGAGGAGGAAGTTGTTAGATTCAGGAAATACCTCGGTCGTCAGTATCAGGACGAGGCCAACACCATCAAAATCACCAAGAAACGCCGCAACAAGGACGAAGAATATGTTGTACACAAACCAATGCACATCTACGCCATCTATATTTTGGGGCACGGATTAGGTGCGGGGTTGGAATATTCAGTTCTGAAAGGCAAATACATTTTTGAAGACTTGGACGGCAAAACGGTGGAAATACCCAAACATCACGAATTTCCCAACGGTCTCACTCACGACCTCTATATAGTTCAGATACCGCATTTGTCAGACAAAC
>JAFPZK010000027.1 GCA_017417315.1 Bacteroidales bacterium
AACCCCGCCGCAATGATTAAATACGAGGACATCGACCCTGAACTGCGCCCAAAAGTGGAGGACGTGGTGCTCAACAAAGACCCCGAGGCAGGCGAGCGGCTTGTGGAATACGCCGAAATTGCCAAGGCTAAGGCAACCGGCAAAAAGGTTGAAAAGGACATCGAATGGCGTCATCTGAGCGTTGAGGAGCGGTTGCAGTATGCTTTACAAAAAGGTATTTCGGAGTTTCTGCCTGTTGACATTGAGGAGGCTCTCCAAAAATATCCCAACCCCGTTGAAATCATCGAAAAACCGCTGATGAACGGTATGAATATCGTTGGCGAATTGTTTGGAGCGGGCAAGATGTTTTTGCCGCAAGTGGTTAAGACAGCGCGAGTTATGAAACAGGCAGTGGAGATTCTCAAACCTGTAATCGAGGAGAAAAACGCAGGCGGCGCATCGTCGGGCAAGATAATTATGGCAACCGTAAAAGGCGACGTTCACGACATAGGCAAAAACATCGTCTGCGTGGTGATGGCGTGCAACAATTTTGAGGTTATCGACCTTGGCGTGATGGTTCCCACCGAAAAAATCGTTGAAGAAGCTATTGCGCAAAAGGCTGATGCTGTGGGACTTTCGGGTCTCATTACTCCATCTTTGGACGAGATGATAAACGTTGTAAAGGCGATGGAGAAGGCTGGATTGAAAATTCCCGTGATGATTGGCGGCGCAACTACTTCGGAACTTCACACCGCAGTACGCATCGCGCCAAACTATTCAGGTCCTGTGTGTTACGTCAAGGACGCATCGCAAAACGCATACGTGGCCACCGCCCTTATTACCAAGAATCAGGAGTTTTTGGACAAACTGAAAAAACGTCAGGCAGAATTGCAACGACAGAATGCCGAAACCTCTGCCGCTCAGCCTGTTGCAGAACCCGAACAGACAGCCAACCTGCCCAAGTTGACGTTCAGCAATATTGTTACGCCCAAAACGCTCGACCGCTTGGTACTCAACGATATAGACCTCAATCTTCTTGTTCCGTACATCAATTGGAAGATGTTTCTCATTGCGTGGAAAATCAAGGAGAACACCCCCGAAGCCGAAACCACTTTGTCAGACGGCCGCCGTATTCTTCAAGAGATTATCGACCAAAAACTCACCACGGCAAACGCTGTGTTACAGATATTTGCAGCCAAAAGCGAAGGCAATTTCGTAAAACTTTATTCCGACGAAACGCGCCAAAACTGTATCGAAACCTTTGAATTTCCCCGACAGAGAAAGCCGGGCGACGACGGTTTCTGTTACTCTCTTGCCGACTTTGTTTCGCCCGAAAAAGATTATCTTGGAATGTTTGCCGCCACCACGGGCATTGGTCTCGATACCTCGCAAGACGATGATTACAAGGCGATTATGAAAAAAATTTTAACCGACCGCCTTGTAGAAGCCCTTTCAGAATACCTTCACCGCGAAGTCCGCACCCATTATTGGGGATACGCCCCCGACGAGACCCTCACGCCCGACGAACTCATCAAAGGGCATTACCAAGGCATCCGTCCCGCCATCGGCTATCCCTCATCACCCGACCACCAACAAAAGGTGCAGGTTTTCAGGCTCTTAGATGCCACCGCTGCCACAGGAATAGAATTAACCGAAAGCACAATGATGGTTCCGATGTCGTCGGTTTGTGGATTCTATTTTGCGAATAAGGAGGCGAGGTATGTGGATGTGAGGTAGGGGCGTGGCTTGTCCACGCTCCGCGAAATATTGTTAATTTTTGTTAATTACACCTCAAAACATTTTGTAGTAACAAAATAATTTGTACCTTTGCAGTGCTAGTACCCCCCAAGCCTCTCAACGATGCTCAAATGAGGGGGTCGTTTTTTTTTATATATACCATTATGAAAATACCTTTTACAAAACCATACGTCAAAAGCAATGACCTCGTAAACCTCTTGAAATCAAGAGGTTTGATTGTTGCTGACTCTGCGCGTGCGCAGAAGTATCTTGATTATATTGGCTATTATAGGCTTTCTGCGTATATGTATCCGTTTTTGAAAACACCCAAAACAGACCATATTTTTAAGGCAAATGTTACTTTTGAAAACATATTGACAATCTACCGTTTTGATAAGAAACTCAGATTATTAATCTTCAATGAGTTAGAAAAAATTGAAGTCGCTATTCGAAGTGTAATCATTAGTACAGTATGCGAAGAAACCAACGATTCGTTTTGGATAACCAATGGTTCAAATTTTGTTAACACTACGAACTTCTCCAATACTATATTAAAGATTGACAATGAATTGCAACATTCACACGAAGAGTTCATATCTCATTTTCAATCTACGTATACCGACGTTTATCCTCCGGCTTGGATTCTCGCCGAAATATTGACTTTTGGAACAATTGTAAATATATATAACAATCTGAAAAACAAACGTATAAAGAAAATTATTGCACAAAAGTTTGGTTTGCAAGCCATTCCATTTCAATCTTGGCTTACAATAATAACGCTTACACGCAACGCTTGTTGTCATCATCAGCGTGTTTGGAACAAACAGAACACAATTCGCCCCACAATTCCGGCATCCACACACTATCCGTGGCTAACTTTGCCAAGCGACCCTCTGCGTATATATTTCAACCTCTCCATCATCAAATACTTCCTCAACATCATCTCCCCGCAAAACGATATGCGCGGAAAACTTCTAAAACACCTTTCCGATTTCCCAAACATTGACACAGCAGCAATGGGATTTCCACAAGGATGGGAGAATGAGGCGGTATGGAGATAGAAATATGTTATAATTGCAATTATTTATGAAAACCGAAATCAATCCCCAAACCACCTCCCGTGCCTCGGCGTTCAGCCTTTGGATGACCTCGCCGATGCCGATGGTAACGTTGGTGAAGACTTTTGACATCACTCGCGTGGTGAAGACAGCCAAAAAACGCGGTGTGAAGTTCAACGCCCTAATGTGTTGGTGCGTCAACCGTGCCGCGCTAAGGGTGGAGGAGTTTTATATTCTGCCCGAAAAAGGCTGTTAAAAAGCCGCCCTCAACACGTAGTCATTCAACGGGTTAGCGTTCAAGTTCGGGACTACATACGGGCGGCGGAAGCAGACGATTTTAAAGGAACGGTTACATATTTCCGCACTTTGAAGAATCGTGATTGTGATGTTCAACTTTTTCTCCTTCCGAAACTTTGCGGACGGTGTAGTTAATTTTGCTAAACGCTTGAATGATAGCCTCTTCTGTTGTCTTATCAGCATCATACACAATCGTTACCGTTTGTGCGGAAATGTCGGTTTCGATGGATTTTATACCCTTTTCAAAACGAATGTTGTTCTTAATTTTATTCTCGCAACTCTCACAGTGCATTTGCGGAGTAGTTGTCAGAACTAAGGTTTTGATGTCCTTACCGAAACCCGTCAACGCCATAAACATTACGGCTAAAAACAATAATATTTTTCTCATGGTAAAACAAATTATTTAATTAAACATTTTTTATTCTCTAAACAAATTAGCCCTAAATCCGAGGTAAAACATTGCACCGCTCACGGGAGCATAAATCAATGTCGGTTCAAAATTTTCTGACCACGGATTCTTAGACGAAATTATAGGATTTTTCTGATGATAACCCGTAAGGTTTTCGCCGCCGAGGTATATCGAAAACTTTCTGAACCATTTGGTAATCTGAACATTAAGTTGCGGATATGCCTCAAAATTCTCTCTTGAAACCAATACGCCGTTTTCATCATAATAATCAGGCAGACGACCGCCGCCGTTTAATTGAAGATTAGCATCAAACTGCCAAATGCCGAGCGGCGTTTTGTAAGATGCGGTTATAAGTGCTTTGTATTTGTTAGTCAGCGGTTTTGACTGCAATCTTCCGCCCGAAACCGCTTGAACGTCATTTAGACGATAAGCCGCCGAAACCTCAAAACCTTTGAAAATATCATACGCCGCATCTACCTGAAATGTATGCGAATACGATTTTTCTTCCGAGGATTTGATGACAATTTGTCGAGGCGAGGAATCAAAATCCGCCAAAGCCTGCGACAAAAAAGTAGTGTAATAATATTCAGTATTGATTTTCAGCCGTTTGCCGCCGAGCGGAATTTTCCAAGACATAGTAGAACCCATATTCCACGCACTCTCTTGTGTCAAGTTTTCTATAATTATATTCCGTCCTGACGACAAGAGAAAATGGTTTTCAGCCAATGCGTGCGGACTTCTGTAACCTTTTCCTGCCGAAATTCCGAGTGAAAAAATATCCGAAGGTTTTATTTTTAAATGAAATCTCGGCGTTACAAACGTGTTGTAAATGTTGCTGTTATCGGCTCTCAGTCCCGCCATAAAAATAATTTTGTCGTGATAATTGAACGTGTATTGCGCATAAACTCCGCTGACCGTTTCTTTTTCGACAATATTTTCAAAATTGTAATCTTGATTCATTTTATCGGCGTTAACGCTAAAACCTGCTGACAAATTATGCATAGGCGAAAAATCCGTTTCAAAAACCAACTGAGCGTAGAGATTTTTTTCATCATTGTCATAACTTTTAGCCCCGAACTCCGAATCTAAGTTGTGCATTGTCGCTGAGGTTATTAACGCGATGTTAGTACCGCACGACGGGTCAATCACAAAAGCATTTTTCATATACGCATTATAACGCCTCGTGTTCATCGAAATTCTATAAAGGTCAATATTTTCTACGGCGTTCAACTGTCCGCTTTCACGTTTTTCGTCTAAAACCGACAATCCGCCGTGAAAAATATATTTACCTTTGTGATAATGCCAACGGTTATGAAAATTAACCTGACTAACATCAGGCTTATCATAAAAATTGTCGCCGTTTTCGTCCATATCGACGAAAGAATTTTCGTAATGTGCTAATATTTCAGTACTTAAATGCTCCGTAATATGTTTGTTGACATCGGCGTTAATCTCCGCTCTACCTTCTGAATTGCCGTAAACATTAAGTCCTATGCCCTCATCATCGTCGGGTTTAAGATATTCCACATCTATCTGCCCCGTAATGCTTTCGTAACCGTTTTTGACCGAAGAAGCACCTTTTGAAACCTGAATGCCTTTTAACCACGCACCCGGAACGTAACCGAGAGCGTATGGCGAAGCGGTAAGGCGGAAATCAGGAATATTTTCAGCCAACATCTGAACATATAATCCGCTCAGTCCCAACAGTTTAATTTGTTTTGCGCCCGTTGCCGCGTCGGAATAACTAACGTCAACAGACGGATTTGTCATAAAACTTTCGCCGAGATTGCAGCACGCTGCTTTAAAAAGTTCCGCTTGATTGATTTTCAAGCCGTTTAAAGCACCGCCGACCTCTGATGTACCGTGCCGGCGTTCTGCGACAACTACCTCACCGACATCACGAGAATTATCTTTTAAAACTACTTTTACCGGCTGATTCTCCGACTTTTTACTAATATCTACCGTGTCGGTTATAAACCCGAGATACGAGATTGCCAAAAGTTTTTTCCCTGAGATTTTTTCTATCACGAAATTACCGTTACCGTCAGTTATAACACCCTTAGAAGTGCCTAACCAATAGACGTTGGCGCCTAAAAGTGCCTCACCGTTTTCGTCCGAAACCGTTCCCGAAACGGTATTCTGAGCCACTGCGCCAAATGAAGCGAACAGACACACTGCCGCCGTAAAAATATTTTTTATATTCATAAATTATTGATTTTCTTTTAATTACACATAAAATTAATTACAGTATAAAAAAAAGAAAAATCAAATTCTGAAAACTTCTATCAGCGATAAAAAGTTTTTAGGCGGCGGATTCAATCTGTTTTTTACGTGAAAATATTGACTGATAACTTTCGGTGTTTTAAAATTGAAAAACACAGCCGTCAAAACCGCAGTTACGGGTAAAGAAAAGGTAAATACTTGAAATTCAGGATTTTTATCAGGAGAAAATTTCACGAAATCAGTTTCCATACATCCGTGAGTCGGATTGCACGAAAAGTCATCATTTACCGTCATAAGAACGGACAAGACTTGAAAATCTCCTGAATGATTGCATTTTACAATATTAATGCCCGCCCCGATGGTAAGCATAAACATCGAGAACATCACTGCAAATAATATGTTAGCAATCTTTTTCATGCCGCAAAAATAATGAAAATATTAGAAATAAAAAAATGAAGACTCATACAAACACGATTGAATCTTCACTTTTTTTTTAAAATCTTATTCGCTTTTTATTACGCCGAGTTTTCTCAGACATACATGAGCGGCTTTTTGCTCTGCCTCTTTTTTGGAATTACCAATCCCTGAGGACATTTCGGTATTTCCGACTTTCAAAATTGACACAAAATATTTACTGCCCGGAGCATCAATATCGGTTTCAAAAACAACCGATTTTTTATGTTTTTGCCCCCATTCTATCATTTGTGATTTATAGTTGTAATTATGATGTTCCAATTCAACTATATTTAAATATTTGGGCATTATTCTATCAATGATGTATTTTCCCGCCTTTTTGAATCCGCGATCCAAATAAACCGCCCCCAAAAAAGCCTCAAACGCATCACCGTAAAGATGAACGCCGTGAAGTCCGTTCTTAACATTCGTTCTGACTAATTTGTCCAAACCGATATGTTTAGTGAGTTCCGTAAGGTTTTCACCGTTAACAATCCTCGAACGGCACTGCGTTAAAAAACCCTCCTGTTCCTCAGGAAATTTCTTGTACAAGTATTCTCCTATCAGCAAATCCAAAACCGAATCGCCGAGAAATTCAAGCCGCTCGTTGTTTATATAAAAACCGTCTTGCTTGCGCAGAGACCTCGAACGGTGAATCAAAGCCGTCTTGTAATATTCAAGCCGATTTGGGAAAAAACCCGTAATCCGCCTTATTTCTAAGATAAATTTCTTGTCGGAACGGAATAAAAATTTCAAAAATGATAATAAATCAGTAAACACTGTTTGTTTTCATTTTTTTTTTTGAAAAAGGCTACATTTTTTTGAAAACAACCGATGCGTTATGACCGCCGAAACCAAAAGTATTGTTCAGGGCAGCATTAATCGTTTTCGCTTTTGCCTTATTCGGTGTAATATCAAGTCTCGGGTCGATGTCCGGATCCGGAGTTTGGAAATTGATTGTCGGCGGAACAGTATTGTTTTGCATTGCAAGTACGCAAGCAATAGACTCTATTGCACCGGCACCTCCTAACAAATGACCCGTCATACTCTTTGTACTTGAAATACTCAAATCGTATGCGTGTTCTTTGAAAACCTCTTTTATTGCTATCGCCTCCGCTTTGTCCCCAAGACCGGTAGAAGTTCCGTGAACATTGATGTAGTCAATATCCTCAGGTTTCAAGCCGGCATCTTCGATTGCCATATTCATAACTTGAATAGCACCTTTTCCTTCGGGGTGAGGAGCCGTAATATGGTGAGCGTCAGCAGATGCACCGCCGCCGCCTACTTCGCAAAGGATTTTCGCACCTCTTGCTTTGGCGTGTTCGTATTCTTCCAAAACCAAACAACCCGCACCTTCACCGATTACAAAACCGTCTCTGTCCTTATCAAAAGGTCTTGAAGCAGTTTTCGGGTCGTCGTTACGTGTTGAAAGGGCTTTCATCGAATTAAAACCGGCAAGAGCAGCAATTCCGATAGGAGATTCAGAACCTCCCGTAACAATAACGTCTGCTTTACCAAGCCTTATCCAATTAAAAGCATCGATAATCGCGTGTGCAGAAGAAGCACATGCCGATACCGTGGCATAATTAGGACCTCTGAAATCATACTTCATCGAAATATAACCTGCGGCTATGTCGCTAATCATTTTCGGGATAAAAAACGGCGAAAACTTAGGCGTACCGTCGCCTTGCGCAAAATCCATAACCTCGGCGGTCATAACGTTGATGCCTCCGATTCCCGATCCCCAAATTACACCGGCACGTTCATGCTTGAAGTCAGTGGCTAAAAGTCCCGAATTTTCAAGACCTTCCGCCGTGGCAATAAGAGCAAATTGCGTAAACAAATCCATTTTCGCAACTGCCTTTCTGTCAAAATACTTTGACGGATCATAATCCTTAACTTCGCAAGCAAACCGTGTTTTGAATTTTTCGGGATTAAAACGGGTAATTGGACCTGCACCGCTTACCCCGGTTTTTAAGCTATCCCAAAACTCGGTTATATTGTGGCCAATCGGAGTTATGGCTCCGATGCCGGTTACAACTACTCGTTTTAATTCCATAAAATTTTCTCTTTTTTTTAAAAATTATTACTTGGTGTTGTTTTCAACGTATGCAATAGCATCACCAACCGTGATGATTTTTTCAGCCTGATCATCGGGAATATCAATTGAAAATTCCTTCTCAAACTGCATAATCAACTCTACGGTATCAAGAGAATCTGCTCCCAAGTCATTGGTAAAACTTGCTTCGTTGGTTACTTCTGACTCGTCAACACCTAATTTGTCTACGATAATTGCTTTTACGCGTGATGAAATGTCTGACATAATTAATTTAAAATTTTTAGTTTATTAATATGTTTTCTGTTTTTAAATTTTCGGGTGCAAAATAAACAATTTTCAAGCGAAAAAAAAAATTTTTTTATAAGTTTGCAGCGTGAATTTTTATTTCTTAACATTTAGGTAATTTTAACGGCGTTTTTAACACTAAAAAAATGTTAAAACTTTTTTTGACATATCTTTTTTTTGTGCTTTTTATGTCCCAAGCCTCGGCTTTTGACATGAAATTTTTGCGCTTATACTTAAACATTGACCCCGCCGTCAGATATATAAAAGGCTCGGCAACCGAAATTTTCACAACCGACAATTCATCTTTACCGCTCAAAATCGACTTGTCAGACTCCCTAAAAGTTAATTTTGTTCTCCACGGAGAAGACACCGTCGCTTTTTACCGCTCTGAAAACCGATTAATAATTCTCCCCGACAAAAAATGGTCCAAGACCGACAGCATAACCATCAACTATGAAGGCATTCCACAAAATACGGGATTAGGTTCGGTATGTTTTTCCTCGCATAACGGAATCCCTGTTTTTTGGACACTCAGCGAACCTTTCGGCGCAAAAGACTGGTTTCCGTGCATTCAGGACATTTCCGACAAAATAGACTCGTCATTTATTATAATAAAGTGTCCGAAAAAATACCGCGCCGTTTCTAACGGTAATCTTTTCTGCGAAACCATTCAAGGCAAAAACCGCATTACTGAATGGCGGCACAAATATCCTTGCGCTTATTATCTTTTGGCTGTTGCCGTAACGCAATACAAAGAATATTCCGACTATGCGGTAATCGGTAAGGATACCGTCAAAATCATAAATTATGTCTATCCTGACCGTTACGAACAAGCAAAAAAGAAAACGTGGAGGCTTGCCTCCACATTCAAAATGCTGTGCGATTCTTTCGGGGAATATCCTTTTATAAAAGAAAAATACTCTCACGCACAATTCAATTGGTCGGGCGGAATGGAACATCAAACGGTGAGTTTTATTGCCGATTTTGACCTTGATTTGATGATTCATGAATTGGCACATCAATGGTTCGGCAATATGATAACGGGAAAAAGTTGGCGGGACGTTTTTCTGCACGAAGGTTTTGCGACGTATTGCGAATGTTTAGCGGCAGAAAAAGGACTTTCTAATTGTTCTGACGACTCTCAATGGCGCAGAGCAACAATTTTAAAAGCCTGTCAACTAAAAAAATCGTCTCTTAACATCTTAGATACTCTCGACATACACAAACTTTTCGACAGCCGCAATTCTTATTCAAAAGGAGCAATGATTCTTCATCAGTTAAGGAAAGAATTAGGCGATGTAATTTTTTTCAACTGCATACGGGAATATCTGAAAGACTCTAAATTACGCTATCAAAACGCCGAAGTGGAAGATTTTATAAATATTGTCAGAACGGTTTCGGGGCGCAATCTTGACTGGTTTTTTGCTCAATGGTTTTACGGTTCGGGGTATCCCGTTTACGAAATAAAATGGCAGCAGGAAAGCGAAACCGTTTTGAATATCCGCATTTCGCAGCAGACAACCGATAGTCTGACACCTTTTTTCCGCTCAAAAATTCCGCTGATGGTCTGCGGCGAAAACGGTGAAAAAGTCTTTTACCGTCTCAACAATCATCTGCCGGAGCAGGATTTCAACATTCCGCTCAACTTTTACGTCAGCACGATAATCTTTGACCCCTACAACGACGTATTAACAAAAGACCCGATTGTCAAAAAAACGCAATTCATTGTCAATAAAAAGGTTAAAAAAAAGAAGAAACGACAGACTCAAACCAGTTGAAAAAATCTTCATACCAAAAAGCGGCTTTTTTGTCCGCACCTTTTATCAGTTTCGGGTTAACGCCGAAGCCGTGTCCGCCGTGTTCATAAAGCGTGAATTTAAAATTCTGATTGTTTGCTTTCAGAGAATCGGCAAGCATAACGGAGTTCTGATATTTTACAATCGGGTCGTCTTTGCAGGCGATGAGAAAAACAGGCGGCAGGGGCTTTTTAACGTTTAGTTCTAACGACATTGAATCTTTTTGCGCTTGGGTGTAATATTGTCCTAAAAGGTTGCGGCGTGATTTTTTGTGAACGTAAGTATCTTGCATTGTTACAACGGGATATATCATTATATTAAAGTCAGACTTTAAGTAAATGGCAGAAATCCCCGAAAGATGTCCGCCCGCCGAAAAACCGCAAACGCCAATTTTTTCAAACTCATAATTTTCCCTGACGTATTCCAACGCTTTTTCTAAATCCTGCATTTGCGAAGGATAACGGTTGCCTTTTATGCCGCGCCTATAAAGCAGGACAAAAGTATTAAATCCGTGATTCTTAAAAACTTGTGCTGGATAAAAACCTTCGTTTTCTTTTGCCAAATAACAGTAACTGCCGCCCGGACAAAAAATCACGGCGCATTTGTTATTATTCTGATTTTCAGCGGGGAAACAAAAAAGTTCAACTTTTTTTTTGCGATAATCGTCGGGGTTTTCGCCCCAAAGTTTTACGCGAGTCTGCGCCTTTGATTCCGCAAACAGAACTACGAACAACAAAAACAAAATTTTCTTCATTCTTTTATTTTAACAAAAAAAACGTTCCCAAAACAATCAATGCCAAACCAATCCAACGTGTCAGCGGTATTGCCTCGCCGAAAATCCACATTGCTGCCAAAACTCCGAAAACGTAACTGAAACTTGTCAACGGATAGGCTGCGGAAAATTCAAAATGCCTTAAAATATAAAACCAAATCAGCATTGCCGCCGTCATACAAAGTCCGCTGTACAACAAATGCCAGTTTGTCAAATACGATTTTATGATTTCCCATTCAAAGCGGAATTTTTCAGCCTTCGACATTGCGATTTTCAAGAAAACCTGTCCGAGGGCCAAACATGCACATTGCAAAAGCGATAACAACAAAAGTTTCAACATTGTTTATATATTTTTTCTACGGTTTCTTCATTAAAATTTTCTAAACCGGAGTCTTTGCCTAAGAAAAACATCACGGCTTTCAAATCCTCGTTTTTATTCATTTCTGACCAGCCCGCCAAAACATAATCTTGAAATTCAAGACTGTCGTTAACGAGATTTACAAACTCCTCCGGCGAAAATTTTTCAAAAACATAAAACGAACTTTCGCCCCTAAAACCGTGTCTTATGCAGACCTCGCCGGTTACGATATTCGGCAGCGTATACACGAAAATAGACGGCGACGGATAGTAATTCTCTATGTCGCAAATCGTCTTCTCAAAGTTTTTGTCTGTTTCGCTTGACGAAAAGTTATTCATCATTATCACGCCGAAATTTTCCCTTTCGTCAGGAAAATCTTTTTCCAACAATTCTGCACACAAAAATCCCGCTTTTGAGGCAGAATCCATCTTAAAAAACTTCGGATAATTAAAGTTTTGCTTTCGATAAACGGCTGTAAAAAAATTATTTTCAAGTGTTTCGTTATCTGACAAGAATTGCTTTTCTTCATTTATTCCGTATGAAGAATCACTGTAATTTACGAATGAATAACTCTTTATAAATGCCATTTTTAATTCTTTTTAAAAACCGCTGCGGCATTTACTCCGCCGAAGCCTGAAATCAGTTTTATGAAATATTTTTTGTCGGTTTTTAGGTTTTCGGTTGCGATGTTAACTTTTTTGCTGACACCAGAAGTTTCATAGCCGTGGGTTTTCAAAACTTCTCCTTCATTTAAAGCACGAAACGACAAAACCGTTTCAATCAAACCTGCCGCGCCGAGTGTGTGTCCGTAACAACCTTTAAGACCGCTGACCGGAATATCTGAAAGTCCCGCACGGAAAATTGCATTTGCCTCCATCTCGTCGTTAAAAAACGTCGCCGTACCATGAGCCGAAATAAAAGCGATGTCGTTTTTGTCAATATTTTTCAGCACGTCATTAAGCGCAAAAAACGCTCCTTCGGCAGTTTTTGACGGACTTGAAATATGATAAGCGTCATTTCGGATAGAGCCGCAGATGAAATTTTCTTTGTCCGATTTTTTTAAGACGATAGTCGAAGCCGCCTCGCCGAGATTCAAGCCGTTACGCTCGATGTCAAACGGACGGCAAGGCTTTGACGATAAGGCTTTAAGAGAAGAAAAGCCCGAAACCGTAAACTTACTCAAAACGTCAGCACCCGTTACGACGGCAGTGTCAATCCTTCCTGAATTAATTGCCCGCGCCGCCGCAATCACTGCACAAAGCCCCGACACACAAGCATTTGAGACAACAACAGGAGTATTTTTATTACCGAAAAATTCTGAAATTTTTTTAGCCGTATACCAAAGATTGTTTTGAAGGTCTCCTTTCGTTGACGAGAAATAAAACGCTGTTTTGCTGTTTGTTACGTCCGTATCAAAAATTGCTTTTCCGACTGAAAGCAAAACCATTTTTTCAAGTATTGTATAATCAGCAGCGTTTTTATGAAAAAACGTTTCAAACTCTGAATTTAAAACTTCGTTTTCGATTTCTGCTACACAAAACCGCCCGTCCAATCCGAAAAGGTTTTCTTTGACTTTTAGTCCTGATTTTGAGAGTTTTACGTTGTCATAATTCTCTTTTGTCGTAAAACCCAAAGGCGAGATAATATTGTCGGAAAAGATTTCAACCATTTTAGAAAAATTCAAAAAAATTAAACCACTGACACGGATAATTTTTGATTTGTTTTTCGAGTTCTGCGGCAAATTGTTGAGCCATAGCAGCGGCTTTTTGTTTGTTAGAAACTTCATCTGAAATTTTCAACTCTCTGACAATCACTTTATAATGATAAGTTTTGACTCTGAAAACAAAAACCGCCAAAACAGGTACGCCTCTTATCGCTGCAACAGAAAACGGACCCGTCGGAAACTCTGCTTCCGTCAAACCGAATTTACAAGTAACTGTCTTTGAACTGCCTAAGGCTCTGTCAGCAGGCATTGTTACGATGTCGCCGTCCTGCAAAGCAGAATTGATTTTAAAAAGATGCGACATATCATTTTCAACGGCAAGCATTTCCACGTTATTTTCCTTGAATTTCATAAGCCGCTCACGTTGAAGCATTTGACCTTCGCCGCCGAAAACCAAAGCGTAAATCTTTTTGATGTTTTGTTTCAACAAGTAACCGCAGATTTCAAAATTGCCGGTATGCGAACCCAACATCATAAAACCGTCATCTTTTTTTACGAGGTCATAAAAAAGTTCGTTACCGTCATCTTCAACCTTAAATTTATGTTTCTGCCCTGAAAATATTGAAAATCTGTCCATTAAAACTTTTCCAAAAGTATTATACGTTTTCCAAGTTTTTAGAAAAGCCTTAAAACCGCCGTAGCCGTAAACCTTCTGAAAGTAATGTTGAATAGACTTTCTTGCCTTAACGCCGAAAAGCATATAAAACGGAATTGTCAGGTACATAAAAAAATATCCGACCCTAACGTCGCAATATTTAAACAGGAGAATCAAAAATTTCTGTCCGAAATTTCCGCCTCCTGTTACACCTTTCCATTTATCTGACTCCGTTACAGCCATTGAAAAACACTTATTTTTTCAAACCTAATTTTTTAGCAATGTCTGCCGGAATTGCGTCTTTATGAACCATAACGTCAATGGTTTTCATAGCAACAAACGCTTTGGTGAAATACCAAGTACCTTTGTAAGTATTGTCAGTTCCCCAAGAGTTTTTAGCCATATAATACTCTTTGCCGTTTTGGTCTTTTGCGATACCGTAGATTAACATTCCGTGGTCGTCGGTGGTCTCCCAATTGTCATAACCTTCCTGACGTTTTTCTTGTGTCGGTTTGATTTCAGGAAGCGGTTTTGAAGTCAAAAATTCGCGTTTTGACCAGTCGGAAGTAAGACCGGTCCAACGTGCCTGGTCAGAGCCTGAAAATTCAGCGGATTTAACGTCGGGAAGTTGTCCGATACCATTGCGAGAAAAACCGAGTTCCGAAACGTCAGCACCCCAAGCCAAAGTATAACCTTTGTTAACGGCATTGTCGATGATTTTCATCATTTCGTCCATCGGAACGTTGTACGCCAAATCCCAACGCCAATTATCCTGAACCTCTATAACCATCTTTTCATAAAAAGGATGATGAGTAAAAGAAGTTATCGAAACGTAGTCGTCCATATTAAGACCGAGACTTTCGGCGTAAGATTTTGGAGTGTATTCTTTGCCTTTGTAAGTGAATTTTTCAGGACATTTGCCGAGGTATGTGTCGTAAATAGATTGAAGACCTTGTTTCCAAAGCGGAGAAAGTTTTTTGGCCTCGCTTTTTGCGATTGCGCTGACATAACTTTCTGCAATTTTGTCGAGTTCGTTGTTGTTAGGAAGGCTGTCGCCGTAGAGAGTTCCCATAGTCGGCATTGCCTCTTGCGGGATAATTCCGTAATGTTTCCAGCAATAAGCCACGTCGTAAGCGAATCCGCCCGGAGAGAACGAAACATCGCCGTGCGTTCTGACTGCTTTTTCGGCTCTGTCCATCATAGTTTTGTTAACGACGAAAGCCTCAGAAAAGTCCATTTCGCCTTTGCCCAAACGCATGAGTTCGCTTTCAAAATAACTGAGGGTTGAAAAACACCAGCACGTACTGCTGCGGTGTTGATTTTTAACGCTTGAAATCGGTAATTCTTTTACCGTCTTAAATTCAAACTGTGCGGCAGCGGGATACATTACGCCGGCTGCTAAAACACTTAAAAGTACCTTTTTTATCATTTTTGTTTTTTTAAATTAAGGAGTTTAAAAATCAGGCGCAAAGGTAGTAATTTTTTTTGAATTTATAAGGCGAAAATCTCATCTTTTGTTAAGCCGGTAATTAACGCAATATAATCAAGGTCATCACCGTGCTGCTTCATTGCACGGGCAATGGAAAGGGCTTTTTGTTTTCCGCCTTCTGCACGACCTTCGTTTTTCGCGCTTGAAATAGCATCTGTTTCAAACTCTAAAGAATTTCCTGAATTTTGCACTTTTTGCCCAAAAACACTTCAATGAAACCTTCGAGGATACCGAAGTTCGCCTTGTTCCTCAAAAGTTTCTTTATCGCAAAATCAAAACGGACAAGAAAATCTTTTCCCATAATGCAATTTTTTTTGTTATTAACTACGTCGCAAAAATAAAATATTTTTCCAAAAACCACAAAAAAAACGCCCGACCTTTTTAAGAAAGCCAGACGTCTTATCTAAGTAAAATCAAATTTAATATTCATTTCTTCTGGGACGGAAACCGCCGTTGTTGTTACCGCCTTGACGGTTGTCGTTTCTCGAACCTCTGTTGAAACCGCCGTTGTTAGAACGCGGAGCAAAAGGTCTGTCGCCTTGCGGACGTGCAGGACGCTCTCTTTCAACGTAGCCTTCCGGTTTGGGAATCAAAACTTTGTGCGAAAGTTTCAATTTGCCGGTCTTTTTGTCTATGTCAAGAAGTTTAACGTCAATTTCATCGCCTTCGTTAAGAACTTCGCTTACGTTTTCAATGCGTTTCCAATCAATTTCTGAAACGTGGAGCAAACCTTCTTTGCCAGGGAGAATTTCTACAAACGCGCCGAACTCTACGATAGATTTAACAGTGCCTTTGTAAACTTCACCAACCTCAGGCTCGGCAACGATTGCTTTAACTTTTGCAACTGCTGCGTCCATATCTTCTTTGTTAACAGCCGAAATCGAAACTATTCCTACGCCGTCAACCTCGTCAATGGTAATAACAGAATTGGTCTGTGCCTGAATTTCCTGAATAATTTTGCCGCCCGGTCCGATAACTGCGCCGATGTAATCTTTCGCAATCGTGAATTTCTCCATTCTCGGAACAAAAGGTTTGTAATCTTCTCTCGGTTTTGCGATGGTCTGCAACATAATGTTAAGAATGTGTGCGCGACCTTCTTTTGCCTGTTGAAGTGCTTTTGCGAGAATTTCGTAACTCAAACCGTCAACTTTTATATCCATTTGACAAGCCGTGATACCTTCGGGTGTGCCGGCTACTTTAAAGTCCATATCGCCTAAGTGGTCTTCGTCGCCGAGAATATCAGAAAGAACTGCGTATTTGTCAGATTCAGTGTCGGTTATCAAACCCATTGCGATACCTGAAACGGGACGTTTGATTTTAACGCCTGCGTCCATCAAAGCCAAGCAGCCGCCGCAAACGCTCGCCATCGAAGACGAACCGTTAGATTCCAAAATGTCAGAAACTACGCGGATTGTATACGGATTTTCTTCAACTGAGGGAAGAACTTTTTTCAATGCTCTGTGAGCCAAGTTTCCGTGTCCTACTTCACGACGAGAAACGCCTCTTGCGGCTTTTGCCTCGCCCGTTGCAAATGCGGGGAAGTTGTAATGAAGAAGGAAATTATTGCGACCCGTTTCCAAAACATTGTCAATGATTTGCTCATCGAGTTTTGTGCCGAGTGTACAAGTTGCAAGTGATTGAGTTTCACCACGGGTGAAAATTGCAGAACCATGAACCGACGGAAGAACGTCAGCCTCGCACCAAATCGGACGGATTTCGTTAGTTTTACGAGAATCCAAACGTTTGCCTTCGTCAAGAATCAAACGGCGTACAGCGGTACGGAGTTCGTCATGGAAATAACGGTCGATAAGAATTTGTTTTTCTTCCAATTCTTCTTCGGTTAAGCCCAATGATTCGATGAAATCTTGTTCGATTTTCTCGAAAGCCTCTGCTCTTTCTTGTTTGCCGAGTCCGAGTTTTGCAGTATCGTAAATTTTCTGATAAAGTTCTGCTTTGATTTTTGCTTGAAGTTCGGGGTCAGAAATTTCGGGTTCGTATTCACGTTTTACGACACCTTTTTCCTGTGCCATCTCTCTCTGAACCTGACACATAGGTTTGATTGCCTCGTGAGCGGCTTTGATAGCCTCCAACATTTCGGCTTCTGAAACCTCGTTCATTTCGCCTTCAACCATAAGGATATTGTCGTAAGTTGCACCTACAACCATTTCAATATCAGCTTTTGCGGTTTGTTCAAAAGTCGGGTTGATGACGATTTTGCCGTCAACTCTTGCAACTCTTACTTCTGAAATAGGCTCTAAAATCGGCACGTCAGAAACGCTTAATGCACATGAAGCGGCAAGTCCGGCGTAAGCATCGGGCATTGTCTCTTTGTCAGCCGAGAGGAGATATACGTTTACGAATGTTTCAGAGTGATAATCTTTCGGGAAAAGCGGTCTTAACGCTCTGTCGATAAGACGGGCTGTAAGTATTTCGTAATCGGAAGCCTTGCCTTCGCGTTTTAAGAAACCGCCCGGAAATCTTCCGTTTGCATAATATTTTTCTTGATATTCAACCGTAAGCGGCATGAAGTCCGCTTCGGGGTTAGATTCTTTTGCTGAACATACGGTCGCTAACAACACCGTATTACCTTGTCTGAGGATTACCGAACCGTCGGCCTGTTTTGCCACTTTACCGGTTTCGATAGTGATTTTGCGTCCGTCGCCAAGGTCTATTTCTTTGGTTATTACGTTCATTTTGTCTTTTCTAAATAAAAAGAAAGGCTGTTTTTATACAGCCCTTCTTCGACTTTGTTAACAATTCTTTTACTTTCTAAGGTTCAAAGCCTTAATCAATGCTCTATATCTTTCGATGTCCTTTCCTTTGAGATAATCAAGGAGTGAACGTCTCTTACCTACCAATTTCGTCAATGCTCTTTTTGTACCGAAATCATGAATGTTTTGTTTCAAGTGTTCGGTCAAATGCTGAATACGGTAGGAAAATAAGGCAACTTGGCTTTCAACCGAGCCGGTGTCTTTATTAGACTTTCCGTAAGTAGTGAAAATCTCTTGTTTCTTTTCAGCGTCTAAATACATAATTCTTAACTATTTAATTTTTCTTTAACTTTTCGGGCGCAAAGATACGTTTTTTTTTCGGATAACAAAAATTATTTTCAAATTATTTTCAAAACTTTTTACTAACCTTATTTTCTGCTCATTCTAAACAGAAACGCTTTTTCTTCTTTCGTCAGATTGTCATAACCCGATTTTGAAATTTTTTCCAAAATCTCGTCCGTGCGTTTTTGTTCTTCGGCTTTGTTTTGATTGAACTCCTCATCGGTCATTTCGCGGACGTCTTTCGTATTCTTGTAACTGACTCTCATTTCAGGCTGAGATTTCTTACGCGAAGAAAACGAAAACAGAGATACTATCTTGTCAATCAGATTATTAAAACCCGTCGTAATGTCTTTTCCTTTTTTGAGGTTAAGTGCAAACAAAAATCCGAACAACGCCCCGCCTAAATGCGCAAAATGTCCGCCGGCATTGCCGCCCGTTAATTGAAAAACGTCAAAAACCACGTAAGCAATGGCTATCCATTTGAACGTTATCGGCAAAATTCCGAAAAACAATACCCTGTAATCAGGCTGCAAAACGGCTATCAAAATAATATACGCCGTTACCGCCGCCGAAGCACCTAAACAAACCGAAGTAGGAAGCGCAGACTGAAAAACTGGAAAAACATTATAACTCAACAGATAAACAGCCGCACCCGTCAGACCGCCTAAAAGATAAACCGCCAACAACTGACGATTGTTTAAAATGCTTTCCAAAATCTGTTTTATACAGAAAAGCCACAACATATTGGCAAAAATATGCCAAAAATCCGTGTGCAAAAACATATACGTCAGCGGCGTGTAAAACCTGAACGCCAATTTGTCCAAAGCAGCGGGCATAGCCAAATACTTTACCGTCAAATACTCCATATACCCCTGCCTGCCGAACAGATAAAACAAAATATCCGCTACGGAAATAACTAAAAATACAGCAATGTTAATAATCAATAATTTGCTGACAATAGACTGCTTGAAAGCCGCCTTTATAAAACTCGTATTCATTTTCACTAACCGTTAAAAAATTCGTTATGAGGGTGTTTTCTCCACCACAAAATCAAAAGTATGCCGAACAACATTCCGCCTAAATGCGCAAAATGTGCTATGTTATCGCCTTTAAAATCGTTAACGCCGAAAAACAATTCTGCCGCACCGTACAAAAGTACAAAATATTTTGCTTTTATCCCAATCGGAATAAACATAAATTGAAGTTTCATATCAGGAAACATCATTCCAAAAGCAAGCAAAAGCCCGAAAACCGCACCCGAAGCACCTACAATAGGTCTCGCCGTGAAATTTTGTTGCATATCCTGCATTAATTTCACCACAAATTCGGGAAAATCAGGAGCATTTTTAAACTCCGAAATAAAATCGTCTAATTTCGGCATATTAAAAAGATAACTATACTCGCTCGCAAAGGCCTTTAACCCCTCAACCGACGGATTATTAATCAGCGCGTTAGAGGCTGCCTCCATAGGCGCAATCTGATAATAGTTAACAATCATATTCGTTAGTGCCGCTCCTAAACCGCAGACCAAATAATAAAACGAAAACCTTTTGCTGCCCCAAACGCTTTCAATCACGCTGCCGAACTGATAAAGCGCAAACATATTGAAAAATATATGCGCAATGCCGGCATGAACAAACATATACGTAAAAAACTGGTACGGACGAAACAAATCCGACTTAATATAATAAAGTGCCAAATATCCGCTGACCGGCTCGAAAATAGCACACAAAGCATAAACCAAAATGTTGGCAATCAGCAAATACTTAACTATCGGTGTTAAATTTACCATCTTTTTATAAAAACTTTTTTTCTATTTCTTCAACCGGCAAAATCACGACTGCCGTTTTGCCGTCAGGAGAATAATTCGGCTCACCGGTTGCAAACAAATCGTCTATTAAACCGTTCATTTCCTGAGCGTTAAGTTGACGTCCCGCTTTTATTGCCTGACGTCTTGCAAGAGACTTCGCCAAAATATCTTTTATCGAAGTCTGAATACTGCCGTGTTCTTCCTTATAATTATCAATAATATCGTTCAAAACTTCCTCTGCCTCGTTTTTATCAATATACGGCGGAATACCTTTCAAAACCGGCGAAGTCATATCCGTAAAATCCAAATCAAACCCTATCGAGAGAACCTCGTCCCGCAAATCATAAAGCATTGACGAAGACAATGTATCAAGCAGGAGTTTTTCAGGATAAAGCAACTTCTGAATACTATCGGCATTATTATCAATTTGTAAAAGATACTTATTATACAAAATTCTGTAATGCGCTCTGTATTGGTCAATTATCATCAAACCCGACTTTATGGGGCTGACAATATATTTTTCCTTGACCTGAATAATTTTTTTCTCGCCTTCCACAGTAGGTTTATCCGCTGAAAAAAATGTATCCTGACTCTGGTAAAGTTTTTGCCAATTTTCAAGATTGTTTTTTTCTCTCGGAGAATAATCCGCCGCATAACTCTGCCGAGTGCTTTCAAACGGGTTGTAATACGGATTGAAATTTTCTCTCGGCATTTCGGGAATTTCATCACTCTTCGAAAAATACGGCATCGAAGCCGCCAAAGCATTGTCGAAATCTATTGCCGGCGCAACGTCGTTTTTGCTGAGCGTCTCGCGTATGCCCGCCTGAATAAGTTTGAAAATATCTCCGGCATTTTCAAAATTGATTTCAGTCTTTGTCGGGTGAACATTAACGTCTATTGTACGCGGATCGATTTCAAAATACAAGAAATACGGCGGCGCAGTATCCGGCGAAATCAATTTGTCGTATGCCAACAAAACCGCTTTATTAAAATACGGATTTTTCATATAACGGTTGTTGACAAAAAAATACTGTTTGTCGTTACGTTTTTTTGCTGCCTGAGGTTTTCCCGTAAAGCCGGTGATTTTCACGATTGACGTATCAATGTCAACGGGGATTAAATCTTGATTGAGATTTTTGCCGCAAACTGCAATAATACGCTGTTTTAGAGAGGCTTTCGGCAACGAATACACCGTCTGAGAATTATGGTAAAGACAAAATTCTATCATCGGGTGAGTTAATGCAACCCGCTGAAACTCAGTAATTATATGCTGAAACTCCGTTGAGTCGGCTTTCAAGAATTTTCTCCGCGCCGGCACGTTGAAAAACAGCGACTTAACGGCAAAATTAGTACCTTTCGGCGTGCTGACGGGACTTTGCGAAATAAACTCCCCGCCGCTGAAAATAACCTGCGTACCCGTTTGGTCGCCTTCCTGAGCGGTTTTTAGTTCTACCTCCGCAACCGACGAAATCGAAGCAAGAGCCTCGCCTCTAAAACCCTTTGTATAAATGCAAAAAAGGTCATCAGTTTTGTAAATCTTGCTTGTAGCATGACGTTCAAAACTTTTCAAAGCGTCCCTTTCGCTCATTCCGCAGCCGTTGTCAATAACCTGAATAAGTGTTCTGCCGGCATCTTTTATGTTGACGGTGATTTTGTCCGCACCCGCATCTACGGAATTTTCTACAAGTTCTTTTACGACGGAAGCAGGCCGCTGAATAACCTCTCCTGCGGCAATTTGATTGGCGAGTGCCTCCGGCATTAATTTTATAATCTCCGTCATTTTTTTCTACATAAAACCGAAATACCGGTTAACAAAATAACATATCAAACCCAAAATAACAACCAACACAAAAACCCTTAAATTACTCTGTTTAAGTTCTTTATGTTGACGTTCATAACGGCGTTTGAAAGTACCTTTTTGAATTATACGGGTATTTCCGTCCTTTTGGTCATTAAGCCCCATTTCGGCATGAATCTCATCAATACGACGATTGATTTCGTCCTGCACGGGGTCATAATAACGCGGAATATACTCAAACTCATGTATTTTGTTTTCAGGAAAAAATCTCGGTAATCCCATAATATCTTAAAGTTTAAAAACAATTTGCCGACAAAGGTATAAAAAAAATCTTTTTCGCCAAAGTTTTTTCACGGCTTCTTCACATGCAACTGCGCTGAAATCTTTATCGCCAAATCCGTGAAAACAAGTTTGCCGTAGGCGTTGCGCTCGATATTGCGTGCCGCTTCCGACAACAATTCCGTCAAAGCGGCGATGTTGCCGTGATGAATAAACGGTGAAAATTTTTCAGCAAACGACATCTCGGCAGGTGTCATTCTGACAAGTTCTCTTGATACGCTGCTCATCAAAAAACACTCGCGAACCATTCTCTGACAATAATCAAAAAAGCGTTTCTGTTTTTCACGGCCGAGTTTCGTCAAGTCGTCTGACAATTTTATGATTTTGTCGTAATGCGACGAAAAACTCTCTCTCATCAAAGTCGTAAACAGTTCAAAGTCAGGGTCTCCGCCGCCGTTTTCTAACTGGCTCAGAATAGAGACCGCCTCCAAATAATCGCCGGCACAAAGTATCGCCGAATCTTTTATTTTTCCCAAATCCGAAGACGGAAACTCCTTCAAAAGTCCGCGCTCCGTCTCCTCGGTCGTCAAAGCCGAAAATTTTATCAGTTGAACCCTCGAACGTATTGTCGTCAAAATCTGTTCTTCGTTTTCGGCGACAAGCACAAACAAAGTTTTTGCAGGCGGCTCTTCAAGCATTTTAAGAAGTTTGTTAGCGGCAGTTTCGTTCATCTTTTCCGCCATCCAAATTATCATGACCTTGTACTCGCCTTCAAAAGTTTTGAGGTTGAGTTTTTTGATAATTTCCTGACTTTCTTGCGCAAAAATCGCTCCCTGAGCATTTTCGCTGCCGATAAAATCGTACCAGAGGTCAAGACCGTGATAATTGCGCTGCAAAACAAACTGCCGCCATTGAGCAATATAATCGTCAGAAACCGGCTTTTTGTATGCCGTACTTGTTACGACAGGATATACAAAATGTAAATCAGGGTGTATAAGTTTTTGAAACTTTACACACGACGGACATACACCGCAACTGTCTGTTTCAGTGCGGTTTTTGCACGAAATATACTGCGCGTAGGCAATCGCAAAAGCAAGTTTTCCGCAGCCCGGAGGTCCTAAAAACAACTGTCCGTGGCTGATTCGGTTTTCTTTTACCGAACGGATTAACAACTTTTTGACGTTTTCGTTGCCTTCAATATCCTTGAACTGCATAATTCTAATAATGGAATGAACTTCCCGTTAAAAATTCTCTCAAAATAGAAGTCGGCGGAATTTCATTATCGGGAAACTCCTTGAAATACGACAAAAATTTTATCAACCTTTGAGCCTCGGCATATTCCGGCACAGTTTCGTTAACGCCCTGTAAAACAGGCTCTGCGTAAGTTTTTATAACGCCTAATTCGTAAGGCAATGCCGAATTAAACATCACATCAGCCTCCTCCTGAAACGGAAAAATATTCTTATTTTCACCTCTTCTTACGCTCGGCCAACGGCGTATGGTTTCTTCAGCAGAATAATGACGGTAACGGAAGTCCCTGATAATCCGTCTCAAAAGTCTGTTGTCGGTGGTCGGAATACGGTTATGAGAGTCTATCGAAATCGGTGTCAAAGCCGAAACATAAATTTTGAACTTTTTGTCATCGGGAATCATACCGCTCATTTTCGGATTCAAGCCGTGAATGCCTTCTACGACAAAAACCGTTTTTTCGTCAGCGGTCAAAAAGTCGCCTTTGTATTCGCGTTTTCCCGTATGAAAATTATAAATCGGCATTTCAACACGTTTGCCCGCCGTCATGTCAAGAATATCCTGATTAAACTGTTCATAATCAACGGCTTCGAGGGCTTCAAAATCGTAATCGCCTTTCTCGTCTTTCGGAGTGTTTTCCCTGTTGACAAAATAATTGTCCAAAGAAATCTGAACGGGTTTTAAGCCCGCAACCCTCAACTGAACGCACAAACGTTTTGAAGTCGTCGTTTTTCCCGAAGACGAAGGTCCGGCAATCAGGACGAGTTTAACGCCGCCTTTCTGTTTGATTAAATCGGCGATTTGAGCGATTTTTTTCTCGTGCAACGCCTCAGCAACTTTTATGATTTCTCCCGCACAACCTAATTTGACAGCAAGATTCAAGGTGTCAACACTTGAAATTCCGAGAAGTTTGCCCCAAGATTTGTATTCGCGGAAAACTTCAAAAAGTTTTACCTGTTTTTCGAGCGGAGAAATAGTCATCGTCTTAAAATCCGTCGGAAACCTAAGCAAAAGACCGTCATAATAAAGAATTAAATCAAAGACAGTCAAATACTTAGTATTCGGCACAAGATACGAGGTATAATAATCTTGAAAGCCGTCAATAGAATATACTGACGAGAAAAACCGTCCTCTGTCTTCAAAAAGTCTCACTCTTTCGGTCATGCCCTGAGCCTTGAAAATTTCAGCCGCATTTGTCGACAAAATTTCTTTTCTTTCAATCGGAAGGCTCACGTTGACAAGTTGTTGCATACGGTTTTTAAGTTTTTCAACAAGTTCTTCCGTCGGCTTAAAATCTTTGTCGTCAGAGGTTGAAAGTTCGCAATAAAAACCCTTGCTGATACTATGGTCGATAGTGATTTTCAAGGTTTTATCCACGTCATGAAGGGCTTTTACAAGCAAAAAGCACAACGACCGTTGATACATTTTTTGTCCCTCAGAGGTTTCCAAGTCAAAAAACTTAATGACTTTCGGCTTGAAAAGCGAATAATTAAGTTCTTTGATTTTGTTGTTAACAAAGGCTCCGAGAATCGGCTTATTCATCGTAATATTTTGGTCGTCAGCAATTTCGCTGAGAGTTGTACCGACAGGATACTGTTTTGTAACCTCGGTATTTTCACAATATATGTCTAAATATTTTTTCTCCATTGTATTTTCTAAAAGTTACTATTTTATTTTTAAGTGCAAATGTAAGTATTTTTTTTTTGATGACAAAAGTTTTGTATTTTTGCATTCCCAAGAAAAGTTAAACGATGAAAAAACTTTTATTCATATTTTTTACATTCATTATTTCATGCGGTCAAACCCCTGAAAACGTGATAAACATTAACGCTTTGCCGTCAATATTTCCCGATTATAAAGGCGTAACTATCCCCGTTGACATTGCGCCGCTTAATTTCAACGTTGACAGCGCGGACTACGTTTTTGTTAACCTAAAAGGCAGCATTTCGGGCGAAATGTCCGCAAAAGGCGAATGGGCGGATTTTGACATTGACTCTTGGCATAAATTGACCGAGCAAAACGCCGGCGGCAAAATCGACGTTACCGTTACCGCTAAAAAAAACAGTAAATGGCTAAGTTACAAGCCTTTTGAAATCTTTGTCAGCCGAGATTCTCTTTCTGAATACGGCTTGACGTACCGCAGGATTGCGCCCGGTTATGAAACTTTCAGCAATATCGGCATTTTTCAGAGGGACATTCATAGTTTTGACGAGTTTGCAATCGTTGACCACACCGCGCTTCAAGGCGAGTGTATGAATTGTCATGTTGCTAACCGCTGCGACCCGTCAAGATTTCAACTTCATATCAGGGGGCAACATTCGGCAACCTTGGTACAGACAAACGGTAAAAGAAAACTTTTGCAGACCAAAACCGATTCCACAATCGCAAACTGTATGTATGCGTATTGGCACCCGTCAGGACGTTATTGTGCTTACTCGCTAAACCTTGTTAATCAGTGTTTTTGGGAAGATACGACACGGTATATCGAAGTTTTTGACCGTGCCTCTGATGCTTTGGTTTTGGATATGGACAACGACGAAATTATTCTCTCGCCGCTGTTAAAAACCGAGGATTTTGAATCGTATCCCGCTTTTTCTGCTGACGGCAAGACAATATATTATTGTACGTCAAAGCCTTATATGAATCAAGGCGAAATTACCAAAATGCGTTATGACCTTTGTGCAATAAGTTTTGACGAAAAGACAGGAAAAATCGGCGATTACGTTGACACTATAATTCACGCCTCGAAAATGGGCAAAAGCGTAACACACCCCCGTCCGAGTTATGACGGCAAATACATAATGTATTCTATGGCGGATTATTCTGTTTTCCCGATTCATCACCCCGAAGCCGACCTTTATATTATGGACATTTCAACGGGAGAAAGCAGAGCGTTGACCGAAGTAAATTCTTCCCGTGCCGAATCGTTTCATAATTGGTCGCGCAATTCTCGGTGGTTTGTTTTCAACAGCCGCCGTTATAACAATACAAATAATTTGCTTTATATTGCGCATTTCGGCGCGGACGGCAAAGCCGGAAAACCGTTTATGTTGCCGCAAAAGAATCCGAAAGAGTATTATCATAAATTAATTCATTCTTTCAATGTTCCCGATTTTACGAAAGATAAAGTAGAACTTGATATTAGAGAATTTGCAAGCGAAATTTATAACGACGAAAGGATACAAGTAAAGGTAAGGTAATAAAAATCAAATTTACCTACCTCTACTCCCCTATCAAATAACTCCAATACGTTTTTCCCAAACGTCCTTGTTTGAGCAGCGGATTTTTGCGGTTCATCATATAAAGTTTGTCAAACTCTATTAAAGCGTTTTTAACTTCCGGCGAAATAAATTCCGGCAAATTCTGCAACGTGCCTTTCTGTTGAAGATAAATCCACGCCAAAGCCTCTTGATAGGCTTTCGGAATACGTCCTTGGTCGCTTTGTGTCTGCGACATTGCGTCAACAAACTGCCGCATTTTGGCGTTCAAAAGGTCGCAGGCTAACGAATACTGCAACGCTAATTTATTGTCAGGACAATGTTTGTAAAGGTTCATCATCATAACGTCCATATCGGTAACCGAAAAAAGTTCGTTTTCGGGCAATCGGTAACGCAACACCGTCGCCCAACGCTTGTTTTGAGTGATGGTTTCGGGATTATGACAAGCAGCCTCCGCTTTTTTTGCCCACGGAGAATAAAAAACGGTCTTTTTTAAGATGTCGATGTATTTGAGTGCTAATTCGTAATTGCCGTTAAGCATATAAACCTCGGCAATCCGCCGCGTGAACCTCCCGCTCATATTGCAGTTGACGATAGCCGCCTGACTGTCATAGTTATACCTCAAAACAGAGTTTATAAGACCCAAATAATAACACGCCTCGGCAGTGATTCCGCAAGAAACCATATTACGTTCAAACCGCGCAATCAAGCCGTCCTGACCGCATTGCGGAAACTCAAACATTCTGTCAGCGAGTTGCCCCGTCATCGCTAAGGCAAGGTTAAGACCCGTGCAGCCCATATCGTTTGTCGGAGGATTTTTTTCGCAAAATTTTATAACGTCGTCCCACTCCTGAAACCGCACAAGATAGTCAATTTTCAAAAGCGAATACGTAATTTTATCGTGAGTTGTTGACATCATCAGCGGTAAGGCTAACGAGATAACAGCAGCCTCGGCAATAGTTACAACTTTGTCGGCTTTTTTTATCAAAGAGATTAACAGCGGAGTCAACACAACACTCAGTGTTATAACGTGTTGCATAAAAGGAATCGTCAGGCGTTCCCTGTAAAAATCCACGCCGCAAATAATGTCGATAAAAGGATATTGTTTCATAACGGTATAGCCTACAATAAAAATTACCGCTATGATTTCAAGCACATATAATATTTGATAAAAAGCGAAACCGTATTTTTTTATGTCAAGGGCGACGGTAAGCGCAATGTACGCAAACACACCGTAACCAATCAGCCAATAAACTATCGGACTAAAAACAAACTGCAAATAAACGCGGCATTTGTCGTCAATTTTATTATAAAGCAGCGTAAACGTCAAAGCCAAAACCAAAGCCACGGGAAAAGTCATCATAACGTTTTGGTCGCCGCAATACAAGGTCAACAATGTTGACGGCAAAAGCGATAACATAAAATGCGAAACCTCAGCAGAGATTTTTTTTGCGACTTTCCACACGAGAAATCCGAGCAAGATTAAAAGTCCCGCCCAAAGAGCCGCGCCTAAAAGCGGAAAGAAATAAAACTGCGCAATAAATTCGCCAAAGTATCCCGCAAGACCTGAGGCAACGGAAAGTTTTTCAGCGAGATATTCTCCGCCGAAAAGAAAAAGTTGATATTGTTCGTGATAATTGAACCATTCAGGGTGCAAAACTCCGTAACAAACAAAAACTATAACGGCAAAAACCGCCGGCAAAAATTTCATAATCAAAACGTTTTTTTTCATAAAGCAAAATTAGTCGGTTTTCACCAAAAAAACAAACCGGCGGACTAAAAAATTAAAAGTCCGCCGGCAGTAAAAAAATCGACAAAACAAAATATCAATTAATTTTCAAAACGAATGCTCTTAATAGTTGCTTTAAGATTACCCATTGTCCAAAAACCTGCAATATAAATATGCGAGGGGTCAAGTTTTTTACCGTCACCGTTTTTCATATTTGCGAGTTCTATCTTAACCGAGGTACTCTCGCCGAATGTAAAACTTGCCGGTGATGTCCAATAATTGTTTTCGTCAAAAAGTCTGAACGAAAATTCGTATGAACCTATCGCTTCACATTCTTCCATTTCTACAATCAAATACTTATATGCTGACAAATCTATGCCCGCATCGTATTTCCAACCGGCAAAACCGTATTGACCGGTCGTAAAGGTCTTGGTGTCAATATCAAAAGTTCCCTTTTCCCAAATGCTCGGATTAAACTCCTCAAAAGCAAACACTCCGACAACCTTCACCTTAACCTCTGCGCTAAAATCGCCGTAAGAGACTTTTACTGCTGTTTCGCCGCAAGTCTCAGCCGAAAGTTTGCCCTCGCTATCAGATTTTAGAATCGTATTATCTGAAACCTCAAAACTTAAATTATCCGTCGTCTGAATTTTGTAACCGTCTTCATATTTCAAATAAACGGTTATTCTTGCGGTTGCGCCCTGCATTACGGCACTCGGAGCAGAGGCTTCGATACCCGTAACGTTACCGTGGTTAACCTCACCACCGGCATATTCTTTATACCAATTATATGCAGCCTTAACACAACCCTCAGGATCTTCCAAAAAGCCTTTTGTGGCAGCATCAAGACCAGTAGGATTCTTATATTTTGCGATAATGTGCGGTGAGGTGAAAATCATCCAACTAACGTTTCCTGACTCGTCGGCAATCTTCTTGAAAGGTTCGCCGAAAGCCGTTGTCGTAGAACTTCCCCATGCAACATGGTGATTATCATTATACTCATGCGGAGACCAGTCCATTTCGGTTACGATTATCGGCGCAAAACTTGCCACGCAACCTACGTTTTCTGCCCAACCTGCACGGAATTTTTCTTCGTTACCGTCAAGAGGCGTAGAAAACTCTTCGGCACTCACCTGAGCCGGTGAGCCGTACCAACCCGGATAACAGTGAACCGCATAACCGATATTCTTTCCTTGAATAGGATAAGCGGCAAACGGTTTATAATTCTGTTGATAAGCCAAACCCGGAACCCAACAAACATTGTCGCAATTAGTACGGATAAGGTCAACTACGTCTTGAAAATACTGACTGTATTTTTGATCGCCGCCGTTAAAAGCAACAGGTTCGTTAGCCAATTCAAACATCACGTAAGGATTGTTTTTGATATAAGAGTGCGAAGATACGATTTCCCAAACTTTCAAGAGGTATTGCTGATACTTATCGCCGTATTGCAAAGCGTTGTCGCCGCAAACTCCCGGAGGACGCATTACGACTGCCATTTTATAATTGTCAATACAGAATTTTGTCATCGGAACAAATACTTCGTCAAGATATTTACGGAATCTTGCCTCGTCGAAATAAAGATGAGCGACAGCCTCACCGTTATAACCGCTGTTTTGCTGAACCGTCCAATGCGGATCCATGTGAAGCCTCATCCAAGTCATCTGCCAGCCGTCGTCCATAATCTGCTTAATCAAGCCCTGATTATATTTCAAACAGCCTTCCACATCATCGCCGTTCCATTTAGTACCCTGCTCGTTGAACCACGGGCTGTAAGTCTGACCGAAACCGTGAAGATTAACGGTATTTCCGTTCATATCTTTCAAGAATCTGCCTTCTACATGAAAGCCTTGATAATCACCGCCTTTTGGCGTAATTCCCATAAGTCTTAACATTTTGTCGGCATATCTTTTACCGATGATTCTGTAACCTTCTGCGCAAAAATGGAAACCGTCAACGCCGTTACCTTTGCAACCTTCTGACGAAATAACATACGAAGTCGGAATTACATCGGGAAGTTTTGCGATAACGGAATTATGACCGAAACAAATACCGCCTTCTTCCTGTCTTAACATTTCGCCTGCTAAAAGCGGACATTTTTCCGCCTGCAAATTCAAATCGGTCAAAAGGTCGTTATAAATCTTTTTAACCGTTTCAGGCCAAGTCGGGTCGGTGTTGTTGGTCTCGCCCTGATGAAGCAGAATACCTTTGATAACACCGCTTTTTTGAGCCTCTTTTGCCGCTTCTACCAAGATTTTGTACGGATTGTTATCGTACTCTTTCAAATAGGCTTTGTACCAGTCGGCATGGTCAGACTTATTGCAATACGCCTCGCATTTGTCTTTTTCAAAGGCTTCTATTGACGCACCGCCTATTGCAACCATCACGATACCTATTCTTTGGTCAGAAGGTAAATTTTCGAGCATTGCTCTTCCGAAATAATCTGCCGGAGTAAGACCTGTCGTAAAACGCGCCAAAGGCGGGTCGGCTTTTCGCCAAGTATAACGCGCCTGACCGTAATGTTCAACATCGCCTTTTGCGACAACCATGTTTTTCATTCTGTCAGGCACGCCTGATTTGTCCTGTGCTTCGACGGCGGCATTTCCCTCCATGTTAGATTGTCCGAAACAAAGGAAAATTGACATTTTTCCGTCAACGGTCGGCGTAGGAGCAACAGTGTCCTGACCATTCTTAGTTGTGTCTTCCGTCGGGAAAACAATCGGATTTACAGGCGTGTTTTCTTCCTTATTACAAGCGAAAATAGAAAACAACGCCGCAAAAAACGATAATATAAAAGTACTTTTTTTCATTATATGGTTTATTAATTATTTTTTTCTACAATTTTATTCAACGCCGGCATGACCTTCGGCAAAACCTCTGAAAACGGCTTTACGCTCTTTGAAGCCTTCCGTCCAAATACCTACGGGTTCGCCGCCTCTCCAACCTGACTGTGCCGGAGCATCGGTCAAACACCACTGACAAATGCCGTATTGCTGAGCCGGCGGCACGATTTCAAAGTATTTTTTGATAATAAACTTATAGAAATCAGCCATTTTTTGATGTTCCTCAGCCGTTAACTGCGAAGTCGTAAGATTCTTACCGCCCCACTTATCGTTACCGCGTTTATAACCCATATCAAGTTCCGATACACGGACAAGTTTTCCGCTATTAGCCATTATCTGAAACATCTTTACGATATGGTCTTCCATACTTTTTTGAATGTCAGCATTTTCATAACAAGTAATGTGCATTTGAGTACCGATACCGTCAATTTTGGTAACGCCGTCAGCCTCCCATTTTTCAATCCATTTTACCATAGATTTTACTTTGCCGTTGTCATCCCAATCGCTTTCGAGGTTATAGTCGTTGACAAAAAGTTTCAAATCGCTTGCATTACCTTTGAAATGTTTTCTTGCAGAGGCAACAGCAGTGCGGACATATTCAAGGTCGCCCATAAAAGCCTGCCAATAGAACACGCCAGAAGATACGTTTGTCGGGTCGGCGTTGTTGTTGTTTTTGTAGTTTTGAAGGTCATAAAGACCGTCGCCGTCGCCGTCAGCACCCGAAAGAGGTTCGTTACAAACGTCCCAAGCCGTTACGAAACCGTCCGTGGCTTCCATCATACCTTTAATCCAGTTGTCCATAGCCCAAGCCAAAGTGTCGCGTTTTTCCTTATCGGTAAGCGCAACTTTTTTATCGCTGCCTAAATGCGTAATTTTAAGGCTTTCAACCCAAATGTCGCCGACAAAATTTCCTGACTGCAACATTACGTGTCCGCTGCCTTCTTTAAGACCGTCAATATGGAAAACTACGTCCTGCCAAGAGTCCGAAACGCTGATTTTGCCGTTATCGTTAGTTCCCCAACCGCCGACAACAACCGTAATATTAGTTGCTTCTGAGGCTTTTATCCTGAGCGTTATGTCGTATGCGCCGCCGGCTTCTGTCGGAATGTTATCGGCAATAACATACTGAACGCGATAAAAATCCTTTGCCTCTTTATTATTTTTGATATGAACGCCTGCCGCCTCTGTAGTAATTTCATAATCAACATTATTTTCAGCATTTTGAAAATCTCCGTGCCAATAATTCCAAGACGAAAGTCCTTTGTAACTTTGTTCCAAATCAGTGATTTCAACAGCCACCGCAGTCGGGTCTTGAACGGTTTTGTCTTTCATCAGCGACAAAAGATAAGCAGGCTGTTGCTGAGAATGCCATGCCAAAGTATGACCGTAAATTGTCAAACCTGCCGCCTTAGCATCTTCGATAAACTGCTTTACGCGGTCAAAATTCATCTGACCTGAGCCGTTAACGCATGAAGCGTATTTCATGGCATTGCCCGCAACAATTTCGTCAAAGTTAGCGGCAACAATATCCCTTACGCCGTTAGTGTTGTTGTGAAATTCTCCGACATCAAGCGCACCGCTGAGTTTGTAATTCGGATATTTAACCCTGTCAACGAAAGATTTCAACGTTGAATTTTCGTCAATAACCAACGACGGGTTTACCGGCTCAGGGGTCGGTGTCGGTGTCGGCGTCGGGTTAACCGTAGAGGTGTCAATGTTTTTGTTTGTTGACGTGTCAAAATTAATCGGTTTTACGGAAGAACTTTCTTCTTTGCCACAAGAGTTCATAGCAACCGAAGCAGCCAATAACGACACTAAAAAAAATCTTTTCTTCATCTCTTTTCTTTTTATTGTTTTTTTTATAGGTTAAAAAATATTCTTGCAGTGCAATTTTGCTTTTCATTCACCCTCAATCACTTCCAACTCGACTTCGTGTTTGGACATTGCCTTATTGTAATTGACACCAAGTAAAATTATTTTCTTTGAAAAGCCTTTAAGACTTATTGGATAGTTTTTTCGCTTGATTTGGGCGATTGCGCCATCGGCAGTCTTGTCGTATTTGAGTTCCACGACGATTGCAGGGCGCGAGGACTTCGGCAACGGAACAAAAACCATATCAGCAAAGCCTTTGCCGGAAGGAAGTTCGTGAAAAATTTTGTAATCCCTCTCCGCTGCAAAATAAGCCATACGGATTGCACACGCCATAGCCGCTTCGTTGTTGATTCTCTGAACAGACGAGGCGTTAGGGCGGTAATTATCAAAAGCATTTGCGATGTATTCTGTATCAAGTTGAAGTGTCTTGTCCAACAACGTCAGCGAATTTGCCAACGCCTTTGAAAGCCAATCCCAACCCGCCTTTGCAATCGTGTTCCTAAACTCACCCGAAACCTCTGTGTTAGGAATCATAACGCGGTAAGTTTCAGGGTCGTAAGAGAGGTAACCGAGGTGAACCAAAAGCGTGAAAACATCGTCGGCATTTTCGATATGCCTCATATCGTTTCTAAAACTTGTAACCTCCACCGCTACTGCGCCGCCGTTGAGCATTTCCTCAATTTTCGGACGAACGGTTTCATCGTTGATATGAATATAAGTTTCTATATATGTGTAAGATGCAGATTTTTCCCAATAACTGCCATAATTGCGGTTTCGGATTGCCTTCATAACGGAATTCGGATTGAACATCGACCTTTCCTCGCCGATGATGTAACCGTCGTAAGCATGAGCCATTCGCAAAAAATCCATATTATGTTTTTCACAAAGTGCAATTACTTCATCTCTTGTAAAGCCGTAATATTTTGCGGTTGCACCCGGATTAATTATGCTACATTCGTCAAAATTGTTGAGTGCCGACTGCGTTTCGTACTTTATAATCGGCAAAATTCCCGTCATATAAACAAGAAGAAAAAGTTTATTTGCGGAGTTTGACTTGAACATCGCACGCAAAAAATTGACGTATTCGTCCCGCGTTTTTACGTCCTCGTCCCTGACGAGCATATCCCACTCGTCAATAATCAACACAAAGCGGTCGCCGGTCTTTTTGTTGATTTCTGTAAGCGCGTCGGCAAACGATTCTGTCTCTGTCAAAAAGGGATATGATTCTTTCAGGTCGGCGACAAAACGCTTTTGCGCTTCTTTTACGACGGTTTTGTGGTCGTAGGTTGAAAACTTGTTCCAATCAATATAGATTGTGGGGTATTTGTTAAGGTGTGTTTTGTAGTTCGGTGATTTTGTGATTTCAAGACCCTCAAACAGTTTTTCGGAATTGCACGAGCGGTCGTAATAAGCATACGCCATCTGTGCCGCAACGGATTTGCCGAAACGACGGGGACGGGATATGCAAATAAATGAATTACGTGTATCAATAACACTATTCAAAAATTCTAATACCCCTGATTTATCAATAAAATTACTATTAGTAACTCTTTGAAAATCTATATTTCCGTAATCAATAAACTCACTCATAATACTTTGCTTTTTATTGTTTACAAAAGTAACGAATCTTTTGCTATTATGCAAAAGAATTTTTAATTTCCGCAGATGCAACTCACAAGTGCAATTTTTTCCATAAATTCTGTCTATTTTTATAGAATCAGGGTAATTTTTTCCATAAATCAGGCAGTTTTAGGGTAATTTTTTCCATAAATTTTTATTTTTCTTTAAAATTTCAGTATGCAATCATCGTCAGTTTCAAAGGCATTGGACTTCTGTAAAAAGTCTTTTACCTCCATAAAATTTCCGCCGGTGATAAGCGCACTGAATTTTCTTACTTTCTCCATCGCGTGAATCAGTTTTTCGGGATTGTCGCGCCGTGTCAACTGTCTTAACGCCGCCAAATAATCTGTCCTGAAAACGGTAGGAATGATTATTTTTGACTGCCCCGCCGCTGAAAGTTCCGCATTCATCATTATTCTCGAAATTCGTCCGTTTCCGTCCGAAAATGGGTGAACCTCACTTGTCATAAAAAGCATAAAAACCGCTTTCGCAAACGGATTATTCAGACTTCTGTAAATTTCATACCCCTTTTTCAAAGTTCCTTTTACATACTGAAAATCAACAAAATGTGTTTCTCCCGCTTTGTTGTTTTTCGTCTTAAACATTCCGGGATTTGTCTCAGGACGGGCAGTCATCATAATGCGGTGTCTGCGCTGTAAAATATCAATCAAATCCTGTTCAGAAGTCGGCGTAACGGACATTTCCCTACGGTTAGAAACAATGTAATATGTTCCCAAAACGTCATGACTATCAGCATTTCGCGCCGGCAAAGGTGTCAGAGTTTCAATAATTTGACGTGCGTCATCTATCTCGAACTCCGTCCCTTCGATGTAATTTGAAAAATAACTTTCAAAGAACGCAAAATTACAATACGCCGAATCGTCCGTATTTTTATCAGGCATATCTTCAAAATGTTTCTCTCTTAAAGCCGAGGCTAAAATTTCAAAAAGTCTCAACCTATTGCCGTCAAAAGGCTCACCTAACGCACGCGAAAGAGCAATACCGGAAGTAAGAATTTTTGACGGCTTAGTTGCCAACAGCGCACCGATTACGGAATCAAGTTTTTTGAACTCCGAGGTCATATCAAGTTGCTTTGAAAGTTTTCTTGCCGTATCCCTCAAAAGATTCAACTCTTCTTCACCACCGCTCTGAATGATTTTTTCAAGTTTTTCTTCCAAAACCTCTTGCGGCAAACATTTTGACACGCCGTTGTTAGTATAGCCTTGACTGAAATTTTCAAGATAAGCCCTCGCACTGCACGCAATAAACAGCCCGCCCATAAAAGGATAATCCTCAGAAACAGGCTCAGAGCCTTCCAACAAATGAACGGTGATTCCGGGCAATGATATTTTTTTTGCATATCCGTAAGACAAATATAAATGTCCGTCAGAAGTAGGACGACATTCAAATGCGCTACGGTAACTCAAAACTGCGTTAGGATAAAGAGTACCCAAAATGTAAAAAAGATTTCTGCGGATAATGTTTTCAGGCTTGTCATTAAGATTTGTGGTATAAATCTTAGGAGCAATTTTCACTATCCGATTTTCCTTTTTTAAGGAAGTTATCAATTTTGAAACATTTTTATCAGACGAAGCAAAAACGATTTCGTGATTGAGCAAGTTATCTTTTTCCATTTCAGTAGACTAATTTTTCACTCTGCAAAAATAAAGAAAAAAAGTCAGTTTTCCTAAAAAAAAAATTCCGGCGTTAAAGCATGTTGTCGGTTTCAACAGCCAAACGCCGGAAATATATAAATGCAAAGCTTACACTTTATGACTATTTACCGCTCAAACCGTCAGCAAAACCTTCATAAGTTTTCTTACGCAAGAACTTGTCTGTCCAAAGACCTTTCGGAGCATCGCCCTCGTCGGTCAACGACCACTGACAAATACCGTACTGTTGTGCAGCAGGTACGTTAGCCAAATAAGTCTTGATAACGTTCTTGTAAAAATCTCCGATTGCAGCATCACAACCCTTTGCAGAATAGTCTGAACTGCTTACTTTTACAACCGAACCTGAATTGTCAGTATAAACGATGTCAAGTTCTGAAACTCTTACGAGTTTGCCGGTTGCAGTCAAAGTCTGGAACATAGTAGCAAGGTTAGAAAGCGTTGTTTCGTTTTCGGTTGCGTTTTCAGAGCAAGCCAAGTGCAACTGAACGCCTACACCGTCAATCTTAACGGTATCGTTTTCCCATGCGCCGAGCCATTTTACAAGGCTTTCGCATTTTTTAGGATCTTTGTCAAGACCGTACTCGTTAACGAAAAGTTTCAAATCCTCAGCAGTGCCTTTGTAGTATCTGCGGGCTGCCGAAACTGCCGTCTGAACGTATGCCTCGTCGCCGAGAATATCCTGCCAGAAGAACACATCAGTGTATCCGTCTTTTGTATTCGGTTTGTCAGTATGTTGAAGACCATAAACGCCGTTTTTAGTTACTGCACCGTCAGAAATCGGGTCTTTAACAACGTCCCAAGCCTTTACTGAACCTGCCGTTGCTTCCATAATACCTTCAACCCAAGAGTTCATAGCATTGGTAAGGATTTTAGCCTTTTCCTCAGTAGAAATTTCGCCTGCCGGAATTTTCTCTTCAACCAATATTTCCATATTATCGAAGTAATATTCAACGTCAGTATCAACAGAAAGATTGAAAGCACATGATTTGAAACCACCTTTATCAGTCTTAGCCTGAGTTGCACTCAAAGTAATTTCTTTCTCAAAATGCTGCCAAGATGTAGTAAATTTTACATCACCTGCAAACTGCCAATCATTATAATCACCCGCTCCGGCATGAGCCTGAGTGCTTGCCGTTGCTTCTTTATTGGCTTTATAGTCGAAAGCAACTTTAATTTTTGTACCTTCAAACAAAAAGTCAGAAGCAGTAATCCAAAATTGTGAATCCCAAGGTTGTTCAACTTTTGCAGCAGCGGTTACTTTTACGCATTTACCGCCGTCTTTACCTTCGCCCGATACTATCGTTGCAGCAACAGGAGCAGTAGAGGGATATTCCTTTGCGAAAAATGAACTTACATCACTGCCTTCACAATCTGAATTTGAAACGACATTTTTCCAAGCAGAAGTAGCCTCGGGTTCAGCCTCAGCAGCATCTTCAAAGCGTGTAAACGCCGGACCTTGCCAGTTGTTACCCCAACCGGCAATAGAAGCGTCATCAAAAGTTCCGTTTGCAACAAATGCCTTTTCAGAACCGTCTTCAACAACTTTTAATTCGTCGAAATAAATTTTGCCGCCAACTTGACCGAATACAAACTGCAATTGGTCGTGCGGGAAACTTGCATCAAATTCCCATTTCAAATCCGTCCATTGTTTTTGAACATCATACGTATCCAAGTACTGAACATCATTGCTACCGCCCCATTGATTTTTGTTTTCACTCGTAGACCAAATAGGCCAAAGTGCGACCTTGCCGCCCTGTGTTGCTTTCGCACGCATAGTAACAACATAGTGCTTAGAAGCCTCCATAGAAGCAAGCATAGTATAAATCGCTTGTTTGTCCCAAGGATTTGCACCTGCTTCACCGCAATCGTATTCAATACAGAAATTACCGCCCGTAGAAACAACTTGTTCTGCAAAACGTGTGTACGAAGGTCCTTGCCAGTTGTTAGTCCAACCGTCAATAGATTCTTTATCGAAATTACCGTTAGTAACCATATCCTCGGCAGAACCTGCGGCAACAACTTTCAAATCATCAAAATATATTTTTCCGCCAACCTGACCGAATACGAATTGCATTTTGTCATGAGGAAAACTTGCTTTGAACTTCCATTCCAAATCAGTCCATTCTTTTTGAACGTCGTATGTATCCAAATACTGAACATCATTGCTACCGCCCCACTGATTTTTGTTTTCACTCGTAGACCAAATAGGCCAAAGAGCAACTTTTCCACCTTGTGTTGCTTTTGCTCTGACAGTAAGAACATATTCCTTATCCTGTTCCATAGCAACGGGTAAAGTATATATCGCCTGTTTGTCCCACGAATTTGCACCTGCTTCACCGCAATCGTACTCAATACAATAATTGGTAGAAACCGAGCCGCCGCCTTGTGCTTCACGCTCTTTTTTCTTTTCCTCTTTTATCTGTTCGCCTCTTTTATCGAAAAGCGACTGATAATAAGCGGGTCTTTGATTAGAGTTCCATGCGAGGGCAGAGCCGAAAACGCTTACACCCGCTTTTTTAGCAGAATTAATAAGGGTCGTAATCTTGCCGAAATCTGCTTCACCGGCATCAGAGATACAACTTCCGTAATACATATCCGTTTTAGGAGTAACCTCGTCCAAGTTAGCAGCCGCTAACGAACCTACGTTACCGCCCTTTGCAAATTCCTCAGCAGAAACTGCACCGCCGATTTTGAAATTCGGCGACATATTAGATGCAGTTTTGTATGATTTCAAGGGGTCAAGTCTGTTGAGTTCCTCCATAACCTGAACCGAAAGCGGAGCATTTTCCACAGTTAAATTCTGTGTCAAATCGTCAGCACAAGAGGACAACAAGCCCAAAGAAAGTGCCGCCAAATAATAATATTTATAATGTCTCATACTAATTTCCAGTTATTTTAAAATTATTTAACAACATATTTGAAGTCTTCTTTCTTAACACCCCTGCGTTGAAGAACCAATGTCTCTTCAAAAGAATAATTATTTCCGTCGATAGTAACGGTATAATTCAGATGAAGTCCGTCGCGGTCTTTGTTGCCCCAAGCCAATTTTTCGGAATGATCACCGTAGTTACCCGAACCGGTAGCAGTATAATCAACACCCTCAGGAGCAGAAACAGTACAATTTTGACTGTCATCAAAAGTAAGAACGAGTTGATATTTTTTTCCGCCTGCTTCCAAAGCCGTTCCGGTTTCTTTTTCAACACCGTAAATTACTTTGTTAAGTCCTACCGTCTTTGTATAAACGATAGGGTCGTCAATACAGGTTTTACCTGCTTCACGGGTTTTTGCAGTACCGTTTTCACTTGTGATTCCGCGCAAGAAAAATCCTTCGTATTTGCTGATGTATCTTACGCAGAAAAGCGTATAATCCATCGGTTTATCGTTCCAGTTATCACTAAGACGCGAAGGAGCGGCAGAATATATTTCGGTATCGTATGTACCGGCAATGATTCTGTCAGCACCCGTCTGAGATTTCATAACAACGGGGATAACATAGTTTCCGGCAACGGAGTTCGGGTCTGCAAAAAACTCGTCAGAAAACGTTACTTCAACAGAGCCGGTATAATTACCGTTATAATCAAGAGTAGAAGAACTCAAAGAATAATAACTTGCCGGCATAGCCTTAATAGGTGTAACACCGTCTTCTTTGTAAAGATTTTCGCAAAGGCTCTCGTCAACGGCAATGTCAACTTTTATGTTTTTGCCGTTGTAAGCACCGCCCATTGTTCCCGAAATTTTGCACTTGTGAGCATTGTCAAGGTCGGTATTATAAGTATCCTCTCCCATTACCAAAACTCTCACCGGCGTTTGATACGGAAAATAAACAGATACGCCGCCTTCGTAATCATCAAATTCGATGTCGCCGTTATGGCAGGACGTGAATCCTGCCGCAACTGCCAACATTGAAACTGAAATATATTTGTACAAATTTTTCATATTTCAAAAAATCTAATTTTTATTTTTTTAAAACTTTTAAAATTGTTAAAAAAAACTACTACTGCCAAGAATCGTTTTGTACCAATTCAGAGAATTTAACTCTCTCAGAATAAGGAATCGGGCCGTAGTACTGATAATCCTTGTAATCGCGGATTTCAACATCTATAACATTGAAATTAAGCGACTTATCTGCATTTTCAGTAATATTAACACCTTTTGCAGTCTGATTAAGAACATTCAAATCAACCTTCCAACGGCGGAGATCCCAGAAACGTTTGTTCTCGAAACAAAGTTCAAGTCTGCGCTCGTTACGGATAAGTTCTCTGAAAGCCTCCTTAGAAGCAGCACATTCGTCCAAATAAGCCACGTCAGTGATACCTGCTCTTTCGCGGATTTTCTTGATTACCTCGTATGCAGAATGTCCTCCGATAACGCCCTGAGGACCTACTGCTTCGTTAGCAGCCTCTGCAAAGTTCAAGAAAAGTTCCGTGTAACGGATTCTTGCAACAAGGTGAGAACCGGTGTTTTTAGAAGTAGGATTAAGGTTAATATTCGAGTTCATAAGTTTTTTCAAATAATAACCTGTACGTGTAGAACGTTTGTTCTCTTTGTTAAGAGCGTCCAAAGTAGTTCCGTCGCTTCTTGTTATAACGGTACCGCCTGCATAACTGTCGCCGTTGCAAACGATATAGGCTTTAAGACGGTTATCTCTGCCGTCATAAGGATTTGCCGGATCATAACCCGAAGCAGCATCGGTGATAGGACGACCGTTTGCCATCGGGAAAGCGTCAACTAAGTTCTGTGTCGGGTTAATCTGACCCTTACCGTAAAGCGAGGGCGGGAAGTTGTTCTCTTCCAAAGAAGAGTTGTCCTGAACAGAACCAGTATGCCAGAATACTTCGCTATGCTCGGTAGTAGCCTTGTAAGAACCGATGTTTTCAAACCAGTTATAACCTTTTGCATCGAGATCCCAAGACGGTTTTGCTTTTGTGATAACATTAGCAACCTCCTCAGCGGCACTCTGCCATGTAGCACCGGTGTTACCTTCTTCAAAAGCGGGAGAAGCAGCCAAGAGAATCAACTGAGATTTCAAAGCCTCAACCACTTTGCCGTTGATTTTACCGTTGTGATGCTCACCGAAAGCACGTTTGTACAAACCGAAGTTAGCGATTTTGCCGTTAGAAAGATATTTTGAAGCAACGCCGTTAACATCATTTTCGTCATTAAGAGCGCGGAAAGTATAAGGGAGAATTTCCAATGCCCTGTTGAAATCCGCCATTATAAAATCATAACACTCTTTGAAAGAAGCACGGGTCTGATTAAGATACTCAACAGACTCAGCCTTGTCATGAATCGGCACACCCATCAAAGTACCGTTAACTTTACCGGCATGTGCTTGAAGAAGTTTGTAATGAAACAAACCTCTTAAAGCGTAAGCCTCTGCCTTGAAATGGTCGTTGAACATAGAGTTCAACGTTGCATCACTTGCAGACCATTTTACTTGATCGCAGTTGTCAAGAAGAAGGTTACAATATTGAATAGCATTGTAACAGTTGTCCCAAACGGACACGGGGTTCATATCCGATTTCCAACCGCCGATAGCCATTTTGCTGTAATTTTGCGATACGTCGTTGATAACGGCATCGTCGGTAGCCATATCGCTTTCAGGATTGGTCTTGAATGCATGGTCAACGATAATGTAAGCGTTACCGATAAGTTTTTGAGCAAAATCGGGTTCGTCATACATTGCCGTAATATCCCTTTGGTTTTCGATTGCGGGTTCAAACATATCGTCGCAAGATGTAGTAGACATTGCGCAAAAAGCCAAAGCCGCAACCGCCGTTAAATATAATCTTTTCATCTTTAATTCTTTTAACATGTTAATTAGAATGTTACTTTTACACCCAAATTATAAAATCTCGTACTCGGAGCATAACCGATAGAAGTTTCCAAATATTCACGCTCTTTTGAAACGGTCAAAAGGTTAGAACCGCTTACGTAAACCGAAGCACCGGAGAATATGCGGTTGTTAGCAAACAAACTTTCCGGCAAATCGTAAGTAAGTTGAACTCTCTGCAAAGAGAATACGGAAGTCTTTCTGAACCAGAAATCCGAAGCCTGAGTATTGTTGCTGCCGTCACCGGTAGTAAGTCTCGGAAGTCTTGCATTCGGGTTTTCAGGAGTCCAAGTATCACGAGCGTTAGCAGAATATTTGTCGTCGCCTCTCGGATAATAATACGAAGAGTTAACAACTGAATAAGCACCTGCGTCAGCATAACCCAAAACAACGAGAGTGAAATTTTTGTAATTAGCACTCAAATTGAAACCGATTGAATAAGGTGCGCCGTACCAGCCGTAAACCTTACCTAAATCAACTTGATCTTTTGAGTCGATGACATTGTCGCCGTTCTGGTCTTTGTATTTCAAATCACCCGGTTTGATAGTACCGAAACCAGCCTGAGAAGGAGAATTGTTGATTTCGTCCTGACTCTGGAACATACCTAAACATTCATAACCCCAAATTGCATCCAATTTAGTACCTTCACGGTATTGATATGAGTTTTCGTACTGAGAATCATCACGTTTTTTAGCCTTTGTGGTGTAGTAAGTAAAGTTAACACCGCCTTGGAAGTTAACGTCGCCGAAAGTGTTTTTGTAGTTAACGGCGAGGTCAAAACCTTGTCTGAGGTCTTCGTTGAAGTTGATGTTAGGAATAAACTTCGTATCGGGATAACCGTAAGAGAAGTAAGACGGATACTGCGAAGCCGGAGTATAAATCAAACCTGACATTACATTTGTGAACGCAGAGAAATCAAGCATAAGTTTATCTTCCATCATACCCATACGGAGATTAGCAGAAAGTTCTTTTCTTTCAACGAAACCTAAATCGGGGTTGTCGCCGCGTTTAGACTGCATAGCAGCCATACCGTGGTCTCCCCAAGAGAACCAACCGCCGGTCTGATATGCACCTTCGTACATATAGTAGTCGGAGATGTCGATGTCCTCTTTCAAGTCGCTTGCGCTTACGCTCAACATAAGGCTCGAAATAAATCCTTTGTTGAAGAAATCCTCGTTAGAGATATTCCAACCCAAAGAAACCGAGGGAGAAAATCCTGCACGTGAGTTTTCAGGAAGTTTTGCAGAATAAGGCGTAGAAGCGGTAAACTGTGCAAAATAACGTTTTGCAAAGTCGTAACGCAAATCCAAACCTAAGTTAGCATTACTTGTAGAGTGATACTTACCTGAATTAACTTTCTGCCAGCCGTTAGCCAAAAGCATTCCGCCGAAAGAGTGCAAGCCGAAAGTTCTGTTATAATCGAAATAAGCATAAACCGAAGTAGTACGGTTGTTATAGTTAGCACTTACGTTTTGTACACCTGACTTTTTGTCGATGTTTTCCTTAACCAAGTCAACGATTTCGTCTTTACCGTTTACGTTAGACCAAGTCGGGGTGAATACCGCATATTGGTTGATGAACGAAGTGTTGTAAGAGGTTTCGTAATCCATTGCCGCTACGGTATGGAACTTCAAACCTTCAACAAGTTTAGAGAGGTCGAAATCGAATCTGAAATCGAACTGGAATACACGGATAGTGTTTTTAGTTTTACCGGCACAATACATATCGGCAAAAATATTTGTTTTATCAAGAGAAGTACCTGACAAAAACTGTCCGTCAACGATATTATCGGTTTTTTCGATAAGTTGTAAAGCCTCGGTAGCACCGCTGCTGATATAACTTGTCGGGATAAAAGGAGCGATACGGTTAGGACGCAAAGTATTGGCTTGACTCCAAAAACTACTTCCGTTAGCCACATAACCTTTGTTATTATACATCGTGATGTTAGCATCAACACCTGCCGAAATATAATCGTTGAAGTCCATATCAACGTTACCTCTTACTGACAAGCGGTCAACTCTTGAATTTTTAGCCTCACCGAAATTAAGGTTTGTGTTGTTACCGTAATAACTGATGTTAGAATAGTAACGTGCAAATTCGCTACCGCCGTTGATTTCAGCCGTTACGTCAGAACGGTTAGAGGTTTTCTTCAAGTATTCCGAAGAATAGAAGTTAATGTCCGGATAACGGTAAGGATTAGTTCCTGCTGCCGTATAATAGATTTCCTCATCAGAGTAGAGCGGGTCAAGACCGTCGTTTTTTCTTGCCTGATTGTAGTACTGCATATATTCGGCAGCACCCATATATTCAGGATAGCATTTGTCAACGTACCAACCTGTGTTGGCTTTTACGGTAATCTGCAAAGGCTGAACCTCGCCTCTTTTTGTCGTAACGAGGATTGCGCCTTTTGCGCCTCGGCTACCATAAAGGTTAACAGCCTGAGCACCTTTCAAGAAAGTGATGCTCTCGATTTCGTGAGGCATAACGTTATCAAGGTCTCTCGGCACACCGTCAACGAGTGTCAAAATATTCTCAGAAATACCCCACATAGAACTACCGTTATAACCGCTTACGTAAGTGTAAAGACGATCCATAGTGTAAGTGAAGTAGTTGTTGTCGATAACTTTTGCAATATCAACAGAGGATACTCCGCCTAAAAGTTCGCCTTTATCAGCCTCACGGAAGGCTACGTTAACGGTAGTCTCGCTTTTATCTATTTTCAAAACAACCGTCGGAATGTTTGAAGCACCTTGTGTTTCAACGGTTTCGGTTTTGTATTTTGCAAGAGAAAAAAGCAACGTTGCATTTTCTCCTACTTGAAAAGTAAAGTTACCGTCGGCATCAGTAAGCGTTGAATTAGTAGTGCCTTTTTCCACTACCGATACGCCTGCCAAAGGATTGCCCTGTTCGTCCGTTACTTTACCCATAACGGTGATATTGTCTTGGACTGACTGCGAGATTTCCGTATCGGGTTTAACGGAAACATTTACGTTTTCCGCACCGGCAACGGCAGGAATTGCAGCCAAAGAACAAGCAACCAGTATATTTTTAATTTTTTCCATTTGATATTCTTAATTTAAAACAATTACCAATTTTAAAATTGTTAATTTTTATTTATCCTACCAGCCCGGATTCTGCGGGAAATCGCCGTAAAGATAAACCTCCGAATCCTTGAACGGGAACCAATAGTGTTTTGTACCCAAGTTTCTTTCTTTAAGTACTCTGTCAGTATTGTAACCCGAAACCTCAGCCTCAGCGGGATTAGCCTGAACGTCTGCATCAGAGGATACACGTTTGAAATCTGCTGCCTTTTTCAAGGTGTAAGGTTTTTCGGTCAAGAGCAACCATCTTTGAAGGTCGTTGAAACGGAAACCTTCAAACGCCAATTCGCAGGCTCTTTCATGACGGACATAATTCATAAATGCCTCGCCGCTGAGATATTCACCCGGAATGTCGGCAACGCCGGCTCTTGCATGCAAACGGTTGATAGCATCGGCAGCAGTCAAAGAGCAAGTGCTTGCAGTATAAGTACTGCTTGAACAGCCCGAAGCCGCTGAACCTGCCTCAGCATACATCAAATAAACGTCAGCAACCCTCAAATAAGGCAAGTAACAAGAAAATGCTTTACCGTAACCGCCCCAGTCGTCAACGCTGTTGTACTGGTGAGGAACAAGTTTCTGCTCAAAATAACCTGTTTTGCTGCCCTGTGCCTCGTCTCTCATAAGACCGCCGGTATAAAGCGTACAATATACTAAGTCTTTGAACTCACCGTCGTTACCCGACTGAATGTATTTTTCACCGTCGAAAACGATGTCATGGTAGAAACGGTTGTCCCTGTCTTTGAACGGGTGAGAAGGATCGAAGTGTTCGGTATAATTACCTTTTTCGTCCATAATCAAATAACCGTCTTTTGTACCGTAAGCGTAGTCTACGTAGTTAGCGGTGGGCATACGGATTTCGCCTCCGTAGCAAAGACTACCTTTTTGAGGTCCCCAAACCGTGGCAAAACCCCAACGTGCGTCATTGATACCGTAAGCGGAACCCCTCAACATAGCCTCCTTAGTACCGGGTTGTCTCCAACCGTCAGAAACGGTATAGAAAATATCACTAAAATTAGTCGTAGAACCTTCTGCTTTTGTGTGGTTGAAAAGGTCGTTAGGTTTGTTTTCCGTAGGATCGGAAGCATCACCGTAAAGATACTGAACCAATTCGTAAGGTGTCTGACCGCTTTCAATCAAAGAAATAGTCTGACCCAAAACCTCAACAGCCTGTTTTGCAAGTTCGGTGTTATACTTGAAAGTGTTAGCACCGCCTGTCTGTGCGCCGTTTTCAGCCAAAGGAGAAGCAGCCCAAAGAAGCATTTTGCCCTGATAAGCCAATGCCGTAGCCTTGGTTATACGGAGTTCGTTTTTGCCTTTTGTAGCAGCACCCGCACCTGACTTATCCCAGTCGTTAGGAAGATATTTAGCAGCCTCACCGAAATCCTCGGCAGCGCGTTTTGCACATTCCTGAAATGTAGGACGCGGAAGAGTGAGTTTTTCACTACCGCTAAGTACTTTGTCGATATAAGGAATACCGCCTAAGTAAATGATTAACTCTTCATGCCACCATGCACGGAAAAACAAAAGTTCACCTTTGATAGCATCTTTTTGATCTTGATTAGCCTCAGTTAAGGTTTCAAGATTTTCAAGACCGAGGTTACATTTTCTGATACAATAAAAAGCATCGTTCCAAATGTGGTGAGCAAAACGGTCGGTTTCAGGGTGATTGGTACTATTTCCGTAAAGATAACTCAAATTACCGCCCCAGCACTGAAAATATGCACGGAAGTTACCTTCGTCCATAGTAGGCATTACGTGATAGTTAGAAGAAGCGTTTGCTATCTCGTCTTCACCCCAGTTGAAAGTAGTATTCCAGTACATAGTCTCTTTGTGCGGAATACAGTTGTAAATCTCCTCAACAAATCCCTGGAAGTTGTTGAAGTTTTTGAAAGCCTCCTCTGCCGAAACGTCCGAGTCGGGCGTTTTGTCGAGATAATCGGTACAACTGCTTGTTGCCGTAAGAGCAACTGCCAATGAACCGAAGGCTAATATATTTTTTAATTTAATGTTCATATTCTTACGTTTTCAATAATTTTACAATGAGAATTTAAGACCGACCGTAAAACGTTTAACCGTAGGATACTGACCCGTAGAACCGCCGCCGGTGAGGTTAGATTCGCGGTCGTCAGGCATCTTGGTGTACACCCAAAGGTTGTTGCCGCTCACATAAATTTTTACGTCTTTGAACTGATAACGTCCCAAGGTAAGTTTGGGGAATGTGTATGCGAGTTCAAGGTTTTTAAGACGAAGGTATGAACCGTCATAAAGATATTGTGTTCCGGTGTAACCTGCCGATTGAGACAAATATCTCGGAGTAAGAACCTCAGCTCCGTCATGGTCGTTAGCCCACCATGTACCGATGTCATAAACGTTATCCATTTGGTTGTTACCGAAACATCCGAGGGGAACATCACGGGTTACGTTGTTAACACCGTAGAACTGAGCAAACAATGACCAACCTTTGTATCCTACACCGAGAGTAGCGTTGTAAGAGTTTTGGGGAGTACCCGAATAGTAGATAGGTGCAGAGTCATCAGAGTTGATAATACCGTCACCGTTAAAGTCTACGATATAATAATCACCCGGAAGTTTGTTAGCGTCCTGAGTATCAAATTTCGGAGAAGCGTAAATATCATCGTATGTCTGCATAAAACCGCCGTCAAGATGAGCACGTGTCTGACCGATTGCGAAACCTGCCTGTTTACGGTAAGAAGGATACAACTCGGGGTCGTCCTTAACTTCGATTTCGTTTTCAGCATGAGTCATATTAAGGTTAGCCCAAACGTTGAGACCTTTTACAGCCTTAATATCCTTGTTGAATTTGAGTTCGATTTCGTAACCTTTGGTTTTCACTTTACCGAGGTTAGCAGTCGGAGCATCTTGTCCGTAGTATGCCGGAACTGCTCTGTCATTACCGCCGACAAGAATATCCGTTCTGTGGTCGCGGAAAACTTCAACAGAACCTCTGAACATATCGTTCAAGAAACCGTAGTCGAGACCGACATTGAATTTTCTTACAACTTCCCAATGAACGTCAGGGTTGCCGACCGTATTTTCACGATAGTATTGATACGGGCTGCGGTCGTTGTCGCCGCCGTGGGGTTTTTCGTTCATAAATGCGGAGTTATGATTGTTTACACCGCCGATTGCCCATGTCGTAGCATAAAGCCAACGTTTAGAAACGTTGTCATCACCGATTTCACCGTAAGAAGCACGGAGTTTCAAGTTGTTGATGATACCGCTTTCACGAAGGTTGTCCATAAAATGCTCTTGCGAAATTGTCCAACCGATAGCACCTGAATTGAAGAATGCGAAACGGTTTTCTTCGGTAAATTTCTCAGAACCGTTGTAAGCACCGTTATACTCTACGAAGTAACGTCCTGCCCAGTTGTAAGTTACACGGAATGCCCAGTTTTCACGGCGTGCGGGAATATCAGAACCTGAGGTGTTTTCCTGACGCTCAAACAAGCCCATGACGGTAAAATTGTGTTTTCCGATGGTTTTGTCGTAGTTAAGACGGAACTGATAGTTGAAACGGCGGAAAGTTGACCAACTGTTAAGTTGTCCGTCACCGATTGACCATTTAACAGGGTCGGTATAATCGAACTCGTTATCTTTTTCTTTGTTGTCGGTCGGGTCGTAATAAACTGTACCGGTGTAGGGGTCAATCCATTTGTAACGCGGATTGTTGTAAAGGTCGTTGATACCGCGACCCGTTTCCTCGAATCTGTTATCCCAAGAAACCATACCCGTGAAAGAAAGACCTTCGGTAATGAATTTCAAATCCTGCTCCAAGATAACGTCGGTTGCGATGTTAGTAGTGGTTTTTCTCTGATTACCACCCAATGCAACGTTAGAAGCAGAGTTTGTAGCATTAGAGTAGTTAGGACACGTACCTAAACCGGCAGCACCCCAAGAACCGTCTTCATAAAGCGGAACAAACACGTTAGGAGCAATGTTATAAGCACCTGCCCATTGCTGAGCCAACTGCCACTCACCCATTGAAGAATAACCTTGGTTAGACCACGGTGTACGTTGAAGAGCAGCACTACCTGCGAGGTTAGTTTTCAAAACGGTATACTTGGTGATGTTGAAGTCGAGGTTGCTACGAACGTTGATACGGTTGTAGTTATAACCTGACTGATAACCACGGGTGTTACCGAAGTCTTGGAAAAGGTCGCCTTCGTGAGCGTAGTCCATAGAAGAGAAGTAACGAACTACTTTGCTACCGCCGGAAACCGAAACGTTAGCGTTTTGAGCCGTTGCATAATTTTTGAAAAGGTAATCCTGCCAATCGATGTTAGGATAACGTTCTGTAATAAGGTTACCGAACTCGTCTCTTGCATTAGGATCCTGATCTTTGTAATTATCAATGAATGCCTGAGAGTTTACTCTCTCCCAAGAACCCGGATTGATATTCAACTCGTTTTCGATAGCGACGTTTCTTGCCATAAGAGCATCGTAAGAGTCAAGTTTACCGGGAAGTTTGCTGACAACTTTCAAAGTAGTAGAACCCGAAACGTTGATTTGAGCGCGACCTTCTTTACCACGTTTTGTAGTAATGATGACAACGCCGTTAGCACCTTTGACACCGTAGATAGCGGTTGCGGAAGCATCTTTAAGAACCGAAATGCTTTCAACCGAACTTACGTCAACGCTTGACATCGGACGTTCGATACCGTCAACAAGTACGAGCGGGTCAGAACCGTTCCAAGAACTTGAACCACGGATAATCATCGAAGGATTTTCGCTACCCGGCATACCGGTTGACTGAATAGTTACAAGACCGGGAAGGTTACCCGTAAGAGCCGTACCGAGGTCGCTGACACCTGAGGTACGTTGAAGCACTTCGCCGGTAGCCTGCGTAATAGCACCTACGACCGAGGCTTTCTTTTGTTGACCGTAACCGACAACGACAACCTCTTCAATTTCTTCGGTGTTTTCCTGCATGGTTACACGAAGATTGTCGGAAGCCGGCATCGTAACGTTTTCGTAACCGATGTACGAAAACACAAGCTTTGCACCGTTAGGAACAGAAATTTGATATTTACCGTCCAAATCGGTAATCGTACCCGAGGTGGTGCCTTCCACCATCACGGTAACTCCGGGCAGCGGCTGACCTTTTTCGTCTACAACCGTTCCCGAAATCTGTTTAGTCTGTGCCTGTGCCGAAAGCAATCCGAAGAACAATGTCAGCACCATTGTCAACAGATACGCCCTCAGATTAAAGGAGCAGACTTTTCTGTTTAATTTGTCTTTCATAAAAAATAAAAAATTGAGATTAAATTAAAATACCTTTTAATGTTTTAATGTTTTTCATTAACCTTTTTTCAAGGCTGACAATTTGTCAGTCCAAAAAGAATTAATTCGTTTTAAGTTTCCTTCATTACCTTTCACCTCCGCTTTTTTTTTTAAATATTTAACAATCCTTTTGTTTTTTTTCGCAGTGTGAAATTAGCACAAAAACCACAAAGAAGTTAACGCAAATGTTTCAAAAGTTTACATTTTGGTAACAAAATGCGGTATTTTTTTGTATTTTTGTTTCAAATAAACAAAATTCGCAATTTACGAAACATTTATTTAACATAAGAAAATATAAAGTTAACACCGCCGCAAAAAAATCCGGTCTTAAAAAATAATATTTTAAAAGACCGGATTAACACTTTTTTAATGTCAATTTGTCAGCGAACTATTTAAATATGTTCGGTAAGAACTCTTTTAAACTTCTGCGCCAAGTAAGCCATTCGTGATGAGTATCGGGCGAAACATAAAACTGCGGGTTAAGTCCGAAACTCTTTAAATGTTCCACCAATTTGTCAGTTCCGAAAACTTCCTGACTGCCGGTTGAAAGAAACATATATTTAATTTGTTTGTTGAACTCGTCAGCCCTCGAAAGTATGCCGCCGTAGTTTTTCTGAGCGTCAAGACCGAAAATCGCACCGCTGAATGCGCCCATATAATAGAATTTGTCAAGATTTGTCAACACAACATCAAAAGTCTGATGTCCGCCCCAAGAAAGTCCCGCCATAGCGCGGTGTTTTTTATCGCTTAACGTGCGGAAGTTTTTGTCGATTTGCGGAATAAGGTCTTCAATCAACACCTTATAAAAAGATGCGCCGTAAGTGCTGACCTCAGCCGTGTTAGGACCACCATTACGGAAATCAAACGGTGCTTTAACATCGCCGCTTTCCATAACTACAATCATTTCAACGGCTTTGCCTTCTGCGATTAAGTTATCGAGAATGTTTTGAGCAAAACCTTGTTTTGTCCAGCCCGTTTCGTCCTCTCCCATTCCGTGTTGAAGATAAAGTACGGGATATTTTTTCTTGAAATTAGTTTCGTAACTTGCAGGCGTATAGACCAATGCTCTACGCCATTCTTGTTTTGCGTTAGAAAAATACTGGAACGAACGAACCTGTCCGTGAGGAACATTTTTCTGAGGACGGTAATAATCGCCTTCTTTTCCCTCAGGAATTTCGATTCCGCCCGCCAAACGGTTGCAACCGAAATACGTATCTACGTTAGGGTCAACAACTTGCACGCCGTCAACCAACATAAAATAATAGTGAAAACCGGGAGCCAAAGAATCCGTAACACAAGTCCAACTGCCCTTGTCGTTTTTCATCATATCGTATTTTTTGCCGCAAATGTCGGTCTGAACAGTCTTTGCATTAGGCGCATTTATCTGAAAATAAGCGCGGTTGTGAGAATCCACCATCGGGAATTTCTTGCCCGGAACGGCGTTTTCGGCTGTTTTTGCATCTTCGGGGATTTTTACTTCTTTGTAAACTTCGTAGCCTAAAAGGGCTAACATTTTTTCACCGTAACGTCTGCCGAGTTCTCTGTATCCGGCAGCGTCAAAGTGAAGATTATCAGCGGCATTGGTAAGGCCTTCCGCCGATACGACGTGAGAGGTGTGAAGCGTTTTCGGCAAATCGTCGATAATAGCGTTCATACTTCTGCACAGGCCTTTACCGTCCGCGATAACGACTTCTCCGGCAAGCAAGGGTACTTCTTCAGGTTTAAGGTTTAGGTCTCCGAGAAGTCTGTCATAGACCGTCTTAACATATTCCGGCCACATTTTATCCCCAGTATTCGTCTCGCCCTGATGCAACAAAACACCTTTTATAATACCGTCTTTTTGGGCGCGTTTACCTAATTCCACAAGTGTTTTGTAGGGGTTGTTATCGTATGCTGCCAACATTCCTTTCATCCAATGCGGCGATTTGTTTTTCACATAATTATCAATAGAGTCAGGCAAAAAGCCTTTGATGTCAATTCCGCCGATTGCAACCATCACCACGCCTACGTTGATACTGTCAGGAAGGTTTTCGGTAAGCGTTCTGCCGAAATAGTCAGCGGGAGTAAGACCCGTATTCTGACGGCAGAGAGGCGGTAAAGCCTGATACCAGTTGCCTTTTTTTCTGCCGCGCTGTGTGTCGTCAACGGCAGCCATCATTTTGAACCTCGGCGAAACGCCTTTTAAATCCTCATCTTCGATTTTAGCGTTGCCTTCCATGTTTGATTGTCCGAAACACAAATAAATGTGAAAGTTCGGATTCTGCGCTTTTGTTACAAAAGCGGAAAGAACAAACAATAAAGAAAACAGAAAATACCTTTTCATGTTATATTTTTTAAACTGATTTTTAACAATTACTTTGCAAAATTACGAAATTGTAAAACGAAAGCAGTAGTTTTTTGTTTCAAAAATTTATCTATATGTTTCAAAATGCCTAAAAAATTTGTAATATTGAACAAAAACTGATAATTTCGCGCAAAAATAATTCTTTTAAAAAAAATGAACAGTAAAATTTTATCAATCGGACTATTGACGGCAGGACTTGCTATCAGTTCCTGCGGTAACAACCAAGAAAAGCCCGTTTACGAATCGGGTTGTACCAATCCGGTAATTTGGTCAGACGTTCCCGACCTTTCTATGATTCGTAACGGCAACTACTATTACATGACAAGTACGACGATGCACTTAAATCCGGGTGTTCCCGTTATGCGTTCAAAAGACCTTGCTAATTGGGAAATTGTTTCTTATTGTTACGACACCCTCGGCACAATGGACGAAACCACTCTGACTAACGGAAAAAACACATACGGCAGAGGCTCTTGGGCAAGTTGTATACGCAAAGTCGGCAAAAAATTTATTGTCAGCACTTTTGACCAAGTTACCAATAAAACGTATTTTTTCTTAACGGACAGCATTGAAACCGGCAAATGGGAAAGGCACGAATTTCAGCCTTCGCTTCACGACCACACAATCGTTTTTGAAGATGACGGACACATTTATATGATTAACGGCAACGGACGGCTTACGATTAAGGAAATTGCGCCTGATTTCAGCGGCGTTGTCCCCGAAAGTGAAAAAGTTTTAATCGAAGACGGCGGACTTCCGGCAGGCGGCAGAGAAAAAATGATGCTCAACGCCGAAGGCTCTCAAATGTTTAAAATAGGCGGCAAATATTACCTTTTCAACATTGTTTGGCCGCAAGGCGGAATGCGTACCGTAGTCTGTCATCGTGCCGACAACTTGTTCGGACCTTACGAAGGCAAAGTTTTGCTTGAAGATCAAGGCGTTGCGCAAGGCGGCTTAGTTGACACTCCTGACGGACGTTGGTTTGCATATCTTTTCGGCGACAGAGGTGCGGTAGGACGTATCCCCTATTGGGTTCCCGTTGAATGGAAAGACGGTTGGCCTATTTTGGGAGTTAACGGCAAAGTTCCCGACACATTGGCGTTACCCAAAAACAAAAGCCTTATTCCGGGCATTGTAGACAGCGACGACTTCAACACCGACAAAATAAAACTCGTATGGCAGTGGAATCACAACCCCGTAAACGATTTATGGTCGTTAACCGAGCGTCAGGGCTTTTTAAGACTGAAAACCGGCAGAATTGACACACTTTTCACCCAAAGCCGTAATATGTTGACACAAAGAACTTTCGGTCCTAAATGTTACGGCTCTATATGTCTTGACGTTACCAACTTAAAAGACGGCGACGTTGCCGGACTTGCGCTTTTAGCGGGACAATTCGGCTATATCGGCGTAAAGAAAGAAGGCGGCAAAAATTTCATCACTGTTGTTGACAATCAACCTGTTGACTCTGCAAAAGGCGTTCAGCACGAAGTAGAAAGCGTGGCTATTGACCAAGACATTGTATATTTAAAAGCGGATTGTGATTTTACCGACCGCCACGACAAAGGCAATTTCTACTATTCTACCGACGGACAAACTTGGCAAAAAATAGGAAACGAACTTCAAATGGTTTACCGTCTTGACCACTTCATGGGACAAAGATTTGCGCTATTCAACTATTCGACGAAAGAAGCAGGCGGATATGCGGATTTTGACTGGTTTAAAATCAGCGAATAAACAAAAAAGAGAAAAATGAAAACGAAAATATTTTGTATTTTCTTTTTGACGGTTTTCGGCGCAAATGCGCAAAAGTACCCCTCCCCTATGGACATTCAGAATGTTTTGAGTGCGTCTTTTGCGGAGTTGCGCCCTAACCATTTTCATGCAGGCTTGGACATTTCGACAAGCGGTGCTATCGGCGTTCCCGTAAAAAGCGTTGCTGACGGGTATGTTTCGCGGATAAAAGTTTCGCCATACGGCTACGGTTACGGTTTGTATATCACTCATTATGACGGACATACAACCGTTTACGGACATTTAAGCGAGTATGCGCCTAAAATTGATTCGGTCATCAGAAAAGAACAATACAGACTTAAATCTTTTGATGCGGATTATTTCCCGAAAGAAGACGAATTGCCGGTAAAAAAAGGCGAAATCATAGCGTATTCAGGCAATACGGGAAGTTCGGGCGGACCTCACCTTCACTTTGAAGTCCGTGATACAAAGACAGATGACGCTCTAAACCCGCTTGAATTTTTAGACGAAATTGCCGATCATCAAGCCCCGACGGTTTACGGCATAAAACTTTATTCCTTGGAAGACACGTCATTTGTTGCCGGCATTACGGAAGACAAATATTATCTTTTGACGGCGATTCAAAACAAAACCGTCAAAGCCTACGGGCATATCGGTTTCGGAGTTAATGCCGTTGACTTTTTTGATGTCGGCGGACGACCGTGCGGTGTTGTAGAAGTTTCGCTTTTTGATAACGACAGTCTTATGTTCTGCTCGCGTTTAGAAAGAGTTCCGTTTGACAAATCGCGGTATATCAACAGTTTTGTAGACTTTTTTGACGTTCAGTTTCATAACCGCTACGTTCAAAAAAGTTTCATCGAAGACAACAATCAACTACCGATTTTCAAAACGGCAAAACCCGTCATCGTAAAAGACGGCGAAACGCACTTGATGAGATACGAGTTAAAGGATTTTGCCGGAAACAAGCGGACAATAAAATTCACCGTCAAAGGCGAAATGCCTCAGCAAAAGACTTTTAAACAACATCTTAACGAAGAGTTTTGTTGGGGAATCGAAAACAAAATTGACACTTTCGGCATTTCGGTAAAAATTCCTGCCGGCGTGTTTTATAAAAACGAGTTTTTAACTTTATTGAAACAGGATTCAACGGTTTTTAAACGTCCCGTTTACACGATAGGCTCAAACGGAATACCGGCGCACAAAAACTACACTTTAACGATTCCCGTTCCCGATGACATCAAAGAGCAAATCGGCGTTAATCTTACTGAAAATCAAGTTTGTATAGCGCGTGTCGGCAAAAAAAACTCGTTAGGACATATCGGCGGAAAACTTTCAGAAAACAAAATCACCGCTGATTTAAGGCTTTTCGGCAGTTTTTTGATAGCCACTGACACTATTGCACCGAAAGTTTATTCAAAAAATTCCGCGACGATACTTTCGCAGACCAACAACGTAATGATAGGCGTATCAGATAATTTCAGCGGGATTTCAAAATACGACTGTTACATTGACGGCGAGTGGAAACTGTTTGAATACGATTACAAAAATGCCCGTTTGATTTCTCAGGTGAAAAAACTCGGACTTTCAAGCGGCTTTCACGACTTAGAAGCGCACGTAAAGGACGCCTGCGGAAACGAAAAAGTTTTTAAGTGGAGGTTTAGGGTAAGGTAAAAAAAATATTTTATACAAATTTGGAATTGTATTCCGAAATTGTATAAATTTGCGGCATAAACCAATAAATGAGGAAATTATGGCATACATAAAACGGATAATAGAAGAACATTTAAAGTATTTGTCGCAGCATTTTCCCGTTATAGCATTGACGGGTGCAAGACAGACGGGCAAAACAACCGTTATGAAACATGTTTTCGGGAACATCGAAGGCATAAAATACGTAACGCTTGACTACCCCGCGATTAGGAATTTAGCGCAGAACGACCCCGAATTGTTTTTGCAGCAATATCCCGCGCCGGTTATCATAGACGAAATTCAGTACGCACCGCAACTATTTCCGTACATAAAAATCCGTGTTGACAAAGACAGAAAAAACGGTCAGTATTTTCTCACCGGCTCGCAGATGTTCCGTTTTATGAAAAATGTCAGTGAATCGTTAGCAGGACGGGCTGCGGTTGTTTCTCTTTACGGAATGAGCCGCGCAGAAATTCAAGGCAAAGACGAAACGCCTTTTTTGCCCGTCAATAATTTTGAAGCACATTCCATGGAAACCATTACGACCGTTTTTGACGGAATTTATCGGGGAAGTATGCCGCAAATTGTTATCGACAAAGACCTTACGCCTGAAATTTATTACGGCGGATATGTCCAGACATATATTGAACGCGACATTCGCGACCTCACGGAAATAAAAAAAGAAACTGAATTTCTGCGGTTTATTTCGTGTGTTGCAGCCCACACCGGGCAAGAATTAAACTTAAACAACATCGCTAAGGATTCTGACATTGACTCCAAAACCGCCGAAAGATGGCTTTCACTTTTGACGACCTCCGGCTTAGTTTATCTGCTGACACCGTACTCCGGCAACACGGTAAAACGCATTGTCAAACGCCCTAAACTGTATTTTATGGACACAGGCTTAGCGTGTTATCTCAGTTTATGGAACAATCCCCGTACATTGGAAAATTCGGCTATGGCAGGGGCAATGTTTGAAACATACGTTATTTCGGAAATCATCAAGCAGTATTGCAACGCCGGGTTAAACGTTAAAAACCGTCTTTCATACTATCGCGATAATAACGGCACTGAAATAGATTTGGTAATTATTGACAACGGAACGCTTTATCCGATAGAGATTAAAAAGAGTGCTGATCCGGGCAATTCGGCGTTAAAGAATTTCAAAGTGCTTTCTTCGCTACAAGAAACCGCCGGCAAAGGTGCGGTTATCTGTCTTTCACCGGAATTTTACCCGCTTGACAAAATGAACGTAATAGTGCCGGTCGGGGTAATGTAATTGGATTATATTTTTGAAACAAGATATTTAATATGGCATCAATCAAACAAATTTTCAAGACCGTAATTATCATCATTACGGTCTTACTTTATTATTCTAACACCGTTAACGCGCAAGTATATAATAATTGGTTATTATCCAGCGGTAGTATATTAAATTTTGAAAACACTCCTGCAACAATCATCTGCAATAATAAATACAACGATATTTACACAAGACATACCGTAATGCTTTCCGATGATAACGGACAGATTATTTTACACGGATATAAAAAAGTACCGAACGTAAATACAAGTATATCCGATTTTGTTATAAAAGACAATAACAATCATACAATTATCAGTTATAGTTGTACAGATTTGCGGAATGTCATAGGCTGGAAATTACCACAAGGCGGGTATTATATAGCAGCAGTTTTTTTAAGTCCGAAATCTCATGTCGGAGAACTACATATATATAAATTCGACGCAAGCGGTAATTTTGAACAAGAATTTGTTTACAATGAAGGAAATTACATTTTCTTCATAGATTTCATACGCACTGATGATTTTATTACCCTTATTGCATACAAGCATAACAAAATTGAAACCTATAAACTCACATCGAAAGGGTGTTCTCTCTGGAAAACGACAGATGTTTCTTTTAAAATGAAACTGATTGCAACCACTGTTGGGATATGGCAGTCGGTGTAGACGGCAAATTATACATACATCACCAAATGACTGACTATATTATAGTACTTGACGGCATCGAAGAAAACAACATAACAGAAGAAACAATCAGTTCGGAATGCTTGAAATCAGGATATTTTCCGCACCTTCCGAGAATATCATATAAGCCGCCTTGTTTAGAAATAATGAAACCTAAAATAATAGTAGAGTAAAAAAAGAGCCGCAAATTTGTGCGACTCTTTTTATTATTATTCCACCGTATGCTTTAATACTGCAATATTTCCGCCGCTTGAAATCTGTCCGCGTTTATCGGTTCTGACACCCTTGTCGATAACCGTAACGTTGTAGGTTATCGGGGTAGAAACTCTTTCACGCCATTTAAAACAGTGAACTTTAATTGTATACGTACCTTTTGCGGGTGAGTTCCAATAAATGTTCTCCTGAGGACGGGACGTTGTGCCGAAAAGTGCGTTAGCGTCCAAGTCAAGCGTGCCTACACCGCCCGAACATGAAGCCCGACGTTTTGAGAAATAAATCTCGTTTCCGCACGGGTCAATAACGTGAAGGTCAAGGTCTGTCTTGGTATACCATTGAAGGTTAACACGCAAATCACCGCTCTGACCTTTCAAATCCGGCGGATTGTCGTTTCTCTGCGGAGGCGTAGGTTGAGGCGTAGGCTTCGGAGGCTCGTTCTTTGTCAGCGGTATCGTTCTCGAAGCCTGAGTGTTAAGATTAGCAAAAGTCTGATTCTTAACTTTCGTAGAATTAGTCGAATAACCCGTCTTTGAAGCGACGACAGAAATTTTGTCGGTTTCGCTGATATTGCTTACAATAAACTCTCCTTTCGTATTAGAATATTCCGTAGCCACTAACGAACCGTTTTTGTAAATTTTGTTCGTAACGCCTTCCAAAACATTGTTGTTATCAGTGTTGATAAAAACAAGCGAAGTTGTCAGAGGTCTTAAATACATTGTACGTTTTTCTTCGTCCAAAGCCATAAAGTCTTTCACGTTATAGCCAGACAAAGTCGTATCCGCATACCCTGATTTTGAAGCCAAAAAGTTTAACTGTTGAGTTATTCTAAGCGAATCAAACTGACCGATTCCGACACCGTTTGTATTAGTCGTAAGTTTTTGAGACTGACCGTCAATGGTCAAAGTTATCGTTGCGCCTGCTAATAACGTCTTGGTTTTCAGGTTTTTAACAACAACTTTAACACAACCTTTCAGCGGACGGAGTTTCAACGTTTTTTCACCCTCGCTCATATTATTGAGGTCAAAAAGCGTGGCTTCAAGCGTGTCGTTTTCGTAACCGTCTCTTGAAGCAACAACCTTTACAGTACCGCAAACCGGCATCGAATTAATATCAACAGCACCTGAGGGGTCGGTTATGACGGTTGTTTCCGCCAAGCCGTCGCCTGAAATTTTTACCGTTGCATCGGGTAGCGGCTGATTGTCGTCAAGATCAATGACTTTAACGGTTTCAACACTCGTTTTTGCCGTAAGACGAACCTGTTTGTAAGAAGTTTCGGGAAAAGATTTATAAGAGTCTTTTAAACCTGCAACCGCCTGACAATCATTTCCGCAACTAACAGAAACCGAATCTCTTAACCCTCCGAAAAGTTTATACCAAAGCGGCATTTTGGCATCTTTGACACTCACTTTTCCGGCGTCATCGGTATTGCCCTGAAAAGTACGCTCCGAAACCGCACCGAAAGTCGAAATTTCAGGATAGAGTACCGTTGCAGGCGTTTGAGCAACCGCAATATCAGAGCCTCCTTCCAAAAATTCCACGTTAATATCCCTTTTGACGGGAATCAACAGCACGAGCGGCAAAAGCAGCAGAAAAATCCACCACGGAAACTTTTTCTTTTTTACGACCAAAACAACCTCGCCGCCGTTTTCTTCGTTTGTAACTGTAACAGAATTTTTAGCCATAATCTTGTTTTTACATTACTAATGCCGATGCCCCAAGAACGGCAATGTTAGTGCCGAGCAATGCCGACGGCAAAACTTTGACCTTGCCTTTGTAAATAGGCATCATATATTTTTCCATATAATTCTTTGTGGCATCGATGATTAACTCTTTTGCGTTAGCCAGACCTCCGAAAATAAAAACTGCTTCGGGCGAGAGAACCGCACATAAATCAGCAAGTTTTCTACCGAGAATATCAGCCGTATAATCAAATGCTTTCAACGCCAAAGTATCGCCCTGAGTAGCAAAAGTATAAATATCCTTGCTCGTTAACTCAGAAAACGGAATATCACGCATTTTAGAGGCGTCATTGAATTTTGACAGAAGTTCAAAAGCGGTTCTTTTGATACCCGTTGCCGAAGCATAAGTTTCGAGACAGCCCCTGCGACCGCAGCCGCACATTCTGCCGTTTTCGATTGCGGTAACGTGTCCGAACTCGCCGGCAAAACCGTCAGAGCCGTAAACCAAATTGCCGTTAACGACTACGCCCGAGCCGAGACCCGTACCGAGGGTTATCATAACGAAATTTTTCATGCCTTTTGCACCGCCGTAAACCATTTCGCCGATAGTTGCGGCTTTTGCATCGTTAGTAACGACAATTTTGCAGTCGAAATGACGTTTCAACTCATCTGCAAGTCTTACAGAGCCTTTCCACGGCAAATTCGGGGCTTTTTCAATGGTTCCCGTATAATAATTACCGTTAGGCGCACCGATTCCGATACCTTTAAGAGTGTATCCTTCCGCCTTTGAAAGCAAAGTTTTGATATTTGAGGCAAGTGCTGAAATATAATCAGCAATTTCAACATATTGTTGCGTGGAGATAGAAGCCTCCGCTAAAATTTTTGCATCTTCGGTTACAACACCCATCACCGTGTTAGTACCGCCTATGTCAATACCTACTGCTATGTTTTTCATCGTTAAAAAAATTTTTAGTAATTATCGGCAAAGATATAGAATTTTCTATTAAATGCAAACAAAAAATATTTTCTGCTAACTTTTTTCAAACAAATCGTCCAAAACCACCGTCCGCTGAAAACGCGAAGAATATTCGTTATATTTTAAGCCGTAAGTCGTTATCAAAACCATATTGACGGACTTTTTGGACTTCGATTTATCAAGAAAAGTTTGCAACTTATGCCTTAAATTAGCATCGTATTCCTTGGAAACTGAAAATTCGTCTGCCGAAAATTTCATTTCGCAAAGGTTTATCATATTGTCGGCACGGTTGATGACCATATCAATTTGTGCGCCGTCGCTTTCCGAATTTCCTAAGAAACGCCACGGCAAAAAATCCGTATTTATACCGCTGATTCCTAAGGCTTTGGCGATTTGTCGGGAATGAACAAAACACAATTCTTCAAAAGCAAAACCAAGCCACGATTTTATTTTAGGACTTTGAAGCATTGACATAAAATAATCCTGCTTGAAAGTAGATTTACCGTTCAAGAACTGCATCCAAAACAGCGTGAACAAATCCGTGAGTTTATAATAAACTTCACGTTTTGACCCTTCAAAAAAAGTATACGACATTATAAAATCGCTGACTTCCAAGGCTTTAAGAATATCCGTCAAACCGCCGCCGAAAGGTATTTTCGTATTATCAGAAATTTCTTTTCTCGTAAAGCCTAAACGTTTGGTACTAAGAAGTTTAAGCACGGATTTATACTTTTCGTTTTCTAAAAACTGAGAAGCGCAAAGTCTGTTAAACTCGTCTTTCAACGCTGCTTTTTTTGAGAAAAAAATATTGTCAAGATTTTGAGCCACGCTCAACCCTTTTTTCAAATACGACATATAATAAGGTATGCCGCCGAGAGCCATATAACATAAGGCTTGGTCGTAACGGCTCATCGAAATTCCCAAACTTTTGTAATATTCCTCACATTCGCTAAGAGAAAAAGGTTCGAGATAAATTTGACGGGTTACACGGTTGTAAAGTCCGCCGTAATTATTAATCAATTTATCTGAAATCCAAGTAGTTGCAGAGCCGCAGACAATCAACATAAGATTATGGCAACCGTCAGCAAAACCGTTCCAAAAATTTTCAAAAGCCGTTACGAAGCCCGAACCTTTGGTATCAAGCCACGGCATTTCGTCAATAAAAATTACGATTCGTTTGTTTTCGGGATATTTTTTGACGAGTTTTTTTAGTTCCTCAAAAGCACCGAACCAATCCTTAGGAATAGTATCGTACTCAGCACCGTAATTTTTAAGAGTATTACAAAACGCAATTAACTGACTTTCAAAAAGTTTATCTTCATTTAATTCTATCGGAGACAAGGCTGTGTGATAGAAAATGAATTTATTTTTGAAATGCTCTCTTACCAAAAAAGTTTTACCGACACGTCTCCTACCGTAAACCACCACAAATTCTGATTTACCGGAATTGTAAATATCGTCTAACTCATTGATTTGATGATGTCTACTAATTATCTTTACCATAATTAACAACTAAAAATTCTGCCACGAAAGTACAAAAAATATATTTCGTGGCAAAATTTTATATAAAAAATCTGCCACGAAATCAAAAAAAATGATTTCGTGGCAAAATTTTTAGTTAATTCTTTGAAAACCAAAGAGTTTTATTCAGTTAGTTTTTTCTCGGCGTTTTCTACTTTTTCAAAATTAAACTGAGAATAAACCGAATTAAAAAGGTCTGCAATCTTATCGTTACAGAGGTTTCCGATACTGCCTATGTGCGTGTGATTCAGAGGTTTGTCCCAATGAAACTTACCTTCAAAAACCTGATGACCGACCTCTTTGTAAGCATCTCTGAACGGTATGCCTTGAAGAACCATTTCGTTCAAAGCCTCAACCGTGAAAATAGGTTGATACATCTCGTTTTTCAAAATGTCCTCCCTCGGCTGAATTTTCGGCAGAATAAACTCCATAAAATCCAAACACATCTGCATTCTTTCAAAAACGGGCAAATAACTCTCTTTCAAAAGTTGTAAATCACGGAAATATCCGCAAGTTAAGTTTCCCGTTATGCGGTTGAGTTCAAACGGTAACACGCTGATTTTGTTGCAGTAACCGCGCATAAGTTCAAAAACGTCAGGGTTGGCTTTGTGCGGCATAATTGACGAGCCGGTCGTATATTCTTTCGGCAGGGAAATAAACTTAAAGTTTTGGCTCATAAACAAGCAACAGTCAGCGGCAAATTTTGCTAACGTCTGCGACAACTGCGCTAACGCACTTGCGACTACGGTTTCAACTTTTCCGCGTGTCATCTGAGCATAAACCGAATTGTAATCAGGCGAGTCAAATCCCAATAAATCAGAGGTTCTTTGACGGTCAATCGGGAATGACGAACCGTATCCCGCTGCACTTCCGAGCGGATTGCGGTTGTTGATTTTCCACGCTGAAAGTAGCGTTTGAAGGTCGTCGGCAAGACTTTCGGCATAACAGCCGAACCACAAGCCGAAACTGCTCGGCATCGCAATCTGCAAATGCGTATAACCGGGAAGAAGTACGTTTTTGTATTTTTCGCTAAGGCTGATAAACGTTTCAAAAACACCTTTTACGGTCTCAATTATTTTTTTCAGTTTTGCCCTCGTGAAAAGTCTTACGGCGGTAACAACTTGGTCGTTACGGCTGCGGGCGGTGTGAATGCGTTTTCCCGGGTCGCCGAGTTTTTCGGTCAGAAGAAATTCTATTTGCGAATGAACGTCTTCAACGTCGTCGGCGATAACAAATTTGCCGTCGCAAGCAGTTTTATAAATGTTTTTCAACTCTTTTTGGAGTTTTTCGTTGTCCTCACGGCTCAAAAGCCCGCACTCTGACAGCATTTGAGCATGAGCCATACAGCCGAGTGTGTCGTATTCGGCTAAATATAAATCCATTTCGCGGTCTTTGCCCACCGTAAAAGTGTTAACAAATTCGGCGGTGTCAAAACCTTTGTCCCAAAGTTTCATAATCAATTAAATTTTCATCTTACAACAACTTCATAAACTCATCGAACAAATATTCCGTGTCAACGGGTCCGCCGCAAGCCTCAGGGTGAAACTGCGTTGAAAAAAACGGCTTTGTTTTATGCTTAATACCCTCGCAGGTATTGTCGTTAACATTAACAAACCACGGCGACCAATCTCCTGAAATAGTTTTCATATCAATCGCAAAACCGTGATTCTGACTTGTTATATGACAACAATCCGTATTTTCTTTCAAAACCGGCTGATTATGAGAACGATGTCCGTATTTAAGTTTGTAAGTATCGAAACCCGCTGCTAATGCCAACAACTGATTTCCCAGACAAATACCGTAAATAGGTCTTTCTTCCGTCAACGCCTTTTTAATATGCTGAATCGTCGGCGTACACATTTTCGGGTCGCCCGGACCGTTTGAAATAAAAAGCCCGTCATAATTAATCTCCGAAAAATCATAATCCCAAGGCACACGGATAACTTTTGCACCGCGTTTTGTAAAACAGCGGATAATATTGTTTTTAACTCCGCAATCAACCAAAACAACCGTTTTGTCGCCGCCCTCGTTATAAACCTCAACTTCTTTGCAACTAACCTGAGCGACAAGATTATCTTTGTTCGGGTCATAAAAATCAACGTCTTTGTCATCAATGATGATTTTGCCGAGCATAGAACCTTTTTCCCTTAAACGCTTTGTCAAAGCCCTTGTGTCAATGCCGGTTATGCCGGGAACTTTTTGCTCTTTCAACCAGTCAGAAAGGCTCTTTTTAGCATTCCAATGACTATAATCAAAAGCATAGTCCTGAACAACGAAGCCTTTAACGTGAATATTCTCCGACTCAAAAAACTTCAAAATTCCGTCCTCCGATTCATCGCCCGGAATACCATAATTGCCTTGAAGCGGATAAGTTGCCGTCAAAATCTGTCCTTGATAAGACGGGTCAGTAAGGCTCTCGGTATAACCCGTCATCGCCGTATTAAAAACTACTTCGCCGGCAGTTGAGCCTTCATAACCGAAAGAATAGCCCTCGTATTTTGTGCCGTCTTCAAGTTCAAGAACGGCTTTTTTAAGATTATTCATTTTTATTATATTTTTTGAAAAACTTTTTCAACTATTTGTTCCGCCTGAATATCCATCAGACATTTGTATTTTTCCGCCAAACGGCACTCCTTGTTGCCGTAAACAGAACACGGACGGCACGGTAACGCAATTTGAACCGCATCGTCCTCTTTTTGGTTAAAACCCAAAAATCCGGCTTTCGTATGTGTCGCGCCCCAAACCGAAACCACTCTCGTCGAAGTCAAAGATGCAAAGTGCATATTTGCGCTGTCCATCGAAACCATACAGTCAAGCCGTGAAATCAATAAAAGTTCGTTCATAAGACCGCCCGATTTTCCGACGAGGCTTACAACGTTTGCGTATGCGTTTTGCCATTTTTCGGTAACGCTTTTTTCCTTGTCGCCGAAACCGAAAAGAAAAACTTTCGCCCCTTTTTCAGAAAGCATTTTAACAACTTTTTCCATGGTCTCAGGCGGCAAAATCTTGCCTTTATGCGCAGCAAACGGCGCAACGCCGACCCATTTTGAAGTTTTTTCTCCCGTCAAAGCCAAAATTTCAGCAGGCAGCGGCGGCAGATTTTTAGGGAAAACTTCCCGAATATTCAAATCGACATCAAAGCCTAACTTCGTCAAAACGTCTTTATAACGCTCTACGGTCGGTTTTAAGGCTTCTGATTTTAACGCGCCGAGCCTTGTAAGACGTTTTTTCTCGCCTCTGCCTTTATTGATTTTGGCGGTTTTAATGCCCGCAAAAAACGCTCTGAGGCGCAAAAACTTTGTCCTCAAAACATCGTGAAAATCAGCATAAGAGTCTATTTTCAAGGCTTTTATTTCCTTAAAAAGTTTGTTTAGACCTTTTATGCCGTCATAATCGCATTTTAAATTAACGCCCCAAAACCTGACATTATCCGGCATAAAATAAAACAACGGCGAAAAATTTTCACGACTCAGAAACACGATTTCCAAGTCCTTATATTTTTCCGCTAACGCCTTAACAACCGGTGCGCACATCGCAACATCGCCCGCTGCCGAAAAACGTGTTATCAACAAACGCTTGATTTCCATTACTTTGCACCGTAAAGTACGGGGTTAAGTGCGGGGTCGTTGTACATTTTCATTTGTTTATAAACTTTCATGTATTTTCTGCCCGCTGCAATATCTTCCAAAAGCGTGTCAATAGCCGAGCCGAGGTCTTTTTTCTGTTCTAACAGAATATCCAACTTCTTCTGACACTGTGCTTTATGTTCGTCAGTGGTATCAGTTCTCAAAACCTGCTCCTGCATGTGATAAATTTTCAGAGCCAAAATACTGAACCTGTCAACCGCCCATGCCGGTGATTCGGTATTGATAACGGCATCGCTTTTTACCGTTACGTTTTTATAAAGGTCAAGAAAATAACTGTCGATAAGTTCCACTAAATCAGTTCTGTCCTGATTGCTTTTGTCAATACGGCGTTTGATTTGAAGAGCCTCTTTCGGGTCGATTTCGGGATTTCTGATAATATCCTCCAAATGCCACTGAACGGTATCAATCCAGTTTTTAAGATAAAGATAATACTCTATCGTTTTGATTTCAAAGGGGTTAACAATAGGCGTATCAACGTTGTCCTTTTTATGATAGTCGTCAATAGACTGCTCAAAAATTTTCCAAGATTTTTCGGTGAATGTCATATTTTATCAAATTATTTTTGACGGCAAAAATAAAACTTTTTTATCAATTTCCCAAAGGATATTCCACCCATTTTTTCATCCACTTGGTAAAATAGCCGCCTTTGCCGTGAATAGAGAAAAACAAGCGTTTCGTTATTTTATATACCGAAAAATGCGACAAAATGCCGAGATACGAATTTATTTGATTTGAATTGCGTGAGTTTAAAATTTTCAGCAGTTTTTTATGAATACGACGAAGTGTTTGATGAGAAATATAACGACGGTGAGGCTTTAAAAACGCACCAATAAAACAAACCCCACGGTCAGAGGCTCAGATAAAACCACGCACTCCAATCAAACGCCCTAAGAAATGTTTATATTTTTTTTTGAAACAATGAAATTGTGTAGACGTTTCTCAGTCGTGGGACTGTCTAAAAAGTCCGTTTTATATTGCAGGGGTTTATATGTTGCAAGCAACATAACACCCCTGCCTATATTCCTACGCCCTTACAGGGCTATGTAACCCCATAGGGGCGATGCATATTAGGCAGGGGTGTTGTTTCGTTGAAACAAAAACCCCTGCTTTTTAGACAGCGGCTCTCCCTCGCAACGGCTGCACAATTTCATTGTTGTTTTTGTTTGTTGTTTTGCCTTGTTTTGATTGGGTTGGTCAAAAACAGGATAAGTAAAATTCTACTGAGCACGAACAAGACGAACACGACAAGGGCTGACCTGGTTCTTGCCGTACACGTACCGATCGCCCGAGAGGAAGCGCAAGAAACAGACGCGGTTGCTGCCGTCGACCTCCGTACTCGACCAATATTCACCATAAGTCAAAGTAATGTAAGCATTAGAGCCGTTATTACTTATAATATTATTGCCACTGAAAGTAGTATAGGTTGTTCCTTTGGCATTTATCAAGTTTTTTAGTTGGGTTTCGGTCGGAACAGCAGAACCATTTGGCGCACCGCTCGGTATTCCTCCATTTTTCCAAGAAGATGACCAAGTAGTAGTACCACCATTATTCCAATCATAAGTGTACCATTTTGCACCTGCAATTTGTACGTAGTTGGCAAGGTAGAGGGTATAAGTAGCACTCACACCGCTACCGTCTTGAGCAGTGGCTGTAATGGTTACTGTTTGTGTTGTAGTATTCGTATTAGGTGCTGTGATGGTTATTTTACCAGTATTTTCGTCAACAGTAACATTTGTTGCATTTGATGACCATTTAACGGTTTTGTTGGTAGCACCGGCAGGCAAAACGGTAGCTGTCAAGGTCTTATTGTTGGTGGTTTCTGAACCCCATACGTAAGGATTGCTTTCGCTCGATTCAAAACCGCCGGAAATGGAGATACTTGTTACGGCAACAACACCTGCTATTGTATAAATTGCACCTGCCTCTGTTGAAGTTTTTGTTTTGTCGTCTGCCGTAACTTTTACTCCTGTCGGAACAATAGCAACTCCTCCCGCAGCCAAAGTTACAGTTTCATTTTCTCCAACTTGAACATTTATTGCCTCTGTTTTTTCGTTTTTAACAAAAGCAACATTAATGTTCATTACTACATTACCGCTGAAAGTAACGGTTTCTCCAGAAACGTTTAAAGTAACCTCATTTGAGATTTCGTATGCAGCAGCAAGAGCAGTTGCAAAATCACTATAAACCTGAACATCTGTCGGGGCTGTACCGATTGTTGCGGTTAAAGATTTTCCGTTAAGATAACTAAGTTCTTCCGTTGCGGGATAACTCAAATCTACCGTAAAACTTCCGTTTGAGGCAACCGTGGTGCTTCCGTGAATTTTGCCGTCATCGCCGGAAAATTCAATTACTTCTGTACCGTCAAAAGTAATATCTTTTCCGTTAGAAGTCGACAATTTTGAAATACCGGATTTAACGTTTACAGAGCCGCTTACTGAAACGGTTTTCTCTTTTACTACAACGGTTTCTTGTTTGTCGTTAACAATGTTATTGTCATTGTTTTCGTCTTTGCTGCAAGAAGTTGCAAGCAAAACTGCTACTGCCAAAGGCAGGATTCTTAAAAATGTCTTTTTCATTTTTTCTCCTCCTTTTTAATTAATCCCAACTACCGCCAAAAAGTTGAACACCTTGTGTCGCCTGAGCGTTAACGCCAGTTGCATTACCGCTTGCGCTCAAAAGCGGTGCTTCCATATTCAACTCGATTACTTCAAAATAGGGTTTGACGTATTTCTTTTTTGTCGTTACGTCAATAACGACTGATTGAATCTGGTTTTTATCCATGATTAAAAAAATATTTAA
>JAFPZK010000005.1 GCA_017417315.1 Bacteroidales bacterium
CGGACGTGAAACGCAAATGTATTTGTTACCCTTGTCGATAAAACGATTCAATTCACTGATTAACATCGTTTTGTCAACATAAATGTCTGCCGACAGGGTTTCTTGAAACAGATTATTTGAAGGATTTAAATATATGCCCATGATTGCTGAATTTTTTTCTTTGTCGCAAAATTACAAAAAAAAATTGATTAATTTTTCTAATTTCAGAAAAACTTTTTTAACTTTGTAATTGGAGTTTTTTTTCTGATTTGCATTATATTATGGCTCAATGGCAAAAAGTAAAAATCACCCGTGAAAACGGCGAAATCGTTGATGCACAAACACCGCTGATTATTTCGGCGAGCCGCAGCACCGACATCCCCGCTTTTTATGCCGATTGGTTTTTCCACCGGCTCGAAAAAGGTTATTCGGCGTGGACAAACCCGTTTAATGGCGTCAAAAGTTACGTGTCGTATCAAAACGCCCGCTTCTTTGTCTTTTGGTCAAAAAATCCCAAACCGTTATTTAACCATCTTGACGAGTTGAAAAAGTTGAATTGTTATATTCAATTCACTTTAAATGATTATGTTTCTGAAGGTTTGGAAAAAGGAGTGCCGCCGCTTGAAGAACGTATTCTTACATTCAAAAAATTGGTAGAAGCATTGGGCAAAGGGCGTGTTATTTGGCGTTTTGACCCGCTGATTTTGACCGACAAGATTTCCATCGACGACCTTTTGCGCAAAATTGAAAACATCGGCGACCAACTGAAAGGTTACACTGAAAAACTTGTGTTCAGTTTTGCGGACATTGCGCTATACAAAAAGGTAAAATCCAACCTCGAAAAAAGCAACATCAATTATCAAGAATGGACAGAAAATCAGATGAATGAGTTCGCCCAAAAACTCTCCGACCTGAATAAGAAATGGAATTTTCAACTTGCCACCTGCGGCGAAAAAATCGACATCGAAAAGTACGGAATCCATCACAACAAATGCGTTGACGACGATTTGATGATTCGCATTGCAAAAAACGACAAAATTTTGATGGATTATCTTGGTGTTGAGATAGTTAACTCTCTATTTGACGGCGAAAAAATCATCAAGAAAAAAGACAACCACGACAAAGGTCAGCGACAATTCTGCGGCTGCATCGTCAGCAAAGACATCGGCGAATACAACACCTGTCCGCACTTGTGCGAATATTGCTACGCAAATACGAGCAAAGAGGCAGCTGTGGCAAATTATAGGCAAGCGGTGGAGAAAGGATTGACGGCGGAGACGATAAGGGGATAGAATTGACAAAAAAATCCCAATTTTTCTTCCGTTTAAAGAATATTTAAACGCCGTTAAAAAAACGTTTAAAGGTATTATAAGGGTATTATGAGGGTATTATAAAATTCTTTTTCGGTGTGTAAAATTTTTTTTCTAATTTTACACCGTAAAAACAGAATGTAATATGCTCGAAGAACAACTCAAAAACGAAATAGCGGTCAAATATTTCAAAAAGTTTATCTGCACCGACATAATCAAACGCATTGATTTCACGGTACGCACAGCGGAAACCGATTACCTTTTGTGGGCTGAGGCTAAACAACAGCCTACCGACATCTACAAGATGTTGGCGCAACTCTTAATCACCATAAAACAAGACGCTTACGAAATTAATCCGCCTAAATTTCTCGGCTGTTTCGACAACGAAAAAATCTCTTTCATCGAGTATTACGACGTTTTACCGGTGTTCAATCTCAACGATTTTAACTGGACTCAAACACCCTCGCAAGTTGACGACAAAACCGTTGCAAACGTCAAAAACACCATTGATAAAAACAAAATTTTCACCTTTTTTTACGACAAGGACGAATATGAACTCAAAAATTTTATCGCTGAAAATTTTAACGGCAGCGGCTCGCTTTTGTCAACTTTTATCGACAAAAATAATTTTATCTTCGTTTATCAAAAATGGCGAAAGGCTGTAATGCCGTTTATCAACGCCGATTGGGAAACTTTGAAAAAAAATTATTCCGTTTATGACCGCGATTTTTGGCTCGCCGAACTTAATATCGACGACAACGGAACAGCGGATATTTCTGATGATAAGACAGTTAACGAAGATTTTTATATAACATTTTCTGCTAACGAAAAAAAGCCTTACGAACTTTTGCGCAAGGACGGTTTGGGAATGGAAGTTTCGTATAAATTCGGTTTTAAAGACGGCGGCAAAGAACTTTACGCCGAGTTTTGGAAACTTTACAAACGTCCGCCCAAAGAGGAAATTTGGAAATATATAATTTCGCGTTTGGATTTGCTTGTGCCGCAAGACGTTAGGGAAAGAAAAGGTGCATTTTTTACGCCGCAGATTTGGGTCGAAAAATCGCAGGAATACATCGCCGATGTTTTGGGCGAAGATTGGCAGGAGGAATATTTTGTTTGGGATTGTTGTGCGGGAACGGGCAACCTCTTGAACGGCTTAAAAAACAAATACCGTATTTTTGCCTCAACGCTTGACCAACAGGACGTTGACGTTATGAAAGAGCGCATAAAGAACGGCGCAAACCTTTTGGAAAGCCACGTTTTTCAGTTTGATTTTTTGAATGACGATTTTTCAAAATGTCCGCAAAGTTTACAAGACATTATTTTTGACGAAGAAAAACGGAAGAAACTTGTCATTTACATTAATCCGCCGTATGCGGAGGCGGGAAATGCAAAGAAAGTTACAGGAACAGGCGAGCATAAAGATGGAGTGGCAAGAAACAACAAGGTTTTCGACAAATATGGCAACGATATGGGTACTGCCGCCAATGAAGTATATGCGCTTTTCTTGATGCGAATATACAAGGAACTACAACGTTGCAAATTGTGCCAATTTGCAAAGTTGAAAGCACTTTGTGCTTCCAACTTTGTAAAATTTCGCAATATATTCCAAGCAAAATTAAACAAGTTGTTTGTTGTGCCAGCAGATACATTTGATAATGTAAAAGGAGAATTCCCTATTGGCTTTTTTATTTGGAACACCGAAAAAAAAGAAAAATTTGTCGAAATAACTGCCGACGTATTTAATACAAAAGGTGAAAATATTGGAACGAAAAATATTATTGCACCTTTAAAAGGAAAATTGATTAGCGATTGGATTCGTACATATTACGACCAAAAAGGCATTGCAATCGGCTATCTTTCCATGAACTCTACTGATGTTCAAAGAAATAAATACATAAACATTTCGAGTGTTATTTCTAAACACGATTTTGAAAAACATATGTTCGCTGTAATTTCAGCAAATAATTTAATACAAATTTCTATATATCTCACTATTAGGCAATGTATTACACCTGATTGGCTCAACGACCGCGACCAATACTATTACGCCAATGACGGTTGGAAAAATGATTCTGAATTTCAGACAAATTGTTTGGTTTACACATTATTTCACGGACAAAACAGAATTTCCTGCAAACAAGGCACAAACCATTGGATACCGTTTTCAGAAAGCGAAGTAAACGCAAAAGAAATGTTTCAATCGCATTTTATGAAAGATTTTTTGGACGGGAAAATCAAGGCGGAAAAACAAAACGACGGATTATTTTCGGATGCCGCCACGGTAGAGACGCAAAATTTTGCGTCTCTACAATTCACCGAAACCGCAAAATCGGTAATGTCAGCGGGAAAAGAATTATGGAAATATTACCACACAAAGTCAGATGCAAACCCGAATGCAAGCCTTTACGACATCAAAGAATATTTTCAAGGCAGGAACGACAAAGGCAAAATGAACTCGTCAAGCACCGACCCGATTTATACGGATTTGCTAAATGCGTTGAAAAACAGCCTGCGGCTGCTTGGGGAAGAAATTAAACCGAAGGTTTATGAATACGGATTTTTGAGGTGAGAATTTTAAAACGGACTACTACAACTTTCCCTTTTTAAAAACTTGTTTCGTAAACCATATTTTGATCTGTCAGTGCGCCGTCATTTTTCATCTGTTCATCTACTTGCAAAACCCAATCTAAACTTTTAGTAAATTTTTGATTTTCAAGTACTTTATTGACGTAATACGACAATGCGCCATAATTTTTGCCGTTTTTGACAATTTCTTTGCTGTATTGATATGCGCGGCAGGCTTCGAGGATTACGATGTCACCGAAACCTGACTTTTTTTCGATTTTAAAATTGCCTTGACGGTTGATTCTCGGGGAGAAAATTTTGCCGTTCTCGCTGAACCCTAAACTTGTTCCCCTAAGAACGTCGTTTTCTTCGATTTCGTCTCTTGACGAAGTACCCGAATGACAAGCGTCAATTACAACGCACAACAAACCGTTTTCGCCGATTTTTTCGCGGATTTGATTGAAAAAGATAAAAAGTTCGTCGTCGAGAATATGATTCTCCCCTTCATAAACACCTGATTGATAATTGATTTTGGCATCGTAAGCGATGATGGATTCGTCCCAAAGGTCGTCTTCATCGTATGGCGGCTTGTCTTCAAACGGTTGTCCGTGGCACGAAAAATGGATATAAATGTAACTACCTTTGTTAGAAGTGGTTGCAAGTTTTTTAAGTTCTAAGCGGATATTTGCGGCTGTGGCATCAGAATTTAAAAGTTTAGTAGTTGTAAAGCCGTGATTATTAAGAGTTTTGCTGATAATTTCATAATCGTTAGCACCGTGAATCTTTTTAAAGCCGGAAGTTTCAGGATAGTCAGAAATACCGACAAACAAGGCGTGTTTTTCCTGAGCCGTTGCTGTAAAAACGATGGTTAAAATTAAGAAAAAGGTTGATATATAGGTTTTTAGTGGCATAAAATCATTTCTTATATTTTTAATTTTAATTGTTAACTTTTGTCGCAAAATTACAAAAAAAATTGAATTTCTATCCTATTTTTGCAAAACAACAAACACTCCCCGATGCTTATTATTGGGCAGTATGGGTGATGTTGGATTAATCCTCCACGACTTCGATTTTAACATTGTGTTTGCTTTTACGTTTGCTCCAACCAATGCCGACGAGCAAAATCTTTTTTGAAAAACCCTGCAACGCTTGCGGATAGTTCTTGTTTTTGATTTGGTCGATTGCGCCTTGGGCGGATTTTTTACTTTTGAGTTCGATGACAATGGCGGGGCGTGTAGAGCCGGGCAGCGGCAAAAAAATCATATCGGCAAAACCTTTTCCCGCAGGCTGTTCGCGGAAAATCTTGTAATACCTCTTTGCTGCATAATAAGCCAAAGTTATGGCACACGACATCGAATTTTCGTCCTTGTATTTTATGATTGACGACGCCTCAAACCGGTATTTGTCAAACGCCTCCGAAATGTAATCAACGTCCTGTTCTATCGTTTTGTTAATCAATGTCAAAGAATCGTTCAACGCCTTAGATACCTCACCCCAACCTGCGCGCCCAATAGAAAGTTCAAACTCTTGTGCTACTTCTGTGTTAGGAATCCTCACTGTGCTGTCTTCGGGATTGAAAGATAAGTATCCGAGGTGTGCGAGCAACGTCAAAACGTCATCGCTTGTGTCGATATTCTTCATATCGTTGCGAAAACTTGCCGTCTTGATTGTTACGCTCTCGCCGTTGAGCATCCTGATGATTTTTTGCTGCACAGTGTCGTGGTCGATTCCGATGTAATGCTCGATGGTGGTGTATGCTGCGGACTTTGACCAATGGCTGTTGTATTCGCCGTCTTCCGCCGCCAACATCACCGAGTTGGGGTTGAAAATCGACTTTTCATTGCCGATAACATAGCCGTCGTAGGCGTGTTTCATCAGTTCTATGTTAAGATTGTGCTTGTGGCAAATATTGACAACCTCGTCGGGCGTAAAACCGTAATATTTCGCAGTCTTAGCGGGGCGGATTACGCTGTATTCGTCAAAATTGTTGAGAGCCGACTGCGCCTCAACTTTTATTATGGGCAGGATTCCCGTCATATAAACCAACAGAAAAACCTCATCGGCGGTGTTGGATTTGAACATTGAGCGCAAGAAATTTATATATTTGTTCTTAGTTTTTTCGTCAATTTCCCTTACAAGTTTATCCCATTCGTCGATAATGAGAACAAAACGGTCACCGGTTTCCTTGTGGATTTCTTCAAGTGCCGACATCAAAATATTCTTTTCTTTCAGAAAAGGATACGATTCTTTTATGTCTTTAATGATGTCTTTTTGGGCATCATCCACAACGGTTTTGTCATCCATCATTGAAAACCTATTCCAATCGATATAAATAGTCGGATATTTGTTCAAATATTTTATATAACTCTCTGATTTCGAAATCTCTAAATCATCAAAAAGCGACTTTGAATCAGATTTCCTATCGTAATAAGCATAAATCATCTTTGCGGCGACGGATTTACCGAATCGCCGTGGACGCGACACGCAGATATAACGGTGTTGTGTGTCGAAGTTGTCGTTCAAAATATCTATCAGCCCTGACTTATCGATGAAGTCAGATTTTTTTATGCTTTGAAAGGCTAAATTGCCCTTGTCGATGAATATGCCCATAATAACTAATTATTTCGTTTTCGCAAAATTACAAAAAAAAATTGAATTTTATATCCTCTTTTCACAAAAAAGTTTCTGTCCAAAATCCTTGTACATTTTGTAAGAAATTTTGATACGTTTTGTTCAAAATCTTGATACGCTCTAATGATACGGCATAAAAAAATGTGCTTTAACTTTGTCTGAAAAAGAAATGAACAATTTTTTTGAAAAAATATTTCGTCAAGGCTGTAACCTTTTAACCGATTTTATCACTAAGGAGAAAACACAATGAAATCGGAAATGAACATACATATCGGCAAAATGATAAAAGCGGAGTTCAAGCGACAAGGGCGGACGGTAAAATGGTTGACGGAGCAGTTGCATTGCAACCGTTCAAACATTTACAACATTTTCAACCGCAAAAACATAGACGTTGAAATGCTTATAAAACTTTCAATCGTTTTAAAGCACAACTTTTTACTTGACATCGCGCCGTTGGCGGAAGAAAGAGAAAAAGATGAAAATAAGTCTAACAATTAAAAATATGTAGAAATTATGAAAAAAACAGTATTATCAATTCTGCTTACATTCTTTATTTTGAATGTATTCGCAGGTAAAGGCAACACGGTAAAATTGTTGTCGGGCAGTATTGATGTTTTGAAAGAAAATGCTACTGCCGTTTTAGAAATGGATTATTCCGAAACCACTTGGGAAAAAGACGAAGTTTATGAACTTTGGTGTGGAAACGATTTTGAAGAGCGGGTAAATCTTTCTACAAAAGCATTTGAAAAAAGATTCAATATTACTTCAAAAGGTTTGAAAATTAAAACCGAAGAAAACGCAAAATACAAAATCGTTTTCAAAGTAATTGACCTCGAACAGCATCAAAGTATGAGTATGTGGGGACGACTTACAATGGAAGTAACAGGAAAAATTGACATTATCAATATTGCAACGGGAGAAAATGTTCTCAGCCTTCAACTCACTACAATTCAAGGCGAAGCAGATTTTGCTATGGGTGATAGAATTATAAAAGCATTTTCGAATGTTGCTGAAAGACTTTTCGGAAAAATTAAATAATCACTAATATTCACAATTTTATTGACTTCAAACTCGGTTATACTGCCGGAGATTTTTCAGGATTGTATCTTGCTCCGTCGATAGGCGTAAGATTTCTAAGATTCAATCTTTCAGTGGGCTATGAATTAGAATCGTTTGCTACATTCAATACCGGCAACAAAAGTTACTATATGGACGAAACCATCAACACGGGTACAATAATGTTTAATTTTGCGGTTGATTGGGGTGCAAGAAAATAGAAAATTTAATCATACGCCTCGTTGCTGAAATCATCGGAAACGAGGCGTTTTTTTATTCTCTAAAACTAATCCTCTGCCACTTTCCAATCCACGATATTTTTGTCATCGCTCGAAAAACTTACGCCGATTTTATAAATTTTTCGGTCGTCCATTTTGAAACGTCCGGCGTAATTTTTTACGTTAATTTGATTGAGTGCTGTCTGGGCATCTTGGTCGATTTTAAACTCAAAAATATAGACGTAAGTCTTGTTGATGAGAATTGCATCGGCACGTCCTTTCGAGAAATGCGGCTCGGCGATAATGTACTCACCCAAAATGCTGAACACCAAATATATGACATTCTGAAAATCACGTTCTACGAATTTAACACTTTTGTCATTAGCATACGGAATTGTGCAGAACAATGCTTTTAAACGTTCAATAACGTTTTCGATATTCCCACGGCGAAAATCACCCATAAAATCAGCATAGTTGAAACCGCTCTGATGGTCGGGCAGTTGGTAAAACTCGTCAGCAAGCGAGTTGAAAAAACTCATCTCAACCTCGTAATTCGGGAATCCTAATATATAAACACGTTCCTCATCAATGTATTCTTTTATAGTAAGATAGCCTGTGTAATAAAGCAACGGTACAAGGTCTGTCTTAAACTCATCGTCTTTGTAATCTTTTAGTTTGTCCTTGCTGTATTCCACATCGCTTTTTAATGTCATGATGTCAAAAGTCGAATTCTTGATGCGCTTCATCAAGACAGTCGGCGTGCCTGTTCCGTACCAATAGTTTTGAAGATCTTGGGATTTCAATGCTGTAAACAGACTTACGGGATTAAAAACCTTGACACCTTTTTCATGAAAAAGATAACAATCATACCATTTTTTCAGCAAATCAAGCATCTCGTCAAAAGAAATCTTTATGTCATCAGCAAAAGCCTGTATTTCATCCTTGAAATACTTTGTAAGTTCTTCGTGGGTGATGCCGCAAATAGCAGAAAAATTAGGATCAAGAGATATATCTACGGGTTGGTTGTTACCACTGAAAACAGTGGTCTTGGCAAACTTGGTTACACCCGTCAGAAACACAAAGCGGAAACAATCATCATAGTCTTTCAACACGGAAAAAAATTCGCGGTATGTCTTTTTGTCCTCGTCAAGATGCTCGCTCGTAATCAAAGGGTTGTCGTATTCATCAACGACAAAGGCTGTCTGAAGTCCTGTCTTGTTTTTGATTTCGCTGACCGTTGCGCCAAAACGTTCCGACAACGACAATTTAGGATTCGTAATTTCAACGCCGTGTGTTTTGCCAAACGATTCCAACGCATTCGACAGACGGTTTCTAATGGCATTTTCTTTTGAAAAATCACCGCTTGCAAGAGGAAGGTAAAAGACCGGATACTTTATCCAATCTTTTTCCCATTGTGAAATTTTCAAGCCTTCAAACAATTCCTTCTTACCCTCGAAATAAGCCCGCAAAGTGTTACACATCAGGCTTTTGCCAAATCTGCGCGGACGAGCGAGAAAATACGCTGTCGCATCGGATTTCACAAGCCGATACACATAGTCTGTTTTATCAACGTAAACAGCACTGCCTGTC
>JAFPZK010000028.1 GCA_017417315.1 Bacteroidales bacterium
ACACGCATACGACGGTTATATCGTCGGCGATGAAAGGTCTATGTTCAATCCCAATTCCGTAATGCTGTCGATTTACAACCGTAATTACAACAGTTATTGGGCAAAGTCCGCATCTTACACATTCATAGAGCCTTACATACACATCGACGAGAACAATGTAAAACCGAAAATTGAAAAATTGCTCAACGGCGAAGAGATAATAGTAGATGATGGATGTTTCCGCTATTATCTTAGCGAAATACAACGTTGCGACAGTGTTTTAGCATTATTGGTAACATTGGGACTTTTGACATACGATTATGAAAACTATCGTGCCAAAATACCAAATAAAGAAGCCGCAAATATATTAAGGGGGGATATTTACGACATACAATAACACAAAGGATTCCTAAGTCACTCAAAGGGTTCTCCCGCCGCATAATTCTCGTTGGAATCAATTACAACACAAAAGAATCCAAACACGAAGTTGAGATGGAGGTAATTGAGGGGAATTGAAATCATCGAGCCCACCCAATCCGCCGAAGCGTTGAAAACGTGGAGCGATGCACCGGGCAAGGTGTTTAGGATTTTGGTGGAGTGGGAATAAAATAGTACGATAGGATATGCAGTTACAAAAGTCTGAAAGTCAACATACTGAGTTTAAAAAGACTTGGCAAGACGAATACCTAAAATGGATTTGTGCATTCGCCAACACCGATGGAGGTGTACTCTATGTCGGTGTTGACGATTTGGGTGAAGTGTGCGGTGTGGACAACAGCAAACGTCTTTGCGAGGACATTCCTAACAAAATTCTGCATACGATGGGATTGATTTGCGCTGTCAACCTCCACCAAGACGACGGCAAAGATTATCTTCAAATCGTTGTGGAAAAATATCCCTTCCCTGTCAGTTACCACGGCAAGTATTACAAACGTTCAGGCTCTACCACACAGGAAGTTACGGGGTTTGAACTCGATAAGATGATACTTGCCGTCCAAGGCAGGACGTGGGACAGTGTTCCCGTGCCGTTTGTCAAAGTTGATGATTTAGATAGGGATTCGATAAGGCTTTTCAAACGTATGGCTCTCGACCACAACCGCCTTGACCGAGAATCGTTGGAAGTGTCTGACGAGGTTTTGATGCGGAATTTGCGTCTGTACGAAAATGATTACCTGACCAAGGCCGCCGTAATGTGCTTTCACCCCGACCCCGAAAAATTTGTAACTTGCGCCTACATCAAAATCGGCTTTTTTGCCGACAACGACGCCGACATTCTCTATCAAGACGAAATACACGGTTCTCTGATTATGCAGGTGGAAAAGACTATGGACTTGATTTACACCAAGTATATGAAGGCTCTTATCAGTTACGATGGCATCCACCGCAAAGAAACGTTCTTTTTTCCAAAAGAGGCATTCCGCGAACTTCTCTTGAACGCCGTCATTCACCGCGACTATATGAAGCCAACCCCCATTCAAATAAGGGTTTACGCTCAAAATATCCGCATTTGGAACTTTGGCAAAATGCCCGTGGATGTACCTGTGGAGAACCTCTACAAGCCTCATTCCTCCGAACCTCGGAATCCCAACATCGCCAACGTGTTTTTCAAGGCGGGATATGTGGAGAGTTGGGGACGCGGCTACCATAATATATCCGACATCTGCAAATTCCGCAATGCCAAACTACCTGAACCACAAGAAAATTCAGGCGGCCTTATGGTAAATTGTCCTGCAAGCGAAAAATACATCAACCTTGCCAAAGAGTTGAAAGTGGACGGGGTTAATGATAAGGTTAATGATGGGGCTAATGATAATAGTGAAAAATCAGTTACTATCAACCCTCAAAGCCGTGAGTTGATAGAAAAGTTGATAGAAAAGTTGATAGAAAAAGGGCAGACAGAGGGTATTAAATTAACAGAAAACCGCATTCGTATATTACGTTTGATACTTGCTAACCCTTATATTACCAAGACAGAAATGGCTGATAATATTGGCATTAGTGAAAATGCTGTTAGCAAAAACATAGAAGCGATGAGAGGAAAGTTGATAAAGCGTGTTGGTCCCGATAAAGGCGGTCTTTGGGAAGTTTTGGGGCAGTAGACTTCCCCGATACTTCCCCATAGATTGTATCATTTCTTTTCTTTATCATCCTTCAATGTCTGCACAATCGTTTTGTGCAAGTCCAAAATATTAATTATGCCTACTTCATTATCAAATTTTTCACTTGTTCAATTGTTAACGAATTAGATTTCACGGCATTAAATATGTCAATGGTCTGTTTTTTAGATTCTTGTAGTTGAAGTATTTTTTCTTCGACTGTGTTTTTATAAATCAGCCTAAGAACCAATACGTCTTTGCTTTGACCTATGCGGTGGGCACGAGCAAACGCTTGTTCCTCTACTGCGGGATTCCACCAATCATCTAACATTATAATTTTGTTTGCGGCAGTCAAGTTAAGACCTATCCCTCCGGCTTTCAAACTTATCAAAAATGCTGTAATAGTTTTGTCTGTTTGAAAACGATTGACAGGCTCTAATCTGTTAATCGTGCTACCAGTCAATTCAACAAAACCGACTTCACGTTCTGTCAGATGCTTTTTTAACATATCCAAAACTCCGACAAATTGTGAAAAAACTATTACTTTGTTCTTTTCGTTTTTAAATTGTTCTATGTAGTTTAATGCCAATTCAAGTTTTGTTGAAATAAATTCTTTGGAACTATTCAATGATGTCGGCAATAGGTTTGGTGAAACACAAGTTTGACGTAAACGAAGCAAACCTTCCAAAGCAATGCTGTTCAAACGACCCGAAATGCCTGTTTCTATTGCCTTGATAAAAACTCCTTGAACCTTATCATAGATGCCACGTTCTTTTTTTGACATTTCGATACGTATTGTTTTTTCAAAACGTTCAGGCAAATCAGTTAGAACATCTTTTTTGACGCGACGTAAGATAAACGGATTTAATAACTTACTCGACATCTTAACAAACTGTTCGCTTGAATTAAAATTAAGTTTGGCAATTCGTGCAAACAAACCCTTAAATTCAGGAATCAGTATGAAGAAATGTGACCAAATATCATTTATTGAATTTTCAATTGGTGTTCCTGTAATGATGATTCTATGATTACTTGACAACTTGCTGATTGCCAAATGTTTTTTAGAATCCTTATTTTTTAATACCTGAGCCTCGTCCATTACAATAGTATCGTATTTTATTGATTTAAAGTAATCTAAATGAATTCTCACAATATCATACGACACCAAATTGATTATACTGTTAGTACGTTTTTCATACTCTTGAACGGATATTTTGTCCGCCAAAAACGGTATGAATTTTTTGATTTCATTCTCCCAATTGGAAATCAATGATGTTGGTGCTATAATAAGAAACGGTGCTTGGGGGCTTTTGATAGTAGCCAAATGAGCCAAAATTTGAACAGTTTTACCGAGTCCCATTTCGTCAGCGAGCAAACAGCCTTTGTTGTTTTTACGCATTTCTTTTAACCAAAGGACTCCTTTATTTTGATATGGTCTAAGAGTAGCCTTAAATAATGACTTTAACAGATTTTTATAACTCTGTACTTCTATTTCGGAATTCGGGACGTTTTTCTTGAAAAATTTTATACAATCCGCCGAAAAAAATTGTTCAACAAAATTTTCGTTTGATTGTTTGTTTACAAAGTCATCGTTTTTCATAATGACAATTTGACCGCTAAATTCCGCTATATTTCTGTTGTTCAAATACGCAGACAAAATTTGCGTTAGTTCATTATCATTTTGTTTTTTGTCAGTTGAAAACCAAGAAATACCACTCTTATTTGTTTTCAAGTGTAATTCTGATTTTGCTTTTTTAGAATTTGTAACAAATACCTTCCATTTTTTTGATACTAAGCCTTTAATAAAATCTATATCGAATCCGTTCAATGTCATTGAAACGGTATTATCTTTATAGTACGGTTTTAAATCAGCAAGATATTTTTGCTCTTCCTGATAATTTCGCATCAAATATCCATTGTTTTGCGTCTTATATGGATAATCATTATATATTGGGAAAAGAGGAATAATTGCATCTTCATATAGAAAACGCACTTGTATATTCTTAAACCAACTAATTGAATTGTCAATATATAATTCTCCTCTGATAATTTTTTCTGTTGTATAATTTACAGGATTTTGGCGATTATAATGTGATTGATAAGTATATCTGTGAAGACTGTCGAATTTCTTGGTTATGTAGAAGAAAAAACTATTGGATTGAAGTAAATCATCAATAGATTTAATAGCGGTTAAAACATTGGGAATCCGAAATGGCTGATTAATGTATCCGAGATTATTCAGCAATAGTATAAACTTTTTGGAACCAATTAATTCTGAATGAATTAAATCTTCTGTCGAAAGACGAGTTTGAAAGGGCGATATTCTATTGGATTCGCCATTACAAATCTCAACCCGAATATCATTGTCTTTAAACAATTCCTGTATGCAAACCAACTTGTAATTCATAGTCAGAACTTATAAAAGTAGTTAAAACTATTAATCATAGTTTCTTCCAAGTTATATTTGAAAGAATTGTTACATTTAATCTGCATTATCTCCTCATTCCAATTATCCAATCTGCCTTTAAAATTAAAATCATCTATTCGACAGCCACCACAACAAATGTATTTTAAGTAACAAGATGAACAAGGTGAAACATTATCAACAGATGTTTTTTCGTTGATTTGCCTTGCCTTTTCAATGAATACTTCAAGAGGTTGTTGCCTAATGTTGCCCAATACATCAACCTCGATTATCCTATTGCAAGTATAAACATTGCCGTCCGCACCTATGGAGAGACTTCCGAAACCGCAATTTCGGCTGACTACATTCGGTTCATGACCTAAGATGAAATTTGCATACGATGAGTTTTTGTCTATTTTTTCTTGTTCGGCTTTCATCACCTCAAAATAATGTTCATTTTCTTTATCCGAGTAATGCGTATTTCTGCCCGGCAGCATCTTTTTACTCAATTTAAAGAAGATACAATTATTGGTACGTGACTTTATTGATTCAATCAGTTTATCGTACCTTTGAACGTCTGCAATATTTTCAAATGTGAAAGTAGAAGCGACGTGTGTTCTTACACCATTATTGGCAAATCTCACAACAGTATCAACCGCATGGTTAAACATTCTTTTGCCACGAACAAGCGAATATGATTTTTCGTCAACTCCGTCAATACTTATTTGAATTTCAGAAATATATTGTGATAATTCATCAATAGTTTGATCATTCCACAGCGTGCCGTTGGATAATACGCTGACAAACAAGCCAATATTATGCGAGTGCTTTATTATTTCAGCAAATCCACTATGCATGATAGGCTCGCCGCCTGTGAAAGTAATCATTTCTCCGCCTAACTGTTTAAAATCTGTAATTAGCGATTTCCATTCATCGGTGCAGAGTTCGTTTGTAAGTTTTGAACCTGCATACATAAAGCAATGAGTGCATCTCAAATTACATTCATTAGTGAGATAGATGTACAATTTCTTATAGGATTCGCTTTGAAGGCAGTCAATTTTGAGTTCGGTGTTAATGGTCGCAAATTTTCTTGCGAATATTCGTTTTAATAACGACATAAACTCGGTTTTCTGTTGTTCGGACTTGATGTGTTGATGAAAAACTTCACCGATAGTTTTCCCGTCAATAAGATCCTCTAAAATTTGTTTTTGAAACTCAGACTCAAAAACAATCCAATTGCCTGCATCAACAGAAATAGCAATCAAAAAGCCACCGTGCTTTTTGATGACAATGTTATCAGCGAATCTTAATACATCAGTACTTCTTATATTCTGTGAGAATTTCATAGTAGAGAAGAAGTGGGCAGACAATACGATAATATTGACTGCCCGTCTCAGTTAGTTGTTATTAACTGAACAGTGAGTAAAACAATACATTGCATCAACTCTGTCGGAGTCAACAACATTGACTACTTCCCAGTCAAGGGTCAGTTCGAAAGTTTTGTTTTCCATTTTTATTTGGATTTAATTTGTTTTTTCTACTTCCTTTAAGGCGTTTCGATGTCTCCGTTTATTAGTACTTGACAACACCACCAATGTCATATTTGGCGATGAAAAAAGTTAACTGCGATTAACATCACAATGTTTGAAGCAAAACATAGCACTTACTCTGTCTGTGTCTACAAGGTTTACTTCTTCCCAGTCAAGTGTCAGTTCGAATGACTTGTTTTCCATTTTAGATTGATATAAATTTTGTTCTACTTCCTTTAAGGCGTTTCGATTCTTCCTTTTTCTTGTTTCTATGTAGCACAAATATGCTCTCAATGAAGGTTAACTTGACAATACTTATAGCAACCCATCGTAGCGAATCTGTCCGAGTCTACAACATTTATTGCTTCCCAATCAATGGTCAATTCGAATGTTTTGTTTTCCATTTCTGATTTCTCAATTAAACAATTTCTCTACTTCCTTTAAGGCGTTTCGATTCTTCCTTTTGTTGTTATTATGTCGCACGAGACTGTTTGCACTTTATGCCTTTCTTTTCTCGTGTTCAGCCATTTGTTGTATTTTGTCGAACGGCACTTCATTGTATAATTCAACAAATTTTTTGTGTACATCTTCAATGGTCTTGAATGTGTCAGTATTTTTGCTTTGAATTATTTTGAACATTTTTGATTCAAATTTCTTCAAAGTCTCATCCGAAACAATTTCAGTTTCATCAATAGTCACGGACACTCCGTTACTATTACACATATCTTCAATGATTTCTAACACTCTTGAAACCGCCATTGAAGCATTAGGAATGCATTCATCCCATATTTTTCCAAGTAAAGTCTGATATTTTATCATTCTTTTATACTTAGTACGCCTACGCACTTTTCGGCAGTTCGGCACTTCCGTTTCCTCCTTTGCAAATTTACAACCCAACATCCGTTCTGCCAAGCATTTCCCGTGACAATTTGTCCATACTTTTGTGAAAGTTAGGCAATGGAATCGTGATTATTTGTCAAGGTCATCGGTTTGTACAAGGCAAAAAAATTGTAGCCGAGTATCTCAGAAATCTTATAGAGGAGATCTGTATCAATGCTTTTGCGCTTGAAGATGCGGTATATGTTAGAGGGGTCGCAGTTCAGTTTCTTGGCGAACCAAGTTTTCGGTCGTTCCGTCTTGATGAATACGTCCTCTATTTCGTGTCCTATGTGAATGGTGTTCATAATTAGCCTTGCTTTGCGAGCCGACACCCTACGCACAAAAAAAGCGTGAAACCGTTTCTTTGATGTGCTTACTTCAATCGATGGCGTCCGGAAAATTGCCTTGTAAGTAAATAAGCACGAAACGGCTCACGCATATAGCGTGAACCATCCGCAACTTACTCCCACTTACAAAAAATAGTTTTCCGGACCTTTTCGATTGGAGAGTTAAGAGCGTAAAGCCCAATGTTTTAATATGTTAGTTTATAGTTTTCTGTTTCGTATGTTTTGTTTTTAATTCGGTGTAAAGGTAGCGAAAAATATGATATGAGGCATATTTATATGATAGTTTTTTGTTGAAAAATATTCAATTTGTTCATAATCAGATAATTGAGTTTTCGGTCACTGTCATTTATTCCAAAATGGAATATCTGTCGCCAAAAATTCTTTGCTTCCTCAAAAACTTTTATTACATTTGTGGCAAACAAAACAACGCCTATGAACGCAGAAAACCAAAACATCGAATACAAGGAATCTTGGCGCGATGAGTATTTGAAGTGGATTTGCGGCTTTGCAAATGCGCAGGGCGGCAAACTCTACATCGGTATCGACGACGGCGGCAATGTTTGCGGCGTAAAGGACGCACACCGCCTTTCGGAGGATATTCCTAACAAAATTGTCGCGCTGTTGGGCATTGTAGCCGATGTGAATGTCCATACCAAGGACGGCAAAGAATACATCGAGATAGACGTTGCACCGAGCAATGTACCTATCTCGCTCAAAGGCGTTTACCATTACCGTTCGGGCAGCACCAAACAGGAGTTGAACGGTATTGCCTTGCAACAGTTTGTGCTCAAAAAACTTGGGCGCACTTGGGACGACATTATCTGCGAACAGGCCACCATCAACGACATCGACCGAAAAGCCATAGATTATTTTTTGCGCAAATCAGTTGATGCTCAGCGACTTCCCGAAGAAACGCACAACAGTAGCACCGAAGACGTTTTGAAAAATCTTCACCTTATTGATTCTGACGGCAAACTCAAAAATGCCGCAATCCTTTTGTTTGGCAAGTGTCCGCAGGATTTTATTACGGGTGTGTATTTCAAAATCGGTTTTTTTGGCAAGGACGACACCGACCTCATTTTTCAAGACCTTGTGGAAGGCAACATCTTGAAAATGTGCGACACTGTGATTAAAATCCTCAAAGCCAAATACTTGATTTCGCCGATACATTACGAAGGTTTGCAGCGCATCGAACCGCTTGAAATTCCCGAAGATGCATTCCGCGAGGCGATTTTCAATTCTATTATCCACAAGGACTATATGGGCGTGGCTATTCAGATGAAAGTTTGGCGCGACCGCATAGAACTTTGGAACTACGGACGATTGCCCGAAGAACTCACTATCGCCAAACTCCACGAGCCACACGCCTCCAACGCCCGCAACAAGAACATTGCATTTGCCTTTTACAAGGCGGGCTTCATCGAGGCTTGGGGACGCGGTATATCAAAAATAGTTACCCAGTTCACCGCAGCGGGTCTCAAAGAACCAAAATTTGAGGACTTCTGCGGCGGTGTGCGCGTTACCATTTATCGTAATACTGATTTGGTGGCGGAAACTATTGAAAAAAACAATGGCGAGGACGTAGAAAAAGAAGGGGAGGTTACAAAAAAGGTCACTGTAAATGAGAGTGAGGTCACCAAAAGGGTCGTAGAAAATACAGAAATTGCACAGAAAATTGCACAGAAAAATGTACAGAAAATTGCACAGAAAAATGCACAGAAAATCTTTGCGTGTATAAAACGTAATTCGTTGATTACTATTGCTGAAATGAGCAAGAGGACAAGATTATCAGTAAGGAGTGTCAATTATTACATTGAGCAATTAAAACAACAGGGTTTAATAATCCGTATCGGTCCCGACAAAGGCGGCCATTGGGAAATTATAAAACAGAATAATAACAATTAAACAATATGGAACTTAGATCACTTGGAAATACATCCTTAAAACTCTCTGCTCTTGGTTTTGGAGCGTCGAGTCTTGGCGGGGTGTTCCATTCGCTAAGGGAGGCGGACGGAATCAGTGCGGTGCATACCGCTGTGGAAAACGGTATCAACTTTATCGACGTGTCGCCATATTACGGACACTTGAAAGCCGAAACCGTTTTGGGAAAGGCGTTGAAGGAGATTCCTCGCGACAAATTCATACTCTCCACCAAAGTAGGACGATACGGCAAGGACGGCGTCAACACTTGGGACTATTCAGCCAAACGCGCCCACGACAGCGTTTATGAGAGTATGGAGCGTCTCAATGTGGATTACATCGACCTAATCAACGTCCACGACATCGAATTTCAGGCTGCATTGCCTGGCGGATTGCAGAAGGTGTGCGACGAAACCCTTCCCGCACTTGTGGAACTTCGCGAAAAGGGCGTTGTTGGGCACGTGGGCATCACCGACCTCCAACTCGAAAACCTCAAATGGGTGGTGGAACATTCGCCCGCAGGCACGGTGGAGTCGGTCTTGAACTTCTGCCATTACTGCCTCTGCGATGACAAACTCGTTGACTTCCTCGACTTTTTTGAGAGCCGTGGAGTGGGCGTCATCAATGCAAGTCCGCTTTCGATGGGCTTGTTGACAATGCGCGGCGCACCCGATTGGCATCCCGCGCCCAAAGAGTTGCGCGAGGCGTGTGCCAAAGCCGCCCAATACTGCGATTCAATCGGCTATCCGATTGAGAAACTCGCTATGCAGTACAGCCTTGGCAACGAGCGCATTACATCCACATTGTTCTCCACCACCAACCCCGACAACGTATTGAAAAACATCGACTTCATCAGCCAACCCGCCGACGAGGAGGTTGTGGCAAAAGTCCGTGAGATTATCGGTGCTCAGTTCAGAGTAAGTTGGAAAAATTCGTAAAAGGCTGTTTTTAAGCCACTTAATTTGTACTACTACATTTTTTACCTAAACTTTTATAAATTTATGAAGACGATTGAAAAAAAGTACTTACTTCCGTTTTGCCTGATTACCTCGCTGTTTTTTCTTTGGGGATTGGCAAACCAAATGACGGACACGCTACTTAGCGCGTTCAAGAGAATTATGTCGATGTCTGACACTCAGACATCGCTGATACAAACAGCATTTTACGGGGCGTATTTCTGTTTCGCACTGCCTGCCGCACTTTTTATAAGACGGTTTAATTATAAAAGCGGCGTTTTGTTCGGACTTTTGCTTTATTCTGCCGGAGCGATGTTGTTTTTTCCGGCATCAAAAGTGATGTCCTACACATTCTATCTTGTTGCAATATACGTACTTGCGGGAGGTTGTGCAATTTTGGAAACCTCCGCTAATCCGTATATTTTGTCGATGGGTTCTGCTGAAACAGCCACACGAAGGCTTAACATTGCACAGTCTTTCAATCCGATAGGCTGTATAACGGGAATTTTGCTGAGCCAGTTTTTTATACTGTCAGAATTAAATACTGCAACTGCCGAAGACCGTACCGCAATGTCAGAGGCTGACTTGTTAGCCGTTCAACAACATGAATTAGACGCTGTTACGGGTACTTATATGATGGTCGGTTTTGTTTTGTTAGCAATTTTGGTGCTAATATTTCTCTCTAAAATGCCTCAGGGTGGCGATGACAGCAAAGATAGCGTAGAAGACGGATTTTCAAGGCTTTTAAAGAATAAAAGATACACTTACGGAGTCTTGGCTTTGTTTTTTTACGAAGGTGCGCAAGTTGGTGTATGGTCGTTTACGATACGGCTTGTAATGAATGAGTTAGGCGTTGCAGAGGCAAATGCTGCCACTTATTATTTGATTTCAACGATATGTTTTTGTGCTGCCAGATTCTTGTTTACGTGGCTTATGAAATGGTATCGTCCGTCAAAACTTTTGATGTGGGCGGCTGTCGGAGCGTTGATTTTGAGCCTTGGCGTAGTCCTTACATCTGGTGCCGGAATGCTTTGTATTACGGTGTTAATCGGCATAAGTTTCTTTATGTCGCTGATGTTTCCGACGATTTACGGTCTTGCGCTTGAAAATGTCGGTAGTGATTCTAAAATTGGTGCGTCAGGGTTGATAATGGCGATACTCGGTGCGGCGTTGATAACCCCTGTTCAAGGTATGGTTTCAGATGCTTCCGGAATTAATATTTCGTATTTAGTGCCGGTAGTTTGCTTTGTCATAGTCTTGTTTTATGCACGGTATGTTGAAAAGTTGAAAGTAAAAGCAGAATAAAATTAAAAAGGCGGCACATTTGATATGCCGCCTTAACAAATAAAGCTTATGGTTATTAGTACTATTACAATTTGTCGTTAGAACCGAGAACGTTCACGATTTTGTGAATGTACATTTTCTTCATGTTTTCGCGAGCCGGTTTCAAATATTGACGCGGGTCAAAATGTCCGGGGTTTTCTGCCAAATATTTTCTGATAGCAGCCGTCATAGCAAGACGAGAGTCAGAGTCGATGTTGATTTTGCAAACGGCAGATTTAGAAGCCTCGCGGAGTTGTTCTTCGGGAATACCAACTGCATCGGGAAGTTTACCGCCATATTTGTTGATAGTGTCAACTTCGTCCTGAGGAACAGAAGAAGAACCGTGAAGAACGATTGGGAAACCGGGGAGTTTCTTCTCAATTTCGTGAAGAATGTCGAAAGCCAAAGGAGGAGGAACTAATTTGCCGGTTTTCGGGTCTCTTGTGCATTGTGCGGGAGTAAATTTGTATGCACCGTGAGAAGTACCGATTGAAATTGCCAATGAATCGCAACCTGTTCTCTGAGAGAAGTCGATAACCTCTTCGGGTTTTGTGTAGTGAGAAACAGCCGAAGAAACTTCGTCTTCAACACCTGCTAAAACGCCGAGTTCTGCCTCAACGGTAACGTCGTATTTGTGAGCGTATTCTACAACTTTGCTTGCAAGAGCGATGTTCTCTTCGTAAGGAAGTGAACTACCGTCAATCATAACTGATGAAAAGCCCATGTCGATACAATCTTTGCAGAGTTCAAAAGTATCGCCGTGGTCAAGGTGAAGAACGATTTGCGGGTTAGCGCAGCCGAGTTCTTTTGCGTATTCAACAGCACCCTGAGCCATATAACGGAGGATAGTAGCGTTAGCATAGTTGCGTGCGCCTTTTGATACCTGCATGATAACGGGTGATTTTGTTTCAACGGCAGCCTGAACGATAGCCTGCATTTGTTCCATTGTGTTGAAGTTGAAAGCCGGAATTGCATATCCGCCTTTAACTGCTTTGGCAAACATTTCTCTTGTGTTTACCAATCCTAATTCTTTGTATGATACCATAATAAATTTTTATATTAGAATTTAGTATTTTTTATCCGAATAAATAATTCCAAGCCTTGTCGAAATCGTTGAAATAATCGAAATCGGAATCAGAATTTACTTCATTGATTGTCTGTTCGTTGCTAAGGCGTACAATATAATCGCCGGGCATAACGATTGCTGATTTTTTTACGTGGGCTTTTTCTACCGCTTCAACAAGTACTTTTGCGATATATTCTTGAATGTCAATGGTATAGACAACGCCTCTTTTTCTTTGGTCGGCGAGATAATAGTCGGCATCCGTTTCAACGATGTAGTCGGCTATTTGTTTGTTGATATTTTTTATTTCCTCTTTGGAAAGAGAGGCTTTAAAACTTTCCTGTTTCCACTCCGTCCAAATAAGTTTTTTATCTTCATCAAAACTGATTTTTAACAGTTCGTCATCGCGTAATATTTTCATATCTGACTGAAATTTAATTTTGACAAAATTATGAAAAAAAACTTTACCGTCAAATCTTTTTAATGTTTTTTTAATTAATTTTTTTTTATCGGGGAAAATGCGTTATCTTTGCGGTGTTAACGTTTTAAATTTAAGGGCAGAAATGAGTACAACGGCATTAACAGGACTAAGAGATTATCTTTGCGGCTCTTTATCACTTGCGAATATGCTTTGGTTGAGTCAGCAGTTGGCGGACTATGTCCAACAGCAACAAGCATATCAGAATTTGCTTCCGCATACAAAAGAAGAATTATGTGCTGCGCTTGATATTGCGGAAAAACAGTTTGAAGCCGGTGAATATGTTAGTAATGAGGAAGTTATCAAATGGATAGATGAGGAATTATCTAAGGAAGATCAATTAGAAATGTCGTTAGCAGTATGAAACTGATTTGGGAAAAAATAGCATTGAGGCAGTTGAAACAAGTTGCAGGATATATTGAAATCGGTTTTGGCTCAAAGCGGAAAGTTGTTTTTCTTCGGGAGGTAAAACATATAACTGAATTATTATTGTCTAATCCTTATATAGGTGCATTAGAGCCAGTATTGTCGGAGCGTTCAAAGTCTTATAGAAGTATTTTAGTCTGCAATATGGATAGAATGGTCTATTATGTAGATGATAATAATATTATTCACATTTCAGCCTTTTGGGATTGCCGCAGTGATGCCGGAAAGCAAACACGGCATTTAGCGTAATTTTTTTCGATATTTCTGAAAATAAAAAAAATAAAAATGTATAAAATAGCAATTTTACAATTAAATCTTGATTCCGACAGACAAACGAACATGAAAAAAGCCACGGAATTTATCACCGAGGCTTCTAAAAACGGTGCTAACGTTATCTGTTTGCCGGAACTTTATTCGTCGTTTTATTTCTGTCAAAGGGAAAATCCTGATTATTTTGACTTTGCAGAAGAGCGCGGCGGCGTTTCGTTTCAGCATTTTTCATCGCTTGCAAAAAAACTCGGTAGCGTGATAATCGTTCCGTTTTTTGAAAAACGCGACAAAGGCGTTTATCACAATTCGGCGTATATGATTGATACTGACGGTTCTGAGGCGGGACTTTACCGCAAAATGCACATTCCCGATGACCCGTGTTATTATGAGAAATTTTATTTTAATCCGGGTGATTTGGGATTTAAGGCTTTTGACAACAAGTTCGGCAGACAAGGTATGCTCATTTGTTGGGATCAGTGGTTTCCTGAGGGAGCGCGTTTGACGGCAATGCAAGGTGCGGAAGTGTTGTTTTATCCGACGGCAATCGGTTGGCATCCTTACGAAAAAGGCGAAGAAGGCGACCGTCAACGCGAGGCTTGGATAACGGTTCAGCGCGGACACGCCGTTGCAAACGGTATTTACGTGGCTTCCGTCAACCGCACGGGCTTTGAAAAACACGAAACCACCGAAGAAAGCGGTATTGACTTTTGGGGCAGTTCGTTTATTGCCGGACCTCAGGGCGAAATTATTGCTCAGGCGTCAACGGATAAAGAAGAAATTCTTTATGCTGATATTGACCTCAACCGTCTTGAAAACGTCCGTCGCAACTGGCCGTTTTTCCGCGACCGCAGAACTGAGTATTACGTAAATTTGATGGAAAAATGGGGCAGAGGTTAACATAAAAAAATGCGGGTTTAGTCTCCCGCATTTTTTTTAGCAATTTTTTTCGCGATAAAAACGCCCGCTATGAAGCCGAACAAATGAGCCTCCCAAGATATGTGCGGGTCTTTCGGCAGGACACCCCAAAGTGCGCCGCCGTAGAGAAAAAATATTATGCCCGAAATTATCAGCGTTTTTAGCGAAAACTTAAAAATTCCCATCGCTAACAAAAAGCCCAACAACGCGAAAATTACTCCTGACATTCCGATATGGTAACTTGTCCGAGCCAAAAGCCATACTAACGCTCCGTCAAGCAGTGCTGACAACGCCCAAACTTTCCACGCAGAGTTTTCATAACACCAAAACAGCGTGAAAGTAAGAGCGAAAATTGCACCCGTATTGGAAATCAAATGCCCCCAACTTCCGTGAATAAACGGTGCGAAAATTATACCTTTTAGACCGCTTATTGTTCTGGGCATAATTCCGAATGTGGCAAATTCTCCGGGCAAAACCCAGTCAGAGAAAAAACTTATCCACATCAAAGCAACGATTGATGAGGAAATAATTAACGCTTTTGTCATTTCTGATTATCTTTTTGCGCCTTTTGCACCGAAACTCATTCCGCCGCCCATTGCAAAAATATTTTGGTCAAAACTGCGTTTAAGTTTTTGTTTTTCAGCGTTTTCTTTTATTGCGACATTGATGACATCGTCCAAGACGTCAACGAATTTTTTACCTGTTGCCTCCCAAAGATAGAATGAAAGCGAACCCGGAATAGCATTGATTTCGTTAACGTAAACCTCGCCGGTTTCTTTGTTGCGCATAAAGTCAATACGGATAATGCCCGAAGCGTTCATCTCTTTAAACGTCTTAACTGCCAGTGTTTGAATCATTTTAGTAACATCTTCCGGCAAATCTGCGGGGCATTTTCTCTGACTGTCAGACATCGAACCTGAACCTTTTGCACCGGCTACTTTTGCACCGCCTTTTGCGCCAAATTTCATGCCTTTTGCACCGCCTTTCGACGAGCCTGAACCCATGTATTTGTCTTGATAAGAAAGAATGTCGCCGCTGCGTAACGGTTCTTCCAAAACTGACGGTTTGCAGTCGTGATAACTTCCGTAAACAGAGCAGTTTATCTCTTGAAGATTCTGAACCATTTTTTCGATAATGATTTTATCGGTGAACTTAGATGCCAAATCCACTGCGGCTTCAAGTTCTTTTTCGTTCGCGGCTTTTGAAATGCCGACCGAGGAGCCGAGAGTTGCGGGTTTTACGATAAGCGGATAACCGATTTTTTCGGCTTTGGCTTTCATAACGTCGTGATTTTCAAACCATTCTTTGTCGGTTGTCCACATATAGTCAACGCACGGTATGCCGCACGACTGACACATATATTTTGTTGCGATTTTATCCATCGCGATATTGCTTGCGCGGAGATTGCTGCCGACGTAAGGTATGCCAATCATTTCAAAAAAGCCTTGCAACGAACCGTCTTCGCCGTAAGAGCCGTGAAGAATCGGAAACGCAACGTCGATTTTCGTTACGACTTTCGACTTGAACATATTGGATTTGTAACGGTAAAGATTAAAATCGCCGCGTGTCGGAGTCATATAAACTTTTTCGCACCAAGAGAGCAACTTGCTCATATTGCGGTAATTAGAAACTACTGTCAAACCCGGACCCGTGTACCATTCGCCTTCTTTTGAAATGTAAACGGGTACGATATTGTACTTAAATTCGGGAAAAGCGTGAATTGTCTGCAACGCCGAAATTACTGAAATTTCGTGTTCAACCGACATTCCGCCGAAAAATACGCCTAATGTTATCATGATTTGTTTATTTATACGGCGGCAAAGTTAGCAAAAATAAAACAAAAGGCAAAGAAAAATTTTTTTTTAATAATTCATTCCGAAATTGCGGAATACAAACCGCACTTTTTGATAAAAATTGCGGAATGGAAACCGCAGTTTTAACTTTATTTCTAAAAATACGGAAAAAAAGAATATTTTTTTGTCATTATAACCTATTATTCCTTAATATGTTATAATAAAAAATAAAATTTTTTGTAAAAAAACTTAAAAAAGTTATGTAAATAAGAATTTTTTATTCTATATTTGCTGCGGATAAGGCTGCGACCTTTTTACATACGCAGTCCTGATTCCAAGGACGTTTATTGGCAGTATTTTTCTCCATAACAAACTTCGCAACTTTGTTCAACCGAAAAATATGGCAACTTGGACGTCCACGCTATGTGCATATATTGGCATTGTTGTGTTCGTTATTTACATGACATGCCTTTATATAGGCGTGGGTTTTCGCGTTGCTTATCTCGGTTGAAAGGCGATTGCGAAGGTCTGTTATGGTGGGGTAAGCGATGTTAATAAGAAACTCCCACGTCTTTTTTATTTTTATTATCCGTGTTTGGTGAGGTTCTACGGGCAAAATTTCCTAAATAATGAAAAAAGTATTGTTTTTTTGTGTTGCATTGTGTTTGAACTTTGCCGTTAAAGCACAACGCAGTGAAGTTACTGTAAGTGCGGGAAACGCTGGTGTAATGATGACTAACGCTACTGCTTGTGTAGAATTTGATTATAAAAACACTCAGGTCGGAGAATTTCCTGCTGGAAGCAACAAAAAAGATGCAGAAAAAATCGGGAATTTACAATCTTTGGACGCTTATCTGAAATCACGCGGGGACGATTTTGTAAGAGATTGGCCGCAAGACCATTTAAAAGCCGAGCAGATGTTCAATTATGAAATGACAAGATTAGCGAAAAAAGGCGGTTTTAATTTTGATCTTTCCAATCCGTATGACCAAAAAGGTAAAGATTATAAGGTACGGGTTATTGTTGATAAGTTGGATATGGGTAACGGTGCGGGATATTTTATTCACAATCCGTATTCTTTCAAGACAAAAAGCGGCGGTGCAATTTTTCAAGGCACGGTTGAAGTCATAAATCTTAAAACGGGTATGGCTGAATGTGTTTTTGATTGTCCTTTCGTTAAAGGCAGCCCAAATCCGTCGGAAACAGGCCGTTTGAAATTAATGTATATGAATTTGGGGCAAAATATACTTTCGTTAGTTAAAAAAGGTGTGTCTAACGGTGGAGCAGTTGCAGCATCTTTGTCAAAACCTGAGCAGAAAGAAACTTCGGCACAAAGTACACAACCTCAAAATCCAAATAACAAGCCTCAAAATCAGAATGTTACTACTAATAATGCCTCAGTGTTTACGGTTAGCCGCATTGTGCCGCAAAACTTTGGTTTAGAGGATAATATGATTATAAAAAATTCTTCTCAGTATATAATAAATAGTGTTATTGTTTTTGAAAACGGCAACAAAATCACGGATTGTCAAAATCTCGCACCCGGCGAAGACAGAACGGTTATGAAATTTTCTGACGATGCTCTTTCGCGTTTCAGAGGCAGCAATTTGCAATTTCAGATAGAAAGCGGCGAAGCAAAAAGTTCGGGGGCGCAGTTTGACGTTCAGTATAAGGAAAAACATGACGATTTGATTATTGAAGTGATTTCTTCCGGACGTTATTCGGCAAATGATAAGAGTAAAAACACATCTTCCGACAAAGATCAAAGCGGCGACAAGGGTTTCAGAATGTGTTTCGATTATATGCACGGATTTTGGGACAATAATCTTCATTCCGACCAGTTGGCTTTCCTTTTCGGTGCTAACGTGATACAAGGGTTGTATGTAGGTGTAGGGCCTTTGTTTAATGGCGGATATGGAAACGGAATGGATTTTTCGTGTGCTGCCGGCGGCGATTTCAAAGTCCGCTACACTGCTCCGTATTGGAATGTAAGACCGTATATTGAATACGATTTCAGATACCTTTATAATTTTGATTCGAAAGACGGCGGAATTGAAAACGGAATCGGATTCGGTGTTTGTTTTGCTAAAAAAGTTTTCTTAGGGATTCAGTATAGTTTTTACAATACTGAGGTTGCAGAACAGAAAACTAAAAAAGTTTCTTACACTTATTATACAGGTTCCGGTCGTAACCGCAAAGCACATACGGGTTATAAAAACGAACCCTATACTGAAACTCATGATGAAATGAAAAATTATGTAGGTATCCGTTTCGGGCTTATGTTTTAGAAAAGAATTTTTATATTAACTAAATAAATATTAAATAATTATGAGAAAATTAAAAGTTTTATTAGCAGCAGCCGCAGTAGCGGTTTCATCTTCTGCCTTTGCGCAGGATTTGAGTTTCGGCGTAAAAGCCGGATTGAATTTGTCAAAACAAGCGTACAAAGTTGGTGGTACAAAAGTTTCTTCCAGTGATAACAAAATGTTAACCGGAATATGTATTGGAGCGTATGCAGATTTGAATTTTTCCGATATGTTGGCTCTTGAAGCAGGGTTGCAGTTTGAACAAAAAGGCGGAAAGATGAAAAGTGGTAAAGAAACAGAGAAAGAAGTAATCAATTATTTTACGATTCCTGTAAATTTGAGAGCGAATTTACCTGTTGGAGATAATAATTTGTATTTTCTTGCCGGTCCAACGTTTGGAATCGGTCTTTCAGGCAAAGAAACCTATGAGGATGAGGACGGCTCTGAATCAGCGAGTGCTAAATTTGGCAATGGAGAAGACGATGATTGTAAACGTATAAATGTAGGTTTGCTTTTCGGTGCCGGTTTTGAAATGTCTAATAACATCGGTGTAAGAGTTACTTACGATTTGGGGTTGTCGAATCTTATTCCGAAAGGCGACAGCGACAATTCTGTAAAAACTAACGTTCTCGGCTTGGCAGTTACTTACAAATTCTAATTCCTATAACAACTATGATAAAACGCTTTGTATTAGCGTTTTCAGCACTCTTTCTTGCGCTTAACCTTTCGGCGCAAGAAACTGCTGTTGAAAATAATGAAGTTGAACCGAGTACGTGGAGCGTAGGTTTCTTTTTCGGTCCGAGAATGAACTTTATGAATTTCAATAACCTCAGCGACGATATTAGTTGCGCAAAAAGTATGCGCGGCGGCGGAGTGTTTTCGCTGTTTGCTTATAGAGAGTTCAAAGACGGAAAATTCGGCATACGTCCTCAAATCTCGCTTGTAAACCGCGGCGCAAAACTTACGGGCATAGAATCAAAGTATTGGGAAAATGCGGATTACACCGTTAAAGCCAAATATTTGGATTTGAGAATGCCGGTAATAATGAATCTCGGCACTCCGAAAGAACTTACTTTCGGCTCATTGCAGCCTTACATTTATTTGACACCTATTTTAGGTGCGGCAAGAGGCGGAGAAATCACGTTGGAAGAAAATTTGGATCCTGATGACGAGCCTATGATGATGACCGTATCGGCTTCAAAAGCAAATTTGTCAAGTTGGTATCTCGGAGCGGGATTAGGCGCAGGATTGAAATATAATTTTCAAGTTCTCGGAGAGAAATGTTATGCTGGTGTTGAAATGATGTTTGATTACGGAATTTCAAATACTTACAGTAAGAAAGAGAAAGACGGCGATATTACGGATGTCGGATATTTAGTCAATTATACTAATTATAAGATTTCCGGCAAGCGTAAATTTTCGGGGGTGGAAATCGCTTTTACGGCGTGTGTTCCGATAAGCCTTTTCAAGCACAAACGTCAGAAACCCGAACTTCCGCCGATTGTCGAACAGCCTGTAATTGAAGAAGATACTGCGGTTGTCGTGGAAGAAAAGCCGTGTTACGAGTTGGACGAAATCATTACTTTGATTTCTAACGGCGAAAACGTAAAAGGCAAAACGATTTGCGCCATCAACACTATTAATTTTGACTTCGGCAGTGCGAAAATCAAGCCCGAAAGTTACGATTATTTGGACAAGTTGGCAAAAATCTTAAAGCAGACCGGCGCAAACATCAAGGTTAACGGTCATACCGACAACAAAGGTAAAGACGCTTACAACTTGAAACTTTCGCAAGACCGTGCAAAATCGGTTGTAGAGTACCTTGTTAAGCAAGGTATTGAAAAAAAGAAACTTACTTCGGAAGGTTTCGGTTTCCACAGACCTTTGACGGATAACGACACGGAAGAACACCGCGCCATGAACCGCAGGGTTGAGTTTGAAATCTTGGAAGAAGAAAGCAATAATTAACAATTAAAAAACATTAGAATTATGAAAAAATTGAATTTTTTAGCGGCATTTTTCCTTGCCGTAGCGATGTTGACGACCACATTTACGTCTTGTAACAAAGATGATGAAGACGGCAGTTCAGATCCGAAAGATTTAATCGGGACTTGGAAACTTGTTTCAGTGGAAGAATGGTGGAAAGATTTGGAGGACGGAGAATCTGACCACGATAAATATACAATCGATTCTGATGATGATGACGAGATGGTTATCTTGACTTTTAATGAAGACGGGACATGTACGTCAAAAGAATATGATGATAAAAAAGGAAAAATAGTAACAGAAACAGTTTCTTATACCGCAAGTAACGGAGTAATAAAATTTAGTTCGGGAGTTGAATACGGTGAATGTAATTTTTCTGTCAGCGGAAGTACCTTAACATTTTCTAAGGAACTAACGGAAGATGACGAATGGATGAAAGCCGTTTGGGTATTTAAAAAGCAATAGACTATGAAAAAAATTCAAACACTAATCTCGGCGGTTGCTTTGTTTTCCTTTTCGTTGTTTTCTTCCTGTCTTGATGACGGGAAAGAGACAATCGTTTTGGAGGACGAAGAAGTTGCAGCGACGGGTATTTACCGTGCCGTTCCGAAAGCAACGGTGGAGAAGTTGCAAAACCACATGCCGATATATGAGGGCGACAATCCGCCGAGTATAGAGGGCTGTTATTTGATAGATCCGATGGTTGTGGTCTATTGTGAAGACCAAGGTAACGGCGGATATGATCCCGGAGAGGAAGTAATTGAAACCAAAATACGTTTCTCTAATCAAAACAATGGCAAAGGTACTATTGATTATGAAGGGGAGAGTGGTTCTTCAAGAGAAGTCGGCAAAGGTGCTTTTATCAGCGGCGACGGCAATAATTTTACTGCATATTTTGATACAAACGGTGAACATGACGGCAATAGCGGTATAATAAAGACGACTCGTGCATTGATTATTTCCGGCACAAAAACGTCTTCTGGTATCAAGGACTTAAAATATGCCTTTACGATGGTAAAAAAAGTCGGCGATGTGGACGATGAACTTATGGAAGAAGGCGTTTACCGTGTCTTTAAGGACAAAGACGGTTTGGCTAAAAACAGCACATGGACGTATAGTAAAAAATATGCAGCCGGTCATCCGTTGCCGTCAATTATGCAGAAAGTAAAATAAAATCTTTTCGTTTTTTCTCTATTTAAGGGGGCAAAAAGAAATTGCTCCCTTTTTTTCACTCTTTTATTTCCAAAATCTGTTTGCAAACAACCATTTCGACACCTTTATAGATTACTAATAAGCAGTGCAAAGTTGTCTTTTTTGATTTTTCGATTACGAACCCAGACTTTGAATATTTTTCCAACTGCAAAATACCTTCTGCGGTTTTGTTTGTGATTTCAGTTTCGGTTGCATCTGATTTTGCATATTTGAATTCAATCAAATAACTGTGTGTTAAATCATGGTAAAGGTTGGTTCTCGGTTCAAGATACAAATCAGGGAAACCGTCAGACGTATCAGGCTCGGAATGAGCAAAATACACATGGCTCCTGCACGTTGCGGCAAGTGTAAAACCGTGGACAAAACTTTCGCCTTTTGCTTTGTCGCGGCTTGCGGCATATTTTTTCAAAAGGTCTGCCGTATAATCGAAAAACGGTTTCCAAACACCGTCAAAAGCCATTTGAGATAAAGCCTCGTCAACAATCCAAGAATCGCATTTCAAATCGTTCTCTTCGTAATTTTCGATTAAGTATTCAAAAAGTTGTTCCCTGACCACGATGTTCGGAATTTTGAAAATGACTTCGCCCCTTGCCAAACCGCCTATCGAAACCATACCGAAATAATAAAGAAGGCTTACGAAATTCTTTTTTTCGGTGATTTTTTCCGCCGGAAAATGGTCGTTGAGCGGCGCAATATATTGTCCGTCGGTTGCAAGTTTTTGAATTATTGAGGCTTCGTATTTAAATTCGCGGTCTTTGCGGATTAACATTTTGAGTTTTGCATAATCCGTGCGGATATTGCTGTCAATGATTTTTTTGGGAAATTCATTATGGCTGCACAAATTATCCATGAAATACAAAATCATATCCGAATTATACATTGTAGTTTTACCGAAAGCATCCTCTGCAAAACAATAATTGTCATACCAATGGCGGATTGTTTCGATAATTTCGTCTTCGGAATACTGAAAATGATAAAATCCGCCATAATAGCGAACCATTTCGCGCACGTTGTTTTCTGTAAAGCCCATAAGTTCGTTGAAACGTGCGTCCGTGGAATAATTTGTCCCTATGTTGAAACCGCTTGTTAAATCGTCTAACGTTACCGGCGAGACTCCCGTGATGAAAAGTCTTTCTATGGAAGTCTGACAGCCGTCTTTTAGCGCGTTGAAAAACGCCCTCAGATAGCCCGTGCGGTGAGTTTCGTCCATATAACGTCCTAACTGTGTGTGGTCGGAGAGTATGTTGTTGGTAAAATTATCGTATTCGTCTATGAAAAAATAGATTTTTTTATCGGGGACAACTTCGCTGACGATATATTTTAACTGTTCTATGGCTTTGTATTCGCGTTTTACGAGTTGCTCCTGCGCATCTTCGGGATAAAATTCCTTGTAAGTTTTGCAAAAATGTTTGAACATCAGGTCGCAATATCCGTCAAAACTCTGCTTGTAATCATCAATAGAACCGCTGACCATTGCGAAATTCAGATGCAACACCAAATATGAATTACGGTTTTCTGTCGGATTGTTGTGAATCCACAGCCCCGAAAACATTTTGTCGAAAATGTCTTTTTTATTGATGTCGTAATATGTTTTTAACATATTGAGCAACAATGTCTTACCGAATCTTCTCGGACGGACAATGAAGAAATATTTGTTAGCATTTTCCATTTCGGGGATAAACATAGTTTTGTCCACGTAATAACTATTGTCATTACGCAGCATTTCAAAACCTTGAATGCCGTAAGGTATGCGTTTTGGTTTCAACTCTGTTTGCATGGTCAAATATTTTTTATTTCACAAAAATACGGTTTTTCTTTTAAAAATAAAACAAAAAGGCAAAGACTTTTTTTGCTATTTCAAAAAATAACATTTACCTTTGCTGAATAAAAATAAATATAACCATAAACTTTATAGATTATGCGGTATTTTTTGCCTCTAAAATCAAATATGTTAAAAAATATTCTTTTGTCTTTGTTTTTGGTGTTGACAGTCCTGAAAACCGCTGCGCAAGACGTTGATTTTATGACGGATGACTTTAATTCTATCGAAACGTGGAACTTTGAAAACGAAAATTTTACAACCTCTGCCGACGGTTTTATCGTTCATAACTCTGATGTTTACGGTACTGATTTTATTTATAAAGAGTTAAAGGATTTTTCTTTGGACAACGGAACGGTTACTTGGAAGGTGGAGATAACAACGGATTTCAAAAATTCGGGGAATAATAATTTTAGATTTTTTTTCTTAGCAAACCATGAAAATACTGATTATGAGGATTTTGAAGGGGTAGGCTTGGCAACGGGCGTTAAAAATTCGCTTATATTTATAAGGTGTAACGGTAAAAAAACAGAAACGCTTTATACTTTTCAAGAAGAGTTTTCTTCGGGAAGTTTTCTCGTAACGCGCTCTGTTTCAGGAGTGTGGACTGTTAACGGAGAAACTGTTTATGATGATAACGGCAAAAGTTATCAGGCTGATTATCTGTTAACTGCCTTTAAGTTCAATAAAACCGGTGCAAAAAAGTTTGCGTTTAGGTTTTTGGAGTTTCAGCAAGTGTTTGAAGAAAAGCCTATTCATTATGAAGCCGAAATTTTTCAGGCAAAACCATCAGAAATCGTTATTAATGAAATTATGGCTGATGTTTCGCCTGCGCCGTTTGCCTTGCCTGAGAAAAAATACGTCGAAATTTTCAACACTTCCCGCAACGCCTTTAACATCAAAAATTATACTTTTGTAATTGGTCAGGACGAGTTTGTGTTGCCCGAAATGTGGCTAAAAGCCGGTGATTATCTTGTCCTTGACGATAGTTTTATTAAAACTGACAAACTTACTGTTTCGGGAAAATTTTTGGCGTTGAAAAATGCTGACGGAAAGTGTCTGGATTCGTTGACATATTCCGTTTCTTTGTATAATGATGACGACAAAAAGTCGGGCGGATTTTCCATGGAGAGAATCGACCCTAAAAAGAATTGTTATCAGCAAAATAATTGGAAAGCCTCACAAAACCTTGCGGGCGGTACTCCGGGCGAAAAAAATTCAGTTTATAAAGTTACTTCCGAAACCGAGACCGAAATCAAAATCGAAAAAACGTTTGCCGTTAACAAAAATCAGGCTTTGGTGTGGTTTAATTCCGAAATTCTCTCCGCTGATATTGACAAACCTTTTGCAATTACTTCTGACAAAAAGTCAATTTTAGTTACCTTTGAAAATGATTTTCTTGACGGGAAAAATTACGAATTGCAAATTAAAAAGGTGCAAAACTTTTCGTGCAGTCTTTTGGAAAACATTACCGAGAATTTTGTTTATCAAAAGCCTGATTATCAAGATATTGTTATTAACGAAATTTTGTTTAATCCAGTAACGGGAGGAAAACGTTTCGTAGAACTTTATAATAATTCGGATTATGAATTTTCGCTTTATGGTCTTAGCCTCAACAGTTTAACGACTGAAAAAAGTTGCACCGTAAACGATTTTCTGTTTCTACCCCAAAGAGAATACGTCGTTTTGACGGCTGACACTTCGGACATTCAGTCAAAATATGATTGCGGTGGATTATTTTTACAAGACAAAAAGTTTCCGACACTTGACGAAAAAGAAGGTATACTCGTTTTGAAAAATATTGACAATATTACTTTGGATTCGGTTTATTATTCAAAAACGTTTCATAATAAGTTTTTGAGTTCTCAGGAAGGTGTTTCGTTGGAAAGACTTGATTTTAATGACGATAATAAATGGCAGTCAGCTTCTGAAAGTTACGGTTTTGCAACGCCCGGCAAAGAAAATTCCCGCTCTGAAATTTTTCAGCCCGAACCGCAAGGTGATTATCAAGACGAAATAACTATTGAAAATCAGTTGTTTACGCCGCTTAATGAGGACAAAATGTTTACTTTGGTGTTTAATTTCAAGACTTTGGAAACTACGCTTAACATTTCGGTTTACGACGAAAAGGGTCGTTTCAAAAAAACTTTGGCGGACAACCTTGTTGCTGCAAAAAATGAAAAGGTTTCTTGGGACGGACTTGATGAGGCTTCAAATCGTTGTCCGACAGGAATTTATATTGTCTTGATAAAGACTGCGGACTCTTTCGGTAATGCAAAAAATTACAAAAAAGTTTGTGTAATAGGCACAAATAATTAAAAAAATATTTTATCTTTGGCGTTTGGTATTATCATTGTGGTATTTCGTGATAATGTATGTTAAAAAACAAAAATTAAAAAAGAAATGGATACAACCGTATTGAAATGTCCCGGCTGTGATTCTCCGTTGCCCTACAACGCCGAGAAAAAGTTGTGGAAATGTGAATATTGCGGTTCGGAATATACGCGGGAGCAGATTTTGGAACTTACCGCTCAAAAATCCGATACTGATATTGACATCAACAAAAAAGAATATAAGGAAGATTTGGAAACTCCTGACCCGGAGCAACCCGAACTCAACCTTTATCGTTGTCAAAACTGCGGTGCTGAAATGGTTGCCGACCAAAATACGTCGTCAACTTTTTGCGTTTATTGCGGAAGTACCGGTATTTTGAAGTCAAGGCTCGAAGGCAAATTCCGTCCGAAATACATCATTCCGTTTTCAAAAACCAAAGAAGACGCTATTGCGGCTTATAACGGTTTGAGAAAAGGGCGTTTTCTCGCCCCGAGTGAGTTCGGAAGACAAGAAAACATCGAAAAACTAACCGGCGTTTATATTCCGTTTTGGCTTTATGACGGATTTTCGCAAGGTTTGGTCGAAGGCGACAGACACGAAAAAACTTCTTGGCGTTCAGGAGATTACGTTTATACAAAAACCGACGTTTACCACGAACTCAGAGCCGGAAGTGAGGCTTTTGAAAGAGTTCCTGCTGACGGTAGCGAAAAATTCGACGATGATTTAATGGACTCCATCGAGCCGTTCAAACTTGAAGAGTTAGAGCCTTTTAATTACTCTTATTTGTCGGGCTTTTTGTCAGAAAAGTACGATGTCGGAGCCGAAAAAGACGAACAACGCGCAAGTCTTAGAATGAATAATTCTTTGAAACAATCGTTGTATTCTACGATTCGCGGTTCGCTGGTTTCGCCGACTGAAAGACTTAATTGTAATATTGAAAAAGTAGAGTATGCTTTGCTTCCTGTTTGGATGCTTAACACTTTTGTTGACGGCAAGGCGCATACTTTTGCCATGAACGGTCAGACGGGTAAAATAGTCGGCGATATTCCTATTGACGGAAAAAAATCGTTTTTTTACTTTTTGTTTCTTGCAGTGTTAGGTTTCGGTATCGGAGCCTTGGTTGATTATCTTTTCTTTTAAAAAAAAGGAGGTTAAAAATGAAAAAAGTTTTTTCAATTATATTTTTAATTTTCATCTGTTCAATCGGTTTTGCACAGGACAGGTATTCAATCGGGGAGAGGACTGAGGCTAATCCTTACGTAAATAAATTTTCCGTAACCTCTGAAAAGATGAATTACATTCTTTCAACGCCATACGTTGATACGGCATACAAAATTTATGATTATGCTGACGTTTTGCCGGAGTCAAAACGTAGGGAAATCAGAAGGCGTTGTCAGGAGTTTGTTAACAAAACCGGACTTGATATTGCAATCGTGGTTGTTGACGGAGTTAAAAAGCCGTCTTACGGAAGTTTTTCTCCGCAAGAGACTTTCATTCAGGACTTTTATGATTACAATGATTTTAAGCGGGACGGTGTAATGATGCTTTTGAACGTTTCTTCGGAAGTCCGTTCTCATCATTCTATTTTTGATGCCGGGAAACTTTATGAGGAGTATTTTATGGCTTCAAAACTTGAATATTACGGTCCTGAAATGAAAGCATTGTATAATGCCGGAAATTATTACGGTGATATAATGTGGTTTATAGAGCATGTAGAAGAGGATTACCTTTATGATATTTCGTTTCCGTTTTGGAAATGCAGTATCTTTGCATTGATTTTTTCGTTGATATTTTGGGGTGTACACCGTTCAAAATATAAATTGAGACTTAAAGCCACGAGTGCTAACAGTTATAAGAAAGAGGGTTCGTTTAAGTTGACACAAAATCGTACTGATTTTGTCAAAACGTTTACCACGAAGACTTATTCACCGAAAAGTTCGGGTTCTTCGGGCGGCGGACGCGGTTCTTCGGGCGGCGGACATTCAGGCGGAAGTTTTTAGACATAGAATTAAAATTTAAATATTAACTCAACTATGAAAAAGTTATTTTTTGTTGTTTTGATGTGTGTGTTGTGTTTTAACATTGACGCACAAGTTGCTCCTTTGCATGTTCAAGGGATTAATGTTGTTAATGCCAAAAACGAAATCGTAAATTTAAGAGGCGTTAGTTTTTCTTGGCATAATTGGTGGGGGCAGTATTATACTGCCAATATGGTTAAGGAATTAAAAAATGCTTGGCATTGCAATATTGTTAGGGCATCTATCGGTGTGGGACCGTCAAATGATTACATAAAAAATCCCGAATACGCTTTAAAATGCCTTGACAATGTCGTTGACGAGGCTATTAAACAAGATTTGTACGTTATCATTGACTTTCATTCGCACGACCTTGACCCAAAAGCCGCTTTGAATTTTTTTAAAATTCAGGCTAAAAAGTACGGAAGTTACCCTAACGTAATTTTTGAACTTTTCAACGAGCCGGTCAATCAGTCTTGGGACGAATTGAAAAAGTATGCCGTCAGCATCAGCAAAGTTATCAGGAAATATTCTGATAATTTGATTTTGATGGGAACGCCGCAGTGGTGTCAGCAAATCAATCTTGCCGTTTCTTCACCGATAGAAGGTGTTGATAATCTGATGTATACGTTGCATTTTTACGCAAACACCCACAAAGAGCCGCTCAGGGCATCTTTGGAAAAAGCCGTCAAAGCGGGCGTGCCTGTTTTTGTTTCGGAGTGCGGCTCTATGAGTGCTGACGGCAACGGCAAAATCAACGAAGAGGAGTTCTCAAAATGGCTTTCTCTTATGGAGCAATACAAATTGCCGATGATTTTTTGGTCGATGGCGGATAAAGAAGAGGTCTGCTCGCTTTTGAGGCCGAATACAGACCCCGATGGTCCGTTAAAAGATGCCACTATTACCGACTGGGGAAAACTCTGCAAAAATTATCTTTTGGAGCATAATAAATAAGGACACACCTTATATTATAGTGCAGAATTTTTCAGTAAGTTGACATTTTCGTCGAAGTTTTCTGCGTTGAAGAGATAACTTCCTGATACTAAAACATCTACGCCGGCATTTACGAGTTTGCCGGCGTTTGTATTATCTACACCGCCGTCAACTTCAATCAACGCTTTGGCATTGTGTTTTACAATCATCTCTTTGCAGCGTGAAATTTTTGAATAAGAATTTTCTATAAACTTTTGTCCGCCGAATCCCGGATTGACGGTCATAATCAAAACCATGTCAACATCAGAAATTATCTCTTCCAACATCGAAACCGGCGTTGCGGGATTAAGAGCGATTCCGCATTTACAACCTTTTGTCTTTATGAAGTTTATCAGACGGTGCGAATGTTTTGTTGCCTCGTAATGAAATGTCAGCATACCTGCTCCTGATTTGATGAACTCTTCGGCGAACTGTTCGGGGGCGTTTATCATCAGATGAACGTCAAGAAGTTTGTCAGAATGTTTCTTAAATGCCTTGACAATCGGCAGTCCGAAAGTGATATTCGGGACAAATTGTCCGTCCATAACGTCGATATGAATCCAATCGGCGGGACTTTTGCAGATTTTTTTTGCCTCAGACTCTATGTTTGCGTGGTCGCAGGAGAGTATAGAGGGCGAAATTATGACTTTTTTATCCATTTTTTGTCAGTAAAAAAAATTTTTTGCAAATTTATAAAACAATTTTTTCATAATTGCTTTTCTATTATTATTTTTACACGGTTATTTTAAAGAAAAAATTATGCATATAGCAATCGCAGGAAATATCGGTTCGGGAAAGACAACTTTGACCGACAATTTGGCAAAACATTACGGTTGGATTCCGAATTATGAAGATGCGGGAGAAAACCCGTATCTTAATGATTTTTACGATGATATGCCGCGTTGGGCGTTTAATTTGCAGGTTTATTTTTTGCACGGACGGTTAAAGAAAATTCTTGACATAAAAAATTCGGGCAAAGACATTGTTCAGGACAGAACTGTTTATGAAGACGCTTATATTTTTGCGGAAAATCTTTATGAAATGAACCTTATGAGCGAAAGAGACTTCAAAAATTACCTTGACATTTTTGAGTTTACGACTTCGCTTTTGCAGCCGCCGGACTTGTTGCTGTATCTTAAAGCCGGCGTGCCGACCTTGTTGAAACAGATTAGAAAACGCGGCAGAAAATATGAACTCGGCATTTCGCCGGATTATTTGTCGAAACTTAACGAAAAATACAATTCGTGGACAAAGTCGTATGACAAGGGAAAAATTCTTGTTATTGATATTGACGAGTTGAATTTTTCAAACACTCAGGAGGATTTGTACAAAGTTACTGAGTTGATTGATAAGGAATTAAAGATTAAAAAATAATAATAAAAATTACCAATTACATGAAAAAGTTACTATTAACTGCCGCGACGGTTGCGGCTTCGGTTCTGATGTTTTCTTCTTGCGGGAATAACAAAGCGGAAGAACCCGTTGAGGAGGATTTTAATGGCGGCTCTTACATTGACCAAGCCGTTAACTATGCCCGTGAAATAGTTTCGCAACTTTCTTTGAAAGAGAAACTTGCTCAACTTCAATCGGGTAGTATTTATGTTATTAAAGATGCCTCCGATTCTTTGGGTAACCTTAATTTCGACACCCTGAGAAAGTATTATCCTTACGGAATGGGTATGATGAACATTGATTTCGGCGGCACACCCGGCGAGAAGTATTGCCGGACGGTTAATTCTCTGAAAGAGTACAACAACACTTTGGCGCACCCGATACCGATGATTTTTATCGGTGAAGGTCTGCACGGTTTGATGAGTATGGGGACGACTGTTTTTCCGCAGGCGATTTCGTTAGGGTGTAGTTTTGACACGACGTTGCTTAGAAAAGTTTACGAAGTTACGGCTCAGGAGGCGAAAGCGCGGGGAATCAATATGTTGTTTTCACCGATTTTGGATTTGGCGCGAGAGCCGCGTTTCGGAAGAATTGAGGAAATGTATTCTGAGGACCCGTTTTTGTGCGGTATTTACGGACGGACGGCAGTTGAGGCGTTTCAAAATGCGGGCGAGGACGGCAAACTTGAAATGGCAGCGACTTTAAAGCATTATATGGGACACGGACAAGTAGAAGGCGGACGTAATGTTGCGGCTTATACGGGTTCGATGAATGATTTGATGAATAATCATTCTTTGCCTTTTGAAATGTGTGTTAACGCGGGTGTTGCGTGTGTTATGCCGGCTTACAATGATGTGTGTGATTTGCCTGTAACGGTCAACAAGCACCTTTTGGTAGATGTGCTTAGAAAACAGTTTGGTTTTAAGGGTTTGATAGTTTCGGATCAGAATGCCGTTGACAGAATGTATGATGTTAATCATTTGGCTTCATCATATCAGGAAGCGGCAGAGATGGCGATTCGCAGCGGTATCGAAATTGACATTATCGGTCGTGAAGGTACGTTTCAGTTGTTGGAAAAGGCTGTTGAAAGTGGTGAATTGTCAGAACGTTACATTAATCGTGCCTTGGTGAGATTATTGGTTTTGAAATGGCGTTTGGGGCTTTTTGAAAACGATCCGAAAACCGACATCGCTTATATGAACAGCGTTACTAATAATCAGGCGCATAAAGATTTAGCGCGTGAAACAGCGAGAAAGACGATGGTTCTTTTAAAGAATGACGGCACACTTCCGTTGGATAGCACTAAATTGAAGAAAATTGCTGTTATCGGTCCTAATGCTAACACGTTGGATTACGGTGGTTATACGGCAGAGCCTGTTTATCCGGGCGTAACGGTTTTGGACGGTATCAAAAAGTTTGCTGCTGAAAAAAATATAAAAGTTGAATATGCGGAAGGTTGTCGTTTGTCTAACTCTCCGATTGCTTTTTGGCAGAATGACAATCAGGAATTGATTTCTCAGCAAGAAGCGCAAAAACTTATTAATCAGGCTGTTGCTGTTGCAAAAACTTCTGACATCGTAGTTTTGTGTATGGGCGAAAACGTTTCATATTCGCGAGAGGCTTGGGGTGAAAATCACCGTGGCGACCGTGATGATTTGGAATTGTTAGGGTATCAAAATCTTCTTAATCAAGAACTTAAAAAGACGGGTAAACCTATTGTAACGTTGATTTTCGGCGGCAGACCTCTGAATTTAAAACCTGCGCGTGATAATTCAAATTCTTTGGTTCAGTGTTTTTATTTGGGACAAGAGTGTGGAAATGCAGTCTCTGACGTTCTTTTCGGTCGTTATAATTTTGAGGGTAAACTTTCTGTTTCGTTGCCTGCCTCAGCGGGAGCGTTGCCTTGTTATTATAATATGAAACCGAACCGTTTCAGAAGTTATGTTTTTGAGGACAGGGGCGACACTATTTTCCCGTATGTTTTTGACACGGTAAAAAATGTTTATTCGTATGTTGAAAATGCTTGGGAGCCGCCGACAAATCATGCAGTTTATCCTTTCGGTTACGGTTTGAGTTATACAACATTTGATATTTCTGCTCCTGAAATTGAGCGTGATACTTTAACTTCGAGCAAAACGGTTAAGATAAAAACTACGGTTAAGAATACGGGGTCGAAGGACGGTGCTGAGGTTGTTCAACTTTATATTCGGGACGAATTTTCGAGTGTTGTCCGTCCGATAAAAGAATTGAAAGCGTTTAAGAAAGTTTGGTTGAAAGCGGGCGAAAGCACTCAGGTTGAGTTTGCTATTACAAAAGAAGACTTGATGTTTTACGATCAGGATTTGAAAAAAGTATTTGAATCGGGTAATTTCTTGGTTTATGTAGGTTCAAGTTCTCGGGACAGGGATTTGAAATTAACACACTTTTATATAAAGTAATAAAAAAAGCGGGGCTTCCCGCTTTTTTTATTTTGTTTGTTGTTCTAATTCTTTAACTCTGCTTTTGAGTTTTAAGAATGTGATTTTTATCAGTGCTGCAACAAAACCGATAATGCAACCTATAATAGTATATAGCAATATAGTTTTTAGTGTCGGAGATGACGGTTTATTGCTTACGGAATGACTTTCGATTAGTTTAAATTTGTCATTATCAATATCGGCTAATTGTTCGGTCAATAACGCTTTTTGAGCGGTAGACGCTTTGCTTTCGTTGATGACTGAGGTTATGATTCCACCGACGGGTTCAGTTTGGTTGAGGATAAGACCTTTGCCGTCCAAGCCGGTTTCTTTTACAAAAAACTGATTTTCTTTGCTTCCGTTCATGTGGCTGATAGCGGCTTGCGTGATAGAGTCCATGTTAGATAATTGTTTTTCAATATCGCCTAATTGTGTTCTGAAACCGACTGACAGACTTTTGAGACGGTCATCAACGTATGCAGATGTACCGAGGTATTCTGTCAGACCTTTTTCTGCGGCATCCAAAACGGCGTTATCAGTAACGGAAAGTGTAACGTCAAAAAAAGGAAAATAAGTGTATTCTTCGATAACGGTGTCGTTTACTTGACGTTTTTTAGTTCTTGTAAAGCCTTCGTATACTTTGAATTTTATGTTTTTGATTTTTACGGCTTCTTCTTTGGGCATATTGAGTTTTATAGCCAAATATTCGGGAGCGTTAATTGCTACATTGCCGAGTTCTTTAATGCTGCCTTCGTAAAAACTATTCGTTATTATACCTGATGAATATCTGATTGTACTATCGTATACTTTTTCTGCTGAAAAATATGAGATAACTCCTAAGACAATACCTACGACTGTAAATCCGGCAATTAGTATAAGATTTTTTGCGAAAGCGAGAAGTAGGAAATCGAAAAAGCGTTTAAAGGCTGACGGTTTCTTTTTTCCGTCAGTGTTTTCAGCATTTTCTTTTTCTCCTTTTTTCTTCCTTAAAAATCCCGGAATAAGGCGTGAAAGGTCAAATTCGGCCTCTCTTTCTTCTTGGTCGATTTGCATTTGACGGATAGTATTGAACTGGGAATTAATCAGTTCGTACTGTTTCATCACTATTTCGTGAAAGTCTTTTTCTCTCAAATCGGATTTATTATCCTGATTGTTAATGTTTTGTTCGTTATTCATCTTGAAAAATTTTTGGGACAAAGGTAATAATTTTTCTTGGAATTTTGTATAAAAAAAACTATAAAAAATATTTTATGATTTTAACATTTTTTTAACGGGTAGTTTCAAATATAAATGTTAATTTTGCGCTTGAAATCTCGAATTTTAGAAGACTCTGTGGAGCAATCTATACGGACGAAATAAATTTTGAATTTCATTTTCCTTACCAAAAAAGAAACCTCTGAAAAACTAACTTTTTTTGGGGGGAGGAAGGAAAGTGTAAAGTAAATTTAAAATCGTTATTTCGATCGATGCCTGTAAATTTCTGTTTGAAACATTTTGTATAAAAAATATTCCAAAACAATATGCCCTGCTTTGTACACTGATTTTGACGAATTGGTTTCGAAAATAATCACCCACAGACATCGTAAGATGCTTTCAAAACTTATTAATTTCAAGTTTAAAAAGCATCCGAGGTATAATTTACCAAAGGAAAGATTGGAATTTTTGAGTTTTTGGGTCAGAAAAAAAGCGGGGAAGTTGTTGAAAAACTATGGGCAGATTTCTGAAAAAAGGCAATGACGGTTTTCGGGCAGTAGTAAATGGCGAATATGTTGATAAGAGTCAATTGATTGAGATTGTCAATGCAACTCTTAATACGGAACGTCAATTTATATGTGTCAGTCGTGCGCGTCGGTTTGGAAAATCGATAGGTGCAAAGATGCTATATGCCTATTACGATTTGTGGTCGGCATCAAGAGATTTGTTTAATGGTTTGCGTATCGTTTCTTCTTCCTCTTTTGCACGTCATTTTCAACGCTATCCTGTCATTTATCTTGATATGACAGATTTCGTAACGCGTTACCAACCAAAAGAAATTGTCTGTCATATTCAATCCGACATCATTGAAGAGGTAAAGGAGATTTTTCCGAATGTTAATTATCGAAAAAACAGCGATTTGGCTGAGGTTCTCTATACTATTGCTTCTCAGCATATAACAGAGAAATTCATTATGATAATTGATGAATGGGATGCTATTTTGAGAGAATTTAACAATGAAACGGAAGTAATAGATCAATATATCAACCTGCTTAGGAGATTGTTTAAATCAGTTAATGCAATGTCTACTTTTGCCGGTGTTTATATGACAGGAATTTTACCAATCAAAAAGTATAATACACAGTCGGCTTTAAATAATTTTCAAGAATATTCGGTTGTTCAACCGGGGGCAATGGCTGAATGTTTCGGTTTTACAGCATCAGAGGTTAATGAGTTATGTTCAAAGTATGATATGGATTTTGCTTCATTAGCCGAGTGGTATGACGGATACGAAATAGGAAATTGTAAGAAATTGTTTAATCCTACGTCTGTGATGACAGCGATATATAACAGATATTGTGATAGTTATTGGGCAAATTCAGGAGCATACGACACCGTGTCTACATATATTCGTAGGGATTTTGACGGGCTGAAAGATACCGTGTTGCGTTTATTAGCGGGTGATAATTGTTTTGTCGATACAGCCACTTTTCAAAACGATATTAATGTTGTTCGCAGTAAAGATGATGTACTTACATTGTTGATTCATTTGGGCTATTTATCGTATGACAGAGACAACAGATTGTGTAAAATTCCAAACCGTGAAGTTGCTGCGGAATTTAAAAATGCAATAGTTACTGAATCCGGTTGGAATATTATTGCTGACACAATCAAGCAATCAGAACAATTATTGAAAGATACTATTGATGGTAATAATGATGCTGTTGCAATAGTGTTGGATACAATTCATACAGACAACACTAGTATTTTAAAATATAATGATGAAAATTCATTGGCTTGTGTCTTGACTATTGCATATTATACGGCAAAAAAAGATTATTTGATGATACGTGAATTGCCATCGGGTAAAGGCTTTGCCGATATAGTTTTATTACCGCGGCCATCGCGTAATATGCCAGCTGTTGTTTTGGAATTAAAGTATAATCAATCAGCAGATACAGCTATAAAACAGATTCATGAAAAACGTTATGCAGGAGTGTTGAAAGATTTTGCAGGAGAGATTGTCCTCGTAGGTATCAATTACGATGCAAAATCCAAACGGCATGAATGTGAGATAGAAAAATATACGAACGAAATAAACTTTGAATTTCATTTTCCTTACCAAAAAAGAAACCTCTGAAAAACTAACTTTTTTAGGGGGAGGGAAAAATATAAACTTAGTGAAATAAAATAATTTTGGAAGAATGATAAAAATATTAAAAAACCTTGCTTTTGTATGTGCACTTGGTGTAGTGTTGGGTTCTTGTAGTTCAATATCTGACACAGAGTTTGAAGTTAACGGTGTAAAATTTAAAATGATAGCCGTAGAAGGAGGTTCTTTTATGATGGGTGCTACTCTTGGACAGGGCAAAGATGTATGTGAGAACGAAAAACCTGCGCATAAAGTAATTGTAGATGACTTTATGATTGGTGAGACTGAGGTAACACAGGAATTGTGGTTTGCTGTTATGGGTAATAATCCTAGTTATTTTAAAAGTAGTGAAGAGAATCTACCGGTAGAAAATGTTTCTTGGAATGACGTGCAGGGGTTTATCAAAAAACTCAATGAAATTACGGGACAACAATTTCGTTTACCATATGAAGTTGAGTGGGAATATGCTGCACGTGGAGGCAAGAAATCGACAGATAAGAAATATGCAGGAAGTGATGATGTCAATGAGGTGGCTTGGTATCAGGATAATGCAGGCGGAAAAACTCATGCAGTAGCTACAAAAAAGGCAAATGAATTAGGTATTTATGATATGAGTGGCAATGTGTATGAATGGTGTATGGACTTTTGTAGTGTATATGATAGCAATGTATGTAAAATGCGTAGTGGTTCATATTCAAATTCAAGTGAAATCGTTAGAGTTTCATTTCGCCATTCATTGAATGTATATAGTAGAGGAGAATATCTTGGGTTTCGTTTGGCATTACACTAATAATTTCTGAATTTGATTTCAGAATTTTACGTCGTTATATACTTGCGAAATTTGAGTATAATATTGAATGTATATATATAACTACTAGTTTGTGCTGAGTAGATAATTGATATTCAATTAGATATATGAGGGTATAATTATTTATATATTTTATGGAAAATAAGAAATTAGCTATATTTGGAGGAGATCCTATTAGAAAGGATAAAATTTTTTATGGTCGTCAATGTATTGAGGATGATGACATTCAGGCAGTAGATGCAGTTTTGAAGAGTCCATATATAACTTGTGGACCAAAAGTATTTGAGTTGGAGCAAAAGTTATCTCAATATGTTGGCGCGAAACACGCTGTTGTATGCAGTAATGGTACTGCTGCTCTTCATTGTGCATGTTTGGCTGCAGGAATTGGTCCTGGTGATGAAGTTATTACTACACCCCTAACATTTGCTGCTAGTGCTAATTGTATTCTTTATTGTGGAGCAAAACCTGTTTTCGCCGACATAGATCCAGTTACATATAATATTGATCCTATAAGTATCCGTACTCATATTACACCAAAAACTAAGGCCGTAGTGGCGGTGGATTTTACTGGCCAAGTTGTTAAGATTAAAGAGATTCGAGATATTTGTGATGAGTTTGATTTGGTTTTTATAGAAGATGCTGCACATTCTATTGGTACAAAATATGATGGTGAATGTGTAGGTAGTTTGGCTGATATGACTTGTTTTAGTTTTCATCCGGTGAAGACTATAACTAGCGGAGAGGGTGGAGCGATTACAACAAATGATGATGGATATTACAATAAACTTGTTTTGGCTCATACACATGGTATAACACATGATGAGGCAATGATGGAGGAGGCTCCTCATGAAGGTATTTGGTACTATGAACAGATAGCGTTGGGTTTTAATTATCGAATGACTGATTTTCAAGCCGCTCTTTTGCTTAGTCAACTTAATAAATTGGAACGTTTCAAGAAACGTCGTCAAGAGATTGTTGAACGTTATAATGAGGCATTCAAGAATCTTGATGGTATTATAGTTCAACAGGAAATATCTGAATCTGATACTTGTCGTCATCTTTATATTATTCGTCTTGATTATAATAAACTTACGTGTACGCGAAGAGAGTTCTTTGATGCTATGAGTGCAGAGAATGTACAATGTCAGATTCATTATGTACCTGTTTATTGGTTTCCTTATTATAAACATTTAGGGTATGAATTGGGGCTTTGTCCAAAAGCAGAAGAAATATATAAAGGTATACTAAGTATTCCGCTTTATCCACTTCTTTCTGATGGTGATGTGGAGGATGTTATTTGTGCTGTTACTAAAATTGTAACATTCTACAAAAATCCTAATATGACATTATGAAAAATAAAATTGTTCTTGGTACAGTGCAATTTGGTCTCCAATACGGAGTAAACTCTGCCGGTCGTCCAAATCAAGAGATTGTCAAAAATATTTTGTCAGAGGCTGCAAAAGGAGGTATTTCCGCATTGGACACTTCGAGCGCATACGGTAATTCCGAGGAAATACTTGGCGACAGTATTGCTAATCCAAATCCGTTTAAAATAGTCTCAAAATATCCCAAAGGAGAGTTGTCCGTTGTCGAATCATTTAACGGCTCGTTGAAAAGATTGAAAACAGACAAACTTTATGGTTATCTACTTCATCATTTCGAAGTATATAAGAATAATCCTAAAGTTTGGGACGAATTTGTTGCGCTGAAAGAATCAGGAAAAACAAAAAAAATAGGTTTTTCTCTTTACACCCCTGATGAGTTAGAATTTATTCTTGAAAATAACACGCCGTTTGACTTAATTCAGATACCATTCAATCTCTTCGACAAAAAATTTTTGCCGTATATGAAGAAACTGCACGACGCCGGAGTTGAAATTCATGTGAGGAGTACATTCTTGCAGGGATTGTTTTTTAAAGACAGAAACTCATTGCCAAAGAAACTCAAACCGATGGGAAATTATTTGATTCAGTTGGATGAGTTTTCAATGAAATCAGGTTTGAGCATTGCTGAAATAGCCCTCAATTATAATATTCAGAATCCGTATATTGATGGCGTGCTTATAGGTGTGGATAATGTTTCTCAGTTAAAAATGAATTTGGCGTCAGTGAAGGATATTCCGATTGACGTTGACATAGATGTTAAAGAAAAAGAATTGTTAAACCCTGTAAACTGGAATTAGCATGAAAGTTTTGGCGATAACACAAGCAAGATATGGTTCTACAAGGCTGCCCGCAAAGATTCTCAAGGAGGTTAACGGACAGACCCTACTGGAAATTCACCTAAGAAGAATACTCCAAGCCAAGAATGTTGACAAACTAAAAATTGCGACCACCGACGAGGAAGGCTCCAAGTTTATTGTTGAGGTCGCTAATAAAGTTGGCGTTGAGTATTTCAAGGGTTCAGTGGATGATGTATTGAGTCGTTTTTACGGAACTGCTGCGCCAGAAAAGCCTGATTATGTGGTTAGGCTGACATCAGATTGTCCGTTGATTGATCCCTCAATTATCGACAAAGTGATTGATTATGCAGTGAACCACGATTATGACTATGTAAGGACTGATGCCGCGTCTTTCCCTGACGGTCTTGATACCGAAGTAATGAAGTTTTCAGCTTTGGAAAAAGCGTATGTTGAGGCAAATATGAAGTCTGAACGCGAACATGTTACTCCATATATTTGGAAAAACGGTACGGCGGACGGCGGCTCTATTTTTAAGTCTTACAAACTAAAAAACGAAGCGGGAGAATACAATGCCAACGACTATCGTATTACAATTGACGAGCCTGAAGACTTCGAAGTTATCAAGAGGCTTATCGAGGCTTTGGGCATTGATAAAAGTTGGAAAGAATATATTGATTTCCTTGTGGCTCATAAAGAAATTTATGAAATCAATAGCCGATTCAGCTACAACGAGGGATACGACAAATCAATTAGAAATGACAATACAATAAAAAAATAGATTCATAATGGGTACAGGACAAGAACTCTACAAAAGAGCGAAACAAGTAATTCCTGGCGGCACATCGTTGCTGTCAAAGCGTCCGGAACAATTGTTGCCGGAAAACTGGCCTGCTTATTACAGCAAGTCAAAGGGTTGTCGAGTTTGGGATCTTGACGGTCGTGAATATATTGACTGCGGACTGATGGGTGTGGGTACCAATACGCTTGGTTATGCACGTGAAGAAGTTGATGAAGCGGTTATGAGGGTAGTTCGCGACGGCAATTTGACTACTTTTAATTGTCCCGAGGAAGTATATCTTGCAGAACGTCTTATAAAGATGAATCCTTGGGCAGGCGGAGTACGCTACACTCGTGGCGGCGGCGAGGCCAATTCTATGTGTGTACGCATTGCAAGAGCCTTTACAGGCAAGGACAAGGTGGCAATTTGTGGTTATCATGGATGGCATGACTGGTATGTGTCTGTGAACCTTGGCGAAAGCGATGCCCTTGCAGGTCATCTTCTGCCTGGTATTCCAACCGCAGGTGTGCCGAAGGAACTTCGTGGAACTTCAATTCCTTTCCATTACAATGATTTTGAAGAAATAGAGAACATCATTAGAAATACAGAGGATCTTGCAGCGGTCAAGATGGAAGTTTGCCGCAATTTCGGTCCTGAGAAGGGATATTTGGAACATATCCGCAATTTGTGCAATGAATATGGCGTGGTTCTCATTTTCGACGAATGTACATCAGGTTTCCGTGAGACGTTTGGAGGCCTTCATAAGAAATACGGCGTATATCCTGATATGACCATCTATTCCAAAACTATGGGAAACGGTTATGTAATTGCTGCCGTTCTTGGTAAGAAGGAAATTATGGATGCTGCTCAGTGTTCATGGATAAGTTCAACTTTCTGGACTGACCGCATTGGACCGACCGCAGCTCTTGCTGCTCTTGATGTGATGGAAAAGACCAAATCTTGGGAGTATATCACAGAAAAGGGAAGGCAAAACAAAGTCCGTTGGCAAGCACTTGCCGACAAATACGGCTTGAAGATTAACCAATGGGGTATTCCTGCTCTTGCTGGTTTTACCTTTGCTTCGCCTAATGCTCTTGCCTATAAGACCTACATCACACAAGAAATGCTTAAAAAAGGGTACATTGCAGGTAATCTGATGTACACCTGCCTTGCCCACACTGATGAGATTCTTAATGGCTACTTTGAGGCTCTTGATCCAATCTTTGCCGACATTCGTGATTTTGAAGACGGCAAAGATGTGATGAAGTCACTTGATGGTCCTGTTTGTCAGGCTGGATTCAAGAGACTCAACTAATCCAAGACATCGATACCGAGACGGATTGGAAATTGGCGGAAATGAAGTACAAATTGTTGAACGGAGCAAATGCGTAAGCAAAAAATCTATTTCCGCGCTGATGCCGGCGCAAAGATTGGGTACGGACATTTCATCCGTACTCTTGCATTGGCAGATATGTTGAGGGTCGAATTTGACTGCACTTTCTTCACCTCGGTACCTACCGAGTACCAAACATCTGAATTAAAGAAAGTTTGCAAATACATTCCGTTGGAGGAAGAAACCAAATTCGACAAATTTCTTGAGTATCTTTGCGGAGATGAGATTGTTGTCCTCGACAATTATTTCTATTCAACTGAATATCAGAAGCAAATAAAGAGTAAAGGTTGCAAATTAGTTTGCATAGACGACATTCACGACAAACATTATGTAGCGGATGTCGTAATTAACCACGCATTGACCGACACAAGTCTTTTTAGTATAGAGCCATATACAAAATTGTGCCTTGGATTTGACTACGCATTATTGCGTGCTCCATTCCTAAAACTAGTCTCCAATACATTCAGAAACAATGATTTGATAGTGAATTTTGGCGCGGCAGATCCACACGGGATTACCGACAAGGTAGTTTCGATGTTGCTGATGATGGACATTCCATATCACATCGTTGTTGTGTTGGGCGACAAGGTTTTTCTGTCGGAAGAAAACAAACAGAAAGTAAGCACACGGAAAAACCTCACGGCGGAGCAGATGGCAGAACTGTTTGAAAAATCTGCGGCGGGAATCCTTTCCGCAAGCACCGTCTGTATAGAGGCTTTGAGCCGAAATCTACCATTGGCTGTGGGCTATCACGTGGACAATCAGATAGAATTATATGGTTGTATTGCAAATTCAAAAGCGGTGCTGCCGTTGGGTAATTTGCAGGAAATAGACATCGTTTCATTGTTGAAGGCAATTAAAAATATTAACTTACAAAACAATAGCAGATTCCCTGACGGCATCAAGGAACGTTATAAAGAATTGTTTTTGTCGCTTGCGAAATGACTGATTATCAGATAATAAACTATGTAGATTGCACAGAGGTGCAGCATCGTGGAATTTTGGAGTTGCGCAATCTTCCAGAAATTCGCCGATGGATGACCAACTCTGCACCAATCGAATGGGAAAATCATTTGAATTTTGTCTCGACGTTGAAGAGCAACAAAGACAGGCGGTATTTTGCAATTTTCAGGCAAGGGAATCTTGTGGCGACATACAATTTGACAAAAGAGTCCGATACAATATGGGAAAGAGGAATCATAACTTCTCCAATGTTTCAAGGTTCTGGGTCAACGTTGGAAATCGAAAAATTGATTCTGGACAGTTTGCCCAAAAGTGAGTTTTCAATCATAACTGCAAAAGTTAAACTCGACAATCTTCGCTCAATAAGATACCACGAGAAGGTTGGTTTTATGGAAACCATCAGGGATGACCAATATGTATATTTTAAATTAGCATTGTAATGTCTAATACATTCATCATAGCCGAGATGTCGGCGAACCACAATCATCACAAAGAAATAGCCGTCGAAACAATAAAGGCAGCGAAAAAGGCAGGTGCAGATGCTATAAAGATTCAGACTTACACGGCAGACACTTTGACTTTGGACTGCGACAAGCCTGATTTTGTATGCGGCAAAGGATTGTGGGAGGGCGAAACGTTGTACAACTTGTACAAAAAAGCCTACACACCGTGGGAGTGGCACGAGGAAATTTTCAGGGTTGCCAAAGAAGAAGGATTAGTTTGTTTTTCAACTCCTTTTGACAAGACGGCAGTGGATTTTCTGGAAGAACTTGGCAATCCAATTTATAAGATTGCATCGTTTGAAATCACTGACATTCCGCTGATTAAATACATTGCCTCAAAGCATAAGCCCATAATACTCTCCATTGGAATTGCCACCTTGGAAGATATTGAATTGGCTATACAAACCATACGCGCCGAGCAAAACAATAACATAACTTTGCTGAAATGCACTTCTGCATATCCCGCACCGATAGAAGATGCCAACTTATTGACGATACACGATATGAAACAGCGTTTCGGGGTAAAGGTTGGATTGTCGGATCACACGATGGGCAGCATTGTTCCCGTAACGGCAGTTGCGTTGGGCGCAGAGGTTGTGGAAAAGCATTTCATCATCGACCGTAAAATTGGCGGACCGGACGCTGCATTTTCGATGGAAGCCGAAGATTTTGCACAAATGGTTAGCGACATCCGCAATGTTGAAAAAGCATTAGGCAAAGTCAATTATCCATCAGACCCGTCAAAAATCAAAGGACGGGAGTTTTGTCGCTCGTTGTATGTGGCGAAAGATGTGAAAGCGGGCGACATAATAACAGAAGAAAACGTCCGTTCAGTACGCCCTGGTTACGGCTTGCACCCGAAATATTTGCAAGATATTTTAGGGAAAAAGTTTTTAATAAGTTTGGAAAAAGGCGAGCGATTATCTTTAGAAGTGGTTAGTTAATAGTATTGAGTGTGATTGAAAAATAATGCAGTTTCATTTAAAAAAAATTCTTTCTTTGCAGCATAATAAGACACTTCAGAAAGGTGTGATGTTTTCTTTTTTTTCTTTTCTGAATGCGGGAATAAATTTTGTATTACTTATTTTAATCGCTGGTTTTATTTCTCCAGAAGGTTACGGACATATCAATCTTTTTACAACTACGATTCAAATTTTTACATTAGTAATTTGTTTTAATACAAACGGGTTTGAATCTATTGTTTATTTTAAAAAGGATGCAACGGAGTTTCGGAGAACTATTAATACTATTTTGTCCTTAGGAATAGGTTGTTTTTTGTTGTTGAGTATTTTACTCTTATTATTGAGTGAAACATTTGAAAAATTAATAGGGCTTGATTTTTATTTTATGTGGATTGCGTTATGGATTTGTTTATTCTCAATTATAACGCAGTTGAATCTTAATATTTTCAGAATAGAAGAAAAAATACAAAAATACGGATTTTATGCTGTAACATTAGCAGTACTGAATTTTGCATTGACATTTTTGTTGGTTATAACGTTTAAACAAGATTGGAAGGGGCGCATTTATGCGCAAGTTATAGCGTATTTTTTATTGTTCTTATTCAGTATAGTTTTTTTGATAAAAAATAAGTATATAACGTTAGTCAAGCCGAATTGCGAATCAATTAAAGAAGCATTGGGCTTCGGTTTACCGTTAATTCCGCATAGTGCATCAAGTTGGTTAAGACAAGGATTGGATAGATATTTTATAAATGTTTTTCATAATACAACGCAAGTCGGATTGTTTTCGTTGTCAATGAATTTTGCGAATATAATTTTGATGGTGGGGGATGCTTTTAATCAGACGAACTCGGTTTATATATATAAAAATCTTTCGGCAGAGAATCAAGATGAGGTGAAATATAAATTGAAGAAACAAACTTTGCTTTTAAGTGGGTTGTTTTTATTGATAACAATACTGATAATTAGTTGTTCTTATTTTCTTATTCCGATTATATTTCCTAAGTATGAAAGAGCTGTGGTATATGTTCCGTTTTTATGTTTGAGTATGTTTTTTAAGTGTATTTATTTTCAGTTTTGTAATTATTTGTTTTATTACAAAAAAACGCTTGGATTAATGTATATAACATTTAGTTGTTCTTTGTTACATACTATATTATCATTTTGTTTAACAAGGTACTCTATATTATATACTACGATAATAAGTGCGATAATTGATTTGCTGATAACAACGGGTGTGTTTTTCTATTCGAGAAGATTTTATAAAATTTGGTAAAAAATCAATAAGGCAAAAGAGTATTGCTTCGAATGTTTTCGTATAAATGTTAATGGTATGAGAAAATTAATAATTCTTGAACATGAGCCGCTATCAAGAAGACTATATGATATGTGGTGTATTGACAAATTGTCTAAGTATTTGGAACTTGAATATTGGGATATTTCTCAAGTTCTATATCCGGGGATAATAATTCCATCTATTATTGAAAGTGAATATGTAAAAAAGTATGTGGAAAGGGATAAATTAGTATCTGCCATAAAAAATACAGATTCTGATGGGGTTATTATTGCGTTGGAAGTGATGTTTTTGTATAAAAATAGGTTCGTTTTTGAATTGTTAAAGAAATTAAACTTTTTATGTATTCGGATAGATTTTTATGCAAATACTGCTATTCAAGTAAAGCGTAGGAGAAGTTTATTGTCATATTTTTCTATTAAAAAAGTTTTTACATATATAGAAAATTTCTTGATGAGTAAACGGTATAAAGCATTGTATAAATATTCTTTTTCATCGTCAGTGGCTGCTAATCCTGATTTTTATATTAATCATCCAGACTATGAACGGTTTATGAATGAAGATAAAATATCATTAGTTTCTAATGAGTATATATTATTTATTGATACTTATTATCCGTATCATCCTGACATAAAGTATTATAATAATAGTTCTATTCATTATGTTGCGGATGCTTATTATAAATCAATGAATAAATTATTTAAATTCTTAGAAGAAAAATATAATATGCCTGTAGTCATTGCTGCTCATCCGAAAGCTATTTATGAACAAAATCCTTTTCATGGAAGATCTATTTTTTATAATTCTACATCCAATTTAGTTAAATATGCTCAGTATATAATTACTCATGAGAGTAATTCTTTGTCATATATTGCTCTTGCTGATGTGCCATTTATGATTGTGTATCCTGATAGTTATCGATTAGTAGATGGGTTGAAAGATTATATATTGAAATTAGGCGAGTTGTTAAATCATGAGGTTTTTAATATTGATGAGGATTACTCTGATTTGGTTTTTACGAGATTGGATGAGATTATTAGACATGATTATATAGAAAATTATATTTCTCATAGTAGTATTATGGGGACAAATAATTATCAAATCATATTAGAAGCGTTGAAAAAAATAGAAAAGACCGTGTCAAAGTAGTAGTTGTTGTTATATGGTCATATATATTATTATATTTTTATTAATATTGTGTAGTTCTATTTTTGAATTACTGAAAGGGAGGAAACTATTCGGTTTATTTATTGTAAACGTAGTTGTATTGGTCTTTTTTGTAGGTTTTAGACAATGTGGTGCAGATTTTAGTGCTTATACTGAATATTTCCCTATAATGCATAATTCACAAATCTCAGAAATATTTACTCCTAAGATTTCTATGGAACCGTTATTTATTATATTAAATATATTCTCTCCATCATTCGAGTTTTTGATTTTTATTGTATCTGTTCTTTCTATTATTTTATTAGCAGTAGTGTTATATAAATATTCACCATACCCATTGTTTTCTTTGTTATTGTTATTTTCTGGTATCTTTTTGTTGACATATATGGGGCAAATTAGGCAAGGGTTAGCACTTTCCTTTGTTATGGGTGCCTTTTTTATATCCCAAAAAAATATTGTTGTTTCGTGTATTTTTATTCTTTTCGCGATACTTTTTCATTATTCAGCATTAATAGCATTTTTATTTTTTATTGTACCATCCAAAATATATACATATAAAAAATATATTTTAAGTTTTGTGTGTATAGTTGTTTTGGCTCCTATGTCTAAGTATTTATTAGCGCAAGTGATAGATTTCTTACCTTCTTTTGCCGGAAATAAATTGTATTTGTATATCAAAGTAGAAAAAGGTTCTTCTGCTATTAGTTTGCCTCTTTCTTTGTATAGGTTGTGTGTATTTTCGATTTTATATTTTTTATTATTAAAGAAGCAAAGTTTTTTTTATAGAAGAAATGGAACTAAGATTCGAAAAAAAATGGATTACAAGTTGTTGAATTTGTATTTTATAGGGATATGTATTCCATTTTTCTTTTATTTTTTACCACAAATTAGTGGAAGAGGGTTTATGTATTTTTCCTGCTTGGATGTATTTTTGATACCAATGTGTATTTATAATTTAAGAATTAAGATAAATAAAATACTAATTATTTCTGTATTTTCTATTATAGGGTTATTGCTTATGGTTAAGTTTTTGAATAACTTCTCATCGGTATATATACCTTATACTAATGTTTTGTTTTGAAAAAATGAAAATCACTTATTTAATTGATGGAATGTATAATTCCGCAGGAATGGAAAGAGTTGTTGCTAATAAAGTTAATTATTTATCGTCATTGGGGTATAATATAACTATATTAACAACAAATCAGAAAAATAGGGATTATTTTTATTCCATACCAGAATGTGTAACAAAAATTGACTTGGATATAAATTTTGATGACTATATCAAAAGTAATATTTTTATTAGATTACAATCTTATAGTAAAAAGAAAGTACTTTTCAAGGAAAGATTATCATATTTTTTGTTAAATAATAAACAAGATATTTTAATTTGTCTTATGACAAGGGGGATGGAATTCTTATTTGACATTCCTGATGGAAGTAAAAAAATATGTGAATGTCATTTTAATAGATATTCAAATTATTATATAGGTAAGGCCGATAATAGAACTTTTATTCAACGGATTGTTTATAGTATACGGGATTTTTGGATTCGTAAGAGAATAAAAAAGTTTGATAGATTTGTTGTACTTACTCAAGAAGATAAAAAGTATTGGGGAAATGCCTATTCTAATATAATATGTATTCCTAATAGTATAACTTATGCAAAGAATGTTGCAAGTTTAAAAAATAAAGTGGTATTAGCAGTTGGAAGATTAAATTATCAAAAAGGATTTGATATATTATTAAGTATTTGGGCACTAATTTCTCCTCGATTTCCTGATTGGAAATTACATATATATGGTAGCGGCGAAGATTCTGAAAAATTAGAGAAACTTGCTAAGTCTTTAGGTATAATATCGTCTGTGATATTTTTCTCTCCTACGCAAAGAATAGATGAGGTATTTTTATCTTCAAGTATTTTTGCATTTCCTTCAAGATTTGAAGGATTGCCAATGGTATTACTTGAAGCAATGAATAAAGGGCTACCATCAGTTGCATTTAATTGTAAATGTGGTCCTTCTGATATTATTAAGAATTCTGAAAATGGCTTTTTGTGTAATATGGGTGATAATAAAAGCTTTCAAAATGCCTTAGAAATGTTAATGAGTAGTTATGATTTAAGAGTAAAAATGGGATATAAAGCAAATTTATCTGTTCGAGATTATGACCACCACATCATAATGAGAAAGTGGGATAATCTTTTTAAAGAACTATTGAAATCGTAATATAATCTTATTTACTAAATTTAAAAAGCATATATGATGGAGAGAAAAATTTTATTTTATTCGAGTGTTGATGATATAAAATTGTTTAAAATTCAACAATTTTATTCTATTGATATATCTATATTAGAGAAACTTGGTTTTCAAGTTAAGACTACTAACAAAATATTAGATTTTTTTAAATTTTGGAGTTATGATATTGGTTTTTATTACTTTTATAAATATAGTTTTTTCCCAGCATTAATAGCTAAGTTGTTTTTCAAGAAGAATTATTTTACTGGTGGAATTGATGATTTTGTATCCGGAAATAAGAAAATAAGAAAAAGACAGATATTGTTTTTTAAATTATCTTATTTAGTAGCAAATATATGCATAATTGTATCCAATAGTGATTTAAATAATATAAAGCGTTTATATCATAATAAATTGAATAAAAAAATTGCATTTTCATTTCATGGAATTGATTTGAATAGATTAATTGCTAATTTTGATGATTTGTCCCATAAAAATAATTCATTTATGACACTTGTTTGGCAAGGAAGGAAGGAAAATGTTATTCGAAAAGGGGTTGATAAAGCACTATATATTTTTTCGGAGTTGAAAAAATATGAACGATTTAAAGATTCAAAATTTTATATTTTGGGTAAATGTGGCGAGGGAACTAAATTCTTAAAAGAGTTAAGTATAAATTATGATATAGAAGAGGCAGTTATATTTACTGATGAAGTTTCTGAAGATGAAAAAGTCAAGCTTTTGCAGCACAGTAGTTATTATTTTCAATTATCTTTATATGAGGGGTTTGGAATTGCTGCATTGGAAGCACTTTCTATGAAGAATATTGTTATTCATAGTGGGAAGGGCGGATTACAAGATGTTGTAGGTGATGATGGAATCTTGTTTTCTGAGGGTGATACTGTGCAACAATTATATGATAAAATTAATGATTTTGATATTTCGACACTTAAAAGAGCCGAAAAAAGAATTTTAGATAATTTTAGTATTGAGAAGCGAATGTTAGATTTTAAAAAAATACTTTGTTAAAATGCTTTTCTCCCAAACTTTATTTTTAGACCTTCTTGAACAAGCCTTGAACTCGCCCCGTTTGCGTGTGAATTTTGACTTGCGTAATTCTTCTGAGGATACCTCACAACGTATGTTAAATGCATTGCAACCAGATACTAAAGTTCCAGTTCATAGGCATAAAGGAACCTCCGAAACCGTCATTTTATTGAAAGGAAAAATAAAAGAAATCTTTTACGATGAAAACGGTAAAATCACGGATGAGTTTCTCTTGAATCAAGATTGCATAGGAATTAATATTCCTAAAAATCAGTGGCATACAATAGAAGTTTTAGAACCGTCAATTATAATCGAAATGAAAGATGGTTCATACAAAACTCTTGATAATAACGATATTATGACATTTTAAACCAATTCAATTATGTCTGTATTTAAAGATAAAACCCTTCTGATTACGGGCGGAACGGGTTCGTTTGGTAATGCCGTTTTGCGCCGTTTTTTGGACAGCGATATTAAGGAAATCCGTATTTTCAGCCGCGATGAAAAAAAACAAGATGATATGCGGCATGCACTTCAAAACCCGAAAGTCAAATTTTACATTGGCAATGTTAGGGAAAAATCTTCCGTTGATATTGCGATGAAAGATGTTGATTACGTGTTTTCTGCAGCTGCGTTGAAGCAAGTTCCGAGTTGCGAATTTTTCCCAGCAGAGGCCGTCAGAACAAATATTCTCGGTACGGAAAATGTCCTTAATTCTGCAATCGAACACGGCGTTAAAAACGTTGTCGTGCTTTCAACAGATAAAGCCGCTTACCCGATTAACGCTATGGGAATGTCAAAGGCGTTGATGGAAAAAGTTGCCGTTGCAAAGGGGCGTGAACTTGGCGAAAACGCTTCAACCACAATCTGTTGTACACGTTACGGCAACGTTATGGCTTCACGCGGTTCTGTGATTCCGCTTTGGGTCGAACAAATGGAAGAAGGTAAACCAATTACAATCACCGACCCGAATATGACACGCTTTATGATGACTTTGGACGATGCCGTTGATTTGGTCGTTTATGCCTTTACGCACGGTCATAACGGTGATTTGTTCGTTCAAAAAGCACCGGCGGCAACGCTCTCAACACTTGCTCAGGCGTTGAAAGAAACGTATTCAAAAGTCAATCCGAAATTCGGTGAAACCGAGGTTAAAATCATTGGTACGCGGCACGGTGAAAAACTTTATGAAACTCTTGTTACCCGTGAAGAAATGGTCAGAGCCGAGGATATGGGTAATTATTACCGTATTCCGTGTGATACACGCGGTCTTAATTATGACAAATTTTTCACCGAAGGTAATGTAGACGTTTCAAAGATTGACGATTACCATTCTCACAACACTCGCCGCCTTAACGTGGAAGAAATGAAAGAACTTTTATTAAAACTTCGCTTCGTCCGTGAAGATTTAGGTTTGCAGGAGAGGGCAAAAGCAAGGGACATTCGCAGCGAATAATTTAATAATACAAATATGAAAATTCTTGTAACAGGTGCAAACGGTTTTGTCGGTAAAAATTTGTGTGCCGAACTTGAAAATATTTCATTAGGTAAAGTTATACGTTACGGGAACTTTAAAATTGAAGAAATCTTTCGTTTTGATATCTCAAATACGATACAGGATTTAGAAAACTTTTGTCAAAAATCTGATTTTGTCTTTAATCTTGCCGGTGTTAACCGTCCGAAAACTCAGAACGAATTTATGCAAGGCAATTTCGGTTTTGCTTCCGAATTGTTAGCAACGCTAAAAAAGTACGGAAACAAATGTCCCGTTATGCTTTCGTCATCGCAACAGGCTTCTTTGACGGGACGTTTCGGCAACAGCGAATACGGTCGTAGCAAAAAAGCCGGCGAAGATCTTTTTTTAAACTATTCTTCTGAGACGGGCGTACATGTAAAGATTTTCCGTTTCCCGAACCTTTTCGGCAAATGGTGTCGTCCGAATTATAATAGTGCCGTTGCTACTTTTTGTAATAACATTGCTAACGGTCTGCCGATTCAGGTCAATGACCCCGAAGTTGAACTTGAACTTCTCTACATTGACGACCTTATTGACGAAATGATTTTGTGCCTTAAAAACGAGGAACATCATTGCAGTTTTAACGGTCTTGAAGTTATCCCCGATAATAACGGAAAATATTGTTATGTTCCTGTAACACATAAAGTTAAATTAGGTAGAATAGTTGAATTGTTGAATGATTTTAACGGTCATGGATTTTCAACATTGAAGCTTTCAAAAATTCCCGATAATTCTTTTGAGAAGAAATTGTATTCAACATTTTTGAGTTATCTTCCGAAAGAAAAAATTGCGTTTCCGCTGAAAATGAATATTGACCAAAGAGGTTCGTTTACGGAACTTTTGCATTTTCCTGATTGCGGACAGGTCAGTATTAACATCAGCAAACCGGGCATAACGAAAGGTCAGCATTGGCATCATTCCAAATGGGAAATTTTTATTGTCGTAAAAGGACACGGACTGATTCAGGAGCGTAAAATAGGCAGCGATGAGGTTATAGAATTTGAAGTCAGCGGTGATAAAATTGAAGCGGTAAGAATGTTGCCCGGTTACACTCATAACATTATCAATCTGAGTGATACGGAAGATTTGGTAACCGTTATGTGGGCTAACGAACAATTTGATAAAAATCGTCCCGATACATTTTTTGAACCCGTAAAATAAGAATTATGTCAGCGAATTTTAAGAATAACGGGAAGTTGAAACTTCTCATCATAGTAGGCACACGTCCTGAAATTATCCGTTTGTCAGCGGTTATAAAAGCATGCAGAAAGTATTTTGACACGCTATTGGCTCATACGGGTCAGAATTACGATTATAATCTTAACGGCATATTTTTCAAGGATTTGGCACTTGACGATGCTGAAATTTATATGGATGCTGTCGGCAAGGATTTAGGCGAAACGATGGGCAATATAATTGCGAAGTCGTATCAGTTGATGATTGAAACTCAGCCTGATGCGGTTTTGGTTTTGGGCGATACAAATTCCTGCCTTTCAGTTATCGGTGCAAAACGTCTTCACATTCCGATTTTTCACATGGAAGCGGGCAACCGTTGCAAGGACGAATGTTTACCGGAAGAAACAAACCGCAGAATTGTTGATATTATCAGCGACGTTAATATGGCGTATTCGGAACATGCACGCCGTTATTTGGCGGAATGTGGTTTACCGAAAGAGCGGACTTACGTTACGGGCTCGCCAATGGCTGAGGTTTTGAGGGCAAATCTTTCGAAAATTGAATCAAGTGATATTCACAGCCGTTTAGGGTTGGAAAAGAAAAAATACATTTTGCTTTCGGCTCATCGAGAAGAAAACATTGACACTGAAAAGAATTTTACTTCGCTTTTTACGGCGATAAACAAGATGGCGGAGAAGTTTGATATGCCGGTTTTGTATTCATGCCACCCGCGCAGCCGTAAACGTTTGGAAGCAAGCGGTTTTGTCCTTGACAAGAGGGTTATTCAGCACGAGCCGTTAGGTTTTCATGATTATAATTGTCTGCAAATAAATGCGTTTGCGGTTGTTTCTGATTCGGGAACATTGCCGGAAGAGAGTAGTTTCTTTTTATCAGTTGGACATCCATTTCCGGCAGTTTGCATACGGACATCAACAGAGAGACCCGAAGCATTGGATAAAGGTTGTTTTGTATTAGCAGGCATAGACGAAAAATCATTGTTACAGTCAGTTGATACTGCGGTAGAACTTGTCAAAAATTCAGAGTACGGCATTCCCGTTCCCGACTATACCGATGAAAATGTATCAATGAAGGTTGTCAAAATCATTCAAAGTTATGTCGGGGTAGTCAATAAAATGGTTTGGAGAAAATATGTGTAAAAAATGAATATTGTATTTCTTACCTTAGGTTATCCCGATAATATTAATACGCATAATTTATATACAGATTTGATGTCATCTTTTGTAAAACTTGGACATCAAGTTTCAGTTTTTATGCAAGATGAAGTCGGGAATAAAACGGTTTCTTTATCAGACCTTGGAGTAAATGTTTACCCTGTATTTACAGGTAAAGTAACGAAAACAAGCTTTATTAAAAAAGGTATAAATCTTTTATTACTTCAAAGGCGTTATTACAATGCTGTTTTGGATCAGTGTAAGGATAAAATTGATTTGCTTTTGTATTCTACTCCGCCTATAACTTTTTGTGGGGTAATTAGGAAAATAAAGCAACACTATCATTGTATTACATATTTATTGTTAAAAGATATTTTTCCGCAAAATGCAGTTGATTTGAAAATATTTTCAAAGCGAAGCCCTTTTTATTGGTATTTTCGGCGGCAAGAAAAAAAATTATACATAAACTCTGACTTAATAGGGTGTATGAGTCCTGCAAATGTAAAGTATTTAAAAGAGAATAATCCATATATTGAACCATCTAAAATTCATATTTCTCCTAATTGTATCATTCCAAATGAAAATTTTGTTTCGACAAAATCGGAAGGTAATGGAGTGAAACTTATTTATGGAGGAAATTTAGGTAAACCACAAGGAATTGATTTTATAATTGAATGTTGTAGAGTAATAGAAAAAACAGATGGCGTTTTGTTGACTATTGTGGGTAGTGGAACTGAGTATTCTAAATTAGAATTAGCTATTAATACTTTGAAATTAACCAAGACTAAACTTATTTCTTTTATGCCAAAGGAGGAATATTTAAAACTTATGGCAGAAAATGATATGGGAATGATATTTTTAGATAAATCATTTTCTATACCAAATTTTCCTTCACGGGTATTAGATTATTTGAATAACGGATTACCAATATTTGCATGTACAGATACAAATTCTGATATAAAGGAAGAAATATGTGAAGCAGGTGCCGGTTTTTGGTGTGAAAGTAATTCTGTTGATAATTTTCAAGTTATTTTGCAGAGTATTGTTGATAATAAGAATTGTTTACAACCTATGAGACAAAAAGCAAAAGAATTGCTTTTAACAAAGTATAATGCTTTAAAAGAAGTTGAACTTATATGTGAGAGAGTAGAAGGGCTTATAAAGAATGAATTATCATAATGGAATTAGTTAAACGGTTTTCTTTTATATCTTTTTGTGTATATTTATTTTTTGTACCTTTTAATTGGACGTGGACTAATATTTTTTGGTTTATTTCAGTATTAGGTGTTTTGATAAATAAAGATGTATACAAAAAGAATATTTTGAAAGTTATTTTCGACGAAGAAAAGTTTTTTATTTTCTTCTCTTCGTGTTATGTTATATGGTGTTTTGTTAGTCTTTTATGGTCGGAAGATTTGGATAGAGGATTTCTTTTATCAGGAAGATATGTCTCGATAATGTTTTTCCCTATTTTTATATGCTTAGCACGGATAGGAGGGGTGTTAAAACGCCATGAATTACTTATTTGGGCTTTTGTCGCGGGGGTGTTAGTATCTTCTTGCGCTTGTCTTTATCTTTCTTATCAGGATTGTTGGCATGAAACAGAAAATGGTACAGTTTTTAATTTTGATATATGGAATAGAGATATAACAGTTTATGAAACGTTTACTACAGGTCATAGTTATTTTACTTATGTATTTTTATCTCATTTTACACATCCAGCATATTATTCTATTCATTTTATTTATGTGTTGATATTCTTGATATATATGTTGTTAAAACAGAATAAATTATGGATAAAGATTGTCATAAGTTTTATGATATTATATTGTTTTGTTTTTGTTCTTTTTCTGCAGTGTAGAGCAGAATTGATGAGTTTAATTTTTGTTAGTTTCATCTTTTTGCTATATTATTCTATCAGTAGGAAATATTACAAATCACTCGTTTTAGGTGGATTGATAATAGGAGGGATAATATTTGTTGTTGTACCTCATACAAGGTTGAGTGGAATGATTAGTGGTTTAAATAAAATATTAGACCGTATTGACAATCAGAGTATACAACCTAATTTAGGTGATGAGGAGTATATTCGTATTTTTCTATGGAAAAATGCGTTTGAGATTATAAAGAGAGA
>JAFPZK010000029.1 GCA_017417315.1 Bacteroidales bacterium
ACCCGCAGGATATGAAGAAATTTCACCCATTTCAACGTGATACGTGGTGTATGCAGGATTGTTGAGAACCATTCCATGTTCTGAATCCAAATATTTCTTACATGAATCCAACGCCTTGTCAACCATGCCGTCTTCCAAACCGATACCCGCCATCGTACACCAGCCCTGACTTTCAATAAAGATTTTGCCTTCTTCGTTTTCGTTAGAACCGATTTTGTTACCGTAAAAATCGTATGCACGCAAGTACCATTCGCCGTCCCAACCGTCTTTCTTAACGGCCTCAACCATCGAATCAACACATTTTTGAGCGCGGTTAGCCTCTTCCGTCTTGCCGATTTGTTTGCAAAGTTCTACGTAATCTTTTCCGCAGACAACAAACAAGCCCGCAATCATCAAAGATTCCGCCTTTGAACCTTCCGTCTTGTTTTCCGTCGTCTGGAAACTCTCGTTAGGATCCCATGAAAAACAGTTGAGGTTAAGACAGTCGTTCCAGTCAGCACGTCCGATTAACGGCAACAAATGAGGTCCGAGGTTTTCAACAACGTGGTTAAACGAAATTCTCAAATGCTCAAACAATGAAACTTCCGAACCTTCTTTGTTGTCCCACGGCACTTGTTCGTCAAGGATTGAAAAATCTCCTGTCTCTTTAATATAAGCCACCGTTCCGAAAATCAACCACATCGGGTCATCGTTGAAACCGCCTCCGATGTCATTGTTTCCGCGTTTTGTTAAAGGCTGATATTGATGATAACAACCTCCGTCAGGGAACTGTGTCGAAGCAATATCGATGATTCTTTGTCTTGCTCTTGACGGTACTTGATGAACAAAGCCCACCAAATCCTGATTTGAATCCCTGAATCCCATTCCACGTCCGATACCGCTTTCAAAGAACGATGCCGAACGCGAGAAGTTAAAGGTTATCATACACTGATACTGATTCCAGATATTAACCATGCGGTCGAGTTTGTCGTTGCCCGACTTAACGGCGTATTTGTCCAAAAGCACGTCCCATGACTTTTTTAACTCATCAAAAGCAGCATCAACAGCCTCAACGGTTGAAAATCTTTCAATTACGGCTTTTGCTTTCGCCTTATTTAATAAGGTGCGGTCAGAAGCCTGAGAAGTGATTAACTCGCCTGATTTTTTGCGTGCGAGTTCCGCATCGTCGAATTTTTCGTTTTGGTCGTTTTCTACATAGCCCAAAAGGAAAACAAAATCTTTTGTCTCTCCTGCTTTTAACTCTATTTCGAGATAATGCGAAGCGATAGGCGACCAACCGTGAGCCAAAGAATTAGAAGGTTTGCCAGCCATAACGCATTGAGGAGCCTCAAAACCGTTATAAAGACCGATAAACGATTCTCTGTCAGTGTCATAACCCTGAACCGGAACATTTACGGAATAATAAGCGTAATGATTTCTGCGCTCTTTGTATTCGGTTTTGTGATAAATTACCGAGCCGTCGATTTCAACTTCGCCGGTTGAGAAATTTCTCTGAAAATTCTCCATATCGGTTGCCGCGTTCCACAAACACCACTCTTCAAAAGAGAAAAGTTTTATTTTTTTGGTTTCGTTCGTGGTGTTTTTGATTGTCAGTTTCTGAACCTCAGCCCAAGTTTTTAAAGGAACGAAAAACAAAACTTCGGCTTCGATACCGTTTTTAGCACCTTTTATTTTGGTGTAATTCATACCGTGACGGCACTCGTAGAAGTCGAGCGGAGTTTTGCAAGGTTTCCAACCCGGAGACCAAACCGTACCGTTATCGTTAATGTAGAAATAACGTCCGCCGTTGTCCATAGGCACGCCGTTGTAACGGTAACGGGTTATGCGGCGGAATTTAGCGTCTTTATAAAAACTGTAACCGCCTGCGGTGTTAGAAATTAATGAAAAAAAGTCCTCATTGCCGAGATAATTAATCCAAGGCCAAGGAGTTGCGGGATTAGTGATGACATATTCCCTGTTTTGGTCGTCGAAATGTCCGAATTCCATAAAAGTTTTTATTTAGTGTATTGAAAAAAATTAATTGCCCAAAGGTAAAAAGTTTTTTCGGAAAATATTCAAAAAAATCCGAAAAAACTTCTTAAAAATTATTGAATATATGAATCTTTGAAACCGAGCATATACAAAACGCCGTCAATTCCTATTGAAGAAAGTGATTGTTTTGCGTTTTCTTTTACTTTCGGTTTTGCGTGATAAGCAATACCAAGACCTGCAAGATTCAACATCGGTAAATCGTTAGCACCGTCGCCGACTGCTATAACCTGCTGTAAATCAAGATTTTCGATTTGCGCTATAAGTCTCAACAATTCTGCTTTACGTTTACCGTCAACGATGTCACCGACATAATTTCCGGTTAATTTGCCGTCTTTGATTTCCAGTTCGTTAGCGTAAACGAAATCTATTCCGAATTGTTGTTTGAGATAATTACCGAAATAAGTGAAACCTCCCGAAAGAATTGCGATTTTATAACCGTATTGTTTCAAGATTTTCAGCGTTCTTGCAACGCCTTCCGTAATAGGCAGATTTTCAGCGATTTCTTTCATAACGCTTTCGTCCAAGCCTTTCAAAAGAGAAACTCTGCGTTTGAAACTTTCGCAAAAATCTATTTCGCCCCTCATCGCCGATTCGGTGATTGCTTTTACCTCATCGCCGACACCCGCACGCATTGCAAGTTCGTCAATAACCTCGGTCTGAATAAGAGTCGAGTCCATATCAAAACATATCAGACGGCGGTTTCTGCGGAAAAGATTGTCCTCTTGAAACGAAATGTCATAACCCATTTCCTGCGAAATCCGCATAAATTCGCTGTGAAGATAAGGACGGTCTTTCGGCGTACCGCGCACTGACATTTCTACGCAGGCACGGGTTTTGCCCTGTTCTTCGCTGTTTTTAAGCGGAACACGTCCCGTAAGACGGGTTATTGCATCAATATTAAGACCTTGCTCTGCCAAAACCTTTGACACTTCGGCAATTAAGCCCGCAGAAATATTTCTTCCAAGAAGTGTTACGATGTAACGGTTTTTGCCTTGAAGCGAAACCCAGCGGTTATATTCATCAAACGAAACAGGCGAAAAACGCACCTGAACACCAAGTTCACACGACTTGAAAAGCATTTCTTTCAAGATGTTACCGGAGTCTTTTTGCGAGGCAATAAACATTATGCCAAGCGACAAAGAATTATGTATATCCGCTTGACCGATGTCAAGAATAGTTGCGTTATATTTTGCGATAATCGCTGAAAGGCACGATGTTAAACCGGGTTTGTCTTCGCCGGTAATCGAAGCCATAATAATTTCTTGTCCTTCAAAAGTTTCCATTAAATAGTGTGCTTATTAAAATTTGTTTGCAAAAATAACAAAAAAAATTTGGAAAATTTGTTTATAATTGTTAAATTTGCCGTGGCTTTTCAAAGCAAATATTAATTAATTAAAAAAATTAAAACAAGATGAAAAAAATTATTTCTTTATGCGCGATGTTAGTAATGGTATTGACCGTTACATTTTCGCTCAACAGTTGCAGCAGTATTACAGTTGGTTCAGCAATCGGAGAACTCAGTGCTCAGTGTCCTATGGATATGGGCGATGGAATGACAATGACAGCAGCCGAGATTGTTAACGGCGATGCCGTAATAAGTGTTAATGCACCCTCACTTAGTGCAGAGGCTTTGAATGCAAATATGAGTGCTGTAAAAGCAAACCTCATTAACATGTTTAAATCAGATGCAGAAGTTGCAAACGTTTTTAAAGATTCTGACACAAAAATTATTTACCGTTATAAATGCGGCGACGGTGATGTTGAAATCGTAATATCTCCGAGTGAACTCTAATTCACACAAAAAGAAATAAAAAAGTCCGTAAGAAAATTCTTGCGGACTTTTTTATTCTATTTCACTTTTTTCAGCATTTCGTCAACGGTTTTAAAAACCATTTCTTCTTCTTGTCCGTTAACAACAATGCCTTTGTCTGTCGTAACATTCTCCATTTTCAGTTTAGAAATATTTTCAGAACAGTCAAAATTGATTGCAGCATCGGCTTCTCCCTTGGTAACGGAAACGTTTTTCATCGTCAAAACGGCATCACAACCGATAAAAAGCGAATTTGCACCCGATTTTCCGGCATTAACGATATTGAAGTTTTCAAAAACGTTGTCCTTTTCGTTAGCCTCGTAACGGACTCCTTCCCAATATCCGGCTTTATCTTCCAAACCGTCAAAAACTACCGGCTCAGAGTCTGTACCTTGAATTTTTACGATAGCCTCACCGCTCATTGAGCAACCCGTATTGCGGTTAAACAGAAATTTCACACCCGGCTCAATAGTTACGGTTACGCGGTTGTAAATTTCAAAACCGTCGTTGAAAAAATACGGAACGGCAGTTTTATGAACAGCATACTTAAAATTATCATCACCGAAATAACGGTCTTCACAGAAGATGACGTTTTGGGCGTTGCTTTCAAAAACGTTGCCTGCACCTATGCCGTTAAGTTTACTATTATTGGCGATAACAAGCGGATATTGTTTGCAGTTTTTCATAGTGTTGTTTTCAAAAGCAGTGAGTTTTCCGTCCGAGGCAACAGAAATTCCGTTTTCGTTTGCGCCGTCAATAGTGCAGTTTTTGACAGAAACTGTACCGGCAATATCAAGAACGTTAGAGCCTGCACCGCCGTTTTTAAACTCCACAAACTCTAAGGCATTGTCAGAACGGGTTGAGCGGATGCTGAGGTTTCCCCACGCTCCTACGTTTTGATTGTTTAACGGACAGGTTAAAACAATGGGTTTGTCTTTTGTTCCCTGCATTTTAATACCCGCATTTTCGCCGACATAAATATGACCGTCAACGCCTGAAAACATGATAGTTACTCCCGGTTCAACGGTTACGAGCGAATTGCCGTCAAGAAAAACCGCGCCTTCAACGATATAATCAACGGGAAGTCCGAGGTCTTTCCAAGTAACGTTTTCGTTGATAGCACCGCTGATAGTTACCTGATTACCGCCGCCCGAAATGGGTTTGTTTTCAGTTGTTTCTGACTGAGTTTCAGGCTTTTGAGGATTGTTTTGATTATTGTTTGAGCCGCCACATGAGGCTAAAACAATAGCGGAGACCGCAAAAAAGATTGTTTTTTTCATTATCAATGAGTTTTTAAAAAAAGTTAATAAATTTTCAGCGTAAAGATTATGAATATTTTTGATTACGGGGACAAAAAATACGATAATTAACAATTAATTAATATTAGAGAAAACAAATAGTTTTTTTGCATTAATCCGTTTACGGAAAAAGTTTTGTAATTTTGCAGCGGAAAAAAAACTAATACGTTAAGAAAAAATGGCAAAAATAACGAAAGAAGCGGCTTTGCGCTATCATAGCGAAGGCCGCCCGGGAAAAATCGAAGTCGTTCCTACCAAACCGTACAGAACGCAAACTGACCTTTCACTCGCTTACTCGCCCGGAGTTGCAGAGCCGTGTCTCGAAATTCAGAAAAACCCCGACGACGCGTACAAATATACCGATAAAGGTAACCTCGTCGCAGTAATTTCAAACGGTACTGCCGTACTCGGTCTCGGCGATATAGGCGCGGTCAGCGGTAAACCCGTTATGGAAGGTAAAGGCTTGCTTTTCAAAATTTATGGCGGTATTGACGTTTTCGACATCGAAGTAAACGAAAAAGACCCCGAAAAATTTATTCAGGCGGTAAAAGCCATCGCCCCGACTTTCGGCGGTATCAACCTCGAAGACATCAAAGCACCCGAATGTTTTGAAATCGAACGCCGCTTGAAAGAAGAACTCGACATTCCCGTTATGCACGACGACCAGCACGGAACGGCGATTATCTCGTCAGCAGGTCTTATAAACGCTTTAGAAGTCGCCGGCAAAAAAATCGAAGACGTTAAAATCGTCGTTAACGGTGCAGGTGCTGCGGCAATTTCGTGTACGAAACTTTACGTTTCGCTCGGCGCAAAAGTCGAAAACATCGTAATGCTTGACTCAAAAGGCGTTATCACCGACGACAGAGAAAATCTAACACCTGAGAAAAAATTCTTCGCAACCTCACGCCGCGATATTCACACCTTGGAAGAGGCAATCAAAGGTGCTGATGTTTTCTTGGGATTGTCAAAAGGTAATATTTTAACTCAGGATATGGTTCGTTCGATGGCTAAAAACCCGATTGTTTTCGCCCTCGCTAACCCCGTTCCTGAAATCACTTACGAAGACGCAATGGCTTCACGTCCCGACGTGTTAATGTCCACAGGCAGAAGCGATTATCCTAACCAAATCAACAACGTTATCGGTTTCCCGTATATTTTCAGAGGTGCGTTGGACGTTGCAGCAACGGCTATCAACGAAGAGATGAAACTCGCAGCCGTTTACGCTATTGCAAACCTCGCAAAACAAAGAGTTCCCGATGTCGTTAACAAGGTTTATAACGTTAACAATTTGACTTTCGGTCCGTCATATTTCATTCCGAAACCCGTTGATCCGAGGCTTATTACGGAAGTTTCGTCTGCCGTTGCAAAAGCCGCAATCGAGTCCGGCGTAGCAAGAAAGAAAATCGAAGACTGGGACGCTTACCGTCAGCACTTAAAAGAGTTAATGGGTTATGAATCAAAACTTTCGGCTCAACTTTTCAACATTGCAAAACAAAATCCGCAAAAAGTTGTTTTCGCCGAAGGTATTCACCCCTCAATGATGAAAGCCGCAGTTGAAGCCAAAAACGAAGGCATCTGCTATCCGATACTTCTTGGTAACACTGAGAAAATCAACAAGATAGCCGAAGAACTCGAACTCAACCTCGACGGTATCGAAATCATCAACCTCCGTGCCGACCGTGAAGCCGACCGCCGCGAACGTTACGCAAAAATCCTTACGGAAAAACGTCAGCGTCAAGGTATGACTTTTCAGGAGGCTAACGACAAGATGTTCGACCGTAACTATTTCGGTATGATGATGGTTGAAACCGGCGATGCAGACGCTTTTATAACAGGCGTTTACACCCGTTACCGCGACACGATTCAGGTTGCAAAAGACGTTATCGGAATCCGTGAAGGTTTCAATCATTTCGGCACAATGCACATTTTGAACTCCGAAAAAGGTACATTCTTCTTGGCTGACACATTGATTAACCGTCACCCGGACGTTGACACTTTGGTTGACACTGCAAAATTAGCGGTTCACACGGTTAAATTCTTCAACAATGAACCCGTTATCGCAATGCTTTCATACTCTAACTTCGGTGCTGACGAGGTCGGAACTCCGGCAACCGTTCATCAGGCTGTTGAAATTCTGCACAGAGAAATGCCCGAAATTGACATCGACGGCGAAATGCAGGTTAACTTTGCAATCGACGACGAACTCCGCGACAAAACGTTCCCGTTCAATAGGCTCAAAGGTAAAGTTGTTAACACTTTGATTTTCCCGAACTTAGGAAGCGCAAACACAAGTTACAAGATGTTAGCGGCAATGAACAAAAACGTTGAACTTATCGGTCCTATTCAAATGGGCTTGAACAAACCGATTCACTTTATTGATTTTGAAAGTTCGGTTAACGATATTGTCAACATTGTTGCCGTTGCGGTTATCGACGCAATCACTGAAAAACAGAAATAAATCATAATAAAAAAATTGCCGGATAAGTCCGGCAATTTTTTTTTGCACACTTTTTGATAAAAAATTTGTAGGAATAAAAAAAAGTTTTTATCTTTCAACCGTATTTTTAACCCTAAGATTAAAGTATTATGAAATTATTCGACAGGAGTAAATTGACCGCGAGACAATATATGAACGGTTGGCTGATTTTTTTCGGCATTATGGCAATTATAGTTGTTGCTTTTCCCGTAAGATTGGCGATTAAGAAACAACTCGGCGACAGTATCGAACAAACGGCTATTTCAGACCTTAAAGCAGCAACGGAGAAGGTTGCTCTTTTGACTGATTGGTGCGATGAGCGTCATAAGCACATAATCGGTGCCGCTGAATCATATTTTAAATTGAAAGGCGGCATCACAGAGTCCGGCGGTCTCTGGCAAACCGGCGGTGAAGTCATCAACGATAACGCCGGAATGTTGAAAGGATGGGCTGATATTGTCCCCGGTAACGATTTTATCGTTTATCAAAAAACTTCTAACGGATATTCTGCAATAGCCTCAACGAGAAATCTTAATAACAAACAACTCGCAGATAACCGCATTACGGAAACAATCAACGGAAACGGCATCTTTTATGACCACACAATGTTAGACGGAGTGCCTTTTATCGTAACCGTAAAACCATTGTATATCAACGGTGAACTAAAAGGTGCGCTTTTAACCGGTCGTGATGAAACAATGATTAAAGAAAACAACGAGGCGATGACCTCTTCTCAATTTCTCTCTAACGGTTTCGTTATTTGGACAAAAGACCCGAATTTTTGCTTAGTAGTGCCGGCAGGAATGGAAAAAAACTGGGCAAAAATGCCTGATGACGTTTATAAAGAAATGACCCGCCACAAAGACGGAAAAATTCACACTATGGATTTTTCGTATTTGAACACGGATTATGAAATGGTATTTTTGTACAGCGAAAAAGTATTTTCATACATACAGTTTATTTATCCGCTTTCTGACAAATATGCGGCAGTTAGACCGATTTTGTTGCCGATGGTATTTTCGCTTTTGTTGCTTTTCGGTTTGATTATAATAATTACAAACCGTTTTATCAACCGTGTGCTTTGGCATGTCGGCGGCGAACCGAAATTTGTAAAAGTCTTAGTTGACAAAATAGCAACAGGCGATATGAGCGGAGTTTTGAGCCTGAGAGAGGATAAAACAAGCGGTATTTTAAGGTCAGTTTATCAAATGGCTGAAAGTTTAAAGAACGTTTTAACGGAAATTTATGACGGGGCAAACCGCTTGCAGACTTCAAGTTCGGAAATAACGAGAACTACTCAAACGCTTTCTGAAAACGCAAATCAGCAAGCCTCTAACGCTGACAGTATCGTTCAGTCCGTTACGGAAATTACCGACGAGGTTGTACGCAATGCCGAATTAGCGGTTCAAGCGGAAAAAATTACTCAAAAAGTTACTTCCGATGTTAACGAAATCAAACATGCTCAGGATTTGAGTTACAATGCCGTTAAAGATATTTCGGAAAAGATTAACATTATCAACGACATAGCGTTTCAGACTAACATTTTGGCACTTAACGCAGCAGTTGAAGCAGCCCGCGCCGGCGAACACGGAAAAGGTTTCGCTGTTGTCGCCTCCGAAATCCGCAAACTCGCCGAAAAAAGTAAAAATTCCGCTAACGACATCATTGACGGCGCACAAAAAAGCGTTAACGCAACGGCAAAGTCTACTCAACTGATTAACAACATTTTACCCGACATTAACGAATGTGTTGCCTTGATTGAAAAGGTTGAAAACTCGGCTGACAATCAGAAAACGACTGTCCAGATGATTGATATGTCGGTAAAACAACTTAACGAGGCTATTCAGGGCAATGCTTCGGCAAGCGAAGAACTCGCAGGCAGCGCACAAGAGTTGAATTCCGAGGCTGAAAACTTCAAAAACAGCACAAGCGTGTTTAAATTTTAAGAAAAAAGCCGAAAAAAATGCTTTTTTATTAAAAAAAATGCGATAAATATTGCATTGTAAAAATAAATGTGTATATTTGCAGCGCATATAAGCAAATTTTTAATTTTTTTAAAACATCAAAAAAAATGGAAGAAGTAGCAAAATTAGTTGCAGACTTGAAAGCTCAATTTGAGGCTTTCGCAAAAGATGCAGATGCTTTGGTTAACGCTAACAACAAGACTGCCGGTGCAAGAGCACGTAAGGTATCTTTGGAAATGGATAAACTTACGAAAGAATTCCGTAAAAAATCTATCGAAGCGACAAAGTAATCATTCCTAAAATTAAAAATGCCGTCCGAAAAAAAGTTTTTAGACGGCATTTTTTATTACACTATACCATTCCTAACATCCGCAGTATTATTTGCGTACAAGCGGCTGTAAATATGCCGTTTAGAGTTAAACCTAAACTTGAATACGCTCCGTAATGATAGCCGACTTCCAAGGCTTTTGACGTGCCTACCGCATGGGCTGCCATTCCGATTGCGAGACTTTGTGAAATAGGATTTGTTACCCCGCACCATTGCAAAATTTTGAAACCGAACATTCCGCCGAATATTCCCGTAAAAACAACGGCAACCGTAGTTAAAGATTCTATTCCGCCTAAAATTCGTGTAATTTCCATTGCTATCGGCGTAGTTACCGATTTGCTTGCAAGAGAAAGCGATACTTCCCTACTTGCTCCTAAAATGTTAGCAAATACAACCACCGAAATAACCCCTAAAACACACCCCACGAATGACGATGCAATTAGCGGAAAAATCTGTTTCTTAATTGACGTAAGTTGTTTGTACAGAGGCACTCCCAAAGCGACAACCGCCGGTTTGAGCCAAAATTCTATCATTTGTCCCGATTCGTGATAAGTTTCGTAATCAATACCGAAAACTTCGAGATAAACGATTATCAATGTGATACTTATCAGCAGAGGATTCAACAAAACGGAATTTGTTTTCTTTTGAAGCAGTTTTGCTAAATAGTAAAACGCAAATGTTATAAAAACCAATACAAAACTATTTTTCAGAAGTTCCATTTTTGTCCTCCTTTTTATTGAAAAAATGTTTTCTGAAAATTTGATGTGTCCAACCCGATGCTATCAGAACGACGATTGTGCTGACCACAGTTGCTAAAATTATCGGAAGCCATTCGGCTTTTATAATGTCGAAATATTTCATAAGAGCCACGCTCGGCGGCACGAAAAAGAATGCGAGATTTTCTAATAAAAAATTACTGATTTTATTAACCCATTCGTATTTTATCAATTTGATTTTTAAGAAAACGGTGAGTAAAATCATTCCGATGATACACGAGGGGAATTTTATGCCGGTAAGCCAAACAATCAGTTCGCCTAATGCAAGGCACCCGAAAATAATTATAAACTGAATTAACATGACAACATTATTTTTTTTCGTTGCAAAAATAGTGTTATCATGTTTAGTTGTGGTTAAGTTAATGCAATGTTAGTTTGATAAAAAAATCCCCGCTTGAAAAACGGGGATTTTTATGTCATTAATTTATCAAGAAAACTTTTTCTTTTCCGTTGTAAACGGCTTTTACGGTTGCCCTGCCTTCAACAATTTTGCTGACAGTGATTTTAACGTCTGGATTGTCGCAGGTTGCTTTTAAATCCGATTTGTCAGTCATCGGGCCGTAAACTTGATAATGGTCGCACTCTGTATAACCGTTGAAATTCGTGAAATATACCGGTGTTGTGGGAATCGTTAAAACGTTGCCGTCAACAGTGATTTTCATCTGCGGTGTCTTCGGTACGTCAAAGTTTTGTCCTGCTTTGGTGAAACCGATGCCATGAAGGTCAAACAAGCCGTAAGGTGTTGCCTGACGTTTTTCCCAAGGATTTTTAGGTTCGGGTTCGGTAACGTCCGGTCCTTCGCAAACCAAATAGATAGCGTGTTTGCCGGTTAAGCCTTCAACCTGAAGAACTTTTACTGAATAAACCGTCGGATATTTCGGCGCATTTTCAGGGACGTCAATAACGGCGATTTCTTTGCCGTTCCATGTTGAATTTGCATAAGGTCCGTCCATCATTACGTGAATTTTGAACGCACCGTGTCCCTGTGATGAGAGGTTGAGGTTTAGGGTTGCGCCGTCGCCTTGTTTGATACCGTTAAACGCTTTAACGCCTTTTGTATCAGCAGTTAAACCGCCAAAACCGAAATATTTGAAACCTACAATGCCTTTGTTTGTGATTCCGGCAACGTCCATGCTGTTGTTCCAAACATCGTGATTGTCCTGCATCCAACGGTTGCCTGTCATAAAACAAGCGTAACCTGCTGAATAATACTGATAAGGCGGAAGTCCGAAAATCTGAAAACCTTCGCTCGTGATTTCTGCGCCGGTGTAATGATTGCCGTCTTTTGCTTTTGCTGACCACTCATTATCAGGAGCATAGGGGTCGTATGCGGTGATTTTTACCGTGCCGCCGTCAGCAACCTTCTTTTTGTCCCAAGTAATTTTTATCGGTGCAACCATTGCCTGACGTGCATTTCCGAATCCGCGGGGCGGACGGTGATAGAAAACGTACCACTGACCGTTGATTTCCTGAATAGAGCCGTGAGTATTATGACTGCCGTTTGTGGTCATCAAATGAGAGCCGTCATTGTTGAGAACAACGCCGCGAGAGTCCACCAAAACGCCGCCGGCACGCCAAGGTCCGAGCGGAGAATCACCGTAAGCATATCTCAAAGCCGAATTTGTGTTGCCCACGCCGTATTCTTTTCCCGAATAGCCCGAAAATACCATTACGTATTTGTTTCCGACCTGACGGATTGAAGAGGCTTCAAAAAAGTTGAAATCCAAAGGATTTTGACCTTTGTAAAGTGCTTTATATTCAGAGCCTGCTTTGTCTAACAATTTTCCGTCCCAACTGCTTGCCGGAATAAACGGGTCGATAAGTTCTGTTCCCGGACGTTTTGAATACATCGTGTTTTGGTCTAACTCGCAAGCCGTAGAGTGCTGAAAACCGTAGAACACATAAGCGCGGAAACCTTTTTTGTAATCTTTGTCTTTTTTATCGTTGACGGGTTCGATGAAAACTGACGGGTCAAAATCGATTAAAGAGCCGTCAAGACAAGCCCTACCGTCTTCGGTGAGGTTAATCGGCGTGAAAGGTCCGTCTGGGCGGTCTGATTTACAAACCATCGGCACTCTTCTCCAACCTCTTGAATGGGGATAAAGATAATAAGTGCGTTTGCCGGTTTCACGGTCGTTAACTTCTACGAGGTCGGGCGCAAACATCGTGTCCCAATGTCCGTCAATAAAATACTTGAAAATCGGTCCTTCGTCTCTCCACTCAGAAAGGTTTTCAACGGGTGCTGACCACATACGAATATCGTTTCCGCAATATGCAGTATATTGCGTGTCGTGCGAACCGATAATGTAAGCACGGTATTTGCCCGGGTGGTCGGGATCTTCAAAAACGCGGGGTTCACCGTCGGGAAGATGTTCCCAAAGCGGTAAATAGGGATTTTGTGCCGTGGCGGACATGAAAGCCGCCGCAACTCCGAATGTTAAAAGAAATTTCTTCATCATTGATTAATTTTACAAAATTTTTAGTGTCGTAAAATTAAACAACTCAAAGCAAAAAGAATTATCCTTAGGTTACAAAAGTTTATTTGTTTGTTACATTTTCATCATTTCTTTGACCGCTTTTGCGATTGCCGTGCGGTCATAACCGCATAATTCGTACAAGTCCTGTTGCGAACCGTGTTCTATAAACTTGTCAGGAATGCCCAAACGTTTTATTTTTGCAGAATAAAAATTGTCAACGGCATATTCCGCTATCAGCGAACCGAAGCCGCCTTGAAGTGCATTATCTTCAACCGTAATAATTTTTGAAAACTTTTTAAACACATTATCTAACAACTCTGTATCGAGCGGCTTGATAAAGCGCATATCATAATGCGCCGGAAAAATATTTTCTTCCCTCAAAGCCTCTAACGCGCAAAGCACTTCGTAACCTGCCGTCCCGATGGAAATTACCGCTACGTCTTCGCCTTCGGTCAAAAGCCGCCCTTTGCCGATTTCCAACTCCTGAAAAGCGTTTTGCCAATCAGGATTATGACCGTAACCTCTCGGATAACGAATCGAAAACGGACGTTTCGACAACATTGCCGTATACATCAAATTGCGTAACTCCGCCTCGTCAAAAGGCGCGGAAACCACCAAATTAGGAATATGTCTTAAATAAGAAATGTCAAACGCGCCCTGATGTGTCGCACCGTCAGCACCAACTAAGCCCGCACGATCAAGACAAAGAACCACAGGCAGTTTAGGCAGACAAACGTCGTGAATTATCTGGTCGTATGAACGCTGCATAAAAGTCGAGTAAATATTACAAAACGGTATCAAACCCTGAGCCGCCATTCCCGCAGAAAACGTTACGGCATGTTCTTCGGCAATGCCGACGTCAAAAACTCTGTCAGGAAATTTCTGAGCCATAATATTCATCGAGCAACCTGACGGCATAGCAGGCGTTACGCCGACGATATGCGGATTTTGTTCTGCTAATTCGGTCAGCGTTTTACCGAAAACGATTTGAAACTTTTCGCCCGAAACTTTTTTATTTGTTTCGATGACTTCGCCGGTCTCGATGTTAAAAGCCGAACTCGTGGCATGCCATGCGGTCTGATTTTCTTCCGCAAATTTGTAACCTTTGCCTTTTTTGGTGATAACGTGCAGAAGTTTAGGACCTTTGATGTTTTTCATTTCTTTCAAAAGTTCCGCCAAATGCACAACGTCATGACCGTCAACAGGCCCGAAATATCTGAAACCCAAACCCGAAAACAAGTTTGACCGTTTCATCACCACGTATTTAATGCCTTTCTCAACCTTTACCAAAAAGTCGCGGGTAGAAGGCACAAGTCTGTCGAATTTGCCGAGAATATTCCAAACGTCATTTCTTACGCGGTTGTAAGTTTTTGAAGTCGTAATGTCCAACAAATAATCGCTTAACGCGCCTTGATTCGGGTCAATAGCGATGTGATTGTCGTTAAGAACGACAAGAAGATTTGACTTTTGAATACCGGCATTGTTGAGCCCTTCAAAAGCCATTCCGCCGGTCATCGCGCCGTCGCCGATAACTGAAATTACGTGCCTTTCTTCCTGCTTTAAGATTTCGGAGGCAACCGCCAAACCGAGTGCCGAACTTATTGAAGTAGAAGCATGTCCGACGGTAAAAGCATCGTAAGGACTTTCGTCGCGGTTAGGGAAAGGACTTAAACCGTGAAACGTTCTCAAAGTCTCGAACATCTGTTTCCGCCCCGTCAGAATCTTATGGATATACGCCTGATGTCCTACGTCGAAAACAATTTCGTCGTAAGGCGTATTGTAGACATAATGCAACGCCACGGTAAGTTCCACAACGCCCAAAGCGGCTGCAAAATGTCCGGGGTGTCGGCTGATTACCTCAATCACAAACCTTCTCAACTCTGCACAAAGGTCAACTAACTGCTCTTTGGAGAGTTTTTTCAGGTCTGACGGATAATTGATTTTGTCCAAAAGCGGATAACTGTTCTCTGCCATTTACACGGTTAACAAAAAAATCTTGCAAATATATAAAGTTAGTTTGAATAAAAAGAACTAATTTTGCAAAATAAACAGAATTTTAATAATAATTATGATTGAGTTTTGGCTTTTTGTTAAGAAATTGACTTTTAAGAAAACCGTGAACTTTTTTGTCCGCAGTTTTTATATATTGCTTTCGCGCTGCCTTAAAAAGGTGAAAATCAAGGCAATGCCGTGGTCATATTCCATAGAGCCGACTAATCTCTGCAACCTCAAATGTCGGGAATGTGCCTCAGGTTTAGGGCTTTTAATCCGCCGGAAAGGTAACATTTCGATAGAGAATTTCCGCATTGCTGCCGACAATATTGCGCCGTATGCGCTGAATTGTTTTCTTTATTTTCAGGGCGAACCGTTTTTGAACAAAGATTTTTTTGAAATGGTAAAATACGCACATAAAAAGCGGATTTTTCTTGCGACCTCTACAAACGGACATTTCATCACGGAAGAAACGGCTGAAAAAACTTCGCTTTCGGGTCTTGACAAAATCATAGTTTCGCTTGACGGTTTTAATCAAGAGAGTTATTCAGCATACAGAAAAAACGGTGATTTTCAGACGGTTATCAATGCGATAAAGTTTTTGTCAAAGGCAAAAAAAAAGTTAGGCAGAAAGAATCCGATAATTGAAGTTCAGACTATTGTCAACAAAATTAACGAAAACAATTTGCAAGAAATAAAAGCCGCTGCTTTAAAAGCCGGTGCTGACAAGTTTTATCTGAAAACAATGCAAATAGAGAACGCGGAAGATTTTCCTGTTTTCAAGACTTCAATAGAAAAATATTCGCGATATGATAATAATAACAGGTTAAAACACCGTGTAGGTTTTTGTTTACGGATTTTAAATTCTGCGGTGATAACGATAGATTTAGATGTTGTGCCTTGTTGTTATGACAAAGATGCAGCTTTTAGCCTCGGCAAGATTTCTTCTAATAATTTAAAAGAAATTCTGCTCTCGCCAAAAGCCGTAACTTTTTATCAACAAATTGAATTTCAACGGGATAAACGACCGGAAATGTGTGAGAATTGCGGAGGATAATTTTCTTTCATTATCTCACCCTTACCCTTTGCCCTAACCTCAGAGTTGATGTTTGAGAAATATGATTCATTTGACAGAGTTTTTTTACCGTAGTGTGATATTTGCGTGCTAATGCGCCGAGAGTGTCGCCGCTTTTTATCACGTGAACAAGTGCCTCAGAAGCCGCTTGCGATTCCTTATCTGTCTGACCGAAATGCGAATTAATGTTGAAATAATGCTTTTTCAAAGTAAAAATAGTATCTCGGAGTTCGCCTTTTTCAAAGCAGAAAATTCGTTCCGCGTCAAAAGGTTTTCCCATATAACGGGTTTCAAAATGAAGATGAGGTCCGGTACTTCTGCCCGTTGAGCCGCCAAGACCAATGGTTTCTCCCGCTTTTACAAGGTCGTTTTCTTGAACTAAATGTTTTGAAAGGTGTGCGTAATAAGTTTCCAAACCGTTGGCATGACGCAAAACTATCAAATTGCCGTAACCGCCCGCTTTGCCGACTTCGCGAACTACTCTTACTTTACCGTCAAAAGCGGCATAAATAGGATCGCCGGTATTCAACTGAATGTCAGTACCTTTATGCTCTCGATAACGACGAAATTTAAAGCCTGAGTTTACTTGTCCGATTTTAGGACACGCCCAAGAATGAAGACTGTCGGTAAGACACAAATCCACTTCTTCGGGAATTTCAGAAAGCGGAACGTCTTTATAAGCATGAATAGACTCTGAATCCCAATCATCTTGAAAATCCTCGTCAGAAATATTCGGACGGTCAAGTTCCACATAACTCCATGTAAAATTTTTATAGAGGACAATTTTTGTGTATTTGTCTCTTGTGTCAATCGTGTCGATTGCCTCAGCGTTAGCCTCTGTTTCTTGAATTTCTTGTTTTGTAAGTTTTTCGCCTTCTTGCGCAAATGCAGTGTTAAGGCTTAATGTCAATAATGCCGGTATAAAAAATATCTTTTTCACTGTATAGATTTTTTTTAAAATTTCGGCGCAAAATTATAAAAAAAATCCTAATACACAAAAAAAGACCGTCTGCAAATTACAGACGGTCTTTTTTATAAAATCTAAATGCTTCTTAACATAAGTTCTTATTCAGCATCTTCTGCGCTTTCAGCACCTTCTGCGTTTTCAGCAGCCTCAGCAGCAGCGGCAGCGGCAGCAGCCTCAGCAGCAGCTTTCTGAGCAGCAACTACTTGCTCCAACATAGCAGCAACGTCTACCTTAGAATCAGCAGCGAATTTTTTAACGCCTTCTGCATCTTTTGCAACAACTGCACTTGCAACTTCAACAAATTTAGCAGAAAAAGCCTGAGCCTGAGCAAGGTCAGCAGCCTGTGTCAAGTTAGCCAAACCGTTGAAACCAAGAGCCAAAGCACAAGACTCATCAGTTGTAAGTTGATCTTTTACAGCATACAATTTGTCAGCCAATGTTGTTGCAGTTGCAACATCTTGCTTTGTGAGAGCTTCCATTAAAGATTTTGCATCCTGAGTATTCTGAGATGCGCAAGATACCATAACTACCATTGCCACAACCAAAGCGGCAACAAAAGAATAAATTTTTTTCATTTTTTTAAATAAAATTTTGTGATTGATGAATTAATTTCTGCGGCAAAAGTACTCTTAAAACTTGAAAATCCGTTAAAACTTATTAAAATTTATTATTAATTTTGTGTTACGTAGTTAATTAATAGTTAACCGTATACTTGTTTTCAAAAAAAATCATTATCTTTGAACGCTGAATATCAATTACACATTACACTAAAATGAAAAAATTTTTTTTAACTGCTGCCACAGCCGCAATGTTTTTGTCGGCAGGCGCACAAATTCAAATGCCGAAACTGTTTTCTTCCGGCATGGTCTTACAACAAAAAACTTCCGTTCCCGTTTGGGGCAAAGCCTCTATAAACGAGGAAGTTATAGTTTCTAATACTTGGAACGACGAAGTAAAAACCGTCAAAGCCGATAACAACGGCAACTGGAAAGTCTCATTCAACACGCCTTGTTACGGAGGTCCTTATTCTTTGACAATCAAGGGCAAAAACACGGTTCATATCAACGACGTTTTTATCGGTGAAGTTTGGCTCGCCTCTGGTCAGAGCAATATGGAAATGCCTATGGAAGGTTGGCTGCCCGAATGTCCCGTAAAAAACGGACCTGAGGACATAGCAAATAGTTTCAACAACGAAATCCGCGTTTTTATGGTGGAAAGAGCCGTTAGTTTCAACGAAGAAAAAGATTTGAACGGTTCTTGGAAAACCGCTTCCCCTGAAAACACTCCTAAATTCGGCGCAACGTGTTATTATTTTGCCAAAAAACTCAACTCGGAACTCGGCGTGCCGGTCGGAATCATCAACACTTCATGGGGCGGAACTCCCGACGAAAGTTGGATTCCTCAGGAATTTGCCAAAACAATGCCCGAATATGCCGCAAAATGCACGTTAATAGACAATTCAAGAGGCAAAGCCGACGAGTCGAAAGCATGGGTTTTGAGCCACAAATCAATAGAAAAGCCTTTGTCTTGGGACAAACTCGAACTCGGCGATACCGAATTGAAAGACAAAACGTTAGACGATTCTAAATGGCATACCACAACCGTCGGAAAACTTTGGGAAACGGACGATAAAATCCGCACTTTCGACGGCGTTATTTGGTTTAGAAAAACGATTGAAATCCCCGCTTCAATGCAGGACAAAGACCTTGTAATCTCGTTAGGTCCTATCGACGATATGGACATCACTTATTTTAACGGCGTAGAAATCGGACGTTATATGCAGGACGGTTTTTATCAGACGGAAAGAATTTACAACGTCCCGAAAAATCTCGTAAAAGCAGGGAAAGCCGTTATCGCCGTAAGAGTTCTTGACACTCAGGGCGGCGGCGGAATTTTCGGCAACCCGTCAAAAATAAAATTCTATGTCAAAGGCGACGAAAATTCAGCCGTAAAAATAGACACGCAATGGAAATATATGCCCGTGGCAGAATTTTTCAACGGCAAATTTTATCTGTATGACACTCAAAAACAAGACTTTTTTCAAAAACCGCTTTTGCCGATAGACTTAGGCGAACAGACTCCGACTTGTCTTTACAACGCTATGGTCGCACCGATTGCCGGTTATAAAATTTCGGGCGCAATTTGGTATCAAGGCGAGGCTAACGTGGGCAGAGCCGAAGAGTATTCAAGGTCGTTTCCTCTTATGATAAAGGCGTGGAGAGAAAAATGGTCGCAAGGTGATTTTCCGTTTTATTTCGTACAAATTGCACCTTGGGATTACGGAGAAGGGACTTCTCAGGACATTCGTGAGGCTCAACGTATTACCGCAGAAAGCGTAAAAAATACCGGCATGGCTGTTACGATGGACATCGGCGACAACGTAAACATTCACCCCGCTGACAAACAATCTGTCGGCAACCGTTTGGCTTTCATCGCGTTAAATAACGTTTACGGCAAACAGAACGTGAAATTTTCAGGTCCGAAATTTAAATCTCAAAAAATAGAAGGCGACAAAATCATTTTGACTTTTGACTATTCAGAAGGCTTGAATTTCAAAGGCAGCGGCGATAACGGTTTTGAAATTTGCGGCAAAAACTTAAAATATTATCCCGCAAAAGCCGAAATCAAAAACGGCACGGTTGAGGTTTCGTCACCGAATGTAAAAAAACCTGTCGCAGTACGTTATCTCTGGAAAAACTGTGTCAACAATTCTCAACTTTTTAATAATGCGGACTTGCCGTCAAGTTCTTTTAAAACAGATAATTCTAAATTACAATAAGCCATGAAAAAACTAACACTTTTATCAATTTTATTCGCCGCACTAACGCTTTCTTCATGCGGAAAAGACAGCGACAGCAATAAAGACAGCAAACAACCCATAGAACAGGACACCGCAAAAAATGTCGTTCAAGAAGAAGATACCGTTAAACGCAGTGAACCCGAAGTAAAGCCGGTTGAAATAAAAATTACTGACAAGGCAATTAATTCGTCAAATGAAAATGTGCAAAAGGTGTATCAGTTTTTGCTTGACAATTACGGCAAAAAAATAGTTTCGGGGTCAATGGCAAATGTTTCAGTAGAACAGTCGGAAGCCGCACTCGTTAAGGCTGCAACGGGAAAAACACCGGTGATGCAGACATTTGATTTTTGTTTCATAACGCTGACCTCAGAGCGTTCTACTTGGGAGCAAAATTCTGTTTATCAGGATATTACTTATTACAAAAATCTTTGGGAAAAGGGCGGAATAGTTTCGGCTTGTTGGCATCTAAACGTTCCTTCAAAAGAGGAATACGCCGCTAAAAACCAAGTCAACGACGACAAAAAATCATGGAATGCTCAAATATATTTTTCTGCGAAAAATGCCGTCAAAGAAGGCACTTGGGAAAACAAATTTTTACTTTTTTGCTTTGACAAAGCCGCCGAAGTTTTGTTAAAATATAAAGAGGCAAATATTCCCGTTGTTTGGCGACCGTTTCATGAAGGCTCCGGCAATGCTGAAATTTCGGGCAAAAATTCCGACGCTTGGTTTTGGTGGGGCAAAGACGGTGCAGAGGCTTACAAAGCACTTTGGATTTATATGTTTGACTATTTCAAAGCCAAAGGTCTTGACAATTTGATTTGGGTTTGGACTACTCAGATAGGCGTAGGCAGCGATAACAGCGAAAACTGGTTTTGCAAAGACGATTCAAAATGGTATCCGGGAAAAGAATATGTTGACATCATAGCCCGTGATAATTACCAAAAAGCCCAAGCCTCAAAATCAGTTACCGAATTTAACACGATTCAGGGATTTTTCCCCGACAAAATGATAACTCTCGGAGAAAACGGTTCGATTGCGAAAATTTCGGAAGTTTTTTCTGCGGGCGGAAAATTCTCGTATTTTATGCCTTGGTACACGTATAATTTAAGCAATCTCGACAAATCTGACCACGCAAACACTGCGTGGTGGAAAGATGCCGCAGAATGTGAAAACGTCATCTTTTTGGAAGATATGAAAGGTTGGTAAAAACGAAAAAAATAAAAAATCTGAAAAAAAAATTTGGATTATTAAAAGAAAGTATGTAATTTTGCAGCGCAACTATAAAGAGGGGACTCGGGTAGTCCCCTCTTTTATTCAAAAACTTTTTTTAACAATATATGATTTCAGCACAGAGAGTAAAAGATTTGTTCGAACAGACACCTGAATTAAGCCGTTATTTCATTGTTGAGGTAAAAGCCTCGGAAAACAATGAAATTTTTGTGTCCGTAGATACCGATTCGGGAATCACGATTGATGAGTGCGGGGAAATCAGCCGTATTATTGATGAAAAACTTAACCGCGACATCGAAGATTTTGACCTCGAAGTTTCGTCTCCGGGACTTTCAGAGCCGCTGAAAGTGTTAAGACAATATATAAAGTATACGGGTAAAAACGTTGAAATAGTTTTAACAAACGGTGAAAAACTCAACGGGAAACTCCTTTCTGTTACGGAAGAAGGTATCGTTGTGGAGACCGAAAGAAAAGAAAAACAAAACAAAAAAACCGTAAAAATTAAGGAAAACAAAAGCCTTAACTTTTGCGACATTAAAACTACAAAGTTAAAAATTACGTTTAAATAATTTTAGGCGGAAAGAAATATGGAAATTAATAATCTGATAGATTCCTTTGCCGAGTTCAAGGAACAAAAAAATATTGACCGCGCCACAATGATGCGCGTGATAGAAGAAGTTTTCAGGAATATACTTGCCAAAAGATTTGGTACGGACGAGAATTTCGATATTATCATCAATATCGATAAGGGCGACCTCGAAATCTGGCGCAACAGGGTTGTTGTTGAAGACGGCGACGTTCAGGATACGAATCTTGAAATTTCTATCTCGGATGCCAAAGCCATCGACAAGGACTACGAAATCGACGAAGAGGTTACCGACGAGGTAAAATTCAAAGATTTCGGACGCCGCGCTATTTTGACTTTGAGACAAAACCTTACTTCAAAAATTCTCGAACTCGAAAAAGAAAAACTTTACGAAAAATACAAAAACCGTATCGGCGAGATTGTTACGGGCGAGGTTTATCAGGTTTGGAAAAAGGAAATACTCATTCTTGACGACGAAGGCAACGAACTTGCGCTGCCTAAACAAGAACAGATACCTAACGATTTCTTCCACAAAGGCGACAACCTAAGGGCTGTCATCAACACCGTTGAAATGAAAAACGGTTCACCATCAATCACGCTTTCAAGAACCGCTCCGGCATTCTTGGAAAGATTGTTTGAATTGGAAGTTCCCGAAATTTATGACGGTTTGATAACAATCAAGAAAATTGTCCGCATACCGGGAGAAAGAGCAAAGGTCGCTGTTGAAAGTTACGACGAAAGAATAGATCCTGTAGGAGCATGCGTAGGAATGAAAGGCTCGCGTATTCACGGTATTGTCCGCGAATTAAGAAACGAAAACATTGACGTTATCAATTACAGCAACAACAGCCAACTTTTCATACAACGCACTCTTAGTCCGGCGGTTATAAATGATATTAAAGTCAATGAAGCCGAAAAGAAGGCGGAAGTTTATTTGGCACCTGAGGAAGTGTCGAAGGCCATCGGCAGAAACGGCGCAAATATCAAACTCGCAGGACAATTAACCGGTTATGACATTGAAGTGTTCAGGGATATTCAAGAGGGTGAAGAAGAAGACGTTGACCTCATGGAGTTCTCTGACGAAATTGAAGGTTGGATCATCGATGCTTTGAAAGGTATCGGTTGTGATACGGCCAAAGACGTTCTCAACATTCCGAAAGACGAACTCGTAAGACGTACCGATTTGGAAGAAGAGACGATTGACGATGTAGTCAATATACTGAAAGCCGAATTTGAATAGAGAGATTATTTAACGCCGAAAAAACTTTAATTTTCCATAAATGGGACAAGAGACAAAAGAAACACGATTACATAAAGTAGCAAAAGAACTGAACGTGGGCGTAAGCACCATAGTTGACTTTCTTAACAAAAAAGGGTTTCAGGTTGACAGCAACCCGAACCAACGTATTAACTCTAAACAATACGACATACTTGTTAAGGAGTTCAGTTCTGATATTACAATAAAAAAACAGATGGAAAAATTGGCTGAAATTGAAAAGGAAAAGAAAAAAGCAATTTCAGCAGAAAACAAAGCAAAAAGACAGGCTGAGAAGCAGAACAACGGAAAAAACAACGACAACTCTAACCAAGTTACTAAGGAAAACGGAGTTAAGGTGTTAGGTAAAATAGATTTGGATCAGAATAAAAACAAAAACGACAAATCCGGCAATAGTTCCGAGGCTCAGAACAACAAAAATAATAATAACGATAATCAAAAACAAAACAAACAAAACGGCTCTCAACCGAAAGAGCAAAACAGCGAACAGAGTTTCAAGGTTTTGGGCAAAATAGACCTCGACAGCATTAATACAAAAATGCGTCCCGACAAAAAGTCCAAACAAGAAAAACGTCAGGAAAGAGAACAACGTCAAAGAGAACAACAGAGACAAAATCAGCAGAATCAGCAAAAACGTAACGATGCTGCTAACCGACAACAACAGCCGCAACCTCAACCCAAAAAGGTTGAAACAAACAGCGTTGTTGATTCCGTTAAAAAACAAGAGACGGAAAACAAAGAAGTCTCTGAGGAAATTTTCCGTCCTAACAGTACAGTATTGTCAGGACCGAAAATTCTTGGAAAAATTGATATTGATAAACTCATTGACAATGATTCCAACAATGCACAGCAAGATAACAAACACGGCAGAAGACGTGCAAGACGCAGAGGCAATAAGGTGGACATCAACGGTGAGGTTTCTCAAAACCGCAACGACAAATCCAACAACAAAAAGCAACCGAAAAAGGAGAATAACAATAACGAAAACAACTCCAACGAGAATAAAAAAGGCGGCAAAAATAATGACCGTCAAGAGAAAAATATAAAATCCGACCGCGATAAAAAAGACGGAGGCAAAGGCGGAAAACGTCAGAAAGACAAAGACCGCTGGAAAGCACCCGAAATCACGGAAGACGACATCAAGAAACAGATTAAGGAAGTCAACGCCACAATGCAAAGCAGCAAAGGCAAGACTTTCTCATCAAAACGTGCGCGTGAAAAACGTGAAGACGCACGCCACAAAGAAGAAATCCGTCAGCAGGAGGTTGAAAAAGAAAACAAAATCCTCAAAGTTACTCAGTTTATAACCGCTGACGAACTTGCCACGATGATGAACGTACCCGTTACGCAAATCATCGCAACGTGTTTTGACCTCGGAACGATTATTTCAATCAACCAAAGACTTGATGCTGAAATAATTCAAATCGTTGCTTCGGAATTCGGCTTTGAAGTAAAATTCATCGGCGCAGAAGAGGAGGAAGAGGAAGAACTCCAAAACGAGGACAATCCTGAGGATATGCAACCAAGACCGCCGATTGTTACTATTATGGGACACGTTGACCACGGTAAAACTTCGCTTCTTGACTATATCAGAAATACTAACGTCATCGCTGGCGAGGCAGGCGGTATAACGCAGCACATCGGTGCGTACAACGTTAAACTTGCGGACGGAAAACACATCACGTTCCTTGATACTCCGGGACACGCAGCGTTTACGGCAATGAGAGCAAGAGGTGCTAAAATCACCGACATTGTTGTCATCGTAATTGCCGCTGACGACAGCATAATGCCGCAGACGGAAGAGGCAATTTCGCACGCATTAGCGGCTGAGGTTCCGATTATTTTTGCAATCAACAAAATAGACAAACCGGCGGCAAACCCGCAGAAAATAAAAGAAGAACTTGCCAACAAAAACCTTTTGGTTGAAGAATGGGGCGGTAAATACGGCTCTGTTGAAATTTCGGCGAAAAAAGGTCTTAACGTTGACAAACTTCTTGAAAGAATACTTCTCGAGGCAGAAATGCTTGAACTAAAAGCAAATTATAAACGTCCGGCATTCGGCACGGTTATTGAAGCCTCTTTGGACAAAGGTCGCGGTTACACTTCAAACATCATAGTTGAAGGCGGTATCTTGAAAATCGGTGATGCAGTTTGCGCAGGAAGATGTTCCGGCAAAATCAGAGCAATGTTCAACGAGAGAGGTAAAAAAATCACGGAAGCAAAACCCTCAGAGCCGGCAGTTATTCTCGGTCTTGACGGCGCACCAGTAGCAGGCGACAAGTTTAAGGTAATGCCTGACGAAAGAACTGCACGCGAAAAAGCAACAAGAAGAGAACTTCTCGACAGAGAAATGGCTCAAAGGACTCAGCGACACATGACTCTCGACCTTATCAGCAAACGTATTGCACTCGGAATCGACAACTTCAAAGAACTCAAACTTATTATCAAGGGCGATGTTCAAGGTTCTATCGAGGCGTTAGCAGATTCTTTGGAAAAACTTTCTACCGAAGAAATCGAAGTCAAGGTTATTCAAAAGGCTGTCGGTCAGATTTCGGAAAACGATGTCATGTTGGCAAGTGCTTCGGACGCAATTATTATCGGTTTCCAAGTACGTCCGTCCTCTGGCGCAAAACGTTTGGCTGAAAAAGAACAGATTAGTATCGAACTTTACTCCGTCATCTACGATGCTATTGAAGACGTCAAGAACGCAATGGAAAAAATGCTTTCACCCGAAATCAAAGAAGAAATTACGGGTACGGCAGAAGTTCAACAGACTTTCAAAATCTCGAAAGTCGGAACTATTGCGGGCTGCGTAGTCAAAGAAGGAAAAATCCTCAAAAGCAACAAATGCAGGGTTATCCGCGACGGTATCGTTATTCATGATGGCACACTTGAATCTCTCAAACACTTCAAAGACGATGTTAAGGAAGTCGGTCCGGGTATGGAATGTGGCTTGAACGTTGCTAAATTCAACGACATTCAAGAAGGCGATATAATTGAGTCTTACGAAGAAAAGAAAGTTTCAAGAAAACTTGATTAAGGATTTATTTTGTTCATGGTGATAATTGACAAGATCGTAGGAAAATTTTTCTGCGGTCTTGTTTTTTTTTGCATTTGTCAATTTTTTTTATCACTTTTGCGGTTAATAAAATTTTATCAGGAAAATGAATATAATACTTTCAGACAATCTTGAAACCCGCTTTGAACTTTTACCGCTGACATTTACTAGACCTTGCGGCGATTTAAGATGCGGCATTCTTACAATACAAGAAAAATGGCAAAAACTCACCGGCGAAGAAGTTACGCTTTTAGGCGACGATTATTTACGCAAAAAATATTCTCCCGTCTTTTCAGGCGATAATTTTGTCGTAGAATCCACGATTCTGCCCGATGAAGATTTGTTGAATGAAGTAAAAAAACTTCAAAAAGGCGAAGGCTTAACCTTTAACGGCTTACTCATCGCCGCACGCCTTAATGACGAAGATTCAGAAAAGTTTTATGCAGACAGAAAATCCCTTTCCGTTAACGCAAAAGAATGTAAAAACGTTTCAAAAATCAATTTCACTTGGGATATTTTTACCCTTAACGAACAGGAAATCGAAAAAGACTTTTTTATACTGACCAAGGGCAGAAAATCTCAGGAACTTTCGCCGACTAACAGATTCTTACAAAAAGAAAGAATTTTTGTTGAAGAAGGCGTAAATGCCGAATTTTCAATCATCAATCCTGCGGGAGGTTACGTGTACTTAGGCAAAAATTCCGAAGTTATGGAAAACGCCGTAATTCACGGCTCACTTGCACTTTGCGAACATTCGGTAGTGAAAATTTCAGCAAAAATCTACGGCGCAACCACAATGGGACCTTATACAAAATGCGGCGGTGAAGTCAACAACGCCGTTATTTGGGGATACTCAAACAAAGGACACGACGGATTTTTGGGAAATTCTGTTCTCGGACAATGGTGCAATCTCGGCGCAGACACCAACAATTCCAACCTCAAAAACAATTATGCCGAAGTTAAAGTTTGGAACTACGCCAAACACAGATTCGTTAAAACAGGCTTACAGTTTTGCGGTTTGATTATGGGCGACCATTCAAAAAGCAGCATCAACACGATGTTCAATACGGGAACAGTTGTCGGTGTAAGTTCTAACGTTTTCGGTTCGGGTTTTCCGAGAAATTTCGTGCCGTCGTTTGCTTGGGGCGGTGCAGACTCGTCATACGAGACTTATCCGCTGAAAAAAGCCCTCGAAACGGCTCAAATTATGATGGCTCGCCGTCATATAGAATTAGACGAGGTGGAAACCGAAATCTTAACGCACGTTTTTGAAGAAACCCAAAATTTAAGGAAAAATTTTTAACCGTTAGAAAAAGCAAATGCCCGACACAAAAGAGCAGTTTATTCATATCCCCGAAAGCGACGAACTCGAAAAACCTGATTGGCAACAAGTCGGTCAGGAAGTTCTCGTTTTGCCGCTGAGGAACAACGTTTTGTTTCCGCTCGTGATTATGCCAGTAACCTCAGGCAGAGCCGCTACTGCGGAAATCATCAAAAGAACATACCTAAACGCCGGTTACTTAATTTGCGTTACTCAAAAAGACCCCTCAAATGCAACGCCCGGAATTTCTGACGTTTACCAAACGGGAACTCTCGCCAGAATTTTGAGCGTTTCACAGTCGGAAAACGGAACTGTTTCAGCCGCCGTTCAGGGCATTATGCGCGTCAAAATCACCGGCGAAGGCTCTCACAGCAATGCTCAAAACGGCTTTTTGACAGTCAATTACAAGCCTCAACGGGACTATTATCCCCCCGAAGGCGACAGCGATTTTTTTTCACTGATTACTTCCATAAAAGAGGCTTCTCTGTCAATCGCCGATATGAACGGAAACTACAATCCGAATGCCGTTCTCGCTATCAGAAACATGAGAACGCCCGGATTTTTAATCAGTTTTATCGTTACGAATTTTGACATCAGCACCGAAGATAAAAACAAAATCTTAGCAATCAATTCAGTAAAAAAACGCGCGAGTGAACTTATCGGAGTGTTAACTTCCGAACAGGCAAAAGTTAGAATAAAAGATGACATTCAGGACAAAGTAAAGCGCGTTATCGACAAAGAACAACGCGATTATTTTCTGAATCAACAAATAAAAACGCTTCAAAAAGAACTCGGCGGAGACCCGGCAGCCAATCAACTCGACGAACTTGAAAAACTCGCCGAAACCAAAAACTGGCCAGAATACGCCAAAAAAGCATTTGAAAAACAGTTTTCACGGCTTAGAACCATTCACCCGCAATCGCCGGATTTTGCGATAGAACTCTCTTATTGTCAGACACTTTTGGAACTTCCGTGGCACGACTGCACTCAGGACGATTTCACGATTAAAAGCGCAGAAGCCGTCTTAAACGATGACCATTACGGCTTGGAAAAAGTAAAAGAGAGAATTTTGGAATATTTAGCGGTTTTGAAACTGAAAAAAAATCTCAAATCCCCGATTCTCTGTCTTTACGGTCCACCGGGTGTCGGCAAAACATCTCTCGGGAAAAGTATCGCAAAAGCCCTAAACAGAAAATACGTAAGAATTTCGTTAGGAGGACTTTACGACGAGGCTGAAATTCGGGGACACCGCCGCACGTATATTGGCGCAATGCCCGGCAGAATCATCAAAAGTATAAAAAAAGCAGGCGCGTCAAACCCCGTTTTTGTGCTTGACGAAATCGACAAAATAGACTCCAACTTTCACGGCGACCCAGCCTCGGCATTGTTGGAAGTACTTGACCCAGAACAAAATACGGAGTTTCATGACAATTATTTGGACTTAGATTATGATTTGTCGAACGTACTTTTTGTCGCAACGGCAAACAATATAAACAAGATTTCGAGCGCATTGTTGGACAGAATGGAAATGATTGAGGTTTCGGGTTACGTTACGGAAGAAAAACTCGAAATCCTAAAACGTCATCTCTTACCGAAAACACTTGAAAATCACGGTCTTAAACCCGAACATTTTTCCATTTCGGACTCTGTTGCCAAGTTTCTGATTGACAATTACACCCGCGAATCAGGCGTTAGAGAACTCTCAACGGTTTTGGCATCTTTGGTCAGAAAAACGGCTGTAAAAGTAGCCTCGGATTTAAATTTTTGCGACATCATAACCGAAAACGACATCATACAAAAACTCGGCAAACCGAAATATCTTCACGACGAATATTTCGCAACACGTCAGCCGGGCGTTATCCCCGGACTTGCATGGACGTCAGCAGGCGGCGAACTTTTATACATAGAGGCACTTCTTTCTAACGGAAACGGAACTCTCAACATCACAGGCAATGTCGGCAAAGTGATGAAAGAGTCAGCCGAAATCGCAATCAACTATCTCTGTGCTAACGAAGACCGTTTAGGAATCGACCACAGAATGTTCAAGGAGTTTGACCTGAGTCTGCATTTTCCCGAAGGCGCAGTCCCGAAAGACGGACCTTCGGCGGGCATAACGATTTTCACCTCGCTTGCCTCAGTTTACACGCAGAGACCCGTTAAACCGAAAATCGCAATGACCGGAGAATTGACGCTCTCAGGACGGGTTTTGCCCGTCGGCGGCATCAAGGAGAAAATTCTCGGTGCAAAACGCGCCGGAATAAAGAAGATTTTTATGTCAAGAGAAAATCAACGCGATATAGAAGAAATAAATCCTCTTTATATTGACGGCTTAGAATTTGTATACGTAAAAACGGCAATGGAATTAATTCCGATGGTTTTGGAGCCAGATAAGGCTGAAAACCACATTAAACTAAAAGAAAAAACTAAAAAACAACAATTATAAGAAATGTGGATACCGATTAAAACATTGTATCTCAGTGAGTTAAAAATTCAAAACGAACTCAATCAAATGGGCGAGGAAACTTTTGTGCCTATGCGTTACGAAGCCCCCGATATGACACCGAGAGAAGAATTGGTCAATTATCCCCTCGTTCCGGCTGTTCACAACCTGCTTTTTGTCCGTAAGGAATACAATAAAAAATGGTGCGACGGTCTAAGAGACAAAATAGATTATCCGCTTAGTTTTATTAAAAAGGCTTCCGAAGACAAGGACTATGCAACGATTAACGACTCCGAAATGGATATTTTTATGCGCGTTTGCAGTCCTGAGCATTTCGGAACTCAATACAAAACGATGGACGAACTAAAAGCAAAAGCCGGTATGATGGTCAGGGTAAAACGCGGCGAATTTGAAGGCATTGTAGGGAAATTTGTCCGTTATCAAAAACGACATTACATCGCAATAGAAACCGCCGGAATTTGCGCCCTTATGACCATAAAATACAGCGACGTAGAAGTTTTAAAAGATTAAAGAAGATGGAAAATTCAGTTTTAATAAACGAGATAAAAGTTAATTACAAAACCACGGGCGAGGGTCAGGACGTGCTTTTGCTTCACGGCTGGGGCTGCTCGTTGGAGATTTGGAAAACGCTCCAAAGTCAATTAGAAAAAAAATTCAGAGTTACCTCCATAGATTTTCCGGGCTTCGGCAAAAGCGACGAGCCAAAAGAAGTTTGGGGCGTAGAAGAATACACCCGTTGCACGGAAAACCTCATTAAAACATTAGATTTAAAAAATCCCGTTTTAATAGGACACTCATTCGGCGGCAGAGTTTCGATTTTGCTGTCTTCCCGTCAAGACTATATTAAAAAGGTGATTCTGACCGATTCGGCAGGCGTAAAACCGCAAAATACTAAGATTTCCGTCAGCAGAGTTTTTTCTAAGATGAAGAAACTATCAACAAAAATTATAGGAGAAAAAATGACGGAAAAACTCGTTAAACCGTTTGCAAATTCCATAGCCTCAGAAGATTACAAAAACGCAAGCGGTATGATGAAAGAAATCTTGAAAAAAGTAGTTGACGAGGATTTACAATCAGAAATGCCGAAAATCAAGGCTTCAACACTTTTGATTTGGGGCGAAAAAGACACGGCAACACCCGTCAGCGATGCAAAAATTATGGAAAAACTTATTCCCGATTCAGGACTTGTGGTTTTTCCGGGCTGTACGCATTATAGTTTTCTCGAAAATCCTAATTACTATTACACTATCGTAGAAAACTTTTTAAACGCATAAAAGCAATAAAAAAAGCGGTTTTTTTGAACCGCTTTTTTTATTAGTTTTAGTTTTTCTGAGCATATTTGTCGCCGTATCTCTTTTTGAATTTGTCTACGCGACCTGCTGTGTCCACGAGTTTCATCTTGCCGGTGAAAAACGGGTGAGATGAGTTGGAGATTTCAAGTTTTACGAGCGGATACGTTACGCCGTCCAACTCGATTGTGTCTTTCGTGTTAACAGTACTCTTTGTAATAAAAGTCTGCTCGTTGCTCATATCTTTGAATACTACAAGGCGATATGATTCAGGATGTATGTCTTTTTTCATTTTTGTATAACTTATTTTCTTAATTTTTTCAGTCCGCAAATTTACGAACTTTTTTTAAAAACTCAAACTTTTTTTTTATTTTTTTTATGCCTCCGTCGGAGCCGCACCGAAGAGCGGCAGGGTGTTTGACCCCGCGCCGTCAGTGTTTTTAATCTTTCCGAACTGCGATTCGTAGCGCAAAACGTTGTCTTGAAGTGCCATCATTAAGCGTTTTGCGTGTTCGGGAGTCATAATGATTCTGCTTTTAACCTGCGCTTTGGGCAAGCCCGGCAAAACTCTTATGAAATCCATTACGAACTCAGCACTCGAATGAGAGATGATTGCAAGGTTTGCATACGTGCCTTGCGCTATCTCGTTAGTCAACTCTATGTTAATCTGTCCTTTGTTTTCTTCTGCCATTTTTTAGTCCTCCATTCTGTAAGATTCTTTCGGTTGAACGTTGATATGGTCGTAACGGCGCATACCCGTACCGGCGGGAATCAAGTGTCCTACAATAACGTTTTCCTTCAAGCCTTCGAGGAAGTCCATTTTGCCGGCGATAGCCGCCTCGTTCAAAACTCTTGTGGTCTCTTGGAACGATGCCGCCGACATGAAACTCGTAGTCTGCAACGAAGCCCTCGTAATACCTTGAAGAATTTGCGAAGATGTAGCAGGAACTGCATCACGTGCTTCTACAAGTTTCAAGTCCTTACGTTTCAAAATAGAGTTTTCGTCTCTTAACTTTCTGAGTGTTACAATCTGACCGTTTCTGAGGTTTTGCGAATCGCCGGCATCAAGAATAACTTTCTTGCCGAACATTCTGTCGTTCTCCTCCATAAACTGCCACTTGTCAACAACCTCTGATTCAAGGAAGTTGGTGTCGCCCGGATCTTCGATTTTAACCTTTCTCATCATCTGACGGACGATAACCTCAAAGTGCTTGTCGTTGATTTTAACGCCCTGCAAACGGTAAACCTCCTGAACCTCGTTAACGATATATTCCTGAACCTCCGTAGGACCTTTGATAGCCAAAATGTCAGCCGGAGTAACAGCACCGTCAGAAAGCGGAGTACCAGCCTTAACGTAATCTTGGTCTTGAACAAGAATCTGTTTTGTCAAAGATACGAGATATTTCTTTTCTTCGCCAAGACGTGAAGTAATCGTGATTTCACGGTTACCACGTTTGATTTTGCCCATCGTAACGATACCGTCGATTTCTGAAACGACTGCGGGGTTAGAGGGGTTACGAGCCTCAAACAATTCCGTAACACGGGGCAAACCACCGGTGATGTCGCCCAAAGAGCCGACCTTACGCGGGATTTTAACCAAGATGTCGCCCGGTTTTGCGGTGTCGCCTTCATTTTTAATAATGTGTGCTGACACAGGGATATTGTAAGTTGCAAGCGTGTTGCCGTCTTCGTCGAAAATTCTGATAGCCGGAGACTTGGTTTTGTCTTTTGCCTCGATGATGACTTTCTCAGCGAAACCTGTCTGGTCGTCAGACTCTTCGTGATAAGTAACACCTTCAATCATATCCTCGAATCCTACACGTCCGCCGAACTCTGAAATAATCGCCGTGTTGAACGGGTCCCATTCAGAAATTACATCGCCTTTCTTAACCGTGTCGCCGTCTTTGAAGTAAAGACGTGAACCGTACTGAATCGGCGTTGTCGTCAACGTGATGTTGGTGTTAGAGTCGATAATCTTAGCCTCAGCCAAACGGGAGATTACAATCATAACCTCTTTACCGAGTTCGTCGGTGAAAGGAACGACTTTGAGGTCGTCGATTTTGATGTAACCGTCATATTTTGAGGTGAAAGAAGAATCAGCCGCAATACCGCCGGCAACACCGCCGACGTGGAATGTACGAAGTGTCAACTGCGTACCCGGCTCACCGATTGACTGTGCCGCAATCGTACCTACCGCCTCTCCTACCTGAACTTTTCTATGAGTTGCAAGGTTCATTCCGTAACATTTTGCGCAAACGCCTTTACGCGATTCGCACGTCAAAACTGAACGGACTTCAACCTGCTCAATCGGCGAATTGTCGATTTCGTTAGCGATTTTTTCGGTGATTTCTTCGCCCGAACGAACGATAACCATACCCGTCTGCGGGTGGATAACATCGTGAACGGAAGTACGACCGAGAATCCTACTGCCGAGACTTTCAACGATTTCGTCTTTCTTTCTGAGTGGTGTCGCAATCAAACCGCGCAACGTACCGCAGTCTTCCTGCGTAATGATAACGTCCTGAGCAACGTCAACCAAACGTCTTGTCAAATAACCTGCATCGGCTGTCTTCAAAGCGGTATCGGCAAGACCCTTACGAGCACCGTGCGTAGAGATAAAGTACTCTAACACCGAAAGACCTTCCTTGAAGTTAGCAAGAATCGGGTTTTCAATAATTTCCGAACCTGACGAAGCACCTGACTTTTGCGGTTTTGCCATAAGACCACGCATACCCGACAACTGACGAATCTGCTCTTTTGAACCGCGGGCTCCTGAATCCAACATCATGTAAACTGAGTTGAAACCGTCGTTGTTCGCGCTCAAAGTCTTCATCACGGACTCGGTTAAACGGTGGTTGATTTGTGTCCATGTGTCGATGATTTGGTTGTAACGCTCGTTGAAAGTGATGAAACCCATACCGTAGTTGTTAAGGATTTCGTCAACTTGGTCATAACCTTCCTGAATCATCGCAGCCTTTTCATCAGGAACGACAACGTCTTCAAGGTTGAACGACAGACCGCCTTTGAACGCTCTGTAATAACCCATTGCCTTGATGTCGTCCAAGAACTGAACCGCTCTTGCCATACCGCAACGTTTGATTACGGTAGAGATGATGGACTTTAAGTTTTTCTTTTTGATGACCTCGTTGATAAAGCCGACCTCGTCAGGCACAACCTGATTGAAAAGGATTCTGCCGACAGTAGTGTCAATCATTTTCTTAACGAGAACATCGCCTTCGAGAACATTTGCTTTGATTTTGCAAGACGACTGCAAAGCCGCTTTGCCTTCGTTGTAAGCAATAATCGTCTCTTCAGGACTGTAATATATCTGACCCGCACCTTTGACGGGTTTTCCGTTTTCAAGTTTTCTTTCCTTGGTCATATAATAAAGACCAAGAACCATATCCTGAGAAGGAACTGCAATCGGCTCACCGTTAGCAGGATTCAAGATGTTGTGCGAAGCAAGCATCAAAATCTGAGCCTCCAAAACGGCAGCATTACCGAGCGGCAAGTGAACAGCCATCTGGTCGCCGTCGAAGTCCGCGTTGAACGCCGTACAAACGAGCGGGTGCAACTGAATAGCCTTTCCTTCGATTAATCTCGGTTGGAACGCCTGAATACCAAGTCTGTGAAGCGTAGGAGCACGGTTCAACAAAACGGGGTGTCCTTTCAAAACGTTTTCCAAAATATCGTAAACAACGGGGTCTTTTCTGTCAACGATTTTCTTTGCTGACTTCACCGTCTTAACGATACCTCTTTCAATCAACTTTCTGATAACGAAAGGTTTATAAAGTTCTGATGCCATTTGTTTCGGAAGACCGCACTCGTGCATGTGGAGTTCCGGTCCTACGATAATAACCGAACGCGCCGAATAGTCAACACGTTTACCAAGAAGGTTCTGACGGAAACGACCGGCTTTACCTTTCAAGGAGTCTGACAATGATTTCAACGGGCGGTTAGCCTCTGATTTTACTGCATTAGATTTTCTTGAATTGTCAAGCAACGAATCGACTGCCTCTTGAAGCATACGCTTTTCGTTACGAAGGATTACCTCCGGGGCTTTGATTTCGATAAGACGTTTCAAGCGGTTGTTACGGATAATAACCCTGCGGTAAAGGTCATTCAAGTCGGAAGTTGCAAAACGTCCTCCGTCAAGCGGAACAAGCGGACGCAACTCCGGCGGAATTACCGGCACAACCTTCAAAATCATATATTCAGGCTTGTTGGTCTCAGGAGCAGAACGGAACATCTGAACGACTTGAAGACGTTTCAATGCCTCTTGTTTTCTCTGCTGAGAAGTTTCTTTGTTAGCCTGATCGCGGAGTGAATATGCTAATTCATCAAGGTTGATGTCTTTCAAGAGGTCGTAAATAGCCTCAGCACCCATCTTCGCGATAAATTTATTCGGGTCGGTGTCTTCCAAAAGTTGATTGTCTTTGGGAAGAGAATCAATGATGTCAAGATATTCTTCCTCAGCCAACAAATCCAACTTCTGAACGCCGTCCTCAGCCTTAACACCGGGCTGAATTACCACGTATTTTTCGTAATAAATAATTGAGTCGAGTTTTTTGGTCTGCATTCCCAAAAGGTATCCTATTTTGTTAGGAAGGCTTCTGAAATACCAAATGTGCGCAACGGGAACAACGAGTTGAATGTGTCCCATACGCTCGCGCCTTACTTTTTTCTCGGTAACTTCAACGCCGCAACGGTCGCAGACAATGCCTTTATAACGGATACGTTTGTATTTTCCGCAATGACATTCGTAATCTTTTACGGGTCCGAAAATTCTTTCGCAGAACAGACCGTCCCTTTCGGGTTTGTAAGTACGGTAGTTAATTGTTTCGGGTTTTAGAACCTCACCCGAAGATCTTTCCAAAATTTCTTCGGGCGAAGCAAGCCCGATAGAAATCTTGGTAAAATTGTTTTTAATTTTGTTATCTTTACGAAATGCTACCATTTTCTTTAACTTTTTCTAATTAAGTGTTACGCTCAGACCTAAACCTCTAAGTTCGTGCAAAAGCACGTTAAACGATTCGGGAATACCCGGAGTCGGCATCGGGTCGCCTTTAACGATTGCCTCGTAAGCCTTAGCCCTTCCGACAACGTCGTCAGATTTAACAGTCAAAATCTCTTGAAGAATGTTTGCCGCACCGAATGCCTCGATAGCCCAAACCTCCATCTCTCCGAACCTCTGACCACCGAACTGCGCTTTACCGCCCAACGGCTGCTGAGTAATAAGAGAGTAAGGTCCGATTGAACGGGCGTGCATTTTGTCGTCAACCATGTGTCCGAGTTTCAACATGTAGATAACGCCGACTGTTGCGGGTTGGTCGAATCTTTCGCCCGTACCTCCGTCATAAAGGTAAGATTTACCGAATCTCGGCAAACCGTTTTTCTCCATCAAGTCGCCGATTTGGTCAACGGTTGCACCGTCGAAAATCGGGGTTGCGAATGTAACGCCCATCGTTTTTCCCGCCCAGCCGAGGACGGTTTCGTAAATCTGTCCGAGGTTCATACGCGAAGGCACGCCCAACGGGTTCAATACGATGTCAACGGGTGTTCCGTCTGCCAAGAACGGCATATCCTCTGCGCGGACAATTCTTGATACGATACCTTTGTTACCGTGTCTACCTGCCATTTTGTCGCCTACGCGGAGTTTTCTCTTCATCGCCACGTAAACTTTTGCGAGTTGGATAATACCAATCGGAAGTTCGTCACCAATCATAAAGTTGTATTTCTGACGGCGGTAAACGCTTTCTTCCTCTTTATATTTTACGACATAATTGTGAAGCAATGCTTTGATTGTGTCGTTTTTCTTCTTGTCTGTCGTCCACTTATTGGGGTTGATGTCGATGTAATTTTCGATTTCCTGAAAATTCTTCAACGTAAACTTAACGCCCTTGGGGATAACGTCCTTGTTAAAATAATCCTTAACGCCCTGCGATGTTTTGCCGTTAGTTAAGATAAAGAGTTTTTCGATGAGTTTGTCTCTCAAATCGGCAGCCACTTTCTCGAAATCCTTGTCGATTTTCTGAATTTGCGGTTTGTCTGCCGCTTTACCTTTGCGGTCTTTCATCTGACGTGAGAAAAGACGTTTTTCGATAACAACACCTTTTATAGAAGGCGGTGTTTTAAGTGAAGCGTCTTTTACGTCGCCGGCTTTTTCACCGAAAATTGCGCGTAAAAGTTTCTCCTCAGGAGACGGGTCAGACTCTCCTTTCGGCGTGATTTTACCGATAAGAATATCACCCGGAACAACCTCCGCACCAACACGGATAAGACCGTTTTCGTCCAAGTTTCTCGTAGCATCTTCGCTGACGTTAGGAATGTCGGCAGTGAGTTCCTCCATACCGCGTTTTGTGTCGCGGACTTCCAACTGATACTCATCAATATGGATTGAAGTAAAAAGGTCTTCACGGACAACTTTTTCCGAGATAACGATAGCGTCCTCGTAGTTGTAACCTTTCCAAGGCATGAACGCCACTTTCATATTTCTACCCAAAGCAAGTTCGCCGCCTTTTGTAGCGTAACCTTCGGTCATTATCTCGCCCTTTTTAACCTGTTGACCTTTACGGACAATCGGGCGGATATTGATACACATACTTTGGTTAGTCTTCTTAAACTTCGTCAAATAATACGTTACGTCTTCGGGGTTAAATTCAACGAATCTTTCTTCCTCGGTTTTGTTGTAACGTACTACTATTTTGTCGCCGTCAACGTACTGAATAACACCATCGTCTTCGGCAATAATCTGCGTACGCGAGTCTTTTGCGCAACGTGCCTCGATACCTGTTCCGACAATCGGGGCCTCAGGCTCAATAATAGGAACTGCCTGACGCATCATGTTAGAACCCATCAACGCACGGTTAGCATCGTCGTGCTCCAAGAACGGAATAAGAGAAGCCGCAAGCGACGAAATCTGGTTCGGCGCAACGTCCATCAATTCTACCTCCTCCGGCGGAATAACCGGGAAGTCGGCATTTTGACGCGCTTTAACCCTCTTTTCCAAAAGTTTGCCGTTTTCGTCAACAAGAGCGGTAGCCTGAGCAACTTTCTTGTTGTCTTCGTCTTCGGCAGTCATATATTGCATACCTTCGGGTGAGAAATCTACCACACCGTCGGTTACTTTTCTATAAGGTGTTTCGATAAAGCCTAAATCGTCGATTTTAGCGAAAACGCAAAGCGACGAAATAAGACCGATGTTAGGACCTTCCGGGGTTTCAATCGGGCAAAGACGACCATAGTGAGTATAGTGAACGTCTCGCACCTCAAAACCTGCACGGTCTCTTGACAAACCGCCGGGACCCAAAGCCGACAAACGTCTCTTGTGAGTGATTTCGGCAAGCGGGTTGGTCTGGTCCATAAACTGCGACAACTGGTTTGTTCCGAAGAACGAATTAATAACAGATGCCAAAGTTTTTGAGTTTATCAAGTCCGTCGGGGTGAAAACTTCGTTGTCCCTGACGTTCATTCTTTCGCGGATTGTTCTTGCCATACGAGCCAAACCTACTCCGAACTGATCGTAAAGTTGTTCGCCTACGGTTCTTACTCTACGGTTAGACAAGTGGTCTATATCGTCAACGTCCGCTTTTGAATTGATAAGCTCAATCAAATATTTTATAATTTCGATAATATCCTCTTTTGTCAAGACCTTAATATCGGGGTCGATTGTAAGAGCCAACTTTTTGTTGATTCTGTAACGTCCCACATCGCCGAGGTCGTAACGGCGGTCTGAGAAAAAGAGTTTGTCAATCATATCCCTTGCGGTAGCCTCGTCTGGCGGTTCAGCATTTCTTAACTGACGGTAGATATGATAAACGGCTTCTTTTTCCGAGTTGCAGGGGTCTTTTTGCAACGTGTTGGTTATGATAGAATAATCAACATGGTCTTCTGTGTCTTTGTGAACGAGAATCGTCTGTGCGCCTGAATCCACGATTAAATCAACGTGTTCGGGCAGGATTTCAACTTCACGTTCCAAAACTACTTCGTTTCTTTCGATAGAAACCACCTCACCGGTGTCCTCGTCAACGAAGTCCTCAGTCCAAGTTCTTAAAACCCTTGCAGCGAGTTTTCTGCCGACAACTTTTTTGAGTGCAGTTTTGTTAACTTTTACTTCGTCCGCCAAGTTAAAAATTTGGAGAATATCCTTGTCGGCTTCAAAACCGATAGCACGCAAAAGTGTCGTAACGGGTAATTTTTTCTTTCTGTCGATGTAAGCGTACATGACATTCGAGATGTCAGTCGCAAACTCAATCCAAGAACCTTTGAAAGGAATGATTCTTGCCGAATAAAGTTTTGTACCGTTAGCATGGATTGACGAACCGAAGAACACGCCCGGTGAACGGTGAAGTTGTGATACTACAACACGCTCCGCGCCGTTGATAACGAACGTTCCGGCGGGTGTCATATAAGGAACGGTACCCAGATAGACATCTTGAATAACCGTGTCGAAATCCTCATGTTCGGGGTCGGTACAATAAAGTTTGAGTTTGGCTTTCAACGGAACGCTGTATGTCAAACCCCTGTCCAAACATTCCGGAATCGAATATCTTGAAGGGTCGATATAATAATCGATAAATTCAAGAACAAAATTATTGCGGGTATCGGTTATAGGGAAGTTTTCATTGAAAACCTTAAACAACCCCTCTTGTTTCCTCTTTTCAGGAGTAGTCTCCAATTGGAAAAAGTCATGGAAACTTTTCAATTGGATTTCCAGAAAATCAGGATACTCCAACTGATTTTTTGTTGAAGCGAAACTTATTCTTGTGTTATTCAGAGCCATCTGACTTTTTGAAAAAAAATTTAATAAAAAAATAATAAGGTGTATTGAATACAACAAAAAGGTCTGGCGTTTTTGTTCTAAAAACACCAAACCTAAAACTCTTTAACAGAGCAACTATTTTACTTTACTTCAACTTCAGCACCTGCTTCGGTCAATTTAGCCTTCAAAGCCTCAGCATCTTCTTTTGATACTTTCTCTTTGATGGTCTTAGGAGCACCGTCAACGAGGTCTTTTGCCTCTTTAAGTCCCAAACCGGTCAACTCTTTAACGAGTTTTACGATCTGTAATTTCTGAGCACCTGCTGATTTGAGGATTACGTCAAATTCGGTTTTTTCCTCAGCGGCTGCTGCTGCACCGCCTGCTGCGGGAGCGGCTACTGCTACTGCTGCTGCAGCGGGTTCAATACCGTATTCGTCTTTGAATATCTGTGCTAATTCGTTAACTTCTTTAACAGTCAAATTAACTAATTGTTCTGCTAATGCTTTCAAATCTGCCATTTTATTTTTTCTTTTAGAATTGTTTAACTTTAAAAAATTTTGTTTTAATTTGCTCTTTCTTCAAGAGCCTTAACCAAACCGGAAAGTTTGTCTTGTCCTGATTTCAAGCAAGAAATAACATTCTTGATAGGACTTTGCAACAGACCGATAATATCTCCGAGAAGTTCTTCTTTTGACTTGATAGCCGAAAGGAAGTCCAACTGGTCGTCGCCTACATAAACGCTCTCCTGAACGTATGCGCCTTTCAATACGGGCTTGTCGGAGGTTTTTCTGAACTCTTTGATAAGTTGAGCGGGAGCGTTAGCCGTTTCAGAGAACATAACAGAAGTGTTATGATTCAACAATGGCAACAATTCGTCCACGTTTTTACCAGACTTTTCAAAAGCCTTTCTCAAAAGTGAGTTCTTAACAACCTGAAGCGTAACTTTTTTCTCGAAACAAGCCTTACGCAACTTGTAGGTTGCCTCGGCGTTGAGGTCGGAAATATCGGCCAAATAGAAATTCTGCGAATTTGCTATTTTTTCTGACAATAAGTCAATTATAGAACCTTTTTCTATACGTTTCATTTCGTTTTATAATTTTTTATTCGGCCTTAATCAATAGTTTTAACATCGACTTCAACACCCGGGGTCATAGTACCGCTTACGAAAACGCTCTTAATATAAGTGCCTTTTGCAGCAGCGGGTTTGAGTTTTACGACAGTACGCAAAAATTCGCGTGCGTTTTCGTATAACTTCTGAGCCTCAAACGAAGCCTTACCTACCGGCGAATGGATAATACCGTATTTGTCGACTTTAAAGTCTATTTTTCCGAGTTTTACATCTTTTACTGCTTGCGCTACTTCCATAGTAACGGTTCCAGTTTTTGGGTTCGGCATCAAACCTCTTGGTCCTAAAATACGACCGAGTTTTCCGACTTTACCCATACAAGCGGGCGTTGTGATGATAACATCAACGTCAGTCCAGCCGCCTTGAATTTTGGTTACGTATTCATCTAATCCTACGTAATCTGCTCCGGCAGCCTTAGCCTCTTCTTCCTTGTCAGGAGTACAGAGAACCAACACCTTCTTGTCTTTACCGGTTCCGTTGGGGAGAGTAACAACGCCTCTGACCATTTGATTGGCCTTTTTGGGGTCAACACCGAGACGGACATCAACGTCTACCGAAGAGTCAAATTTGGTAGAAACCATTTGTTTTACCAAACCGCACGCTTCTAAAAGACTGTATTGTTTGCCTTCTTCGATTTTAGTCAGCGCAGTTTTATAATTCTTACTTACTTTTCCCATTTCGATTTTGTTATTATTTAGTTATCAAAAGGCGAAGGACCGCTTACTACGATACCCATGCTCTTAGCCGTTCCTGCAACCATCTTCATAGCCGATTCTACTGAAAAACAGTTCAAATCGGGAAGTTTGTCCTCAGCGATTGCCTTAACCTGATCCCAAGTAACAGTTCCGACTTTTTTTCTGTTCGGTTCTGCCGAACCGGATTTAAGTTTAAGAACTTCTTTGAGTTGGGCTCCGGCGGGAGAGGTCTTCAAAACGAAATCAAACGATTTGTCGCTGTAAACCGTGATGACAACGGGGACAACTTTGCCCGCTTTGTCTTTGGTTTTGGCGTTAAATTGTTTGCAGAATTCCATAATGTTGACACCCTTAGAACCGAGTGCAGGACCAATCGGAGGTGCGGGATTTGCAGCACCGCCTTTGATTTCCAATTTAACAAATCCTGTAACTTCTTTAGCCATTTTTTTAACTTAAAAAATTGATTTGTTGTATAATAATTGACTTTTAAATTTTCCCAAAGTTTCACACTGCGGAAGCATTATGTTTTAGAGAGGTAAAACCAGCGCGAAATTTTCAGTACTTTTTTTAAGTCAGATTATTCTAAAAAATTATTCTTTTACTTTTTCTACTTGAATATAACCGAGTTCGAGCGGTGTTTTTCTTCCGAAAATTTTAACCATAACTTGAAGTTTTTTCTTCTCGTCATTAATATCTTCGATGATTCCGATAAAGCCCTTGAAAGGACCATCCACCACTTTCACATTTTCGCCTAAGGTGTAGGGAGATTCAATAACCTCTTCTTCCTGCGTTACCTCGTCTACTTTGCCGAGTATCCTATTTACCTCTGATTCTCTCATCGGGAGAGGTTCACCGCTACCGTTACGGTTTTCGCTCAAAAAGCCGAGACCGCCCGGAACGTTTCTCAAAATACCGGTGATTTGTTGTGTTAAAAGACATTCAACTAAGACATATCCCGGAAAGAAATTTCTTTCAGTGGAATATTTTTTACCGTTTCTTACTTGATATACTTTTTCAGAGGGGACTAAAACCTGAGTAACATAGTCCTCTAATTTATAATTGGCGATTTGTGTTTCGATATATTCTTTAACTTTCTTTTCCTGACCGCCGATAGCGCGGAGAACATACCATCTTTTCGATTTCGGTTTCTTAACATTATCTTCCATTTCAAAAAGCCTCTCTTAAAAATCGGTTTAAAAAAGCGAATAAATAAATTCCATAACTCCTTTCAATGAAATATCCATCACGAATACCACAAAAGCAATTATGAAAGTAGCCACCATAACAATTACTGCGCTGTTCATAAGTTCTTGACCAGAGGGCCAAGAAACTTTATTAACAAGTTCGTCGTATGTTTCTTGCAGGTATGTTTTTAACTTTGCCATTTCTTATTTTGGAATTTAGCACGGGTGGAGAGACTCGAACTCCCGACACCTGGTTTTGGAGACCAGTGCTCTACCAACTGAGCTACACCCGTAATTTCGTAGGGGCGAAAGATTTTTCGCATTGTACGGGCGAAAGATTTTTCGCATTGTACGGGCGAAAGATTTTTCGCCCCTACGATGATATTGTGAATTAAATATTATTCAACGATTTTACCAACCTGACCAGAACCTACTGTTCTACCGCCTTCACGAATTGCAAAACGCAAACCTTCGTTCAAAGCAACCGGGTAGATAAGTTCTACGGTGATATTTACGTGGTCGCCCGGCATTACCATTTCAACGCCTTCCGGAAGAGTGATTTCACCGGTAACGTCCAAGGTACGCAAGTAGAACTGCGGACGATATTTGTTGTGGAACGGTGTGTGACGACCGCCTTCTTCTTTTTTCAATACGTAGATTTCAGCCGTAAATTTGGTGTGAGGAGTGATTGAACCGGGTTTAGCGATAACCATACCTCTCTTAATTTGGTCTTTATCAATACCTCTTAACAACAAACCTGCGTTGTCGCCTGCTTCACCTTTGTCAAGAAGTTTACGGAACATTTCGATACCGGTAACAGTTGATTTCAATGCGCCTTCTTTTGAAAGACCTACGATTTCAACCGGGTCGTTGAGGTTAACGATACCAGTTTCAATTCTACCGGTAGCAACAGTACCACGACCGGTGATTGAGAAGATGTCCTCGATAGGCATCAAGAAAGGTTTATCAACGTCACGGGTCGGCTGCGGAATGTATTCGTCAACAGCAGCCATAAGTTCCATAACTTTCTCTTCCCATTTTGCTTCGCCGTTCAATGCGCCGAGTGCAGAACCTCTGATAATCGGAGTATTGTCGCCGTCATAATCGTAAGAAGAAAGTAATTCACGAACTTCCATTTCAACGAGGTCTAACAACTCAGGGTCGTCAACCATATCGCATTTGTTCATGAAAACAACAATCCTCGGAACGTTTACCTGACGAGCCAAAAGGATGTGCTCGCGAGTCTGAGGCATAGGACCGTCAGTTGCAGCAACTACGAGGATTGCACCGTCCATCTGAGCAGCACCAGTTACCATGTTCTTTACATAGTCGGCGTGACCAGGGCAGTCAACGTGTGCATAGTGACGATTTGCAGTCTGATATTCTACGTGAGCGGTATTAATGGTTATACCTCTTTCCTTCTCTTCGGGAGCGTTATCGATTGAATCGAAACTTCTAACTTCTGAAAGACCTTTCTTTGCCAAAACTGTTGTGATAGCAGCGGTCAAAGTAGTCTTACCGTGGTCAACGTGACCAATCGTACCGATGTTTACGTGCGGTTTGGATCTGTCGAATGCTTCTTTAGCCATGTTCTAAAAGTATTTAGATAAATTAATAAATTATTGTTCTCTTTTTTGTTTTTTTCAAACAATTATGTACGCGAACATAACTTTCATTACGCGCATACATAAAAAAATAGAGCCAAAGATGAGAGTTGAACTCATGACCCCTTCCTTACCAAGGAAGTGCTCTACCACTGAGCTACTTCGGCATTAAATCTTTTTTAGAGCGGGAGACGAGTCTCGAACCCGCGACCTTCAGCTTGGAAGGCTGACGCTCTACCAATTGAGCTACTCCCGCAATAATAATTGTTTAACTTTTAAAAATCTATTTGTGGGAAGTAATGGATTCGAACCACTGAAGGCAAAGCCAGCTGATTTACAGTCAGCCCTCGTTGACCGCTGGAGCAACTTCCCATCTTCAATATCATTATTTCAAACTAACGTGCCTTTCTTTTATATCAGAGCCGGCGGAGGGATTCGAACCCCCGACCCGCTGATTACAAATCAGCTGCTCTGGCCAACTGAGCTACGCCGGCAAAAATATATGTTAGTTTTAATAGAAGAACCTCGTTTGTTTTTCAACGGTGCAAAATTAGATACTATTTTTCAATCTGCCAAATTTTTTAGGAGTTTTTTTTGTGTTTTTTTTTATTTTTTCTTCATAGGGAAATAAACTATTTGAAAAACAGTATGTTATAAAGCAAAAAAAACGTCCGCACTATAACAATGCGGACGTAATCCTTATAATAAATCAATTCAAAACAAACGAAAAACTATGCGTACATAGCAACGATTGCCTCATAAAGTTCTTGTTTACCCGAAGTTTGTTTGGGTTCGCCTACTTTCTTGCCGTATTCGTAAACGTCTTCGAGAGTAAGTTTGCCTTCCTCAAACTCTTTACCTTTGCCAGAATCAAACGAAGCATAACGCTCTGCTTTCATCTTCTTGTAAGGAGATTCTTCCAACAATTTAGCTGCAGATTCCAATGCACGAGCCATAGCGTCCATACCTGCAATGTGAGCGATGAAAATATCGTCTAAATCGGTAGAATTTCTACGTGTTTTAGCATCGAAGTTTGTACCGCCGTTGCCAAGACCGCCGCCACGGATAATTTCCATCCAAGCCTGAACTAATTCGTATTGGTCAATCGGGAATTGGTCGGTATCCCAACCGTTCTGATAGTCGCCTCTGTTAGCGTCGATAGAACCTAACATTCCGTTGTCAACTGCAACAGCCAATTCGTGTTCAAAAGTATGACCTGCCAAAGTAGCGTGGTTAACCTCGATGTTTACTTTGAAGTCTTTCTCCAAGCCGTGTGCTTTCAAGAAACCGATAACAGTCTCGGTGTCAACATCGTATTGATGTTTTGAAGGCTCCATCGGTTTGGGTTCGATAAGGAATGTACCTTTGAAACCTTTTTTACGAGCATAATCACGAGCCATAGTAAGCATTGTAGCCATGTGTTCTTTTTCACGTTTTTGGTCAGTGTTAAGAAGGCTCATATAACCTTCACGACCGCCCCAGAATACATAGTTAGAAGCACCAAGTCTGATACCTGCATCAATAGCGTTTTTAATCTGAACGATAGCACGTGCTACAACGTCGAAATCAGGGTTTGTAGAAGCACCGTTCATATAACGACCGTTGCCGAATACGTTAGCGGTAGACCACAACAATTTAATGCCGGTTTCTTTTTGTTTCTGCTCCAAGTAATCAACGATTGCTTTGAGGTTAGACTCGTATTCTTCAACTGAATTGCCTTCTGAAACGAGGTCAACGTCATGGAAACAATAGTATTCAATACCAAGTTTCTGCATGATTTCAAAACCTGCGTCTGCTTTTTGTTTAGCGATTTCTACTGCGTTAGCACCGTTGTTCCAAGGGAATTTTTTTGTGCCGCCGCCAAACTGATCGCCGCCTTCTGCGCAGAGGGTATGCCACCATGCCATTGCAAAACGCAACCAATCTTTCATTTTTTTGCCCATTACGACTTTTTCTGCATCATAATAGTGAAAAGCCATAGGATTCTTTGAATCTTTACCTTCAAACTTAATCTTTGAAATACCTGCGAAATATTCTTTTGCCATTTTTTTATTAAAATTATTTGGTTATATGTTAATAATACGTGTTAATAAACTATTTTGTTATTTTAGAAAGATCTTCTTTCCAACGAGCATAAGCCTCCATGTACTGCTGTTCATTCTTTGTATCAGGCTCGGTAACCTCCACTACTTTGAGGTTAGCAAAAGCCTCTTGCAAAGACGAATAAACACCTGCACCGAAACCAGCACCTCTTGCAGCACCGATAGAACCGTCAGTGTTGTAAAGTTCGATTTTTGCACCGGTAGTCGTAGCCAAAGTGTTACGGAAAACAGGAGAGAAAAACATATTAGCCTTACCAGCACGGATAACCCTTGATTCAATACCGATACCTTTCATAATGTCCATACCGTATTTAAAAGAGAATGCAATACCCTCTTGTCCGGCACGATAAAGATGTTCTGATTTGTGAATATTGAAATTAAGGTTCATAACTGCCGCACCCGGATTTTGATTTTCCAAAACTCTTTCAGCACCGTTACCGAAAGGCATTATCGACAAACCTTCCGAACCGATAGCAATGTTAGCAGCAGCCCTGTCCATTTCGGGATAACTGAGCGTTCCGCCGCCTACGTGCTTGTTGAGCCAAGAATTAAGAATACCCGTACCGTTGATACAAAGTAATATACCCAAGCGGTTCAAGTCTTTTGAATGATTGACGTGCGCAAAAGTGTTAACCCTTGAAAGCGGGTCGTATTTAACTTCTTCCGATACGCCGTAAACAACGCCCGAAGTACCGCCGGTAGCCGCAATTTCACCCGGATTCAAGACGTTGAGCGAAAGTGCGTTGTTAGGCTGGTCGCCGCCCCTATAACTTACTTTTATGCCTTTTACCAAGCCGAGTTCCTTAGCAGCCTCTTCGGTTAATTCACCCTGAACAGAGAATGTATCAACCGTATCAGGAATAAGAGACGGTTCAAAACCGTAATAATCAAGAAGGAATTTTGCCAAAGATTTGTCTTGAAAATCCCAAAACATACCTTCTGAAAGACCGCTTACGGTTGTCTTTATTTCACCCGTGAGTTTCATGGCGATATAGTCGCCCGGAAGCATAATCTTGTATATTTTAGAATAAACGTCCGGCTCGTTGTCTTTTACCCATTTGAGTTTTGAAGCGGTAAAATTGCCCGGAGAGTTCAACAAACGGCTCAAACATTTTTCCTTGCCGATTTCTTGAAGGGCTTTTGCTCCGATTTCTGCGGCACGGCTGTCGCACCATATAATTGAAGGACGCAACACGTTTTGATTTTTGTCTACTGCAACCAAACCGTGCATCTGATAAGAAATACCGATTGCTTTAATGTCAGAAACACTCACGCATGAAGTTCTTAAAACCTCTGCCAAAGCCATTTTGGTGTTTTCCCACCAAAGTTTCGGGTCTTGTTCAGCCCAGCCCGCTTTTGCAGCGGTTATTTTCATTTCCTGTTTCGGATAATAAGCCGAAGCCTCACATCTTCCCGACTCGGACTCCACCAAAGAGACCTTTACCGATGAACTTCCGATGTCAAAACCTAATAAATACATTGATTATTAATATTTTAAAGTTAATTGTTCTGTGCTGTTGTGTGCTGCAAATTTATAACGTTGTTTTCTAATAAACAAAAGTTTTTTGATTTTTTTTTTATATTTTTTTTTAATGAGCTAATAATCAAAGAGTTTTAATAATTCACAAAGTCTTAATATTAACGAACTTGATTTTTTGCTAATTTTGCACCCTGAAAAATATAAACAAAAAAGATATGTCATCACAAAACAACGCCCCTAACGAAATGGGGACTGCCGATATAGGCAAACTGCTTATCAGTTACGCACTTCCGTCAATAGCGGCTCAAATGGTGTCAAGCATTTACAACGTCGTAGACAGTATTTTCATAGGGCGCGGCGTTGAACCGCTTGCAATCGCAGGCTTCGGCATAACACTCCCGCTGATGAATTTAGCGGCGGCTTTCGGCGCACTTGTCGGCGCGGGCGGAGGAACGTTAATCTCCATAAAACTCGGACAAAAAGACAAGGACGGCGCAAACAACGTACTCGGTAACGTTGTAGTTTTGAACATCATAATCGGAATTTCCGTTATGCTTTTCGGACTTTTGTTTATGGACAAAATCCTCGTACTTTTCGGAGCAAGCAACGAGACAATCTCTTTCGCAAGAGATTTTATGGAAGTCATACTCTACGGCAACGTAATCACTCACCTCTATTTCGGACTATTGTGCGCCGTCAGGAGTTGCGGCTTCCCGAAAAAAGCAATGACGATAACAATGGTTTCTGTTGTCGTTAATATTATATTGTGTCCTATTTTTATTTTTTGGCTCAACCTCGGAATACGCGGCGCGGCTCTTGCAACCGTAATCGCACAAACTTGCGGTCTTACAATTCTGCTCGCTCATTTCATGGACAAACAAAAATACATAAGACTTTATTCAAAGTTTTTAAGGCTGAAATCAGACATCGTAAAAGGCATAATATCAGTAGGTTTAAGCCCGTTTATGCTGAACATTTGCGCATGTTTGGTGGTAATAATCATCAACAACCAACTAAAAAATTACGGCAGCGACTACGCTATCGGCGCATACGGTATAGTCAACAAAATGTTAATGTTATTTGCAATGCTCGTTCTCGGTCTCAACCAAGGAATGCAGCCGATTGCAGGCTATAATTACGGTGCGAAACAATACGGCAGAGTAACGGAAGTTTTCAAAAAGACAGTCCTTTACGCTACCGCAGTAATGATTGTTGCATTTATCGTGTGTGAATGTTTTCCGCACGCAATTTGTTCGATTTTCACCGATGACGAACAGATGACGGATATTTCGGCTAATGCAATGAGAATTATGATTTTAGCATTTCCGATTGTAGGGTTTCAGATGGTAACTTCCAACTTTTTTCAAAGTATAGGAAAAGCGGTAACGGCGGCAATACTTTCAACGACACGGCAGTTGTTGTTTTTAATTCCCTCGCTTTTGATTCTGCCGAAAGTTTTCGGTCTCAACGGCGTTTGGTATTCAATGCCGGTATCTGATGTTATCAGCACCGTAGTCGCAGTATTTCTATTGACAAAAGAATACAGAAAATTGAAGGCGGTAAACTAAAATTTTTCCTATGATTACAATTTTTTTTATTTAAATTTGCAACAGTTTTTTTTACATAACAATCAATGACACCAAAAGTAGTTATCAGCATAGGCAGACAGTTTGGCAGCGGCGGACGTATTCTCGGAAGCACTCTCGCCAAACGCTTTGACATAAAATTTTACGACAACGAAATAATAACCGAAGCCGCAAAAAACAGCGGCTTCGACGAAAAAATAATTTCAGAAAAAGACGAAAAACCGGTTCAAAGCACGTTTTTCTCAAATATCCAACACGTTATCAGCGGTAACGATTCGGCAGTCAGCGACGAAAATATTTTCAAAATTCAATCACAAGCAATCCGCAAAGTAGCCGCTGAAAATGATTGCGTTATTATGGGACGTTGTTCGGATTACGTTTTGAGAGATTATCCGTATTGTTTAAGCGTGTTTTTTTGGTCGCCGTTAGAGGACAGAATCCAAAGAGTCTGCGAACGCTGCAATATTTCTGACCGCGAAAAAGCACGTCAACTCATTGAAAAAGAAGACAGTATGCGGGCAAAATATTACAACTATTTCACCGGCAAAATTTGGGGCGATGCCAAAAGTTATAACCTTTGCGTTGACGTTTCAATGCTCGGACTTGAACGCACGGCAGATTTCGTCTGCAAATTTTTAAAAACTAAATTCGGCGATTTATTAACGGACAAATACTCTGTTTACGAATAAAATTTTCCGTTTATAGCCAGCCAAAATTTGATTTTTTTTGAAGTTTTGGCGGGCTATGAACGGAAAAATATTTTTTTACATCTTGTAAGTTGAATCTGCGCAGTTCAAAAAAAACAGTTAAAACCAAAAAAAGATTTGCGGCATAAATAAAATGTCATTAATTTTGTAGTCGCTCAGAACATTACATTTTAGTACAAAGCAATAATGAATAGTTTTAAAACCATAGTCAAATATCTTGCGCCTTTCAAAAAGTACGCATTTTTCAACATTCTGCTGAACGCGCTCGGAACATTGTTTTCGCTGTTCAGTTTCACGATGTTTATTCCGTTTTTGGATACGTTGTTTAACACAAATAACGGCGTTGTCAGCGACCCGGGGGCTTTTGAATGGAGTTACAAAAGTTTTATGGCTCACTTCAATTATTTAGTGTACCAAATCGGTCAAGACCACGGAAAATTTCACGCTCTCTTGTTTTTAGGCGGTGCGGTGCTTTTCGGTGCGTTTTTCAGAAATTTTTTCCTTTACATGGGAAGTTTCTTTATGGCTCCTATCAGCAACGGAACGGTTATGCAGTTTCAAAGGAGAATTTATAACAAAATTCTTGATCTACCGTTAAGATATTTTTCAGAATCGAAAAAAGGCGATATTCTCAGCCGTTTTACCTCTGACGTTCAGGAAATTAGGGCAAGTATTTCGGGCAGTCTCGATATGCTTTTCAAAGACCCGATTCAGATTGTCGTGTTTTTGAGTTATATGATTTATACGAGTTGGGAACTGACCTGCGTTTCGTTTCTTGTTTTGCCGCTGATTGCTATTGTTATCGGAAAAATCGGAAAAAGCCTTAAAGACACCTCCGGCAAAGGTCAGGCGGCGGCAGGCGAAATGCTGACGATTATGGAAGAAACTCTCGGCGGTCTGCGCATTATCAAGGCTTTTGTCGCTGAGGGAAAAATGAAAGAACGTTTCAAAAAAATCAACGACAAAGTTTACAGACTTCAAAACAAAATCATGCGCAAACATTCTTTGTCGTCGCCGCTGAGCGAATTTTTAGGAATTTTGGCATTCACGTTTATTTTGGTAGTCGGCGGATATTTGATTCTCGTTAAAGGCGACAATACGTTTACCTCGTCAGAATTTATCGCTTATTTGGTGGTTTTCACGCAGATTCTTAACCCCGCAAAAGATTTAGCGAGGACGTATAATACGATTCAGAAAGGTATGGCTTCGCTTGACCGCGTAAATGCTATTTTGGAAGAGACAATGAACGTTCCCGAAATAGAAAACCCGGTCAGAATCAGCGATTTCAAGTCTTCAATCGAGTTCAAAAACGTTTCGTTTAAATACGCTGAAAAATACGTGTTGAGGAATATCAACTTAAAAATCGAAAAAGGTAAAACCGTTGCTTTGGTCGGACAGTCGGGTTCGGGAAAATCGACGTTAGTGGATCTTTTGCCGAGATTTTGGGATCCTCAAGAAGGCGAAATTTTGATTGACGGTGTTAACATAAAAGATTATAAATTAACGGATTTGCGTTCTTTGATGGGAAATGTTAATCAGGAATCAATTTTGTTTAACGATACAATCCGCAACAATATTTCGTTCGGTGTTGATACGGCAACAGATTCTCAGGTTGAAGAAGCGGCAAAAGTTGCTAATGCGTCAGACTTTATAAAAGAAAAAGACGGCGGTTATGATTATACAGTCGGCGACCGTGGTGGAAAATTGTCAGGCGGTCAGCGTCAAAGGCTTTCGATTGCCCGCGCCGTTTTGAAAAATCCTCCGATTATGATTCTTGACGAGGCAACCTCCGCTCTTGACACCGAAAGCGAAAAACTCGTTCAGGAAGCGTTAACAAACTTGATGAAAAACCGCACGTCAATCGTCATAGCACACCGGCTGTCAACGATTAAAAATGCAGATATGATTTGCGTTATGAACGAAGGCGAAATCGTAGAAAGCGGGAAACATGAAGAACTTTTAGCCAAAAACGGAACTTACAAAAAACTTTGTGATTTACAGACGTTTTAATGAAAATCGGGCAATTCATACGGTATTGTTTTGAAGAAAAACCGCTGCTTTTCTGTATGTGGTTAGCCTTTGTTCTGCGTATGCTTGCCGTAGTTTTTTCGCAGGGAATTGCCTTCGGTTTTGACCATTATGTCTACATAGAAAACGCGCAAAACATTGTTTCGGGAAGGTTAGATTTTACGGCTTTGTCAGAAGACATGGAATACGAAAGTTTTTCTAAACACGGATACAGCCTTATATACCTCATCGTAAATACGGGAATTTTTTATGTACTTGAATTTTTCAACATTTTTGACCCAAGAGGCAAAATGTTCATTTTAAGGCTTTTCCATGCGCTGATTTCAATGTACGTAATTTATTACAGTTACCGTTTGGCGTATAGACTCGCTAACAGAAAGGCGGCTTTGGCAGTAGGACTTGTGGCTGCTTCGCTGTGGTTTATGCCGTTTTTAAGCGTTAAATCCCTGCCAGAAAACATTTCGGCAATTTTTCTTTTGGCTGCAATTTATAGGTTTGCTAAAACCAACAAACGAAACTATAAATACGGCGATGATTTATTCGTCGGATTGCTTTTGGGCTGTTCGTCAGCATTTTGTATAAACTCGCTTTTCTTTGTTGCAGGTTTTGCCGTCGTTGTCGGACTGCTCACCGGAAAACGCAGGTCGCTACTATTAATATTAGGCTCGGCAATTTCGGTTTTCGTGTCGGAAGGCATAATCAATACTATCTTTTTAGGAACACCTTTTTATATCATAAGGGAATATTTTTCAGCAGTTTTCGAAGGCAGCCTTACAACTCACGGTGCAAAAACGGTTTATATGTACATCTCGCTTTTGGTGCTGATGATTCCGTTTCCGTGGGGCATTTTGGCAATGGTAGGTTACATAAAATCTTGGAAAAGAACTTTTCTTCTTTTTTTCCCCGTAACGTTCTATATAGTAATGTGTTATCTTTTACCTTACAAAGGCGAACAATTTATTTTGCCGATTATGCCGTTGTTTTTTATAATCTGTTTGGCGGGCTGGTACAGATATTGGGGAAATTCAAGATTTTGGGTGTCAAAACCAAGGCTAAGATATTGGATTACAACGGCTTTCTTTATCGTCAACACTCCGGTATTATTGCTGACATGTTTTGCTTTTGTCAGAAGACCGCAAGTAGAAACAATGGTTTATTTGTCTCACTTCAAAAACGATATTTCGGCAATTATGGTTGAAAACTCGCTTCTGACAAACTGCAAATCATTTCCGGTGTTTTACTTAGGCAAAGACGTTCCTGTCTTTATACTTGATTATCAAAAAGAAACGCCCGATGCGTCAATTTATTACTGCACTCAAAAAATTTCCCGATACGAAAGAGAATTATATACTGAAAAATATTTTTTGCATTGTAAAAAAGAAGATTTGCCTGAATTTGTAATTTTTTACGGCTCAGAAAACATTCCCGAAAGGCTTGCCAAAATGCGGAGAATTTTTCCGATGATAGTTCACGAAAAAACCATAAAACCGTCATACGCGGACAAAATAATCTCGATAGTAAATCCGGGAAACGAAAACGATGAAATTCAAATTTATAGAACGGACATTCAGGAATAAAAAAGTAAACGGGATTAATAGCCGTGGGTGTGAACCCACGGTAATAATATCGCAATCGAATATAACCAACACTCAACCCCTGCTTACCCTAAAAAACGACAAAACAAAAATTTTCAAAAAAAATTAATCCTTTTTTGCTTTAATGTTAAAAATTCTTTGTAACTTTCGCCCGACATTAATTATTGTTAAACATAAAAAATTCAATTATGAAAAACACTCCAACCAAACTTTACAAATTTCTAAGGGGGGGGGGATTTATGTTTGCTATTATTTACAATAGCAACATTTCTGACTTTCACCTCAGAAATTAACCCTCCGTATTTGTGGCACAAACCGCAAAAAAGTGCTGAAACTCAATCGTTCAGCCCGTTATTATCCAACATCAATCAAGGGAACAACGATTTTCAATATGTTCCGATATTAAACACAATTCTCAATTCGCCATTAGAAGTTGAGCCCGAGGCATACGCCGTATTCTCCGACGGCACTCTCACATTCTACTACGACAAAAACAAGCCCGCAGGTGCGTATGGAATGAGGACGACATGGGACGACCAATGGTATGATGTCGCGGACAAAATCACCAAAGTCGTCTTCGACAAATCGTTTGACAATTACCGTCCGACAAGTTGCGCGGATTGGTTCTATAATTGTAAAAACTTAACTGTCATTGAGGGCATGAAGGAGTACCTCAACACAGACAATGTTACGAACATGAGTTTTATGTTCTACGGTTGCAGCAGCCTTACCACCCTTGACCTTTCCAATTTCAAAACTGAAAATGTTACGGAGATGGGCTATATGTTCTGCCTCTGCAGTAGTCTTACCACCCTCGATGTTTCCAATTTCAAAACAGACAATGTTACGAGCATGGTCGGTATGTTCTACAATTGCAGCAGTCTTACCACCCTCGACGTTTCCAATTTCAAAACTGAAAATGTTACGGATATGGGCTATATGTTCAGCGGTTGCAGCAGTCTCAAAACTATCTATGTCGGCGACAATTGGACAATAAATAATGTGATTACATCTGATGAAGGAATGTTTGAAGGCTGCACCGCTCTCATCGGTGGCAAAGGCACAACCTACGACGAAAACTTCATCAATGCCACCTACGCCCGCATTGACGGCGGCGCGGATGCTCCGGGATATTTTACGAAGAAAGGTGAGCAGCCCGTTCCTGCCCTCGTCGAAGGCTTCTACGAAATCACCACCGCCCAAGAACTTCTTTGGTTTGCTAACTACGTCAACAGCGGCAACCCCGGAGCCAGCGCACGCCTTATGAACGACATTGTCCTCAACGAAAAACTCCTGGACAAAATCGCTAAAGGCGAAACCCAAGACCTCGTTACTTGGATTCCGATTGGCACGCCCGAACATCCGTATGGTATAGACAACTCTTCCGAAGCCCAATTCTTTGCCGACAAGCATACTATCAGCGGGCTTTACGTCAACAACCCCGAACAGGATTATGTGGGTCTTTTCGGATACGCTACTGGACTGGGTCTTTTAGGTAACTTTGCTGTTAAAGATTCGTACTTTGCGGGACACAATTATGTGGGCGGTATTGCGGGGTATAGCAATGAAAGCATACATAGTTCCTATTTTCGTGGCACCATTTCTGGCAATGATTACATAGGCGGCATCGTAGGTTATTATGGTGCAAGTATGTACGATTGTTATGTTGCCGCCAATATCTCCGGCAAAAGCGTTGCTGGTGCAATCATTGGTGGCAGGGGGAAAGAAGATATTGGTGTTTCCAACTGCTATTACAACAATACTCTCACCTCCCTCAAAGCTCTTGGCTATACCGGCGCAGACGACGAGGCAGCCAACGTCGTAGGCAAAGCCCCTGCTTCGTTCCACAATGGCGAAATCGCATTCCTTGTAGGTGTTTTCCCCTGTCAAGACCTATCCGAACCGAACTCTTATCCTGAGTTTTCAGGCAAGTACGTCCACCAAAACCTTGACGGCAGCGGCTACCACAATCCCGAATACGAGGACAATCATTGCAAGCACTGTATCCACTACACCTACACATTGCCGCAAAAGGTTGGTGACGTTTACCAAATATCCACTGCCGACGAACTTTACGGCTTCATGCACTTGGTAAATTCAGGCAACACTTACATCAACGCTGTACTTACTGCCGACATCGTTGTCAACGAGAACGTACTCGAAAAAGTTCACAGCGGCAACACCGCTGGTCTCAGGGAGTGGTATTCGATAGGCAACAATGGCTATATGGGCTACCTCGAAAACAATTGTGAATACGGCGGCGTGTTCGACGGACAGTTACACACCATCAGCGGTCTGTATTTCGACAGCGAAAAGAAAGGTCTTATTCAATTAGGATTGTTCGAATCAATAAAAAATACAGTAAGGAATGTGATAATCAAGGATACATATTTCAAAGGCAACAATGTATGTGGCATAGGTTATGGTGGAAATTATAGTATTGTTGAAAACTGTATATTTGACGGAGAATTATTTGGACAAGAACAGGCTGCCGGAATATGCTATTATAACAATGGTACAACCAAAAATTGCATCAACTATGGCAAAATTAGTGGTAGTTGGGCAGCTGGTATAGTAATTGGTGGTAATACCGTAACCAATTGCTATAATGCAGGTGAAATTGTTTCCTTATTTGATAACGGTGTTTTCATCGGTGGTATTGGTAGTGGAACTACGCTTGGCAATATAACTAATTGCTACAACACAGGAGTTATTTCTTACGGATATAGCATTTGTGGTGCTCATTTTCTTGGTATCAATATTTCAAATACTTATAACAATCAGGATATATGCGATTTGCCGTTTGTATTCGATGATTGGTACCCTTCTACCATCACCGGCGGCGGCAACACCACCACGGCTGAACTCTGCAACGGAAAACTTCCCGAAGGCTATTCTGAGGAAGACTGGATTGCAGGAAAAACCGAAATAAAAGACGGCAAAGCCATCTACACTTTCCCTCATTTGAAAGTGTTTGACGGCATATATCCGGCATATACTATGGTTGTAGAAGAACCTATTTCCATAAAGGTCAAGGAAATACCTCAGACAGAATTTGCATTGGGCGAAGACTTGTACACTGATGGCTTGATTGTTACTTTTGAATTCCCCGACGGTTCTTCCAAGAACATCAATCCGTATGTTTTCTATGAAAATTCTATTGACCAAAATCTCAGAAATAACATCAAAATCTCCCGTATCAACACCACTACCGTTGGCAAACAATCCGTCATTGTATCATACAATGACTTGACCGACAATTATGAAGTTACTGTGTCAGATTTGGGCAAATGCGCCTACCGGCATCTCGAAGACGACGGCACGCTTAGATTTTACTATGGCAACTATAAACAAGGCGCAGGATACATCGGCTCTCACGGTGCAAGTTGGGGTGGCATAGACGATCAACGTGTTACAAAAGCCGTTTTTGACGAATCGTTCAAAGACTTCAAACCTACCAACTGTCAAAAGTTTTTGGGCTATCTGCCTCACTTGTCAGAAATTGTGGATATGGACAAGTACCTAAATACCGAAGACGTAGTCAATATGAATTATATGTTCAATTCACCCTCTCTCACAACTTTGGATTTAAGTGCTTTCGATACAAGGAAGGTCAAGGAAATGCAGTGTATGTTCAATTGTTGGGGGTCATCTAATCTGACTACTATTTATGTAGGCGACAAGTGGAGTACCGAAAATGTTACCAACGATTTCTTTATGTTCGGCTACACCCCCAACCTTGTAGGAGAAAAAGGTTCTAAATGTGATGGCTTATACGGAAAATCTTACGCCCATGTGGACGGCGGTGCAGATAATCCCGGATTTTTCACAACGATTGCTCCCGTATCAATCGAAATCACCGACACTCCAAAGAGAGAATATTTGGAAGGCGAAGACTTTTCTACTGTCGGCGGTACATTTACCGTTACATACAACAGTGGTCGCAAACAAAACATGGAACTTGCAAAAGCCACTATCTCCGGCTACGACCCAGCAAAACTCGGCGAGCAGACCATCACGGTAACTTACGGCGATTTTTCGGCAACATTTACCGTTACCGTAATCGAAAAATCAATCACTTCAATCAAAGTTACCGCTCCGAAAAATCTTGAAGTTATTGAAGGCACTGACCTTAATTTGACCGGCGGAAAAATCACAATCACTTACAACAACCAAACAACCGAAGAGGTTGCTTTGACGGATAAAGATGTTAAACTTTCTGAGTTCGACAATACGAAGTTGGAAGAACAAACCATCACCGTAACTTATAAAGAAGAGTTTACGGACGAGTTTAAAGTTACCGTTGTTGCAAAATCAGTTGCTTCAATCCGCGTAACTAAACAGCCCGAAAAACTCACTTACAAAAAAGGTGAAAACCTCAGCGTTGACGACGGCGAAATCACCGTTACTTACAACAATAACACAACCGAAGTACTCTCTTTCAAAGCCGAAGGCGTAACAATCGCCGAACTTGACAACACAAAACTCGGCGACCAAAGCATAAAAGTTACGTATTCTGAAAAGTCAACGTACTTTACCGTTAATGTTGTTCCCGACAAGGAAATTTCAAAAATCGAAGTTTCAAAACTTCCGAAAACAGAATATTTTGTCGGCGATGATTTTGATATTTCAGACGGAGAGTTAACAATCACTTACGATGATGATTCAAAAGAAACAGTAAAACTTTCACTTGCAAAAGTTTCGGGTTTTGATTCTGAAACATCAAGCACTCAGACAATAAAAGTTGCTTATCTTGAAAAAGAAACTTCGTTTGAGGTTGAAGTAAAAGCAATAGTACTTGAAAAAATTGCGGTTTACGCTATGCCGACCAAAGTTGAATATCTTGAAGGCGAAGAATTTTCAGCAGAGGGCGGCGAATTTGTGGCGTATTACAACAACAATTCAACCGACACTTTGTCGCTTGACAAAGCAACCGTTACGGGTTTTGATAATACAAAAATCGGTGAACAAACTTTAAAAATTTCTTTCAACGAAAAAACGGCAGAAATAACAGTTACCGTCAGCGCAAAACCAGAACCCGAACCTGAGCCGGAACCCGAACCTGAACCAGAACCAGAACCAGAACCCGTTGTTGAAAATCCGTATACAAAACCCGAACTCAAAGACGGTTTCTATCAGATTTCCTCTGCGGAAGAACTTCTTTGGTTTGTATTTGACGTTAACAGCGGCGATACAAAAGCAAATGCGGCTTTGACTGAGGACATTGTTATAAACCAAGATTGTTTGGAGCGTGTAATTAAACTTTTGGGCATTTCAAAAGCGGACGGCGATTTAACCGTTTGGGAACCTATCGGAACAAAAGACAATGCTTTCAGCGGTATTTTTGACGGCAAAGGACACACTATCAGCGGACTTTTCATCAACGATAATCAGAAAAATAACGTCGGCATGTTCGGTGCAACGACTTCCGAAGCCGTTATAAAAAATCTCGGCATTGTTGACTCTTACATTTCGGGCGGTGAAAACGTCGGCGCAATTTGCGGAAAATCAGAAGGTAAAATCGAAAACTGCTATTCTTTGTCAGAGGTTAAAGGTACTGAAAACGTCAGCGGCATAGCAGGAAAAGTTGAAACGGGTTCAACGGTTGAAAACTGCTATTATTTAGCCGAGACCCCAAAAGCAGACGACCCGTGCGCAAAAACAGCTGCCGAGTTCAAATCAGGAGCAGTTGCAGAACTTCTTGCAAAAGGCGGTGGGGCTTGGAAAGACGTTAAAGAACTTCCGGGCGTAGAATCAGTTGTTGACCCCGAAACGGCAACGGAAAACATCACGTTTTCAAGCGTAAAAATCTGGTCTTTTGAAAAGACAATTTTCGTTGAAAACGCAGCACAAGAAATCGTTATCGTTGACATAACGGGAAAAGTTATAAAGAGAATTGCTCCCGATACGGACAGAATGGAAATTCAACTTCATAAAGGCGGAATTTACATCGTCAAAACAGGCGTTAAAACAAAGAAAGTTGTAATCAGATAAATTCAAAGAGGTTGCCGCAAAAAAATGCGGCAACCTTTTTTTATAAACTTAATATAAAATACAAAAACAACCTATACTTTTTTTATTATCTTTGCGCCATCAAATACAACGCAATATGAATTGTTTAAAAGTTTTGTCATTATGCTTTGCGACCGGTCTTTTTTTTACAACCGAAAAAACCGTTGCCGCACCACTTATCGAAGATATTCGTCAAACAACACCCGTCAGAGGCCATATAACCGACCTAAAAGGTGAACCTATCATCGGCGCAACTGTTTACATCAAAGGTACTACCATCGGAACAATTTCTGATTTTGAAGGCAACTACGTCATCAATGCTCATGAATCGGGTACGCTCGTAATCTCTTGTGTCGGCTACATTACGCAAGAAATTTATTTTTCTCCGGGTCAGATAATTAACATTTCCTTAAAGGAAACCGAAGTTGACTTGGAAGAAGTCGTAGTCGTAGGCTACGGAGTTCAGAAAAAATCAGACGTTACGGGTTCGGTAACCTCCGTCAAAAACGAACGCCTTTCTAAACTGCCTGTTCAAAACGTCATGCAAGCGGTTCAGGGGTCTGCGGCAGGAATCACCGTTACGCAATCGTCCTCTATTCCGGGCGAAGAGCCTATAACGTTAATCCGAGGCCGAAACTCAATCAATGCCGGCACAAGTCCTTATATCGTCGTTGACGGTATTCCAATCAGCAAAAGCGGCGGTTCGCTAAACGACATCAATCCGGGCGATATAGAGTCTGTCGAAATATTAAAAGACGCTTCCGCAACCGCTATTTACGGTACTAACGGTGCTAACGGCGTTATCCTCGTTACCACAAAACAAGGCGTTTTGGGCAAACCGAAAGTTACTTACAACGGATATTTCGGCGTGGAAACTTTTGCTCACAAATTGGAGTTCTGCGACGGAGAACAAATGACACAACGTTACAGGGATTATGTCGCACGAAATCCGGAAGAAACTATGTTCAACGATTTTGTCAAAAACGAAGCAGAAGCCGCAAATCAAGCCGCCGGCATAGAAACCGACTGGCTTTATGATATGGTCTCTCAAACGGGTATCATTCAAGACCATAACGTTACCCTCAGCGGCGGTTTCGACAATATACATTATTATATTTCAGGTGATTATATGAAACAAAGAGGTATTCTTAAAGGTTATAATTACCAAAGAGTTTCACTTAGGACTAACATCGATGCCGAGGTTACTAATTACTTGAAAATCGGAACTAATTCGTATGTGGTATCTCACAACAAGGACGGCGGAAGGGTTAATCTGATGATGGCAGAGGCGATGAGCCCTTACGGACAAGTTTACGAAGAGGACGGCTCTTACTGCATTTATCCTATGGCGAGCGAAAAATTATTTTGGAATCCGATGAAAGACATCAACGAAGACCATGAACGCCGCTCTTGGAATATCAATCTCAACGGCTTTGCGGAAATTGATTTCGGAAAAATGACGGACTTTTTAAGCGGTCTTACATATAAGTTAAATCTCGGATATTCGTATCTTCCGGAACGTAGTGCGTATTTTGCCGGCAAAGAACAAAATAATCTCAACGGCGGTTACGGTTATATTTTCAACGCCGAAACGCAGAGTTTCACCGCTGAAAATATCGTCAGTTACAATAAGGACATTGAAAAACACCATTTTGACCTGACGCTTCTTTACGCCTCAGGCGGCAGAAAATATCTCAGCAACGAGGCAGCCGGCGAAAAATTCATCAACGAAGACCTTCTTTGGCACAATCTCGGAAGTGCTGAAACTCAAACCTCATCTTCGTATTCCGACAAATACAACACCGTGTCTCAAATGGGCAGGCTGAATTATTCGTTTGCAAGCCGTTACTTGTTTACTTTTACGGTAAGAAGAGACGGTTCGTCGGTTTTCGGCTCTGACAATAAATTCGGCGTTTTCCCCTCTGTTGCAGTAGGTTGGAATATCGCTGACGAAAGTTTTATGGATAATTATTCCGACATTATCAACGCTTTGAAATTAAGACTTTCTTACGGAAAAGCGGGCAACGAGGCAATTTCGGTTTACAGAACAATCGGCAAAATGGATAACGGACTTCTCACAATGGACGGAAAACCGACTGCCGCAATTTGGGCTAAAAACGAAATGGGAAACTCAGGACTTTCTTGGTAAACAACACGTACTTTTAACGTCGGCATTGACTTCGGTCTTTATCAAAATAAATTTACGGGAACAATCGACGTTTACAAATCCAACACGACGGATTTGCTTTTGAACAGAAACCTTCCGAAAGTTTCGGGTTATAACAACGTTATGTCGAACATCGGCGAGACGGAAAACTTCGGTGTAGAATTTACACTCAACACTCATAATATTGACAAAACCAATTTTAAGTGGGCATCATCTTTTGTAATTTCAACAAACAAAAACAAAATTGTTGACCTCTACGGCGACGGTATGGACGATATAGGCAACCGTTGGTTTATCGGCGAGCCGGTAGGTGTTGTTTACGATTACGAAATGGTCGGCATTTGGCAGGAAGACGAAATCGAAAGAGGCGAACATTTGAATTGGGATCCTGAGGCTAAGGCAGGCGACGTAAAACTCCGCGACGTAAACGGCGACGGCAAAATCACTCCCGAAAATGACAAAACAATTCAAGGACAGACAACGCCGAAATTTACTGCCGGCTTAACAAACACTTTCACGTATAAAGGCTTTACGTTATCGGTTTTCATAACGACGGTTCAGGGGCTTAAACGCAACAATTCTCTTTTGGCGGCACGTTCCGATGAAATGGGGCGCAGAAACTTCACGACGGAAGTTGGTTATTGGACACCTGAAAACCGCAGTAACGAATATAGTTCTTTGTCGAAATCTGCAAACCGTAACGAATATAAATATCCCTCTGACGCAAGTTTTACCAGAATCAAGGACGTAACATTCAGTTATACGTTTCCGCAAAGACTTTCTGACGCAATGCACTTGGGCGCGGTAACGCTTTACGCTACGGGCAGAAACATTTTGACCTTTACGAAATGGAAAGGTTGGGACCCGGAGGCTGACATGGCTCAGCGCGGTTTCAGCAATTATGAAAAAAATTATCCTATGACTAAAAGCGTAGTTTTCGGAATGAACATAACTTTTTAATCAAGACTATTATGAAAATACAAAAACTTATATATACCGCTGCCGCAGCCGCTTTGACGGTAAGTTCTTGCAGCAAAGATTTTTTGGAAGAAAAAATGTATTCGTCGTATTCGGTTGACGTTAACGACGTTCCGGCAAAAATAATCGGACTTCACAGGCAGTTTGCCGCCCTTTGGGGTTGGTCAGACAGTCAGGGCTTTGTGGGCTGTTTTCAGGACGGAACGGACGTCGGCGCACCGGGTGATGTTCAGGGCGTTGAAATTCCGTTTTATCAATACGCAACGTTAACTTCTGAAAATCCCGGCATAAATCATTTATGGAGTTCGCTTTATTCCATAATCAACAATGCCAACATCATAATTTCTACCGAAGGCGTTTTGCCGGCAGACAAAGCCGAAGCAGAATTTTTCAGAGCGTATTCTTATAATTTGTTGGTAACGTTATGGGGCAAAGTGCCGCTTGTTGTAGAAAACACGTCAACACCGAGAACCGATTACGTCAGAGAAGATATTGCAAAAATTGATGAATTGATAACCTCAGATTTGACAGATGCCGTCGCAAACCTCCCTGAGGTTGACAAAACGGCAACTCAAAACCGTATCAATAAGGATTGCGCCCGCATACTTGCGGCTGAGGCATTTCTCAGAATGGGTAAAAACAAAGAAGCGGAAGATATTGTCTCGCCCGTAATTGACGAGGGACATTATAGTTTGATTCAGGAGCGTTACGGAAAATTTCTTTCGGATAACGGCGATTATTACAGCGATATGTTCCGTTGGGGCAATCAGCGCAGAAGTCAGGGCAATACGGAAGGCGTATGGATTTTTCAGATGGAATATAACAACACCGTTCCGGGCGGTACAATTAACGCTCCTCAACAGCGCAGAAACTGGGTTGCGGCTTTTCACAAGTTGAGCGGAATGGTTAACGCCGATTCGTTAGGCGGTCGCGGAAACGGCAGATTAAGGCTCAGCAATTACGTTAAATACGGCGTTTATCAAGAAGGCGACGTCAGAAATTCTAATTATAATATCCGCCGCAAACTTTATTACAACAAACCCGGTTTTCAGGAAACGATTTGGATAGACGCTGACGGCTTTAAAGTTGCGGAAGGCACGGCAGGTGCAACACAGATTACGGTTAAAACGGGCGATTTGGTTCATTGGTCGGTTGCTGACACTTTGGCAGTTATGTATCCGCATTGTACGAAATGGGGCGGCTATGACGTAACTGATGATTTCGGTTGGTCGTTGGTAAAAGATTGGCCTTTGATGCGTTTGGCAGACGCTTACCTTTTGAGAGCCGAGGCGCGTGTTATGTCGGGCAACGCTCAGGGTGCGGCTGACGATATTAACGTTTTGAGAGACCGCGCGTTTAAGACTTTCAGAGCAGAAAGCGGCAACGCCGAAGCGGGAAAAGTAAGTGCAGCGGATATGTCCATAGACTTTATTCTTGACGAAAGAATCCGCGAACTTGTCGGCGAAGAAAACCGCCGTTATACGCTTTGCAGAACGGGCAAACTTGCAGACCGCGTTGAAATGATGATGACACGTTTTGCCGAGGGCGTTGACGAAAAAAAGATTACGGGTTTTGACGCAAATGTTCACACGCTGTTGCCGATACCTTTGTCCGAAATTCAACTTAATAAGGACGCAGTCTTGGAACAAAATCCGGGATATAAATAAAAAATCCTTAATTTCAAAGTTTAAAAAAATAATTGTAACGGCAAAATATTGAAAAAATCTTTTGCCGTTACAATTATTTTTTTGCCCCGTTAATTCTTGATTTTGCGCTGTAATATGCGTTTTCGCCGAATGACATTATCAACAGAATATCTTCCATTGATTTTCCCATATCTTCAAGAATGAGAATTATTTTGTATCGGGGCGTAAGTTTCGGATAGTTTTTATCTAAATCCTCAACAAAATCGGGTTTTAAACTGCGGCAACAGCGATTTTTCTATATAATTCGCTGTTTTGTTCAAAACACGCCGTTAGTACAAGAAAAAGTATAAAAATTACAATAATACTTGACTTTTGCATAGACCTAAAATTTTACGCTGCAAATGTATGAAAAATTCTTTAAATACAATATTATCAAATCTTTGCGTTTTTGCAAGATTCATTGCGATAATGCAAGATTTATTGCATTAATGCAAGGTTTTTCAAAAAATCTTGCATTTTTGGGTGTAGTAAAAATGCAAATGACTTATTTTTAAATACTTAACTAAAATTCTTGCAAGGTAGGTCTTGACAAATGTTTTTATTAACTATAACTTTGCAATCGAAAATTAAATCAACAAAACAAACTTATCCCCGGAGGTGGCAAATAAAAAAGAACGAAAGATTTTTTTCTCCGTTTTCTAAAAACGGAGCGGTAAAATGCCGAAAACCGTAAGAAGTAGGTAGTTTAGGTATCTAAATTTAAAGTCAACTGGCAAGTTGCATGATGAATTTCAACGAGCCGTTTCTACGATATTGTTTATGTTAGATGACAAAAAATGGTTAACAAAATATACAAGTACTAATTTGAATAAAATACTTGTCCTAAAATAGGCGGCAATTTCAGAGCAAAGTCCGTTATAACAAACCAAATAGGAGGAAGTGTCTATGCCAGAGTAATTTACACTCAAAAAAAATGGGAAGTGTATACGAGCGTAGATTTGCTTTCAAATCCGCCATCAAACTATAATTCAGAATTTGGGCGAACAAAATTTTGAAAGATTACATCGTAAAAGGTTATGCTGCTAACGTCCGTCGTTTGGAAGAATTACAACAGACAATTAAAATAATTCGCAGGGCTTAGCCGAATCCAAACCCGACGAAAAAGAAATTATGGTAAATATTATTATGCAGTTTTTGACGGAATAAGATTTATCCATATTCATTTGGTAATTTATTCTTGAAACTCAAAGTTATCAAAAACATAATCACCACGTTTGATTGCGCCCCTAATTTCTTCGTCTAATTTGTCTGTATCGTATTTTATATTCCAAAAATCATCTTCGGAGATACGTTTGTGTGATAATAGATAATCAACCCTTACACGAGATAAGAAATAAAAAAAAGTACCGTCCCATATATCTTTGTTACATTTAATAGTATTGTTATAAGACTCTCCTTTTACATATAATGGCAATGCATCCTTCGTTTTACAAGATGAAGTGTTGGCTAAAAAATCTGCCATTCCCTCAATTTTCCATTTAGGGGCAAAATAAAACGCAATAAATCCTAATTTATTGAATTGATAAGAGTGCATAAGTTCATGGGCAATAACACTACTCAATGGCCTGCTGTTAAGGGTGGAATCTGATGCAGGTACAATACCATACTCTAAATCCGGTGATTTTATATATAATCGCTTCAAAATACAGTTGTTTTTACCGATTACTCCTTTATTAATCGTAATTGACTTAATACAAAATTCCAAATCCGATTTGCATAAATAAATGCTTTGTTTTGTTTCAAACAAATTAAAACCTTTATTTTCAAAGAAAACAGAAATAGATTTTACTAAATTATCAATAATTGTGTCATTCTTTACAGATTCGCTATGCCAGTAGACCGTTAAATTATTGTATTCTTTTTTTTGCATACCCCATTGATTGGACACAAGAAAAAGCCCAAAAGCAACTATCAAACTGACACTCCATATAATATTATTTCTGGTTTTACGCTTCATTTTTTATATTACGCAAATAATTTTCTCAATCTTTTATAGAAATAATTTCCTCGCATTTTTCCAAATCAAAACCTTTGTACATCAACAAAATCTCGTAATTGTTCTTCTGCTTCCCTATTTGTAATCTTAAAAACAGTCAGACCGTTCTCTTGACCACATATAGTAATCAATCCGTAATAAAAAAGCAGACTTATAAAAACATCTTTGTCGGCTATATTTTCTGGCGGAAAATCGTCTTTTAGTACGAAGTTATAATGTCCAACAAAAAGTAATTGTTTCACTATTGCGGCTTCATATTTAAAATCTTTATCCTTCCTTATCAACATTTTAGGAGTTAAAAAGTCAGAATAAATATTCATACTATCAGGCATACTATCCGGAAATTCATTGTCATTGCAAAACCTACATAGAAAATATAAGACTTCTGACGGCTTAAATACACTGCTTTCGCCGAAACAATCTTCCGCAAAACAATAGTTATCGTACCACGGACGAATAGTTTCAATTATTTCATCAACGGAACAAGGAAATTTGAAATACCCGCTGTAATATGTAAGCATTTCGCGGGCTTCTTGTTCGGTGAAACCTGTGATTTCGTTGAACCTTGCATCGGTTGTGTAATTTGTTCCGATGTTGAAACCGCTTGTCAGGTCGTCAAGCGTTACAAGTGAAACACCAGTGATAAAAAGGCGTTCGATTGCGGTTTTTGAACCGTCTTTTATAGCATTGAAAAACGTCCGCAAATATCCCGTGCGGTGCGTTTCGTCCATATAACGCCCAAGTTGTCTGCTTGGTGACGGATTCTCACCAATCCAAAGCCCCGAAAAAATCTCCTCAAACTTATCTTTCTTATTTATGTCGTAATACGCCTCTAACATCGTCATTGTCAACGTTTTACCAAAACGTCTCGGACGAACCCAAAAGAAATATTTATTCGCGTACTCTATTTCTTGAATAAAGCGCGTTTTGTCAACGTAATAACAATTATCGCGGCGGAGCATTTCAAAGCCCTGAATGCCGTAGGGTATGCGTTTAGCCTTTGGATTCCACATAATCAAAA
>JAFPZK010000030.1 GCA_017417315.1 Bacteroidales bacterium
AAACATTGGATTTCTTCTGCGACTTTGAAAAAATAGGTAGAAATGTTGACGACATTAAGTTAAGTCTTTGTATGCTAAATAGTTTGATTGGAACTTCCGATTTGAGGAAGTCTGTTGAAACTATTTGGAACAGGGACAAAATGGCGTTTTCTGTACTGCCAATTTTGATTGCCGTAAGAGATGAAGGCAGCAAAAAGGTGCTTGACACACTCAATAATATTGTTGAAATTAAAACCTTTTTCGGTTCTATCAACAGAGTTATTGAATTTTTGGAAAGCACAGGATTGGCTGATTTGTTCAGAAAACGCACAATCAAAGACCTTGTCGATTATGTCTTTGGAATAGAAACAGGATTGGATACAAATGCTCGCAAAAATCGTAGCGGTCATATTATGGAAAATACAGTGGCTCAGATTTTTAGAGATAATAAAATCAAATTTCGTCAGGAAGTTTATTCAAAAGAATGGGCAGCAATCACCAAGGTTCTCGGAGATGACGAAAAGCGTTTTGATTTTGTGATTGAAACGTCAGAAAAAACATATTTGATTGAAGTAAATTTTTACAGCGCGGGCGGCTCTAAACTCAACGAAGTTGCTCGGTCTTATTCAGAACTTGCGCCTAAAATCAACTCGGTCAAGGGGTTTGAGTTCGTTTGGATTACTGACGGAATAGGTTGGAAATCAGCCAAAAACAAACTTCAAGAAGCGTACAGTATTATTCCGCGTGTTTACAACTTGACGGATATTGTTAACTTTATAAACGAAATCAAATAAAATGGCTAAAAATATTTATCCTCATAAAATTGACTTGAAGGCATTGAGTATAAGAAATACCAATCGTCAAGATTTTGCTGCCCAATTGATTGGTATAGAATACCGTGGCTATGAAGTAGAGCAATGTGATGACGGTCGCAAAATAGTTATCACCAAGCCGGGCGGAAAGCGTGTTTTTGGACAACCCAAAAAAGAGGATATTTTAGTATTTATCTTCAATCCAACAGACGAAACGCTTTGGCAGATAACACATAAGCAAATTTTTGAGGATGTAGAAGCCAAATGTCAAGAAAACAAAGAAGAGGGCAAGAAGTTTATCTCTTTGCTTGAACGGACATTAAACGGTGAAGAACCAATGGATTTTATTGAAGATATTCGTTCGTTATCATTTCAAACAGGTGAAAAACCCGAAGTGTTGATTAAGGCTTACAAATGGATTTGGGGACAAGAAGATGTCAATTATCCCAACGGCGAAGGTCGTTTTAAATCTTGGTCAGGCTATGTCGAATTATTAAAATCATTGTGAAAAGTGCAGACATTTCCAAACTTCACTCTCCACCTTGCCGACTGCATCGACATTATTCCGCAACTACCTGATAATTCCCTCGATGCCATCTTTGCCGACCCGCCGTATTTCCTCTCCAATGGAGGAATTTCGGTTCAGAGTGGCAAACAGGTTTGCGTTGATAAAGGTGATTGGGACAAGGGCGGCACGCCTGAATACATTTATGAGTTCAACAAACGTTGGATTTCGCTTTGTCGTCCCAAGTTGAAAGACGATGGAACAATATGGATTTCAGGCACATATCATAATATTTTTGTGGTGCAAAGATGTTTGCAGGAGTGCGGTTACAAAATTCTTAACATCATCACTTGGCAGAAAACCGACCCGCCGCCAAACCTTTCGTGCCGTTATTTCAACTTTTCGACAGAGTTGATAATTTGGGCGCGTAAATCCCCGAAAATTCCGCATAAGTTCAATTACGATGTTATGAAAGAACTCAACGGCGACAAACAGATGACCGACGTTTGGCGGCTGCCCGCCGTCGGCAAATGGGAAAAAACTTGCGGCAAACATCCCACGCAAAAACCTTTGCGCTTGCTTTATCGTGTAATTTTGGCATCCACCGACAAGGGCGGAACGATTTTAGACCCCTTTGCAGGTAGTAGCACAACGGGCATCGCGGCAAATCTGTTGGAGCGGAATTTTATTGGAATAGAAAAAGAACAAGAGTTCATAAATTTGAGCAACCGCCGTTTCAACGAATTGCAAGACAGCGAAAAACGTCAAAAACTTTTGGACAATATTAAGAAAAACGATGCTTCCGCCACTGTCCTTGTCAACCACGCCCGCAAAGAATTGCGCGAATTGATGGTTGAAAAAGGTATTTGTTATCTTCGTGCCGGAGATTCAAAAGGTTCTCTGCAAGTAACGCCAGGTTTTGAAAGGATGAAATATGTCCTTCTGCACACCAACGGCGAAAACTATCAACTTTTCCGCCTAAAAAAGGAAGGCACTTTTCAGATTTGGACGAAAGAAAACCTCGAAAAATACGGTTTTTCGCCCGAACATTCGCCGTATTATATTGTGCTAAATTTCGACAACAAACCGTTAGAGATTTCACAAACGCCGCAAAGTTTGAAACAGAGGCTAAATACTTATAAGGCAAGACTTTATTCAATTAATGAATTTTGTTAAAGCGAATAATACTCTTCCAACCTCGCCTTTGTTACCACGCCCCTTGTATCCAAAATTTTGTCGTGGGGAATTCCGCCGTAAAGTTTGACGAAATTATCCACGGTACTCGGCGAAGTAAAAATAATTTTGTCAATTTTTTCGAGATTAACTTTTTGCACATTTTCGGGCATACGGTTGACATACGCCGCAACCGTTTCAACAACAAAACCTAACGCCCTTAAACCGTCGGGAATTATCGGCAATGCAATATTACTGCGCGGTATCAAAACCCTGCCTTTCTCCCGTGCCGAAAACCAATCTATCACGCCGAAAGAATCATCTTTTGAGGTTTGACAAAAATTTTCAGCACCGACTTTCCGCAATGCCTCGGAGGTCTTCTTCCCTATTGAAACGATATTTTTTGCATCAAATTTGCCGCCTGCTGCCTGCCAATATTTTACAGCAAAACGACTTGTAAAAAGCAGATAATCAAACTCTTTAAGTCGTTTTGCGGCGGCACGGAGCGCAGAATCGTCGTCCAAACCGACAATCTCTATCAGCGGTGTGTGCAAATACGACGAATCGGGACAAATTGCACCCGTATAAAGTGTCGTCATAATATTGAACCTTTTTTAATAAGGTCGCAAATATAACTGTCGCCTTTTCTGCATGTTACCGCCAAACGTCCCTGCATCGGGTGGGTTTCAAAAGGCAAAATTTCTGCGATTTCGTTTTCCATTTTTAGGCGCATTAGGGCGCACGTTGCAACGATTGCCGCATCAATTTTGCCGTCGCGAACCTGTTTTACACGGTCTTCGATACAGCCACGTATTCCGACGATTTCAAGGTCGGGACGGAGATTTAAAAGTTCTTTTTTCCTGAGCGGAGAACTTGTGCCGATTTTGCTGCCTGCGGGCAGTTGAGAAAGTTGCAAATTATCACGGCTGACAAGAGAATCCGTCTTGTCAAAAGCCTCATACAGAGCCGCTAACTGAATTTTCGGGTGAAGTGTTTGCGGTAAATCTTTTGCCGAATGAACGGCGATGTCGGCATGGTTTTCTATGATTGCGGTGTCGAGTTCGCGGGTAAACATATCGTCGGGTGCTTCGCCGTTAAGCAGTGAAATTTTCAAGTTTTTATCACCTAACGACGAGATAAATTCCGTTTGAAATTCAAGTTCGGGAAATTTTGCCGTAAACTCTTCTACCTGCAACCTCGACAACCGGCTGCCACGCGCGATAATGCGGATTATATTGTTGGTCATAATGTGTTCAAATATTTTTTTAATTCTTATTCAAAAACCAAACGTTTGAGTTCGGGGATTTGGACGGTTGGAATTTCCAAAATGTTCACAACTTCGTCAAATTCAAAACCTTTGGAAATGAATTTTTTAATACTTTCAACGAGTTGTTCGGTGCGACCTTCCTTCCTCGCATTTTCAACCGAGTTGTGTTGTGTCATGAGTTCCAACAAATAATCCTCGTAAACATATAAATCCGCATCCGTGTAAGCAGAACGCTCTACAAGATTCAGAGCCTCATTAATTTCAGGATTTTCTAACATCGCATCATCTACTTCAACAGTATTTTCGTCAATTTGCGTTAAAAATTTTAGCCACAAATCTTTTATCGCCTTGCTACCTTTGTCTGACGGTTTATATTTTTTTAGTTCAACAAAAATTAACGATATATCTCTGTGAATGTCAGACGGGTGATTTTTGTTAATTATGTAAAATTCCTGCATATAATCGCTGTCGTTTTCATAATTAAATGCTTCGTCATTGACAAGTGCCAAAGCATAAACCTCTTTCAATCTTTCAAACGGATTGCCTTTTGCCAACTGCTTGGAATACATTGAAGCCGCGTTAAAAAGTGTCCGAGAGAAAAATTCTTTGTTCCAATACGATTGCATTTCAACGATAAAACCGCGTCCGAAATTATCAGTACATCTGACATCTACGATTGAATATTTTTTTGCCGGATTTTCAGGAACGTTTTCTGCCGTCAGATATTCCACTTTTTCGATTGTCATACCAGCGGGCAACGGCAAAAGAGCATTCAAAAGGCTTTTAACCAAATTTGCATGCTCACCGAAAACTTTCTTGAATGTTAAATCTACTTTCGGATTCAGATATTTCGACATAATTGTTTTTGCTTTAAAATTGTTGGTTGCAAAGGTAATGATTTTTAATAAAACCGCAAAAATATTTGCATACTCCAAAATTTTGAGGTACATTTACGGCATAAAAAACTAAATGGAAATCACGATCTGCAATATTTAGAAGAATTTCAGAGATAATAAATATGACACAATTAACAGAAGAACAGCACAAGGCTCAGATGGAAAGCATGGCAGCATTTGACACACAAATGCCTTGTGTCGGGATTTTTTGGTATGACATTCAGGAAAATAGTTTTTTCGGTGTCCGTAAAAAAGAACTTACGCCCAAAATGGCGGAAGAAGCCGCCGAAAAAGGTTTGCCGTTTATCAATTATCCGCAACTTCACAGGCAAGTTTGGGCGAAGGAATATTTCCGCGCACAAGCAAAAAATGAGGAATCAAAATTCAGCGGAGATTATACAAAAATTCCGCACGGCAGAATTGCGTGGAATATAAATAAGTTTATAGTCCTTGTCGGACATTGGGCAGAGCCTATTCAGGACAAACTTTCCGAATTGATTGAACAAGAATTTTCGTTGCCGTATTTCGAGTTCGTTTACGATAAACATTGGGATTTAGGACACGGTTGGTTAGGGGATATGAAATAAACAACGACTACCGAAAAATGAATTTCGATAGTCGTTGTTTGTATATAGAGATTGTTATCGGTTTCTGTATTTTGGCAGAAACATTTTTAATTTATGCAAATAATTTTTGTTTTCTTTTTTCTAAAAATTTTTCTTAACTTTGCAAATTAAACTAAATTTAGAATAAAGCTATGTCAAAATATCTTAACCCGAAAGTAGACCTAACGTTCAAAAAAATCTTCGGCGAACATCCCAACCTCGTCAAGAGCCTTTTGAACGCCCTTTTGCCGTTGCCAGAAGGCATGACGATAGAAAAAGTCGAAATCATCAACTCTGAAAACGTTCCCGAAAATCCGGCAAAAAAATATTCAATAGTTGATGTCCGTTGCACAGATAACAAAGGTCGCGGTTTTATCGTTGAAATGCAGTCGTATTGGAACAAAGAATTTTTCTCGCGTACGCTTTTCAACGCTGCTTCGATGTACACCAAACAGTTGGCGAAAGGCAACCCGTTTGAAAAGTTAAAAGAGGTTTATGCACTCGCACTTGTTAACGACGAAGCCTTTGAGTATGAAGGTGATAACGGCTATATGCAAGAGTTTTATATTACAAACAAGAACCATCCCAAAGACATTCGCCATGACCTCTCGCTCATCTTTATTGAACTTGTAAAATACAAGCCTATTGACCGTGGAAGTCGCGCAATTAAAGATTTGTGGCTTAGGTTTTTAACTGAAATCAACGAACAGACCGAGCAAGTAGACACAGTTTTGCTTGAAAATCCGGACATCAGTCAAGCGTTGAATATTGTAGAAAGAAGTGCATATTCGGATGCTGATTTATACGTTTACGAGGATGCCTTGCTTGAAGTGATGACTCAACGCAATTCCATGAAAAACGAGAGGGAGGAAGGTAGAACAGAAGGTGTACGTCAGAATGCGCTTGAAAACGCCAAGCGTATGAAAACAAAAGGTTTTGATTTTCAGACGATTGCCGATATAACTCTGCTGTCTGTTGAAGACATCGAAAAATTGTAATTGAGAAAAAAACGACTACCGAAAAATTTTCGATAGTCGCTTTACTTCATTACACCACCGCCGTATACTTTTTTCTTCTCTCCATAATATCCTGTAACTCAACGATTTCTTCTTCGATAAGAGCCTCGGCTTTTTTTACTTCGTCTTCTCGAATCGAAATATTGTCCTTGACTTTTTGCTCCACATCATGAAGATTATAAAGAGTAACACCTTCGATTTCCGTAACATCAGGTGCAATGTCTCTCGGAAACGCAAGGTCTATCGCCAAAAGTTTATGCTCAGGATTAATGTCTGATTTTGAGATAATTACATTTGGTGCAGAAGTCGCACTGATAAGAATGTCGGTATCTCGCATAAAAGTGGCTTTCTCGTCAAGCGTGAAAACGTCGATTCCGAAAGGCTCTGCCATTTTGCGGGCTTTTTCTTCGGTGCGGTTGGCAAGAAAAACAAGTTTCGCACCCTTATTCTGCAAAAATTTGATAATGTCGGCAGTCAGTTTGTTAACACCGATAATCGTAATGCGGGCGTTTTGAAGGTCGATTTTTTCCTGCTCGATAATCTCGATTGCCGCTAACGAGTGGCTTACCGCACCATGCGAAATCTCCGTTTCGTTGCGGACACGTTTGCCGATTTGCAAAGCACTTTCAAAAAGTTTGTGCATCGGCGTTGAAAGTTTTTGAGAATTGCGGGCAGTCAAATATGCGTCTTTCACCTGCCCTTGAACGGCTTTTTCGCCCGTTATCGCCGATTCCAAACCGCAAACCACACGAAAAAGATGACGCGCAACATCACTGGGAATGTCGCCGTCGCCGTAATAAAGTTCCACACGGTTGCAAGTCTGCAAAAATACCGACGGCTCTACTCCGTCGCGGTTAAAATCCTTAAAAAACTTTTCTCTCTCGGCGAGTGTCGTATTCAAGTGGTTTATAGACTTATATTGTATCATTTCTTAAAACTCTTTAATTTTCTCAATAAAAAACTTAACGTTTTCAAGCGGCGTTTCCGCCAAAACTCCGTGTCCTAAATTGGCAATCCAATTAGGATTTTCTTCAAAAAACGGTTTATATTTTTCGACTTCTTTTGCGATAATTTCTTGATTGGCAAACAGCAAATGCGGGTCAAAATTGCCTTGTAAACCGACCTGTTTGTCAATCATTTTCCGCGCCTGAAAAATACTTGTCTGCCAATCAATTCCGGCAAAATCGCAAACCTCATACGTTATCATATTCAGCCCCGTACCGATACCTTTCGGAAAAAAAATCACGGGAACACCTTTTGAACGCACTTTTTCCGCAATTCTTTTTACCCTCGGCAAAATCTTCTCCTTGTAAAAATCCTCCGGCAATATTCCGGCGTTGCTTTCAAAAATCTGAAAAACATCAATTCCGTGTTTAACCTGCTGCAAAGCGTATTCAATCGAAACTTCCGTTACCAAATCCAAAAGTTTTTCGGTTTCCAAAGGGTTTTGATAAAAAAACTTTTTGGCTTCGGGAAAATTTTGTTTGCTGCTAACGCCTTGAAGCATATAACATAACGTTGTCAGCGGCGCACCGCAAAAACCGATTAACGGAACGTTTTTTTTCTCAGCGACAATGTCTAACGCCTTATAAACGTGCTGAAATTTTCCGCCGTCAAATTTTAGTTTTTCTGACGGATTTTTTTGTTCTGAGAGCGGTGTTAAAAATTTCGGTCCATGGTCTGTCCATTCTATTTCCATTCCTAACGCCTCAGGCACAGTCAAAATGTCGCTGAAAATAATCGCAGCGTCCACTTTGAGGTCTTCAACGGGCATAAGTGTAACATCTGCTGCAAGTTGCGGCGTTTCCATCAACTCGCGGAAACTGTACGTTTCTCTAAGTTTTCTGTAACGCGGCAACACTCTTCCCGCCTGACGCATCAACCACACGGGCGGACGTTTCATATTTTGAAAGCACTTTATCATCTTATTTTTCTGAGATTATTTTTTCGGCAATGTCGCGGGCTTGTTTTATGCGGTGAGCCATTCCGATTCCGTCGCGAAGGTTTCCGCCGATTATTAAACCCGGAAAATCTCTTTCGGCTTTTTCGACGGCTGCAAAACGCTCTCCCGTAGTGATTTCGTACTGCGGAATAGCGCATTTATGACGGAAAATTTTTATCAAATCGGGATTGACGGAAGACGGAAATTTCAGCATTTCGTGAAAAACGTCCTCAACAATCGTCGTTAATTCTGAATCTGATTTTTCAATCATTTCGGTATGTTTTACACCGCCGATAAAATACGAAAACAACGCTCCGCCCTGAGGCGCACGGTGCGTAAAACAAGCAGAGGGGAACAAAATTCCGAGAATCTGTTTTTTTTCACAAGTCGGGACAAGTCCGCCGAAAGCATTGTAATCCAAGCCGTTAGTATTTTTAATACCGACACTTACCTCAACCATAGGTGCGTATTTGAGGTTGTTGATTTTCTGCATTTCGCTTTGTTCGATAAACGGCAGAATTTCCGGCAAAACATACGAGCCGCAAGTCGTTACCACTTTCAACGCGCTGACTGACTTTGCGTTACCGTCTTTATCGGTGAAAGTTGCAATCCAGAGGCCGTTTTGCGGATTAATTTTTAAATTCTTGATTCCGAGCGTGATACGGTCTTCACCGAGATAGTCCGTCATCGCCTTTGTTATATTGCTGAGACCGCCCTCGGCAGAGAAAACTTTTTTGGTCGCTAACTTGTCTCTGTCGGTTTTCGGCTCTTTGGCTTTTTTCATTGCGCCGCGCACAAACGAACCGTAATTTTGTTCCAAATTATAAAGTTTCGGCAAAGCGTATCTTGTAATCAAAGTGTTAGGGTCGCCTGCATAAACGCCTGAAAGAAAAGGGTCTACGGCATAATCCACGAAAGATTTTCCGAGTCTGCGGCGCGTTAATTCCGCAATACTTTCGTCCGGGTTTGTGCCTTTTTTTCTCCACGGCTCGCCCAAAATTCTGAACTTGTCGCCGAGGGTAAAAAGCGGCGTTGAAATCGCGCTTCCAAGTCCCGACGGCAAAGCATAAAACTTGTCGCCTTTCCAAATCAAACGCTTTTTGGCAGCATCAGGAGCGGTTTCCAACTTGCATTTTCCGCCTGAAATTTTTTCAAGTTCTGCGAATAGTTCCGCAACCTCAGGGTTTGAAATCGAGCCTGTATTAGGTCCGCTTTCAAAAACGAAACCGTCTTCTTTATGTGTTAAAATCTGACCTCCCGTGCGGTCGTTTTGTTCCAAAATATGAACGTTTTTGCCTTTTGAAGCCAACGTGTAGGCGGTTGTAAGACCCGTAAGTCCCGCCCCGATTACTAAAATATCTGTTTTCATTTCAAATCGGTTTTGAAAATGATTTTGTTGTGTTTTTCATAAGCGGATCCATCGCGGCGGCAACATTGCGCACAAAAGGCTTTCCGTCAGCGGTAATCCTGATTGTATTATCGTCAAATTCTAAAATTCCGTCATTCTGCATTTCAGCAAAAATCTCTGTGTTATAAGCAGTTGCGGATTTTAATTCGTCAATTTCAACTGACAAACGTGATGCAATTTCACTCCAATCAATATAATAATTGCACATCAAAGCCTCAATTACCTCGCGCACTTTTTGCTGATTTTCAGAGAGGTTATAACCTTTTCTGACAGGGATTTTTCCGCTATTAACCTCCGAAACGTATTCTGCTATGTCTTTGGTATTCTGCGCGTAAGCCGCCTCCAACTGACTTATTCCCGTAACGCCGAAAGCATAAACCTGAGCCGTTGTCCTTCGTGTGCAGTAGCCTTGAAAATTTCTGTGCAAACGGTGGTTTTGAAGCGCGTCGAAAAGTTCGTCATCGGGTTTTACGAAATGATCCATGCCGACACGCACATAACCTTCATTTTCAAGAAGTTGAGCGGCGTTGTCAAACATTTTTTCTTTTATTTCGGGCTTCGGAAGACCTGCTTTTTCGAGTACTAACTGCGCTTTTTTTATCCACGGCACGTGAGCGTAACTGAAAGTTACAAGTCTGTCGGGAGAAAGCGCAACCGCCTGACGGATAGTATTATAGAAAGTTTCAGGCGTTTGACAAGGCAGACCGTAAAGAAAATCCAAATTAATGCGGATATTTTTTCCGCGCAAAACTTTAAAAACCTCTTCCAACGGTTCTTTTGACGGTTTTCTGTTAACGGTTTTAAGCACGTCAGCGTTAAAATCCTGAATACCCAAACTCATACGAGTAAATCCCGCATCTGCCAAACTTTCCCAATTCTCAATACTCAAATATGCCGGATGACATTCGATAGCGATTTCGGGCTTTTCAATAGTCTGAAAACCGCTGAGTAAATGGTCGTTAAGTTCTTTTATTGCTGTCATCGGCATTGCAGTAGGTGTACCGCCGCCGTAATGAATTTGTGAAATTTTTCTGTCCCTGTCCAAAAGCGGCAAAATCATGTCGATTTCCTTATGTAAAGCCGTTATATATTCTTGAACCACAGTTTGTTGCGGCATTGGGTATGAATTGCAGGCGCAATAATGGCAAAGCCTCGGACAATACGGAAAATGGATATAAAAAGACAGATTGCGGTCTTTTGCGCCGTTAGACTTTAAGACCGCATTTTTGTAATCCTCTGCGCCGAATTCCGTGAAATAATTGGCAGGCGGATAACTCGTGTACCTCGGTACGGGTACGTTGTATTTTGCTATAATATTCGGATTCAAAATTTTGCTGATTTTTCAGAGTGCAAAATTAATAAAAATTTTCAGAAAAATACAAAGAAAATATTGTTTTGAACTTTGCATATCACACGATTTTTTTTAATTTTGCGGCGTAAAATATTATAGATTATGGAGTTTTTACGGGTGTTTATTGTTGTTTTGGTGATTTTGGCGTTATGCTTTTTGGGTCTGGGGATACAGATTTTTTTCAGCAAGAAAAAGCGTTTTCCGCAATACGAAGTCGGAGAAAACGAAGAAATGCAAAAACGCGGAATTTATTGTATGCATCAAATGCAACAAATGATTGACAACGAAATCATTTACAAAAACAAACACGCAAACTGTGAAGGTTGCGCTTTAAGAACAGAAAACTGCGGTTTCAAAAAATCAAACTCATAAAGAAAAAATGGTAGAAATACTTGACACGACACTTCGCGACGGCGAACAGACGGCGGGCGTATCTTTTAACGCCCACGAAAAAGAAGCAATCGCCCGTAAGTTGTTGGACGATATAAATGTAGACAGAATCGAAGTTGCCTCAGCACGGGTTTCGACCGGTGAGTTGGAAGCCTTCAAAAAAATATGCGCATGGGCTGACAATGCCGGTCAAATAGACCGCGTTGAAGCCTTAGGCTTTATTGATAACGGCGTTTCGATAGACTGGATTGCAAATGCAGGCGGCAGGGTTATCAACATGCTTTCAAAAGGCTCGCTCCGTCATGTTACCATGCAACTCAAAAAACAACCCGAAGACCATCTCTCGGACATCAAACGCAATATAGAACTTGCTAAAAACAAAGGTCTTAGCGTTAACCTCTATCTCGAAGACTGGTCTAACGGCATGATTTCGTCGCCGGATTACGTGTATTATATGCTTGACGGCTTGAAAGATATGCCGATAGAACGCTTTATGTTGCCGGATACTTTGGGCATTTTAACGCCTGACAAAACGGAAGAATTTTGTAAAGCGATTGTTACGAAATATCCTGACAAAAGGTTTGATTTTCATGCTCATAACGATTATGACATGGCGGTTGCTAACGTTTATGCGGCTCTGAAAGCGGGCATTACGGGTATTCACACTACGGTTAACGGACTCGGCGAAAGGGCTGGAAATGCGCCTTTGGCGTCGGTTCTCGGCATTATGAATGACCAGTTAGAGTTAGAAAACAATCTCAACGAAAAACGCATAACCGATATGTGCCGTTTTGTCGAGACGTTTTCGGGCATAAGGATTCCGAACAACAAACCGATTGTTGGCGACAGTGTTTTTACTCAATGCAGTGGCGTTCATGCTGACGGCGACAACAAAGCAAACCTTTATTTCAACAAACTTTTGCCAGAAAGGTTCGGTAGAGTGAGGACTTACGCGCTTGGCAAAATGTCGGGAAAAGCGAACATCAACAAAAACCTTGAAGAACTCGGCATTCACTTAAATCCCGAACAGATAAAACTAATTACCAAGCGGATAATAGAACTCGGCGACAAAAAAGAAAGCGTTACGACGGAGGATTTGCCGTTTATTATTTCGGAGGTTCTAAGGGACGGTTCTTTGATTCAGGAGCATGTCAAAATCATAAATTATAGTCTTAATCTTTCGCTCGGTTTAAAACCCGTTGCAACATTAAAAATCTCGATTGACGGTTCGGAATACGAGGCAACTTCACCGGGCGACGGTCAGTATGACGCTTTTATGAAGGCTTTGTGGAAGATTTATGACAAACTCGGCAAAACGCACCCCGTACTTGCCGATTATAAAGTGTCGATACCGCCGGGAGGAAAAACCGACGCTCTCGTGGAAACTGTCATCACGTGGAACAACGGCGGACAACTTCTTCACACACGGGGTCTTGACGCCGACCAGATAGAGGCAGCTATAAAAGCAACCGTTAAAATGCTTAATTTAATCGGATAAAAAATAAAAAAATGCTTATATATTCAGATTTTTCGTTGAAGGAATCAAACACCTTCAACATCGAAGCAAAAGCCGCAAATTACATCGAAATTGCAGGCTTGGACGACATTGAAAATTTTGTCAGAAAAAGAAAATATTTTGAAATGCCGCGCCTTATTCTCGGCAACGGCAGCAACATTCTTTTCACAAAAGATTTCAAGGGCGTTGTCTTAAAAAACATTATGAAAGGAATAAAAGTGCAGAAAGAAGACGACCAAACAGTTACCTTAAAAGTATCTTCGGGCGAAAACTTGGACACTTTTATAGAATATAGTTTGAAAAACCGTTGGTCGGGCTTAGAAAACCTTTCGGCAATTCCCGGCACTGTCGGCGGAGCGGCTTTTCAGAACGCCGGCGCATACGGCGCAGAAATGAAAAACTACGTTGTTGAAATAGAATACTATGATTTTGAAGACTTTACACTGAAAAGCATTAAGGCGGAAGACTGCAAATTCGGTTACAGAACCTCGGTTTTTAAAACGGATTTCTTAGACAAAGTTTTCATAACGGCAGTTACTTTGAGACTTAATAAAAAGTTTACTGCGATAACTTCATACGCTAATTTGGAAGAAAAGTTGAAAGAATTTACGGTTTTAACGCCGTCCATTATGCGCAGAGTTATCACGGCAATGCGTAATGAAAAACTTCCCGATTACAAAAAACTCGGCAATGCGGGCAGTTTCTTCAAAAATCCGGAAATTACAAAACAAGCCTTTGAAAAACTGTCTTCGGAGTTTGAAGGATTAAAAAATTATCCGTCAGAGGACGGAAAAATAAAACTTTCAGCCGGACAACTGATTGATTTATGCGGTTTTAAAACCACGGAAGCAGGATCAAAAGTCGGCGTTGCCCAAAATAACGCTTTGATTGTTATCAATTTAGGTGATGCTAACGGCAAAGACGTTTTAGTATATGCGAAAAAAATAGAAAAAGCCGTAAAAGACAAATTCGGAATCAAATTAGAGCCGGAGGTAGTGATATGTTAAAGAAAATAACAGGTAAAGACTTAGGTCAATATTTGTTAATAATCCTCGGTTCAATGATTATAGCCGTAGCGTTTATTTTGTTTGTATCGCCTTATAAATTTGTTCCGGGCGGCGTTTACGGCATTTCGATTATGATTCACCACTTGACGAAAGGGGTGTTTGAAACTTTCCCCGAAGGTTTGCCTATCGGTATTTTGTCGTTGTGTATGGATATTCCGATTACGCTTTTGGGCATGAGACTTCTCGGCGCAGGATTCGGTCTCAAAACAGTAATCGGTTTCGGGTCTATGTCGGTGGCTACTACGCTGTTAGAGTTTACATGGGGATACAAACCGTTGGTTGAAAACGAGCCTTTGTTGTCAGCAATTTTCGGCGGACTGTTGATTGGTATCGGCAGCGGTTTGGTTTTCAAGGCGAAAGCCTCTTCGGGCGGCACTGACGCTATTGCAGCAATGCTTGCAAAATTTACACGTCAGCCTCTCGGAAAACTTCAAATCTCCGTTGATGCAGTTGTCGTTTTGATGAGTATTGCGGCATTCCACTCTTGGGCTATTCCGCTTTTCTCGCTGATTATCATCTATGTAACAGGCAAAACAATAGACATCGTGCTTCAAGGTATGAGCGTTCAAAAAGCATTGTTAATCATTTCGGAAAAACATGCGGAAATCCGTTCAAGAATTTTGACGGAAATGGACAGAGGCGGCACATATTTAACCGGCAAAGGCATGTATGAACACGCCGAAAGAAACATTATTCTCACCGTCCTTGAAAGAAAAGAGGTTGAAGAGTTGAAAGATTATATCCGAGAGGTTGACCCGAAAGCATTTATGACCGTACTTGACGCGAGTGAAGTTTTGGGCGAAGGTTTCAAGAATTTAAAAGAAAAAACCACATTTTAAAATTATGGACGTAAAAATCGAAGAAAGTTGGAAAAAAGTCTTGTCTGACGAGTTTGAAAAGCCTTATTTTAAGACACTTACGGATTTTGTCAAACAAGAATATCAAACGCACACCGTATACCCTGAGGGCAAAAATATTTTCAACGCCTTTAATCTTTGTCCGTTTGACAACGTAAAAGTTGTCATCATCGGACAAGACCCGTATCATGAGCCTCAGCAAGCACACGGCTTGTGTTTTTCGGTTCAGGACGGAGTGCAGTTTCCGCCGTCGCTACAAAATATTTTCAAGGAGATAGAGTCGGATTTGGGCATTACGATACCTAAAAGCGGCAATCTTGAACGTTGGGCAAAACAAGGCGTTTTTCTTTTGAACTCGATTTTAACGGTAAGGGCGCATGAAGCCGCTTCTCATGCTAACAAAGGCTGGGAATGGTTTACGGACGAGGTCATAAAACAAATTTCAGACAAAAAAGAACACGTCGTTTTTATGCTTTGGGGCAGTTATGCTAAAAACAAAGGCAAGGTTATTGACACGAATAAGCATTTGATTTTGAATACAGTACACCCGTCGCCGTTGAGCGTTTACAGAGGCTTTTTCGGCTGCAAACATTTTTCAAAAGCAAACGAATATTTAATCCAAAACGGACAAACGGCGATTCAGTGGTAAATTGTTTTTTTTTAAGAAAACAACTCATCAGCCGTTACTTCGCCTTGAACAATGCTTGAATTTTTCGTTTTAGAAACACCGTAAACAGTTATAAATGTGTTAATTATGCCGTAAGTCGTTTTTGTTGACGACATAAAATCCGCCTGACGTTGCCTGAGTTTTGCGGCATAGTCGGAAGTGATTTCGTATGGCACGGTAGAAAACTTTATTTCACAAAGGTTAATCAGACGGTCTGCACGTTTGATAACCAAATCTATTTGCGAGTTTTCGTTGCGCCAAGTGCTTATAGACGTGAGGATTCCCGAAATTTTTAACGCCTCTTTGATTTGTTCGATATGCGTTAAACAAACGGTTTCAAAAGTTATTCCCTGCCAAGAATTTAATGCAGGACGGTTGATAGAATGTGTCCAAAAATGTTCGTCAACACCCTTGCTGTTTTCCAAAAAACGAAAATAGAAAAGCGTGTAAAAATCCGTCAAACGGTAAATACAATCGCGGGTGTTGCGACCGAAATAAGCATAACTGCGGATAAAATCGCAAAGTTCAAGATTTTTGAGAATTTTTGAAAGCGTACCGCCCTGAATTTTAGTTTTTTCGGCAATTTCTCCGCGCGAAAGTCCTGATTTTTTGTCGTTTAAGGCTTTTACAACACTTTCGTAGCTGTCAGAATTTTTGAAAAGCGCGGGATAAAGTTCCCGAAATTCATGACGGAGTTTGCCCCGTGAATTAAAAAACAGATTATCAACGTTTTGTGCAAAACTCAAATTGTTGTCCAAAAGGCTCAAATAATACGGCACACCACCCATAACCATATAATTTTGAATAATTTGGTATCTGTCCCAAACAAAATTACGGCTTTGAAGATATTCTTCGGTCTCTTTCAGCGTAAAAGGTTTAAGATAAAGTTGCAACGTAACACGGTTATAAAGTCCGCCTTGATTGTTGATAATTTTTTCGTTCATCCACGAAGTTGCCGAGCCGGAAGCGATAAACACAATATCTTTACGGCGGTTTGCAAACGAGTTCCAAAAGTTTTCCAAAGCGGTAACAAACAATGATTTAGGATTGTCAATCCAAGGCATTTCGTCAATAAACACAACTTTTTTGCGGCTGCGGTTTTGTTCTAAAACGGTTTCCAAAACATCAAAGGCTTCAAACCAATTATTTACAGAAGGCTCAATATTAAACTTGCCGTATTTTTTCAGTGCTTTCGTAAAGTTTTTTAACTGAAATTCTTGCTGCACATTGTGTCCGCCGGTAAAACTAAACGCATATTTCCCGTCGAAAAAACTTTCCACGAGAAAAGTTTTACCGATTCTGCGCCGTCCGCAAATCAAAACTAATTCCGATTTGTCGGAAGTCATACATTTTTCCAATTCGTCACATTCGTATCCTCTGCCGAAAATTTTTGCCATAAAATAAATGTTTTAATTTTTGCAAATATACGTTTTTTTATTTTTCTGACAAAATTATTTTTACTTAATTTTGAAAAATTTCATTTTAGTTATAATATTGATTATTAATATTTTGCATTTTTTATAACTCCCCATAACTCAACTTTTCTTTGAGTTATGGGGAATTATAAAAAATTATAACTCCCCATAACTCGACTTTTCTTTGAGTTATGGGGAGAAATGTTTTTTTGTTTTCATTGTCGTTTTTTTAGAAAAAAGTTGTATTTTTGTACGAAAATAAAATTGAGAGTTATGGAAAAATCTGACAGTTACATAACAATTTCCGAAAGCGGCGGCGAAGCAGTCTTCAAAGAGAAGGGTTCAAAGTTTTTGTCCTTTGCTTTTCATATCGAAAGTGAAGACGAGGCGGACGAACTGCGCAAAAAATTCAAGAAAAAATATTACGATGCTACTCACGTCGTTTATGCTTTTAGGCTTGGTGCTGAGGGAGAAAAATTTCGCGCCGCTGACGATGGAGAACCGTCCGGCTCGTCAGGACTGCCGGTTTTAAATACCATAAAATCAAAAAATATAACTGACGTTATTGTGTTGGTTGTCAGATATTTCGGCGGAACAAAACTCGGCATTCCGGGGCTAATCGACGCTTATTCCTCGGCGGCGGCATTAGCATTGGACAACGCAGAAAAACAAGAAAAACTTGTTACCGAAACCATCCGCATAAAAACCTCTTACGCAAATATGAATTTTGTAATGCGTATAATCAAGGACAACGATTTAAAAATCATAGAAACCTCCGGCGCAGAATTTTTTGAAATTACGGTTTCGGTCAGAAAAAATATCGTACAGAAAATAACAGATTTGTTTAACCAAAACGGAAAAATCACTTTATGAGTTTTTTTTGAGTTTTTCAAAAACTTTTCATAATTTTACAGCGAAGAATAAAATCTTAAAAACTATGGAAACAAAAGTAAAAAGTTCAGTAATGCGTTGTTGGGAATTGGCAAAGGACTTGAACAACAGCGAAAAATTTGAGCTCAGTTTTATGCTTATGGAAAGTATAAAATCAGCATTTACTGCGTCAAAACAAGATGATGAGTTTGATATTGAGGATTATGAGAAAAACCTCCGTCCATATACAATGGACGAAATCAATGCCATCATCGACGAGGCAGAAGCCGATATTGCGGCCGGACGTATGATTCCTGACGAAGAGGCATGGAATGAAGAGGAATTGGCGTTAATGGGAAAAGATGAACCTGATTTGGCAATGGCTGTATGAAAGTAAGATGGAAGTCAGATGCAATACAATCAAGACGGCAAATTTCCAAATACATCTACAAAAATTTTGGCGAAACTGCTTTGAAAGATTTTTTGCAAGAAATTGATAGGATAGTTAAATTAATAAAGAGTAATCCGGCAATCGCACGTATTGACCCTTTATTTGCTGACCGTGTAAATACATATCGGAGTATCATAGTCAACAGACTAAGTAAATTGGTTTATCGCATAGATGACGATGTTATCAATATTGTTGCCTTTTGGGACTGCCGTAAAGAACCGATTAATCAAGCCTCACAAGTAAAATAGAAAATATGAGTTTTTTTAAAGAACTTATTTCGCTTACAGCAAAAACCGATGATGTTAAGACAAAATATAAAGCGTTACTTTTTGCGATAATCTCAGCGGTTTTATATTTTTCGCTTTGTCAACCGCCTAATCTTAAAGCACATAAGCATTTTACGGTGTGTATTTTTCACAATTTGACGGGCTATCCGTGTCCCGCTTGCGGCACAATCAGGGGCTTGAAACTGTTTTTTCATTTTGATTTTTTTCAAGCCTTGATGATGAATCCGCTGTCGGTAATTGTAGGCAGTTTTTTGATTATCAGCCTTTTATGGATAATTTACGACTTAATCGCAAAAAAACAAACCTTTTATAAAACCGTTTATTTTATAAAAGTGCCGTGGTACGTAATTGTGTTTTTTGCACTTTTGACGGCAGCAAACTGGTACTGGAATATTGAAAAGGGGTTATAAAAAAAGCGGTTCGCTCCTCAAAAAGAAACAAACCGCACAAAACAAATGAAAAAATTAATCATTCTTTACATATTGATTTTAGAAAACATATCGCCGAATAACGGCAATTTTGCTATTTTCTTTTTGCTAACGTTAACAAGACCCATAATTGCCAAGATAACACAGAACAAAGATATTAACGAAAATAACATTGCTATCGCACCGCTACCGACAAGTGATCTGATAAAAGTAGCAAGAACTTCTACAATCAAAAGTCCCATACCTTGTTTAATATGACAATCTATAAATTCATCTCTTGCTTCTTTTTTTACGGTCAAGAGCGGAACTAAAATCAGTATTCCCAAATAGCACAAATATCCTTTGGTCTGATACGGAGAATCAACAATTTTAACTTCTTCTTCCATAGTTAATAATTTTTTTTGATTAAACAATAATTAATATCACCGCAAATAAACGAACAAAAATTGAATTTTGCAAATTTTTTTATAGTTTTCACCGAAAATTAACTATTTGTTAAGCAGTATACTATCTGCAAAAAAAATTAAGCAAAACATAACATAATAATTTTTAAATATTTACTAACTTTGCCGCTTGAAAAAAATATCAGAAAAATGCAACAGGACATCAGAAATATTGCGATTATCGCTCACGTTGACCATGGTAAAACCACATTGGTTGACAGAATTTTGCACCAATCACATCTTTTTAGAGAGAATCAAGAGGTTCAGGATTTGATTCTTGACAACAACGACCTCGAAAGGGAACGCGGTATAACCATTCTTTCAAAAAACGTTTCCGTTAGATACAAAGGCGTGAAAATCAACATTATAGACACTCCGGGCCACTCGGATTTCGGCGGTGAAGTTGAGAGAGTTTTAAACATGGCTGACGGCGTTATCCTTCTTGTTGACGCTTTTGAAGGTCCGATGCCGCAGACAAGATTCGTTCTTCAAAAGGCTATCGAATTAAAACTCAAACCGATAGTTGTCGTTAACAAAGTTGACAAACCTAACTGTACGCCCGAACAGGTTTACGAACAGGTTTTTGACTTGATGTTTTCGTTGGAGGCAAGCGAAGAGCAGTTGGATTTCCCCGTTGCATACGGAAGTTCAAAAGCAGGTTGGATGGGACCCGATTGGAAAACTCCGACACAAGATGTTTCTTACCTTTTGGACTTGATTATCAAACACATACCCGCTCCGAAAGTTGTTGAAGGTCCGCTTCAAATGCAAATTAGTTCTCTTGACTATTCGTCATATCAAGGCAGAATTGCAATCGGAAGAATTTACAGAGGTTCAATAAAACCGGGTCAGAGCGTAGCCGTTATGAAAGCAGACGGCAAAATCGAGCGTTCAACCGTTAAAGAACTTTACACTTTTGAAGGTTTGGGAAAAGAAAAATCAAAGCAAGAACTTTATTGCGGTGAAATCTGCGCTATTTTGGGTCTTGACAATTTTGACATCGGCGACACCGTTGCCGACCCTGAAAACCCCGAAGAATTAAAGCGTATTCACGTTGACGAGCCTACAATGAGTATGCTTTTCACCATCAATAATTCACCGTTTTTCGGCAAAGAAGGTAAATTTGTAACGTCAAGACACCTTCGCGAAAGACTTTTCAAAGAGACGGAAAAGAACTTGGCTTTGAGAATCGAGGAAACCGATTCGCCTGAAAAATTGCAGGTTTTTGGTCGCGGTATTCTTCACTTGGCGGTTTTGGTTGAAACCATGCGCCGTGAAGGTTACGAACTTCAACTCGGTCAGCCTAAGGTAATTATAAAAGAAATTGACGGCGTAAAATACGAGCCGATAGAACTCCTTACCGTTGAAGTGCCGGAGACATTTTCGTCAAGGGTTATCGACCTTGTTCAAAGACGCAAAGGCGACATTTTGAATATCGAAACCAAAGATGACAGAGTTTTCTTAGAGTTCAACATTCCGTCAAGAGGCATTATCGGTTTAACGAACCCGATTTTGACGGCAACCGAAGGCGAAGCGATAATTTCGCACCGTTTCAAAGATTTTGAACCGTGGAGAGGCGAACTTTCACGCGAGAGAAACGGCTCGTTAATCGCCAAAGAAACAGGTACTGCCGTTCCGTATTCGATTAACAACCTTCAAAGTCGCGGCAAATTTTTCATTTCTCCGGGCGACGAGGTTTATACGGGACAGATTATCGGCGAGACAACCCGTCAGGACGACATTGTCGTAAACGTTACCGTAACGAAAAAACTTACGAATATGCGTGCTGCCGGCAGCGATGACAAAATCATCATCGAACCCGCAACGGTTATGTCTTTGGAAGAAAACATGGAGTACATCAACGATGACGAATACGTTGAAGTAACGCCGAAGTCAATCCGTCTTAGAAAAATTATTCTTGACGAAATCGAAAGGAAACGCGCTTCAAGAGCAGAATAAAATTTTAACAAACATTCAAGGCGGCGGATTACACGCAATTTCCTTTTGTAATTACTCCGCTGCCGAATTTATCTCTTAAATTATCAATCGTGCGGTTGAGTTTATCCTTTTTGGGATTATAAGAAAAAATATCGTTTTGAGCCTCGGCATTTGAAATGTTAAGCCTCAAACCGATTAATCTCAACGCCTGACCTTGATACATATTTTTAAAAAGCATTAATGCGGTTTCTGCCAAAGTATCGGTAAAATCCGTCGGCGAAACCGCTTTTTGTTTTTCCTTCGTCTGAAATGTCGGAAACTTTATTTTCACCGCAACGGCTGTGCATTTCTTGTTTTGTTTTCTTAGGCGGTATGACAAAATATCAGCCATAAAAAGCAATGTATCTTGCAAATAAGTTTGGTCATAAATATCGGTTTCAAAAGTTGTTTCGGTGCTGAGACTTTTCGGATCTCTTTCGGGTACAACTTTTGAAGAGTCTATGCCGTTTGCTTTCAGCCACAAAATATCCGCCGAGGGACGGAACTCACGGATAAAAAGTCCGCGAGGAAATTCCCGCAAATCTTTTATCGTTTTTATGCCTAACGTTTTGAGCCTCGGCATCATAGCATCGCCGACACCGGGGATTTTTTCAACCGGCAACGGGTCTAAAAACTCTTGAACTCTGTCCTGAGGAATAAAAAGTTCACCCATAGGCTTGGCTCTTCCCGAAGCAATTTTCGCAACGGTTCTGTTAACCGAAAGTCCGAAAGAAATCGGCAGCCCGGTTTCGTTAATTATTTTCATTCTTAAATCGTGCGACCATTTAAGCACGTCAAAATACTTATCCATTCCCGATAAATCAATAAAAAACTCGTCAATCGACATTTGCTGATAAAGCGGCGCATTGTCTTTGACAATTTGCGTAACTAATTGAGAATAGTGCATATAGTTTTTCCTGTCGCCGGCAATGACTATTGCGTTTGGACAAAGCCTCATAGCCGTCTGCATTGACATTCCCGAATGAACGCCGTATTTTCTGACTTCATAACTTGCCGTAGAGACAACGCTCCGCTCCGACAAACCGCCGCAAATCACGGGTTTGCCTACAAGTTCGGGGTTCAAAAGCCGCTCCACCGAAACAAAAAACGTATCAAGGTCAAGATGAAGAATCATAATTTTTTTTGCAATGTTATAAAAAAAATACAAAACTACAAATAAAAATTTTATTTGTTTAAAGGCAAAATTATTTTAACTTTGCAGTTTTAACAAGCAAAAACCAAAGTCAAAAAAACATGATAATTAGATCACTTACTACAAACTATAACCCCTTTAACTCAACGGACGAGATACGTGAGTGGATAAAACGGCGCAATCGTGAAGTAACGGTTGATGTCAGGCAGATTCCGTTTAGTGAGATGAAGAATTGGCACAGCGCCTCTGACGGAAGCCTTCATCACGACAGCGGAAAGTTTTTTTCCATAGTGGGTATTGACGTAAAAACTGACTACGGAACCAACAATCATTGGCGGCAACCCATTATCAATCAGTCTGAGGTCGGGTATCTCGGTATCCTGACAAAGGTGATTGACGGTGTCTTGTATTGTCTGATGCAAGCCAAAATAGAACCCGGTAACGTAAATTGCGTACAAATAAGTCCGACACTTCAAGCCACCAAAAGCAATTATTCTCGCGTACATTCAGGCAAAAGTCCGAACTATTTGGAATATTTCGTCAACGCAAAACCTGAAAATATTATTCTTGACCAACTTCAAAGCGAACAAGGTGCGCGTTTTTTACGCAAGCGGAATAGAAATATTATCATCAAAGTAGATGAAGACGTACCTCTTTTGCCTGATTTTTGTTGGATGACACTCGGTCAAATCAAAGAATTGATGCGCGAAAACAATATGGTGAATATGGACACAAGAACCGTATTGTCGGGCTTAAAGATAAGTGATTATGTAACACCTCTTGACGGTCTTAACGGAATGTCAGACTTAGGGCGTGGCTTAATTCTATCTTCCGTTACCAATCATAATTACATTGCCATTCAAGACCACTTGTCTTGGCTAACGTCCCTGAAATCCAAATATGATTTGGTTGTTACGCCTTGTGCCGTTAACGATATGCCGGGCTGGACAAAAACTGATACGGAAATAGCCAGAGAAGACGGAAAATATTTCAAAATAATAGGTGTTAACGTGAGCATTTCTAACCGGGAGGTGGCATCTTGGTGTCAGCCTTTGGTTCAGCCGATGCAACAGGGCATTTGTGCTTTTATTATTAAAAAGATAAACGGTGTTTATCACTTTCTTATACAAGCAAAATTAGAGTGCGGCAATTTTGACGTTATGGAACTTGCGCCGACGGTACAATGTCTGACCGACAAAATCGCTTACCACGATGCGCCTGACTTTTACTATTATGTCGTAAATGCACGTCCTGAACAAGTCTTATTTGACACTTGGCAAAGCGAAGAAGGCGGCAGATTTTATCACGAACAAAACCGGAATCTGATAATAGAGGCTGATGATAATTTTCCGCTTGAACTGCCGCCGCGTTATACTTGGATGACTTTACGTCAGATTTATAAGTTTTTGCGTTTTAACAATTATCTGAACATACAAGCACGCAGTTTGATTTCTGCGTTAAACTATAAATGAGAAAAAATATGAGAATACCATTCAACAAACCGTACCTTACGGGAGACGAAGAAAAATATATGATTGACGCTCTGAAATCAGGTCAGGTATGCGGCAATCACACTTATTGCAAAAAAAATCTCGCGCTGATGAAAGAAAAATACGGTTATGACAGTGCTTTTCTTTGTCCGTCAGGGACAGCCGCTCTTGAAATGGGTGTTGTTTTGGCGGATTTAAAACCCGGCGACGAAGTTATTCTTCCGTCATATACTTTTAGTTCAACGGTCAACGCGGTAGTACTTTTCGGCGGCGTTCCTATTTTTTGCGAGGTTGACCCGAAAACTATGAACATCGACTACACCAAAATTGAGGCTTTGATTACGCCGAAGACCAAGATGATTATCCCTATTGATTATGCAGGCGTACCGTGCGATATTGATGAAATCATGGAAATTGCTCTACGCCATAATCTGATTGTGTTTCAGGATTGCGCACAGTCTTACGGCAGTTATTATAAAGGTGTACCGTCAGGCAAAAAAGCACATATCGCGGCGTTTTCGTTTCACGAGTCAAAAAATTACAGTGCCGGTGAAGGCGGTTTGCTGTTGAACAACGTTCCCGAATGGCATCTTAGAGCCACTTTCCTTCAAGAAAAAGGTACAGACCGCAGCCTTGTGATTAACGGTCAGAAAAACAAATACAGTTGGGTTGACAAAGGTTCAAGTTATCTGCTTTCCGATGTTTTGGCGGCAATGCTTTATGCGCAACTCGAACACGAAGAAGAAATCAAGGCAAAGCGCGGAAAACTCACCGAGGCTTATCAAAACTTGTTTGCTCCATACGCTGAAAAAGGTATTATCGGTGTATTTCAGCCCAAAGAATACGTACAGTTGAACCATCATGCTTATTGGGCGGTTTTTCCGACAGTTGAAGCCCGTGCAACCTTTATGAGCAGGCTGAAAGAAAAGGAAATTTACGTGTATATCGGTTATATGCCGCTTCACTCTTCTCCTTACGGATTGCGTTTGGGTTATAAGCCCGAAAGTCTTCCTTTAACGGAAGATTTGAGTAACCGTATCGTGCGTTTACCTTTCTACACTTCAATGGCAGATGAAGGGCTTGACTACACAATCGAAAATATGAAAAAAGTTCTCATAGAAATGTACGGTTTCTGATTATGGAAAAGATAAGAATAGGAATAATTTGTCCGTCGGAAATTGCTTTCCGCAGATTTTTGCCCGCGCTGAAATTGGCGGAAGGTTTTGAATATGTCGGTGTTGCAACCGCCAAACAAGAAGAATATTCAGGCGCAACAAACGAAATTCTTGAACGTCATCGTCAGAAGGCTTTGCCCTTTGTGGATAACTACGGCGGTAAAATTTTTGACGGTTATGAAACAATAATTCTCTCGCCTGAAATTGATGCCGTTTATTTGCCTTTGCCTCCGGCACTTCATTTCAAATGGGCTGAAAAAGCATTGCTCAACAATAAGCATGTTTTTGTGGAAAAACCGTCAACGACATGTTTAAAGGATACTTTGAGATTAATATCATTGGCGAAAGAGCGGAATTTGGCACTTCATGAGGATTATATGTTCGTATTTCACAATCAGTTAGAAGCAATTAACGATATTATTAAAAGCGGTGAACTCGGTGAAGTAAGGCTTTACAGAATCACATTCGGATTTCCGAGACGTGCTGCTAATGATTTCCGTTATAAGCAGGCGTTAGGCGGCGGAGCGTTGCTTGATGCCGGAGGTTATACGATGAAATATGCGGCAAAACTTCTCGGAAAAAGCGGACGGCTCGTTACTGCAAACGCCAATTATTTATCTGATTTTGAAGTGGATATGTACGGCTCGGCTACAATGGTGAACCTCGAAGGCATAACGGCACAGTTGGCTTTCGGAATGGACAACGATTACAAATGCGATTTGGAAGTTTGGTGCAGCAAAGGAACGCTGACTTCAAGCCGCGTTTTGACTGCGCCTGCCGGATTTGTCCCGACTTGTACGATTAAGAAAAATCAAGATTACGAAACGCGCAATCTTCCTTCTGACGATGCCTTTTTGAAATCAATTCAGCATTTTGAGCGTTGTGTAAAAGATGAAACCGTCCGAATAGAAAATTATGAGGAAATCGAACATCAGGCAACTTTGGTTGACAACTTCCGCGAAATGAGCAAAAAAACTTCAAAATTTTGAAACAAATATTTGCAAAAACTCATAAAAAAAAATAATTTTGCGCATTGAAAACAAACAATCAATCATAAAAAATGGCAAAAGTAAGAGGAGCGGTTGTTATCGACAAAGAAAAATGCAAAGGTTGCGGCTTATGCGTTGACGCTTGCAAATTTCAAGTCTTGCAACTTTCCCAAAACGTCAATTTAAAGGGTTATACGCCCGCTTTTATGGCAAATGCAGAAAACTGCACGGGTTGCACAAACTGCGCAACTATTTGTCCCGATGCAGTAATTACAGTTTATAGAGTTAAAGAAAATAACTGAATATGAGTGAATTAAGACTTATGAAGGGTAACGAGGCATTAGCCGAAGCCGCTATCAGGGCGGGCGTTGATGCTTATTACGGTTATCCTATCACCCCTCAGTCGGAGGTTATGGAATACCTCATGAAAGCAAACCCCGAAAAAACAACAGGTATGGTAGTCCTTCAAGCCGAAAGCGAAGTTGCATCTATAAATATGGTTTACGGTGCGGCGGGCGCAGGCAAAATGGCGATGACCTCATCGTCAAGTCCGGGCGTATCGCTCATGCAGGAAGGTATTTCGTACATAGCAGGTGCGGAGTTGCCTTGCGTGGTTGTTAACGTGGTACGCGGAGGCCCCGGTCTCGGAACTATTCAACCCTCGCAAGCCGATTATTTTCAGACGGTTAAAGGCGGAGGACACGGTGATTATAAACTCATAACGTTAGCACCGGCTTCGGTTCAGGAAATGGCTGATTTTATGAAATTGGCTTTTGACTTGGCTTTCAAATACAGAAATCCGGCAATGATTCTCTCTGACGGCGCAATCGGTCAGATGATGGAAAAAGTTGAACTTTTTGACCCCGTACCGCGCCGCACCGACGAGAAAGTTGCCGAGCAATGTCCTTGGGCAACAACAGGCAGAAAACGCGGAACTCAAAAACGTGTTATCACTTCGCTCAGACTTGTGGCTTCGGTTCAAGAGGAGTTCAACATAAAACTTCAAAATAAATACAAGGAAATCCAAGAAAAGGAAGTCCGCTCAGAAATGTTGCAATGTGATGACGCTGAATTTGTTATCGTTGCATACGGTTCAAGCGCGAGAACAAGTATGAAAGCCGTTCAGATAGCAAGAGAACACGGCTTGAAAGTCGGCTTGTTAAGACCGCAGACTTTATGGCCTTTCCCGTCAAAACAGATTGAAACTCTGATAAATAACGGTGTAAAAGGATTTTTAAGCGTTGAAATGAGTGCCGGTCAGATGGTAGAGGACGTAAAACTTGCCGCTAACGGAGGCGCAAAAGTTGAACATTACGGTCGTATGGGCGGTGTAATTGCTTCGCCGTCAGACATATACGAAGCGTTAAAAAAGTTTGCAAAATAATGGAACTTGAAGATATAATAAAAGACGAAAACATAGTTTTCAAGAAGACCAAACTCTTGAACGACAAGCCGTTATCTTATTGTCCGGGCTGCGGACACGGAACGGTTCACAGAATCCTGATGGAAACAATCGAAGAACTCGGCATTGACGAAGAGACTATCGGCATTGCGCCGGTCGGCTGTGCGGTTATGGCATACGAGTTTATGGAAATTGACATGCAGGAGGCGGCTCACGGTCGCGCTCCGGCGTTAGCAACGGGTATAAAAAGGGTTTATCCTAACAAATACGTGTTTACGTATCAGGGCGACGGCGACCTTGCGGCAATCGGCACGGCTGAAACAATGCACTGCTGCAACAGAGGCGAAAATATTTTGATAATTTTCATCAACAACGGCATTTACGGCATGACCGGCGGTCAGATGGCTCCGACGACGTTGGAAGGCGCAAAAACGTCAACCTCGCCTTACGGAAGGGACGTTTCGACGATGGGTTATCCGATAAGAATAACGGAATTAATCGCGCAACTTCCGGCTGTAAGATACGTTACCAGACAGTCGGTTCACACTCCCGCCGCCGTCAGAAAAGCAAAGGCTGCAATAAGGAAAGCCTTTGAATATCAGTCGGAAGGCAAACAGGGAACGTGTTTTATCGAGTTTTTGTCCAACTGCAATTCGGGTTGGAAAATGACTCCCGCCCAAGCGAACAAATGGATGGAAGAAAACACTTTTAAATATTATGTTCCGGGCGACATCAAAGATAATTTTAAACTTTTAAAAAATCCTATAATAGAATGATTAACGAGGAAATAATAATCGCGGGTTTCGGAGGTCAGGGCGTACTTTCGATGGGGAAAATTTTGGCTTATTCTGGCTTGATGAACGGTTTGGAGGTATCGTGGATGCCTTCTTACGGTCCTGAAATGAGAGGCGGTACGGCTAACGTTACGGTAATTTTGAGCGAGGAACGCATAAGTTCACCGATTTTAACGAGTTACGACACGGCAATCATTTTGAACCAGCAGTCTTTGGACAAGTTTGAAAACGCCGTTAAGCCGGGCGGAATTTTGATTTACGACCCGAGCGGAATTTCAAATCCTCCTACAAGACACGACTTAAACGTATTTTCCGTTGAGGCGACAAAAGCCGCAAACGAAAGAAATATGTCAAAGATTTTCAACATGATAGTTTTAGGCGGTTATTTAAAGGTTAATCCGGTAGTTTCGCTCGAACATATTGAAGCGGGCTTAAAGAAATCGCTTCCTGAGCGTCATCACAACCTTATTCCCGCTAACATCGAAGGTTTAAAACTCGGAGCAAGTCTTATTCAAAGAGAAAATTTTTATAAGGCAGCCTGCTGAACGGATTGAAAAAAATGCAGTTTTCGATAATTTCACCGATATATTACGGCGAAAAAATGCTTGACGAATTGGTTTCGCGCATTGAAAAATCGCTTGAAACAATAACTGAAGATTACGAAATAATCCTTGTTAACGATTCGTCGCCGGATAATTCGTGGCAAAAAATTAAAGAGATTTGCGCCCGCGACAAGAAAGTCAAAGGCGTGAATCTTAGCCGCAATTTTGGTCAGCATTATGCCATAAGTGCGGGTTTGAGTCTTTGTCAAGGCGAATGGATAGTGGTGTTGGACTGCGACTTACAAGACATTCCCGAAGAGATTCCGAACCTTTATAACAAGGCTCTTGAAGGTTACGATATAGTGTACGCGCGGCGGGTTGTAAAAAAATCCGGATTTTTCAAAAAACTTTCGTCAACACTTTTTCATAAAGTATTTGATTGGTTGAGCGGCACGAAAACGGACAAAACAATAGCCAATTTCGGAATTTATCACAAAAAAGTGATAGCCGAATTTAACAAAATGCCGGAAGTTGCAAGGACGTTTGTAGGCTTGGTTTCGACCTTGGGTTTTAATCATACTGCCTTAGACGTCAAACATGCGCCGAGGGCTGAGGGCAAAAGTTCATACACTTTGAAAAAACTTTTAAAATTGTCTTTTGATTCGATAATTTCCAACACGAACAAACCGTTGAAAATGTCGATAGGTTTTGGATTTTTTATGGCTTTTTTGTCGTTTTTTTTGGCGGTTTATAATATTATTGCTAAATTTACGGGGTATATAGAAGTACCCGGTTATACAACTACGGTGTTTTCTATATGGTTTGTCGGCGGAATTATACTTATGATGCTCGGAATTTTGGGCATGTACATAAGCAAAATTTTCGACCAAGTAAAACAACGTCCGCTATTTGTTATCAGCGAAAAAATTAACTGTTAAAAAAAAGTGGTGGAAATTTTCAAACGCCAAGACAGATTTGAGTGGATTGATTATCTGAAAATGTGTGCTGCTTTGTTAATAACAAACAGTCATTGTCAAAACATATATCCGCTTTCATACTTATCTGTTGGCGGAACATTTGGTAATGCCCTTTTTTTTATTATATCAGGTTATTTGTTAATTAACATCAGGACAAGTTTTATAACATGGTATTATAACCGTGTAAAAAGATTACTACCGTCAACATTATTGTGCTTATCTGTAAATGTAATATTTTTCTTAGATGATGATATTCAGAATTTTACAGATTTAAAAAAAGTTGTTGTATATTATTTGGATTTGTATTGGTTTGTATGGACAATTCTGATATATTACATGATATACTTTCCTATAATTAGACAGGCATTAATACGAAAATCTGTAAAGCCAATTACTATAACTCTTTTTGTTTGGATTGTAGGTTATATTGTATTGTATAGCATTTATTTGCACCAGAATAATAAATCTTTTTTTGTAGAATTATCAGGATTTGACTTTTTTAAGGTATATAATTATTTCGGAGTTTTTATCCTTGGAGCATTATTTAGAACATTACAAAATAAATTTCATTGCAAGACTTGTTTAGCATTGCTTTTATGTATATCGGGAGCCTGTATCTGGGCTTTTGAATACGGTATGATTTATTTTTATAATCAGTATTATAGTGTTCAATTCATAATACATTTGGGCGTATTAATTTTTGCATTTTTTGCAATAGTGTTATTTTCCCAACTGAAAATAAGGAAAGTAAAAATCGTTAGCCTGATTGCAAGTTCCACATTGGAAATTTATTTGATGCAAATAACTTTTTTAGCACTATCATTATATTTTAGTTTTCCCGTAAATTGGATATGTCATTTTTCAATTGCATTTATCGGAGGTGTGTTATTTCATTTGGCTTTGAACAAACTATATGTGTAGCGGAATCCGAGGCGGAATGTTTTGAAGAAAAATTTGTAAATGTGAATACTTTTTTATAAAATTGCAGCAAAATTACACATTTTTATGAAACAAATTATTCTTATAACTGGTTCTAACGGCTTTATAGGAAGGCACGTTTGCGAATATTTCAGACAAAAAGGATATTATGTCATAGGCTTGGGACGGCGCGAAAAATCCGTTCCGGAAGTTGATGAATATTTAAAAATTGACTTGGAAAGCGAAGAAATCAGCAATTATATACCAAAAGAAAAAATTGCCGCCGTAATACATTTGGCAGCCGATATGAGACGCGAACCGAATTGCGTTGAAGTAGTCAGGGCAAACTGCACCGGCGAACAAAGACTATTGGAGTTTTGCGAAAAAAATTCAATTGATACTTTCCTGCAACTTTCGTCGCTGCCTGTAATCGGTTCGCCGAAAATTTTACCGATAAGAGAAGACCACCCGATATGTCCGCCGAGCGTTTATCACAGTACAAAATTCATGGGTGAAATTTTAGCGGATTACGCAATGCGCAAACACGGAATCAGGACGGCAAGTTTCAGAATTTCTTCACCGGTGGGAAAAGGAATGAATGAAAAAACTATTTTCCCGATTTTCGTAAAAAAAGCCGTAAATAACGAAAACATAACCATTTACGGAAAAGGTTCAAGAGTGCAAACTTATATTCACGTTGACGATATTTCTCAGGCTCTGTATAAAAGTGTTTGGGCTGAAAAATGTTGCGGCGTGTACAATCTTGCCTCGTTCAACAAAATTTCTAATCTTGATTTGGCAAAAAAATGCGTTGAAGTTTTAAAATCCAAATCAAAAATCGTTTTCAACGGTTTGCCAGATTCTTCTGACGACGAAATTTGGGACGTTTGTATCGACAAATTAATGGCGGATACCGGCTTTACCCCAAAAATCACGCTCGAAAGTTGTATCAAAGAAATCGCAAATTATTAAAAAAAAATGAAAAAAGTTTTGATTCTTAACGTCAGCCACAGCGAAGTGCTGTTAATAAAGGCGTTGAAAGAAATGGGGCATTATGTTATCGGCACGGGCGGACTCACCGGACAACCCGGTGAAAAATTTGTTGATACTTTCATTCAAGCCGATTATTCCGATAAGGAAAAAATGTTGAAATTGGCTGTTGACAACAATATTGACGCAATTTGTGCCAACTGCAACGATTTCGGCGTGATTTCGGCGGCGTATGTCGCTGAAAAACTCGGACTTCCGGGACACGACACTTACGAAAACGCTTTAACACTACATCACAAAGACAAGTTTAAAGTTTTTGCACAAAAGCACAATCTATGCACACCGAAAGCCGTATGGTTTGAGGACATTAAAAAAGCCAAGCAATGGGCTGAAACTTCCGCAAATTTTCCCGTCATTGTAAAACCTGTGGATTTGACCGGTGGAAAAGGCGTTTCAAGGGCAGACAATACACCGGAAGCAATTGCAGCAATAGAGAGTGCTTTCAAAATTTCGCGCATAAAACACATTGTAATAGAGGATTTTATTGACGGAACACAGCACGCAATGTGTACGTTTTTGATAAACAAAAAAGTAGCGGCTGTTTGCAGCAACAACGAATATTCTTTCAAAAACCCTTTTAAAGTAGAAATAGACACTTATCCGAGTGATAATGAAGATATTGCCAGAGATTTTCTCGTTGGTCAAATCGAAAAAATTGCTGAAATTTTGAACCTTAAAGATGGTATTTTTCACGTTCAATACCGTATGAAAAACTCTACTCCATACATTATAGAGCCTATGCGCAGAGTTTTGGGAAACCTTTACGGAATTACAAGCAGCAAACTCAACGGCTTTAATTGGGATTATTTTCAGGCGAAGGCGTATTTGGGCGAAAGCCTTGACGACTTTCCCAAAAATACAAAATCAAACGGTTTTGTTGCTCACCGCAGCATTATGAGCAAAAAAAACGGCATTGTTGAAAACATTCTTATCCCAAAAGAAATAGAAAAATATGTTTTTGACCGTTTTATGATGTATCACAGCGGCATAGAAATACATAATTATATGAATGATAATTTGGGCGTTTTATTTTTCAAGTTTTCTTCCCGCGAGGAAATGAACCATATTATGCTCGACCAATACGATGATATTCAAGTTATTATGAAATAATAAGTTTTCCTGTCTTCTTTTTTAAGCCGTCAATTACGGCTTTTAAAAGAAGCAGTTTCTTTTTAGCAAGAAAAAAATAGCCGCAAAAATATTCAATACCGAAAACAAATAAGAAAAAACGTCCTTTTTTAGGAAGATATTTTGTCGTAAGAGACAGAGCGATTGCATTTCTAATCCCGTAATAATATCTTAAATCGCTGCGTAAGGGAAGTTGTTTGCCCAATACATTAATAATTTTATCGCCGAATTTATGATTGATGGACAATTTAGGCGATACTAAAACTTTGTAACCGAGATAATTAACCTTCCAACACCATTCGTAATCAAACATATCAACGAAAATATCTTCATTCATTCCGCCGGCTTTTTGAAATATTTTGCAGTCGATAACCATTCCTGAGGCTATTGTTTGAAAAACGCTCATGGCTTTTTCTGGAACGACGTTTTTTATTCTATTACTTTTAAGAACCCCGACATATAACGTATTGTTTATATTCTCATCAAAAACTATCGGTGCATACGCTGCAATTTTTTCATCATGCTTTTCTTCAAACACTTTCTCAAAATTCGCCGCATAATCTGCGTTAAAAACAGTATCCTGATCTGACAAAATTATAAAATCAACTCCTTGTTTTTCTGCATATTCAAAACCTCTGTTAACGGCATACGCATTGCCGAAATTGTCATTAAGCGGAATCAAAACGGAATTCTTAGTTTTAACTTTTTCTATTTCGTCATAATTTTTTGACCCGTTGTCAACAATAATTATTTCTGAAACTTGGCTTTCCAAACTTTTTAAAGCAAAAGTAAAACGCTCTATTTCAGGATTAAACGTTACTATTAATGCGTCAATCATCATTTTTCTTTGTTAAAATATTCAGTCAAATATTTTTCTGCAAAAACCTTATCACATGCTGCTTTTTTCCCTTCGGGCATATTTTTGAGCAAAGATATTAATACATCAGTAGTTACACGGCTGTCTTTTGTAAAAAGTTTTATATAACTCGGCGTGCAACCGTACAATGATGATAAATAATAGTCTAAATTATACCCCCACGGATTAGTCTTTTGTAATCCGGCAATATAATTATCAATCAAATTATATATTCCGTTAGCATTGTAATTACCGCCGTTTTCATTCAAAACGGTCATAATCAATTCCGTACACAAATTACCTGCGCCTTTTCCCATTCCCATAACGGTAGAATCAAGCAATAAGCCGTGAGTAGTTTGTTTTGAAATCATCGCAAGGGCATTAGAATACACTAATTGACGGTTGTTGTGTCCGTGAAACCCTATCATCATTTTTCCGCTAACATACGTATCTGCAATTTCTAACTGATGCAACAACATAGCATTATCCATTTGTCCGAAACTATCCACTATATAAAATGCTTTTGCTTCTGCCAATTCAGAATTGCAAATATCTATCATTTCTTTGAACTCCTCATCACTGTAACGGACAGAAACCATAGGCTGAATATATAAAGCATAACCCTTGTCAATGATTTTTTTTGCTTCATTAAGAGCCTGACGCATATCTTCTTTATGAAAAGCATATCTGATACCGTCAATTCCGTCAACATCGGCAGGCTTTAAATTATCCAAAGTATATGTATTATGGTCAATGATAGCCACGTAACCGACTCCTTTGCGTTTGCCGGAATTAAGTAGAAACCTCTTCATACTCAATTCATTATCGAAACATGTTCTCCCGCAGGGACTGCCTTTAAATTCATTGATGTACCCACATTCGATATACTCTACGCCGGAATTATCGAGAGTAGTTTTAATTTCCTGCATACGCGCTTCGCCGAAATTAAAATCAATAACTATACCGCCGTCCCGCAAAGTACAGTCAAGAAGTTGTATATTATGTTTGATTGACACATTGTTCATAATGAAACTTTATTTAGTTTTATTTTCCGCAAAACGTTTTGAAATCGCAGAATTTGCAACCATCGCCCGGCGCGGCTTGAAACTTTTGATTTTTATCAAAAAGTCTTGACAAAACCGATTGCAAATTCAATGCAAATTTGTCAGTTAATTCCTTAATATTTGAAGTGTTGACCTCCGTTTTGATTTTGTTCTCTGAAATCGTAAACCGCGTGTTCAACGCCGTAATGTCTTGTCTTACTGAATATATCACCGGCAAAGGCACAACCGAAGGATACTTTTTCATGTAAATATAACTGTACAACAAAACTTGAAAACCTTCACTCGAACGGTCTTTAAAACTGCCGTCAAACAAAGAATCTATCCCTTTGATAGTCAAATGTTTTGCAACGTTTCCCGTTTTGTAGTCAACGATTCTGAAAGTTTTTGTGCCCTCAATATAATCCGCACGGTCTACAATTCCGCCGACATTTGCCTCGTATTTTTTGCCGTCAATCACAAAAGGAACACTCGAATAAACCGCATCTTCGGTTTTAACGATTTTCAGCGGCGCGTTTTTCTTGTCATAAACCAAAATCCTGTCAACGTAGGCAAGCAAAACCTCAAAAAATATCGCATCAAGTCCCGACAAGTCCGCTTTACTTTTGTTGTTAACCTTAAAATGCTCGTTGAAAGCCTCTAATGCGTATGTCTCTTTTTTTGATTTCAAGGCTTCAATATCGTCAGAAGTTATTGTTTTGCCGCAAAAAGGCGAATAAAGCAATTCTACGGTACGGTGCAAAACCGTTCCGAAATCTGCTTGGTCGGCATCTTCTTCTAATTCTTCAACGGGTGATAATTTGGTAATGTACTGAAAATAAAACTTCAACGGACAATCAATAAACGTATTCAATGCCGAAGGAGACAAAGCCCGCGAACCTTCTCCCCTCATCAAATAAGGTTTTAACTTTTCAAAAATTTCATCACTGCTTTCTATGACAATTTCTTTGTCTTTTGACGGTTTTACCGTCCGCGAAAACTGCCTTTCGATGATTGAAAAATTAGATTTCGGATTCCACTCCTTAGAAGCCTCTTTTAAAATTTGTGTCGCAAAACGGCTCGGCTCACCTGAAAGACTGTTAGCAAAAACATTGTTATACAAGACTTTAACATTTTTTGCCCGCTGAAACAACCGATAAAAAAAGTATCCGAAAACCGCATCTTTATATTTCAAAATCGGCATGTCAAAGGCTACACGCATACTTTCGGTGATAAACGACGAATTTTCTGACCGTTTCGGGAAAACGCCTTCATTCATACCGACAAGAATAACATGGTCAAAATCAATGTTACGCGTTTCCATCATACCGATAATCTGAATGCCGTCATCGTCCTTGGACTCAAAAGGTATTTTTATTTGTGAAAGTTGTTGTTTTAGAATACTGACAATAAGCCGCGTGTCCAAACACTCTAACGGTAAACGCAACACATTGTTATACAACTCTTTAATCGAAGTATAGGCTTTGTAAATAAATTCATTTTCGATTTTTGGTGTTTCTTCAACCTCAGGATTCTTGATGAAATAAATTTCGGAAAGTATTTCCAAATAGTTTTCCAACAATTCTGCCGGCGAAGACGTTTGAGAATTGAAAATCAAGTTCAAAACATGGCTGAAACTTCCCAAAAACTCTTTCGTAACTCGGATTTTTCGTTCCTCGTTGATTTTTTTAGTAATCAGTTTTGAATGAAAATCAGGGAGTTTGCACACAAACGGGTGATTCAAAACGGCAAGAACGTCTTTGAAATAATAATCCGTGGAGCGTTCATTTATTTTGAGTTGCAGGCAGTTGTTAAGAAACGAAAAAACGGGCGTTTCCTTAAACGGAAAACCCATCGTAACATTAATTTTTTCGATTTCCTGAGGGATACAACTCAAAACAGGAAACAGCAAATGTTCGTCGCCCAAAACGACAGCCGTTTTACTTTCTTGATAATCAGACTGTTGCTTAAACTCCAAGAGAATATCATGAACCGCTTTCGACTGCGAAACCTCCAACGGACAACCGATATATTCAACCTTTTTCGGGTTCAACAAAATATTGTCAGGCGGAGTTTGATAAAGTTCGTTAGGATAATCAACCAAATAATCGCGCATAAAAAGCCCCGCCTCCTGAGTCGAATCAGAAATATAATAATTGTCAGTATCCCAATAAAATTTTGCTTTACCGGAGAGCCTCAAATGTCTGAAAATTGTTTTTTCAGCCTTATTTAACACGTTGAAACCCACAAAGATATAAGTAGAAAAACGTGTTTCTAACCGTCCCTCTTTTATAAGGTCGCATATTGCACGGTTGTGCATTCCTGAATACGAACAACCGATTTTTTTAAGATTACTTTTAAAAATTTTATAAACTTCGGGCAAATTTACCCAAAGTTCATAAAATCTTAATTTTTCTCTGCTTAATTTTTCGGAAGAAAAATTTGCCCAAAACGCACGAATGATTTCGACGATTTCCGGCTCTAATTCCGAATAAAAAGCGTCTAACTCATTCAAATCCGCACAGTTATGACAAAGTTGTTCTATATCAACAAGATAATTGTCTATCTCGTTGAAATCCGCCACAAGCCTCTGTCCCGTGTCAAAAAAAGCGTTGAAATCCGCAGCAAGATTGCGGTTTTTCATTTCGTCCTTGTCAAAAACCGTCTTGAACGCTTTATAAAGTTCAAACAAGAGGGTCAATTCGTCCGCTTGATTAAAATTTAAAAACTGTTGCAAAATTCGGTTTATCGGATACAGATTTTTGGCAAACGAAACCTGATTCTTCAATTTTGCATACTCTCTCCTAAAATAAATCATCGTTCTTTTGTTAGGAAAAACTACGCAAACCGAATCGTCTTGGTCATACTTTTGCAAAATGTCCGAGGCACATTCCTCCAAAAAACTTTTCATATTAATCGTCGTATTTTCTCATATCGAGAACGTGTTTTGCTTTGCCTTCGCTGCGCTCTAAGGTCATCGGCGGCACAACCTTGATTGACGGTTTTATGCCCGTTACGCTTACAATCCTCTTATACAGCGGGTTAACGTACACCAACTGTTTCTCCGGCGGCGTAACGTAAAATTCGGGGCGGAGTTCAACCTTGATTTCAAAACTGTCTTCGTGATTAATTCTGTCAACGGTGATGAAATAATACGGTTGGAATGCCGGAAATTCCGTCAAACAAGTTTCGATTTGCGACGGGAAAACGTTAACGCCACGAATAATCAGCATATCGTCAGAACGTCCAAAAATTCTGTCGATTCTTGCGGCGGTTCTTCCGCATTTGCATTTTTCGTAACGGATTCTCGTCAAATCCCTTGTTCTGTATCTTAAAATCGGCATAGCCTCTTTGCAAAGGGTCGTGAAAACCAACTCGCCGAACTCGCCTTCGGGAACAGGTTGAAGGGTTTCAGGATTGATAATTTCAGGATAAAAAAAGTCTTCCCAAATGTGGATTCCGTCCTGACATTCACATTCTCCGCCTACACCCGGACCGCTGATTTCAGTCAAGCCGTAAATGTCTATCGCTTTGAGTCTCAGGCGTTTTTCGATGGTTTTTCTCATGCCGTTGCTCCACGGCTCAGCACCGAAAAAGCCGACTTTTAGTTTCATATCGTCAAGCGAAAGAGTGTGGGAACTTTCGATAGCCTCAGCAATGTGCATTGCGTAAGAAGGCGTGCAACAGAGAGCCGTAGTTCCGAAATCTTTCATCAACATAATTTGCTTTTTAGTGTTTCCTGACGAGGTAGGAAGTTGAGTTGCGCCGATTTTCAACGCACCGTCGTGTGCGCCGAGTCCGCCCGTGAAAAGTCCGTAACCGTAAGATACTTGAACAATGTCGTCTTTTGTAACACCGCCCGCCGACATTACCCTTGCAACACCTTCCGACCATACATCAAGGTCGTGTTTTGTATAAGTTGCTACAACGGGTTTGCCTGTTGTACCGCTCGAAGCGTGTATTCTAACTACCTCAGACTGAGGCACTACTTGAAGTCCGAAAGGATATTCGTCTCTTAAATCTATTTTTGTGGTAAACGGGAGTTTGTGAATATCGTCAATAGATTTGATATCTTCGGGTTTTACACCGATTTCGTCCATTTTTTTACGGTAGAACGGAGATTTTTCGTAACAAGTTTTTACGGTTTCTACTAACCGCCTGCTTTGTAATTCGCGCATTTTGTCGCGCTCCATACATTCATATTCGGGATTGAAAATCATTTTATGGAAGTTAAATTAATGTGTCAAAATTCATTATCTCTTTTTTTCTGTAACCCTGACCGGTCAAAACAGCGATTAAATCTCCGTTTTGATTTCTGATTTCGACGTTTACGAAAGGTATTTTCGGGTGGTTGAAAACTTCTTTTGCCTCAGCGGTCAATTTGTCGCCTAATTTTGCCGATTGCAAAAAAGCGATATTGTTCTGAATACCGAAAGTAAGGCTTTTGTGGCTGTTGACAGCAGCAGCGACAGCCAAATCGCCGAGCGTAAACAACGCTCCGCCCTGACAAACACCGCCGCCGTTAAGATGTCGATTCTCGACAGTCATCTCTGCTTTTGCGTATCCTTCTTTTATTTCAGTCAACTTCATACCGCAAGAAGCAGCAAAACGGTCGTTTTCGTTAAGATAGTCTTTTAGTGTCATTTTTTCATATTCTTTTTCAGGGGGCAAAAATAATCATTTTTTTTGTTTTCTACAAAAAAGTTCTTTTAAAACCTCACTCCGACTACTAAAACATCGTCTAATTGTTTTAAATTTCCGCGCCATTGTTCGAGATTTTCGTCAAGTTTTTGTTTCTGAACCGGCAAATCAAAGGTGTGAATCTGCATTAAAAACTCCCTGAAATTCTTAATCATATATTTACGGCGTTTTCCGCCCGAAATTCCGAACTGATCAGCATAACCGTCAGAAAACAAATACAACATATCGCCTTTTTTGACCTCAATCTCATGATTTGTAAATTTGTCAGTCTGATTTTCATAATATCCAATCGGCATTTCATCGGCATCGGTTTGCATAAGGTTACCGTCTCGAATGATAATCAACGGGTTATGCGCTCCGGCGTACTGAATTTTGGAGTTTTTCTTATCGTAAACGCAAATTGCCATATCCATACCGTCTTTTTGCTCGTCTTCCCTACCCGACTGACGGAGATAAGTGATTATGTCAGAGCGCAAAAGCGTTAAAATTTCACCCGCCGAAATATTTTCTTCGGTCATTCTCGCGGTAATATCATTAAGAAACGCAATTCCGAGCAGACTCATAAACGCACCCGGAACGCCGTGTCCCGTACAATCGGCAGCCGTAAAAACAAATTTATCGCCGATGTCGTTGCCCCAATAAAAGTCTCCGCTTACTATGTCTTTGGGTTTCAACATTATAAAGTGGTCCGGCAGATATTTTGAAAAATACTCCTGCGGCGGCATTACGGCTTGCTGAATTTTTTGCGCATAACGGATACTTTCAACGATTTTGTCTTTTTGAGTGGTGATTTCGTCCATCTGCGCCGTTATCTCGACATTCTGCTCCTCTATTCTCTCGTTTTGACGTGCAAGTTTTTGATTATCTTTACGTTTACCGATATAAAGTTTCGCGATAAAAAACAGCATTATCAAGAAAATCACCAAAACGACCAACGAGACCAAAAGAATATTATTCAAAAGTTGATTTTTGAGGTTCAATTGTTCGAGTTCGGTTTCCTTTTCATTGATTTCCTCATTTATTTGATTAATACGTCCGAGTTGTCTTTTTGCAACTTCCCTCTGAGCCTCAACTTCATTTTGTTGACGTTCAAGTTCTGAGGCAACAGCAGCGGCTTCTGCATTTTTTCGTTTCAAATTAATTTCAGTTTCTTCAAGTTCTTTCGTTATTTTTTCCTGCTGACGTTTCAAACTCTGCATTTCTTCTCGTTGACGTTCGAGTTTTTCCACCTGATTTTGAATGCCACGGCTCTGAATAGCCATATTACGGTTTTGAATTTCAATCTGCTGCTGTTTTTGAAAAATTTCTTTTTCTTTTTCGTCAAGAAGTTGAAGTTTTTGGTTCAACTCTTCCTCTTTTTCAGAAAGTTTTTGAGACTGCTCTTTTATAATAGCGTCCTTAGAAATATCTTCGCCCCGAAGCACTTTTGACATATCCGGCATAACGTTAATTCCCTCTTTTCTAAGATTTGCGGTGTTATAGCCGAAAGTTACGAGTCCAGATTTTTCGTCAGAAAAGTCAATCATCACCTCCGTTCTGTCGGAATAATTGTCTGAAATTATCACCACGGGAGTATATTTAAGAAGTGTCATTGCCGAAACAAAATCCCCCGTATACGGCACAAAAAGTACACTCAACGTCTTGTCAGAGACTGCATTTTCTACCGACAAAAAATCTCTCACGACAACCCTGACACCGTTTTGATACGGTTTTTTGGCATGACGTTTCAAGTTTTTTGACAACTCTTCGCCGGCGTTAACAAGACCTATCGTAATAATCTGAGCCTGCGCCTGACTGCCGTTTTCCCAAAGAAGATACCTCGGTATATTATACAGCAATTTGGCTTTCTGCTCCGAAACCGACTCTCTGTACTGTGCTGACGCAATGTCGTTTAGAACAAAAAGCAAAACACTGATTAAAAAATATATCCTAAAAATTTTCAATGGTTTGCGAGTATAAATTCTTCCAAAATTTTCGCATGGTCAAAAGCCAATGCGGGCAGACTATTAAAATCAAACCAGTCCACGTCAGCGGCATCATCATCAGCAACTGCTTCGGTGTCTTCGTCAACGTAGGCATAAAAAACGATTGTTATCGTCCTGCCTCTCGGGTCTCTGCCCGGGTCGCCGAAAGCCTTAAACTGCGAAAGAAATTGACAATCTATCCCTGTTTCTTCTTTCAATTCCCGTGCCGCACTTTGTTCCAAAGTCTCGCCTTCTTCGGTAAAACCGCCCGGAAACGCCCAACAATCTTTAAACGGGTCTCTTTTACGTTTTATTAACAATACTTGCCTTGTAATGCCTTCTCCTCTTATTACGATAGTATCGGTAGTTACCGAAGGCATCGGATATTTGTATGTGTAAGCCATCTTAAATTTCTGTTAAAATCTGAAAGACAAATTTAGATATATATTTTTTTTTGTGCAATTTTTTTTCCAAAAAAAAGTTTTTTTTGTTATTTTTACCCAAAATTTTTTAAGAATTATGGACGAAAAAATTTTATCAGGGAAATTTCTACCCGTTACTGAAGAGTTTTATTCCGTTCAGGGCGAAGGTATTAATGCGGGGACGGCGGCATATTTTGTCCGTCTTGCCGGTTGTGACGTAAAATGTCCGTGGTGCGACAGCAAAGAAACTTGGAACACTAACGCCGCCAAAATCACTTCCGTAGAAGACATTGTTGAACGTGCTTCAAAAACGCCGTGTTGTAACATTGTCATCACGGGCGGCGAACCGCTTTTGCACAATCTTGATTTTTTATGCGAAAGTCTTGAAAAACAATGCCTTTCGATTTGGCTTGAAACCTCCGGCAGTAGTCCCTTGACGGGCAATTTTGACTGGATTGCGGTTTCACCGAAAAAGACCAAACCGCCTTTGGACGAAGTTTTGGAAGTAGCCAACGAGTTGAAAATGGTGATTTCTAATGAAGACGACCTCATCGAAGCAGAAAATTTTGCGAAAAAAGTTCCTGCCGAATGTGCTTTGCTTTTGCAGGCAGAATGGGGAAATTTTGAAAAAGCCAACGCCCTGATTTTTGACTACGTGAAAAAACACCCGATTTGGAAAATTTCCGTTCAAACCCATAAAATACTTAAAATCAGATGATTGAATTAACCATAATTGCATTATTGCCGATTTTTGTGATATTGGCATTCGTATATTTCAGAGACCCTGACAAAGAGCCGCCCAAAACGCTGTTCACCGCATTTTTTTTCGGAGTGCTTACCATTATTCCGGCGGCGTTATGGGAAGAATTTGTGTGTAATTTTTTTCTGGCAGAAGAATATCCGTTTATCAACAACTTTTTTTGCATTGCGCTGACGGAAGAAGTAGTAAAACTTGCCGTCATAATTTTGTACGTTTTCCGGCATAAAGATTTCAACGATACTTTTGACGGAATAGTCTATGCGGTAGCGGTTTCGCTTGGCTTTGCGGCTGCTGAAAATATTATGTACACATTAGAAAGCGGACTTGATACGGGCATAATGCGAGCATTTACTTCCGTGCCGGGGCATGCTGCGTTTGCGGTTTTTATGGGATACCTTATTCCGCGAGCCAAAACCAACCATTTTTATATGCGGACACAAAAACGCAATAAATACATATTGCTGTCTTTGCTTATCCCGACAGTAATTCACGGTATGTATGATTACCTTCTGACAATCAAAGAAGTAGGATTATTTTTAGTGTTAATAATCTGTATTGACATCGCTGCAATAATAATCATCAACAAAGCCAGAAAAAACGACCGCTCCATTATGATTGATACAGAAGAGATGACAGACAATCAAATAAACATAGCCAAATAAATAGGCAACGTAATTTTTTTACCGTCAGTGCCGACATTGACATTTCCGAATTTATAACCGTGATTAATACCGTGCCATGTCAAGACGATATTTAAAGATTGCGTCCGCCCGTTTTTGGCTTTTACTTCTACCGGTAACGGATTATTTTTATCGGTCAAGACGAATTCGATTTCGACGGAAGAATCGTCTTTTTTATAAAAATACAAGGGCAGATTTTTTTTGCGCAAAATGTCAGCCATAAGATTTTCGTAAATACCGCCTTTTGCCGGTCCGCTTAGTGTGTCTTCAAGGAGAGCGGCTTTCATCTCGAACCCGTACATTGACACTAAAAGCCCCATGTCGCCCATATAAACGCGGAAATTATCATCTCGGACGTATGCCGGCAACGGAAATTGCAATGTAGAAAGGTTATAACAATATGCTACAATGCCTGCATCACGCAACCAATCTAAGGCGTTAGCAAATTTTCTGGCAGTACCGCCTTTTTCCACCACGGAATATTGAAATTTCGTATTTTCCTTTGCCAATTGCCTCGGAATCGACAAAAAACAACTCCTCGCTTTAACACGGTCTGCATTGTCGGCATATTTGGCAATGTCGTTAAGATATGCAGAAATGATTTTTTGCTGTTCCTGATGAACTATGCTGAAATTGCCGCTCGCAATATAACTATTTACAACTACCGGCATACCGCCGACAACCATATATTCACGCAGATATTGCATCATCTTACTATGAACCGTATCGTCTATTTTTTCCCTGTTTATGAAATGAGTTTTTAACATTTCAATTGTTTCTTCACTAATTCCGACAGCCCAAAGAAACTCCTCAAAATCCAACGAATACATATCGACTTGCCGTTCATAACCGACCGGAAATGAAGACACTGCATTATAGTTTACTCCGAGCAGAGAACCTGAGGCTATAACATCAAACTGATTGTCAAGAGCCCAAAATTTCAGCGAAACTCTTGCCTTAGGACATGCCTGAATTTCGTCAAAAAACACCAACGTCTTTTCGGGAATAAACCTCGCCGAAGGAATATGTACGGAAATTCTTTTTATCATTTCTTTAACGGTGAGTTCTCCTTCAAAAGCCGATTTAAGGGCAGGATACTGTTCAAAATTGATTTCAACAAACGACTCATAATTCCGCTGTGCAAAATCTTCAATGATAAAAGTTTTTCCGATTTGCCGCGCCCCGCGTACCAACAAACATTCGTTCTGTTTAGTAGATTTCCAACTTTCGAGATATTGTGTAATTTTCCGTTTAAGCATAATTTCTTAATTATTTGTCCGCCACAAAGATACAAAACTTTTGCAGATTTTCGGAGGTTATTTTTGTTAAAAATGCAGATTTTCGGAGGTTATTTTTGTTAAAAATGCAGATTTTCGGAGGTTTCAAGATAAAAATCCCCTAAAAAAAAGACCGTCCGATACTTCACAGTGTCAGACGGCCCAAAAACAAAAAATAAATACTATGACAAAATCTTAATCCACTAATTTTAGAACTCCACTTTGCCTGATTTCAGCATTGTCCACGGGTCAACTTTGTCGGCTTTGTATCTGCCGGCATCAAGTTTTTCCTTGCAGGCTTTAAATGCTTTAATCGTCCTGTCAACTTGTTCCAAAGTGTGAGATGCAGTCGGAATTACCCTGAACATAACCGTGCCTTTCGGTACAACCGGATAAACCACAATAGAACAGAATATTCCGTAATTTTCCCTCAAATCCAAAAGCAAGTTAGTTGCCTCTGCCGTACATTGAACGTCGCTCGCATTCGGGTCGCCGTGCATATAAACGGGAGTTACGGGAGACTGCGTTTTTCCTATATCAAATCCTTCTTTCTTGAAACCTTCTTGAATAGCGTTAACGATTTTCCAAAGGTTTTCTCTATATTTAGGATTCTGCTCAATCAAGTCAAGACGTTTCAAATGACCGATAACCATAGGCATCGGAAGTGATTTAGCATAAATTTGCGAACGAAGATTCATTCTCAAAAAGTCGATAACGTTTCTCGGACCTGAAATAAAACCGCCGATACCTGCCATCGCTTTTGCAAACGTTGCAAAATACAAGTCAACCTTGTCCTGAACGCCGAAATGTTCGCCCGTGCCGCCGCCGTTAGGTCCCATAGTTCCGAAACCGTGAGCATCGTCAATCAAAAGTCTGAACTGATATTTATCTTTGAGGTCTGTAATACCTTTCAAATTACCGAGGTCGCCTGCCATTCCGAAAACGCCTTCCGTTATCACCAAAATAGAACCGCCCGTTTCAGCAACTTTTTTAGTTGCCCTTTGAAGCATAACTTCCAATTTTGCCATATCGTTGTGCGGGAATACGTAACTCATTTTTTCGCCGCCGCATTTTGCTTTATGAAGGAAAATTCCGTCCATAATACAAGCGTGAGCCTCGTAATCGTAAACTATAACGTCGTTTCTGTCAACAATAGAGTCAATAATAGAAACCATCGCCTGATAACCGAAATTAACTACAAAAGCCGCCTCTTTTTTTGCGTGAGCCGCAAGACGTCTTTCCAATTCTTCGTGCAATGTCGTCTGTCCTGACATCATTCTCGCACCCATAGGAGCGGCAAGACCGTATTGTGCTGCGCCTTCTGCATCGGCTTTTCTTACCTCAGGGTCGTTAGCCAAACCGAGATAATTATTCAAAGACCAGTTAAGAACGGGTTTTACACCGAAAGGAGTTCTGAAATTCATTTCAGGACCGATTTCGCCTTCCAATTTCGGAAACATAAAATAACCGTCGCCGCCTTGCTGATATTTGCCGAGGTCGGTTACTTTTTTTACTACTTTTTCAAATAAATCCACGATATTTTGCGCTTTATTATTGTTCGTATTTTAAAATTTCGTTGCAAAGGTAATAAAAATTTGTAATAAAAAAGAAAAAACGAAAAAAAATTATTACTTTTGTCGAAATATTTTTTCATGCTTACGGGTATAATCATACTTTTTATTTTTGGTGCATTAGGTACAATGTTTTTTTCGGGAATGAAAACGGCTCTTACAGTCTGCGATTCCCTGCTTTTTGACATTGACATCAAAAACGGGGCTATCAAACAAGGCATCGTTTTCCGTCCGAAAGATAACATTCATCTGTGTATCTCGCTTATGCTCACCGGCGAAATCGTTTCGGCGTGTATGGCGGGAATTGCCGTTTTTTATGCCCAAAGTTTTTTTCAGATAGAAAACCCTTGGATAAAAGCCGCCGTATGTTTTCTCTCGGCTGTTTTGTCGCTGATACTTTTTAAAACATTACCGTCATCGTATTTTGCAAAAAAAAGCAATTTGATGTTAAGAAAATTTTCACCGCTTGCAAATTTTCTTTCAAACCTTATTTATCCGTGGCTGTATATCGTGCTTTTTTTGCCCGTAACAAGAGCCGCCAAGAAAAAAGGAACGGAAAGTTTTTCGGAATTGTTGCCAAATTACAACAATTCTCAAAGCATTTCGGAAGAAAAATACCGTCCCGAAGACTTCAAAATTTTGCGTAACGCATTGGATTTTACCAACATAAAAATCCGTGAATGTCTTGTTCCGAGAAACGAAATCGTCTATGCCGACATCACCGATTCGATAGCCTCGCTTACCAGAAAATTTATTAATTCGGGATTTTCTAAGGTGCTGATTTGCAAGAACTCTATCGACAACGTTGCCGGTTATGTCAACGCGCTGAAACTTTTTGTCAACCCCGTTGAAATAGAAAAAATCTTAACCGATGTCATCGAAGTCCCCGAAACTATGACCGCCGACAAACTTTTTAAACTCTTTATTAAAAAGCGTCTGAGCGTTGCTGTCGTCATTGACGAATACGGCGGAATTGCCGGAATGTTAACCGTTGAGGACATTATCGAAGAAATCATCGGCGAAATAGAAGACGAACATGACAGTCAGGAATTTATAGAAAAACAAACCGCGCCCAACGAATACATTTTTTCAGGACGGTTAGAAATTGATTACATCAACGAAAAATATAAACTCAACCTTCCGAAATCCGACGAATACGAAACCCTTGCCGGTTATATTCTGAAAATCAACGAGGATATTCCCGACAGCGGCGACGAGGTAAAAGACGGACGTTTTGAGTTGAAAATACTTCAAGCCAAAAAACCGAAAATCAACATAATAAGACTACGTATCACCCACTAAATTATGAATTATACATTATGAATTACGAATTAAAAGATATGATAAACGAGCAAAAATTTAAGATAATAGACTCCACGAACAACGAAGCGCAACGGCAGTTGACCGCAGGAGTACCGCAAGAAGATTTTGTAATCCGCGCTGAATTTCAGACCGACGGACGCGGACAACGCGGACATACATGGGATTCTCAAAACGCTGAAAACCTGACTTTTAGTTACGTTTTCTTTCCCGAAAAACTTGAAGTTCAAAATCAGTTTCAGTTGTCGCAAACAGCCGCGCTTTCAGTTGCAGAATTTTTAGAAAAAAATTCCGTGCCGGATATTTCAATCAAGTGGCCTAACGACGTTTATGCCGGGGGCTTGAAAAAAATTTGCGGTATGCTGATTGAAAACACGTTAAGCGGACATTACATAAAAAGTTCGATAATCGGAATCGGTATCAATGTCAACCAAAGTCTTTTCAGAGAAAACCTGCCGAATCCCGTTTCAATGACCAATTTAACGGGAAAGTTTTATAATTTGGACGAAATGTTTTATGAAATCGTCTCGATTTTAAGGCGTAGACTCTCGGAATTACAAAAAGAAAATTTTCCTGCATTAAAAGAAGAATATATGAAAAAACTTCTCGGACTTAACCGAACTCTGATATATTCTTCGGAAGGCAAAATTTTCAAAGGCGTTATCAAAGACGTTGATTCTCACGGATATATAACTATTTTCAACGAAAACGCTGGTGAAGAAAAAACCTACGATTTCAATCAGGTAAACCTAATTATCCCGGAACAAAAAAAGAATTATTAGAAAAAAAAACGATGAAACTTTTCAAAAACGCTTTGCTTTTGACATTTCTGTTGTTGACTGTAAATAATTGTTTTTCACAGTTTTACAACGGACATCAAATGAATTTCGGACAAAACAGAGTTCAGTATTCCGAATTTGAATGGCTTTATTATCGTTACCCGAAATACGATGTGTATTTTTATCAGCAGGGCAAAGATTTGGCACAATACGTATGCGAAAAAAGCGATAAAATCATTCCCGAAATGGAAAGATTTTTCGGTAAAACGCTTCAACGGCGGATTATTTTCATAGTTTTCAACCGTTTGAGCGAGTTCCGTCAAACCAACATCGGGCTTATGACCGGCGAAAACGAAAACAACACCGGCGGCGTTACAAAAATTATCGACAACAAGGTTTTTCTCTATTATGAAGGAGACCACAACAAACTTGACAAACAAATCCGTCAGGCTGTTGCTGATATGCTTTTGCAAAGTACTTTCAGCGGCTCAGGGCTGAAAAGCAAAGTACAATATTCTTCACAACAAAATTTGCCCGAATGGTTTACCAAAGGACTTACCTTTTATGTCGCTAACGAATGGTCATACGAAACAGAAGACATTCTCAGGGACGGTTTTTTGTCAGGAAAATACAAAAAAATTGCATGGCTCGAAGGCGATGACGCAATGTATGCAGGTTATTCGCTTTGGTACTATATTAATAAAGTGTACGGCAGAGATGCCGTGCCGAGTATCATTTATCTGACTTCCATTTCCAGAAACGTCAACAACTCGATAAGCCATATTATTGACAGTCCGTTCAGAGAATTAAACAAAGAATGGAGAGATTATTATATCAAAAAATTTTCCGCCAACAGTTCGCGAAAAGATTTACCCGACACCGTGCCGGTAGTAAAACGTCCGCGTCAAAACGCCGTTTATTTGCGCCCGATGACTTCTCCCGACGGTAATTATACGTTTTTTCACGTTAACAAATCGGGGAAATACAAACTTTTCTTAAAGGACAATCAAACGGGAAAAACATCGTGTTTTTTAACCAAAGAACATAAAATTGAACAAATCACCGATTATCAGTTTCCCGTCAGCGCATGGCACCCTAACTCCAAAGTTATAGCATTTGCCGTTGACGAAAAAGGATATATATATCTGTATCAATACAATACTGAAAACGGTGAAATTCATAAAAAACAACTTCCGAAATTCGACAAAGTTTATTCGATGAACTATTCTGACAACGGACTCAACCTTGTTATGAGCGTTCAGATTTCGGGCTGTACCGACATTGTAGTTTTCAACATCGGTTCGGGGTCGTTTGAAAGAATAACGCAGGATTTAGCAGACGACCAAGACCCTCAGTTTATCGAAAATTCAAGCAAAATTATTTTCTCCTCCAACCGCAAAAGCGACACTTTGGAAGTTGAAAAAAGCGACTCACACAAAGACATTCAAAAGACATACGACATTTTTGTGTACGATTACAAACACAAAGACCCAGTTTTGAAACGCGTTACGAATACGCCTTACGAAAACGAAACTTCTCCGAAAGAAACCGCATACAACAAGTACACGTATCTTTCTGACCAAAACGGAATCATAAACCGTTACGCTTCGGTTTACGACAGCACAATCATCGCGATAGATACCATAGTACATTATTCGTATCAGAACAAAATGCGGGCTGCAACGGATTTCAACCGTAACATTCTGTTTTTGAATTACGACAAAAAAACTTCTACGGCTGACGAAGCATTTTTAAAAGACGGTCGTTATCGTCTTTTCAAGAAAAACGTTTCGCAATTTGACGAAAATGTACCGGCAGTTTTGGAAAAAACTTATTTCAGAGAACTTCAAGACCGCCGTCAAAAGAAACTTGACAGTTTGGAAGTAGTCAAAAAACTAAAAGCGGCAGAAGAACGCCGTAGAAACGACTCCATAGCAGCAAATCCGCCCAAAGAATGGAAACACCCTGACTCTCTGAAATATGATATTATGAATTACATTTTCGAGCAGGACAAACACCCCGCTTATCAACTCATATATTACGGAGAGGATTTGAAATCAAGACGTAAAAACCAAAACGCTGAAAAACCGAAACAAAGGCTCTATTACACAACCTTTTATACGGATTATTTGGTTTCTCAGGTTGACTTTTCGTCTTTAAACCAAAGTTACCAGACTTTTGCCGGCGGACCGTATTATTTTAATTCCAACGCCAACGCATTTTTCAAAGTCGGAATAAAAGACTTGTTTGAAGATTACAGAATTTCGGCGGCGGTAAGAATAGGCGGAAACCTTGACAGTTACGAGTATTATTTCTCGTTTGAAAACCTGAAAAAGCGTTTGGACAAACAATATGTCTATCACCGTTATACTTTCAACAACGATGACGACGACTACGCTTTAAGAAAAATGACGACAAACGAAGGTATGTTTATCGCCTCCTACCCTTTCAACCAAGTTGCCTCAATACGCGGAACCTTGGGTTTGCGGTACGACAAAAAAACTTTCCTTATAACTGATTATCAATTTCTTAACCGCGACAACGAATATCAGGTTTTCGCAAAAGGAAAACTTGAATACATTTTCGACAATTCCCGCTCGCTCGGCACTAACACGCCGGTAGGTTTAAAGTTTAAAACTTGGAGCGAACTCTACCAACAGGTTGAAGGCAAATACGATATTATTTCGTCATGGGGTTATGATTTGAGGTATTATCAAAAAATTCACCGCTGTTTGATTTTTGCGAGCAGATTTGCCGGCGCAACATCTTTCGGCAGCGGAAAAATCATATACTATTTGGGCGGCGTTGACAACTGGACAAGTTTTTCTTCCGACAAAAGCAAGATGTTTGACCAGTCCGTCAGAATAGACCAAAAAGAAAACTACATTTATCAGGCAGTCGGGACAAATATGAGGGGCTTTATTCAGAATTGCAGAAACGGCAACTCTTTTGCCGTTCTCAACACCGAACTCCGCTGGCCGGTTTTCAGATACTTTTTCAACCGTCCGCTCAGTTCAAAACTTTTGAACGATTTTCAGTTAATCGGCTTTTTTGACGCCGGAAGCGCATGGAGCGGTTATCTGCCCGGCAACAACGAAGAAAACGCTTACAACAAATACGAGTTCAGAAGAGGCTCCATAACAATGATAATTGACGTTGCAAGACCGTCAGTAGTAGCCGGTTACGGTTTCGGATTAAGAACCTCGTTGCTCGGATATTTTCTCAGGTTCGATTGGGCTTGGGGCGTAGAAGGACACGTTGTTTTGCCGAAAGTGTTTTATTTCTCGTTAGGATTGGATTTTTAAAAAAAAAGATTAAATATATAAGAAAGTGAAAAAATACATATTTTTATTAGGATTAGGTTTTGCGTTAAGTTGTTTTAACGCGGCATTCAGCCAACAGATAGAAAAGTCCGAAAGTTTTATCATGCTTTTCGGAACAAAATACTACCTTCACACCATTAAAGAAGGGCAAACTCTTGAAACCATCGCCGAGGCTTACAACACGACGGTTCAGGAAATAAAAATGAACAATCAAGGGGTTCAGAATTTTCAGGCGGGCGTTTTGATAAAAGTTCCCGTCATAGCCGATTCTGCCACCCCTGCCAACAAACAAGAGTTTGCATATCACAAAGTTGAACGCAAACAGACTTTGTATTCGATTTGCAAAAAATACGGTGTTACCGAAGAGGACATCTACAAATATAACCCTCAGGCAAGATTAGGACTTAAAACCGGCGAAACCCTTCAAATTCCCGTCGGCAAAAACGAAAATCCTGACCGCGAGGACATCAACTTTATTTATCACACCGTAAAACAAAACGAGAGTTTCAACTCGATAAGCCAACTTTACGGCGTTGAAATTGCCGACATCGTAAAATACAACCCTCAGGCAAAATTCAATATGAAACCGGGCGACGTATTACGAATTCCAAAGATATACAGCAATTCCGAAGCCGACACTTCAACAATCGCTACTAACGACAACATTCCGTATTCTGACGACCTTATACGAAAAAAAGCAATGTTGAACGCCGATTATTGCGACTGTTCTACTTACAGATACAGTTTTTCAAAAACCTTGAAAATTTCTTTGATGTTGCCGCTTTTTCTTTCTGATAACAGAAGTCTGAGCGAGGGTTACAAAAGCGACCCCGCCAAAAATTCGTTAAAAAAGAACTCGGAAAGAATTTACGAATTTTACGAAGGCTTTTTGATTGCCGTTAAAGAGTTTCAACAGGAAAACCGCAACATTCAGATTAACGTCTACGATACAAGAAACAGCACGTCGGTAACGGACGAAATTTTGATGAAACCTGAACTGAAATCCACTGACCTTATTATCGGTCCGCTTTATACGGACAACGTTGCAAAAACTGCTAAATTTGCAAACGCCAACCAAATTCCGATGGTTTCGCCCTTTGCAGTAAGAAACGCGCTTTTGAACGACAATCCGTATTTGTTTCAGTTTACGCCCTCGGCAGCGGCATCAATATATGAATCGACGGACTTTTTCGGCATGCACGAAAACGCCCGCGTAATAGCGGTTCACGGCGGCACGCCCTCAGAACTCGAACACATAAAATATTATAAAGAAAATCTGACGAAAAATTTAATCAACGACAACAAAGTTCCGGGCTTGATTTTCAAGGAAATAGACTTCAACAACGGCGGGCTTGCAAGGATAACCGAAGCGATGTCTCCGACCGAAAATAATATTATACTTATTCCGGGTAACGACGAGGTTTTGATAACAAAAATCATCAATCACCTGACAACGCTTCAAAAAACCGAAAAATACAAAGTCGTGCTTTTCGGCTCTCAAAGTTGGGAACGTTATTCAAACATCGACATCGAATTTTTACAAAGCATGAGTTTTAGTTTCCGCAGTCCGAGTTTTATAGATTACGGCAATGACAAAGTAAAGAATTTTGTCTCGCAGTTCCGCTCTCTTTACAACGCCGAACCGGGCATTTACGGTTTTTCGGGTTATGACATCGCCAAATTTTTCATCGGCGAACTCGTAAAACACGGAAAATATTTTCAGTTTTGTCTTAACGGAGAAGAAAAAGGCTTGGTTTATAAGTTCAATTTTCAGAGGGTGAACCCCGCCGGCGGCTTTGAAAACCGCAGCAATTACGTTTTGAAATACGGCGAAAATTTCACGATAGAACCCGCATATTAAGAAATCGTAAATTTTTAAAAAATGTGCGTACAATGAATAATATTTTCTATATTTGCGCGATTTTTTAAAAAAAGGATTTCTAACAATAAAATAAACGTATAACGCTATGTATTGGACACTTGAATTAGCAACAAAATTGGAAGATGCGCCATGGCCGGCAACAAAAGACGAACTTATTGACTACGCCATGCGTTCGGGGGCTCCGATGGAACTGATAGAGAACCTTCAAGAAATTGACGATGACGGCGAAATCTACGAGGGCATAGAGGACATTTGGTCTGATTACCCGAGCAAAGAAGATTTCTTCTTTAACGAAGATGAATATTAAAAACCTACAAAAACGGCTGCCCCAAAAAGCAGCCGTTTTTTTTGCAATTTTTTTCCGTTAAAATCATCCCTTACACCCTAACACTCCGTAAAACGTTGAAATTGCGATGTATACGGCTTTGAAAAGGAAATAGCACGCCACTGCAAACACCGCTATTCCGACTGCTGACTTCACGGCATCGCGTTTTACCTTTTTGATAATTTTTTCATCGTCTTCCACATAACCGACAATCAGAGCGTAATTCTTGGAATACGCCCTGTGAAAAAAGTCCAAAGCATCACCTACCCACGGAACAAGACCTATAAGACAGTCTAACAACGTGTTATAAAGCACTGCCAATGTCAGAGCCAACGACTTGATTTTGAACATACTAACATACAAAAATGGTAACGCCAAAACTCCCGTCAAAATATCACCGATTTCAGGTACGACAAAACCCAAAATACCGTCCACGAAATATTTGTCAAACAACTTTGAAATACCTTTCACTAATTTGTATGACGGCTCTTTTTCAAGCAGTTCTTTGGCTTTTTCCTTTTTTTGACGGCGGATTTCTTCGTGCGAAAGCGCAACCTCAATTTCCTCTTTTTCTTCGCTCGTCGTTAAACCTAAATCACGTTTAACTTCTTCTCTCCTACTCATTTTAGTTTAGATTTCAAGAGTTTTTTTGCCTGAAAGAAAATCGTCCCAATCCTCTGCGCTGAAATTTACAGTCCCTTCCAAAAGTTGTAACAAACCGGTTTTCAAATCGTCCTTGTTTTGAGCCGTGTTGATTTGCTTTGCAAGGCTTACAAGTGCGGCATTTTTGTCGTCAATCAGTTTCATTTTTTCCTCAAATTCCGCCTTTATCTTATTGAACTCGTTTTCGTAATGCTCGTTAGAGAGTTTATAATTGAGTTTCATTGCCTCTAACTGCGCTAACTGATTGCAAAGTTCAAAACCTTTTTCGAGAACCTCTTTCGTCTCCGGCTTGGTCTCCTTCTGAATGTCTTTCTTTATGTTTTCTTTGAAATCATTAACCGCCTGAGCCAAATTTTCCGGCAGTTTTATATCGTCAAACTTTTTAACATCAACCGTCTTCAAAAGTCTGTCATCAAGTTTTGACGACGAAATTTCTTTTGCAACCATAAGAAGTTTTACAATATCTTCTAAATGCGCAACAATTTGCGCTTTTGTATTTTCGTCAGCGGTGATAATCGAAGATAGTTCCCTTGAAATCTCCTTTTGAACCGATTTCAATTCATCGTAACGCTTTTTATTTTTTTCGTAAAGTTCTTTTTGTTTCGCGAGTTCCTCACCGTCAATCTTAACGTCAACAATCAAATCTTCGTATTTTGAAACCAAAGGTCTGCAATTTTTTTCCCAATCATAAACAGCCCTTTCGTATTGCTTTTTCTTAGAGCCTAACGAAATGACATTTCCTAATCCCGAAGGCGGTTCGGGCTTTGTTTTTTTGGCTTCATTATATTGTTTTTCAAGACTTTGCAAAGTGTTATTGCAATCTTGTATGTGGCTTGAATAATAACTGAGGTTTTGAGAAGAATCTGCCAAACTTTTTTCCAAAGAGTGTAATTCTTCAAGAATTTCGTCCCTGCGTTTTTTCAACTCTTTTGCTCTTTCAGTAGAATAGACGGCGTTAGAGAGCCTCAAAAACTCCTCATCAAAAACCTCCGGCGCAGTCTTGGCAAAAATTTCTGCCTTAGGAATAAAAACGTCATTTATAGTTTTGAAAATTTCCGTCAATCTTACAGAATCCGATTTTATGACGGCAGCATCATGAGCAACCGAGGCTTTTAATTCTTCGGCTTCTTTTTTTATCGACGAGGTTTGACCCGTACTTTTTATATAATGGGACAACATGTTGAGTCCGGCAACTACGAGACCGAGCCTCTTGTCTTCAACGTTAGTGATTTGCGAAGCAGAAAGTTTCAATGCCGAGACAAAACCGTCAGAAATTTGAGAAGAAAGTTCGGTACATTTTCCGAAAACCGAATTGTAAGAAAGTTCCGCACTTTTTAGCATAGATTCCGTGTCCAAAAACTCAATCTTGTCAAAATCAAATACTTCCGGCATTGTTGCCTTAATATTTTCGCCGAAAATATCCGTCAGCGACAAAGCATAACGGCGGAAAAGCATTGTGGCATTTTGTCTTACGTTAACAAAATCTTTGGTGAGTGTTTTTACCGAAGTTTTGGCCTCGGTATAAGATTTTGTCATAACGGAATATTTCTCAAAAACTGCCGTTGCTTCGTTTTTAACCTTTTCTATGGCGTTTTTGCCTGAAATAAAATTCAAAAGGTCAGAGGTTTTTTGAATAATTTCCTCGTTGAATTTTCCGCCCGTAATGTTTTGAAGCGCGGACAAATGCGTGTCAGAAATTTTGAGTTTTTCTTTGAGAATTTCAAAAACGTCATTCTGTTTTCCCTCTTCCAGTAAAGCGGGAATTTTACATTCGTCAATTACGGGAGTATTTTTTTCGTTGTTGACAAGGCTCTTGAAAATATCCTTGTCAGAGGACTTTTGATAAGCCTCCCAAACGAGTTTTGAAATCAATTCAGAATCGTTTTCAATTCCGAACTCTTTTAATTCCCACGCCAAATCGCTGCGGCTGAGAACGGTGTTATCCTTAAAATTTTGTTGGGCTAACTCCCTGATTTTATCGTAAATTTTCTGATTGTCCATACATAAAACGTGTTTAGATTAGTTTTTCAAATGTAGGACTTTTTTTTGAAAAGAAAAAATTTTTCTTGATTTTTATATAAAATTTCTTACCTTTGCCCGAAAGATCAAAAAAATTAAATAGCACTCATATCGTATGAAAAAATTTTTTTCTTTACAATTAATTTTAATGCTGACGTTGACGACACTTTATGGTCAAAACCAAGAGCAGTTGTTGCTTAACGGCTGGCGTTTTCAAAAAGGCAACGTCGTAAACGCCGAAAAAACAAATTTCGACGATTCAAAATGGCAACAAGTTACAATTCCACACGATTGGGCGATTTCGGGTCCTTTCGACAAAGAGATTGATAAACAAGTAGTTGCCATAGTTCAAAACGGAGAACAAGAGGCTACTGAAAAAACGGGACGTTCAGGCTCTCTGCCGTGGATTGGCGAAGGTTGGTATCGCACGAAATTGTCAATTCCTGACAATTACAATCATGCCGAATTGGTTTTTGACGGCGCAATGTCAGAGCCGAAAATTTACATCGAAGGCAAACTTGCCGGTTATTGGGCTTACGGTTACAACACTTTTGCAATAGACATCACGCCTTATCTTCCCAAAAAAGACGGCAAAATTATTCACGGCAACTATTCGTTAGCAGTTCATTTACAAAATGTTGACGAATCAAGCCGCTGGTATCCGGGCGCAGGACTTTACCGTCCCGTAAGGCTGAAACTCTCTCAAAAAACAGCCGTAAAAACTTTCGGAATTTTTGCGCGGACAACAAGAATTGACGGTATCAGCGATGATTTTCAGTCAGCAAAATCGGCACGCATTGCCGTAAACACGCAAATCCGCGTTGACGGTGATAAAAAATCAAACGTCAGAGTAAAACATTCACTCATAAGCGAAGGAAATATTTTGACCTCAACGGAGACTTCAATGAACGACAGCCGTGAAACTTCGCAGGCACTCGTTGTCAACAATCCGAGGCTTTGGTCTCCCGAACAGCCGTACCTTTATTCGCTTGTTACGGAAGTTTTTGAAGACGGCAAACTCGTTGACGTTCAGAAAACTACAATCGGAATCCGCAGCATAGAATACGGCGGCGAGGGTTTTCGTCTTAACGGCAAACTGACAAAATTTCGCGGTGTGTGTCTCCATCATGATTTAGGACCTCTCGGAGCGGCTTTCAACAAAACGGCTTTCCGTCGTCAAATAACACTTTTAAAAGACATCGGCTGCAACGCAATCCGCACGAGCCACAATATGCCCGCGCCTTGGCAGATGGACATTTGCGACGAAATGGGAATAATGGTCATGGCTGAATCTTTTGATATGTGGGTATATCCGAAATGCAAAAACGGTTATGCTAAATTTTTTGAACAAGTTGACACTCAGTCGCCTAACGCGGATTCCCGTCCGTGGTGGAAACGCGACATCGAAAATCTCGTTGTAGTTCACCGCAATCACCCAAGTATCGTGATGTGGAGTATCGGCAACGAAATCCCCGAACAAAGCGGTGCTGACGGTCTTAAATACACCCGCGAAATGCAAAATTTTATCCACTCTCTTGACAATACGAGGCTTTGTACTCAGGGTCTTGACCGTGGCGATGGTGCAATTTGGGCGGGAGTTTTTCAAGAAAGCGATGTCCCCGGTTTTAATTACCGTCTTCACGTTTATGACAAAGGACATGAAAATTCTCCAAGCGGACTTGTTCTCGGCACTGAAACGGCTTCAACGGTTTCGAGCCGAGGCGTTTATAAATTTCCCGTTGAAGAAAATCACGGCGACGCATACGAGGACGGTCAGATTTCGAGTTACGACCTTGAAAGTTGCATTTGGAGCAATCTTCCCGATGACGATTGGATTTGGCAGGACAAAGCACCGTGGGTAACGGGCGAGTTTGTTTGGACTGGTTTTGACTATCTCGGCGAACCGACTCCTTACGATGAATATTGGCCGTCAAGAAGCAGTTATTTCGGTATTTTTGACTTGGCGGGACTTCCGAAAGACCGTGCCTTTTTATACCGCGTACATTGGGCTCCTGAAAAGAAAACTTTACACGTTCTTCCGCATTGGACTTTTCCCGACCGCAAAGGGGAAATAACGCCGGTGTTTGTCTACACGTCATACCCCGAAGCGGAACTTTTTGTCAACGGCAAATCACAGGGACGTTTAAAGCACATTGACATGACCCTTGACGCTTACCGCGACAACCGCATTGACGTAAAAATGCCGTGGGGCGATATGTCGAAATTTGCCGACCCGAATGCTCCCGAAGGCAAAAACCGCCTTGACCGTTACCGCTTGCGTTGGATGAACGTTAAGTACGAGCCGGGTGAAATAAAAGTCGTAGCCTACGACGATAACGGCAACGCGGCAGAAGAAAAAATCATCAAAACAGCCGGGAAACCTCATCACATCGTTCTTAAAGCCGACCGCACGGTTTTGAAATCAACGCCTATGGAATACGGACTTTTTACGGACACACCCGATATGAGTTTCGTTACGGTTTCGGTTGTTGACAAAGACGGCAACCTTTGTCCTGATGCGGTAAATCAACTGTCATTCAGAGTTACGGGCGCGGCAAAATTTAATTCTGTCTGCAACGGTGATGCTACTTCGTTAGAGGTGTTTACGACACCGACGATGAAAGTTTTTCACGGAAAATTAGTAGTTGTAATTGAAGCAGGCAAAGAAAAAGGCGATGCAATATTAAATATAAAAGGCAACGGCTTAAAAGGTGCTGCAATGACAATCACGGTGGAATAAAAAAATATTCCACCTTAATTTCGTCTCATATTTAGTATAAAATATTTCCTTGTTCTGAGAATCGGATTTGCTGTCCTAACGACATTGTAACGGTTTCTTTTTGAACGGTAAAGGTTATTTTTTTTGCCAAATATCCTGACAAAACCGCACCGCTTTCGCTGAATTTCACCGGCGAATTTGCTGAAATTATAAATTTAACGCCCTCAGCCGAGGTAAACTTAAAATTTGCCGAGGGCGTTATAAATCGTATTTTACCGCTCGCATAAAACTCCACGGGCGAATTTTCAGCAGAATAAATCACCTGATTATCAACCGTAACGGCAATACTTTCGTTAAGTGTCCCTCTGAAAACCAAGCCGTCGGAAGTAAAAAACACTCTTGTTCCGCGCTGAAATTCACGATACCTGCCGTCAAGACATTGCGCTAAAATATTAACAGATAAAATTCCTTGCGTTACTTTGCCCTTAGAATTAAATTTCAAAACACCGGAAGGCGAAAACAAAACCAAAGGACCGGTAGTCCAAAGGTCGGTATCAACGGCGGGAGTGCCTTCTATTACAAACCCTTTGCTGTCGGTTTTATAATGCGTACCACCCTTGAAAAGCATTTTTATGCCCGTAGTCTGCAACAAAGAATCTCTTTGAAGCGTGTCAATATGAATGCCGAAAGTCTTACAACTTATTGACAAAAACGCAATTAATATTAGTATTTTAAAAAATCCCATAATAGCGGTTGCGGTTTTAACAAAAAAACATTACCTTTGCCGCTGCAAAATTAAGTTTTTTTTTAATAATATATGGCTTTCAAATCAGGTTTTGTTAATATTGTCGGCAATCCGAATGTCGGAAAGTCGACCTTGATGAATATTTTAGTCGGTGAAAAACTATCTATCATTACCGCTAAAAGTCAGACAACACGCCACAGAATTATGGGCGTTGTTACAACTGACGATTATCAAATCGTATACAGCGATACTCCGGGCGTTTTAAAACCCGTTTACAAACTTCAAGAGAGCATGCTCAAATATTCTGAATCGGCTCTTGAAGACGCTGACGTAGTTCTCTATATCACTGACGTTTTGGAAACTAAAACCAAAAACAAGTTTTTTCTCGAAATGGTAAACCGCGTTGCGTGTCCCGTCATCATTTTGATTAACAAAATAGATTTGGCAGAAAGTCAGGACAAAGTTGTGGAAATCATCAACGAGTGGAAAACGCTTGTCCCGAAAGCCGAAATTTATCCCGTCAGCGCGTTAATGAAATTTAATACGGAAAATATTTTGGACAAAATAGTTTCGCTCCTGCCCGAAAATCCGCCGTATTTCGAGAAAGACCGCTTGACCGACAAGCCGGAAAGATTTTTCGTTTCGGAAATCATCAGAGAAAAAGTTCTCGAAAATTACGACAAAGAAATTCCGTATTCTGTGGAAGTTGAAGTGGAAACATTCAAGGAAGAAGAAGAAATTATCCGCATACAGTCTGTCATAAACGTCATCAGAGAATCGCAAAAAGGCATCATAATCGGCAAACAAGGTTCAGCCTTAAAAAAACTCGGCTCTATGGCAAGAAAAGAACTCGAAGCGTTTTTCGGCAAGAAAATCTATCTCGAAATTTTCGTAAAAGTTTCAAAAGACTGGCGCGACAACAAAAACCGCCTGAAAAATTTCGGTTATGATGTCAGCGGAATCCAATAATTTTTTTTGCGGATAAAAAAAAACTCCGTAAATTTGCAACGAATTAAAATGTAAAAGAAAATTCAAGAAAAATGAAATTTGTAGTATCAAGTACAGAATTGTTGAGCCGTTTGCAGTCTATCAGCAGGGTTATCAGCAGCAAAAATACTTTGCCGATTTTGGACAACTTTTTGTTTGACCTCTCAGGCAACACGTTGACAATCATGGCTTCAGACCTTGAAAGCAGTATGCGTACCCGCATCACTCTCGACAACGTTGACGGAGGCGGCAAAATCGCAATCGAAGCAAAACGTTTGACAGACATTCTTAAAGAATTTCCCGAACAGCCTTTGATTTTTGAAATCAATCAGGAAACCTTTGCCGTTGACATTATTTCTGACAACGGTAAATTCTCAATCGTCGGTGCTAACGGTGACGAATATCCTGAAATGCTGAAACTTAACGAAGAGTCAACCGTTTCGGTAAATATTTCGGGTGCAATCCTTTTGAAAGGTATCAACAAGACATTTTTTGCAACCGGCGATGATGAATTGCGTCCGGTAATGTCATGTATTTTCATTCAGTTTAACGACAACGGAGCAACTTTTGTAGCCTCTGACACACATAAACTCGTAAAATACACCAACAACAGCGTTAACACCGGCAGTCAGGCATCGTTTATGCTTCCTAAAAAACCGGCTAACATGCTGAAATCTATCTTGGGCAAAGGCGAACAGGAAATAAAACTTCAATTCGACGACAAAAACGCATATTTCCAACTCTCGGAATATGAAATGATTTGCCGTTTGCAAGAAGGTCAATATCCTAATTACGAGGCTGTTATCCCGACTAACAATCCTAACAGACTTACGATTTCGAGAGCAGATTTTGCAACGGTATTGAAACGTGTTTCAGTCTTTTCAAGTTCAAGCAATTTGATAAAACTTGACATCAAGGCGGATCAAGTAACCGTAACGGCTCAGGACATCGACTTCTCGATTTCGGCATACGAAAAAATCAACGCTCAATACGAAGGCGAGGAAATGTTAATCGGCTTTAAATCAGCATTCTTGGTTGACATCTTGAACGCAATGAACACCGAAAACGTTGTTCTTCAAATGTCAGACCCGTCAAGAGCGGGTGTCATTGTCCCGTTAGAAAAAGAATCGGAGCAAGAAGACGAACTTATGCTTTTGATGCCGATGATGATTAACGATTAATTATTTTTTGTTTCCATATATTTATATTTATTTTTTATCTGCGCAACCGGCGTTAAAAAAAACGTCCGGTTGTTTTTTAAAAAATTAAAAAAAACAAAACTATTATGAAGAAAGTTATTGCACTTGCGGTTGTAGTATTGTTGCTTGTGGGCAGTTTGGTTTTCTTTTTCCGCTATTATTGGCATTTTGCCGACGGCGTAAAAGCAGGAACGCTCGAACAAGTAATGCACAAAGGTTATGTTTTTAAAACCTACGAAGGCAGAATACAGTTAGACAGATTTGTCAGTGCCACCGACAAAGTATGGGAGTTTTCGGTTGAAGACCCGCGTTTAGCCGATTCGTTAACAAAATGCGCCGGCGCAAAAGTAACGCTTCATTATAAAGAATACAAAAATGCGTTAATGTGGCGCGGAATGCAAAAATATGTTGTTGACAGCATAGTATCCGTCAGCCGCTATTAGTATTCAATATCAACGAGATACAAACCGCAGGCGGGGACTGACTGACCCGCCTTAGAGCGGTTTTTTGCGGTTATAACCCCCGCAAAATCCTTTATCGTCATTTTCAAAGTGCCTAATTCCGTCAGCGTGCCGACTAATGCCCTCACCATATTTCTCAAAAATCTGTCGGCTTTTACCGTGAAAATAATTTTATGACCATCTCTTACAAAAAACGCCTCTTTAAGGTCGCAAATTGTGGTTTTGTTGTCAGCACCGGCTTTGCAGAAAGACTCAAAATCGGTGGTCTGTTTCAAAATTTCGCAACCTGAGTTCATTAATTCGACATCTAATTTGTAAGGATAAAACCACGACGAACCGTTAAGAAAAACGTCTTTTTTTTGATGAATGTAATATTTATAAGTGCGGCTTTTAGCAGAAAATCTTGCATTAAAATCCTCTGAAACTTTTTCAATATCAAAAACGGCAATGTCTTTCGGCAAAAAACGGTTGAGTTTAAAAACAAATTTTTCCGTATCCGAAATCTCCGTAACGCAGTCAAAATGAGCGGTAAAGTAACTCGCATGAACGCCCGTGTCGGTACGTCCCGCGCCTAAGGTTTCGATGTTTTCTTTCAAAAGCATAGAAAGCGAATTGTTTAAAACCTCCTGAACCGTAACAGCATTAGGCTGCAACTGCCAACCGTGATAATTAGTCCCGTTATAAGATAAATTTATTCTGTATCGCATATTGAAAATTTTGTTGCAAAAGTATTCAAAAAAATTGTAACTTTGCACTGCATTTTTCAAATAAAAATATGACAAATTTTTTAAAGTTACAAATACTGTTTTTTTTGTTGTTTTCCGGCAGTGTTTTCTCACAAAACCTCATCGGATTCAATGCGTATTATATGCAGACGAAAATTGCCGGCGATTCTGCTGGCATGAAAAAAATGATGTTTTCAGAACCGGGTTCAGGTTTCGGTATAGCATATAAACATACGGAACTGAGAAATATAATAGGGTTTCAAGGCGAAATCAATTTTCAAAAAACGGGTTTTAGGGTACAAGTTCCCGACACCAACTTATATTATAAGCGGTATTCAAAACATATTAACATTCCGCTTTTTATGCACCTTGATTTCGGTCAGCACAGCGTAAAAGCCGTTTTTGCAATCGGCACATACGCGGATTTTCTTTTGGAAAATTCCAAACCCGAAACCAATATGGAAGTTTTTGATTCTACGGGCGTTGAAAGAATTGCCAACGGTAAATACAACACGTTTACTTACGGTCTCACTTCTTTGGCGGGAATAGCATTCTGTACAAAAGCTGGTGTGTTTCAGTTTACGGCGCGGGCAAATATCGGAATGTCTAAGATGATAAAAATCAACGAAGTAGCCTTGTTAAGTTTTATAACTGACCGTTCAATCGGCTTCGGCGTTTCGTATTTTAAACCCTTCGGCAAAGAACCGTATTATACGAAAAAGGAAAAAATCAAAAAAGAAGAACCTCTCGAAGACGAAAACGTCAACATCAGCAAAGATGAAGATGAAACAAAAGAGGAAACTCCTGAAACACCGGAAGAAGAAAAAGTTGACACAAACGCACCTACGGAAGAAGATTTGGATTGGGAACAACGTTTCGACAAAGAATAAATGTTATGGAAAACGGAAAAATATATATGGTTCCGATGTCGTTAGGCTCGGACAATTTCAAGTATTATCTGCCTGAGGAGGTTTTGGAAAAAATCCGCTCGCTCAGATATTTCATAGCCGAAAACGCAAAAACGGCACGGCACTATTTTATCCTCTTGGGAATGAGAGAGTTTTTGCCGAAAATTACCGTTTTCGAAATGGATAAACACAACAAAGATTTCGATTATTCGGTGTATTTCGACGTCCTGAAAAACGGCGAAGATTTAGGCGTAATTTCAGAGGCGGGTTGTCCGGGCGTTGCTGACCCGGGTGCAAGTGTGGCTCTTAGTGCACACAGAGCGGGGTTCAAAGTAATTCCGCTTGTTGGACCTTCGTCAATTTTGCTTTCCGTAATGGCAAGCGGACTCAACGGTCAAAGTTTTGCATTCAACGGATATTTGCCGGTAAAAAATCCTGAACGTCAAAAAACTATAAAAAAACTTGAAGACCGTTCAAGAGAATTAAATCAAACCCAGATTTTTATAGAAACGCCGTATAGGAACAACGCATTTCTTGAAACGCTTTGTAACACGTTAAGTCCTAACACTTTACTTTCTGTTGCCGCAGACATAACCCTGCCGACGGAGTTCATAAAAACCATGAGCGTAAACAATTGGAAAAAACAAAAAGTCGATTTGGACAAACGTCCTGCGATATTTTTGATATTAAAAAAATAGTGATTTTTATACGGATATTAACTTTTTTTCTTATCTTTGGGCAATAATTTTTTTAAAAAAAAGGAAATGATACAGAGAATACAAACAATTTTTTGGTTTATAATTGCAGTGTTGTTTATCGTGATGATTCCTAACGATTGGATGACACTTTTTTCAACCGACGGAGATTTTATGTTTTCCGCTTTCGGAGTTTTTAAAGGTGAAAATCAAATAATTACGGGTGTGCCGCTAATTTCGTATGTAATTTTATTAGCAGCGTTAAATATTGCTATAATTTTTCTTTACAAAAAGAGAATTTTACAAGCAAGATTAACAATTATTTCAATCATTTTGACATTATGTTTTTACCTTTTAGTGTTGATGTACAGATATATGTCTTTTGAAGGCGAAATCACTGCAACTAATTGGAATTTTCCGCTCATTCTGCCGGTTATAAACGTGATTTTGAGCGTTTTAGCATGGAGAGCCGTTTTGAAAGACGAGGCAAAAGTACGTTCGTTAGACCGTTTAAGATAAAAAAAATGCGTAAAAAAAGAACAGGAGAAATTTTTGAGGACGTTCTCGTAACGGACATTGCAGCAGAAGGCAAAGCAATTGCTAAAATCGACAACATTGTCTTTTTCATAAAAGGTGCTGTTCCGGGCGATGTCGTTGATATAAAGACCGTTAAACGCAAAAAAAACTTTCGTGAAGCGGTTGTTGAAAATTTTAAAAAGTTTTCTTCTGAAAGGGAAACTCCGATGTGCGAACATTTCGGTGTGTGCGGCGGTTGTGTTTGGCAAATGTTACCATACCGCTTACAACTAAAATATAAACAGCAGCAGGTAGAAGATGCCTTAACACATATCGCAAAAGTAGAAATTCCTGAATTACAGACAATTATACCGTCTGACAATCAGTATTTTTACCGTAACAAATTGGAGTTTACGTTTGCCTCTCAGCGTTGGCTTTCGGCAGAGGAAATGAACGTTCCCGACTCTGAAAAACAACTTCAAGGCTTAGGTTTTCATATTCCGGGACGTTTTGACAAGGTTTTGGACATCAAAAAATGTTGTCTTCAAGCCGAACCCTCAAACGCTATACGTTTGGAAGTAAAAAGGTTTTGTTTAGAACAAGGTTTTGAGTTTTTCGACTTGAAAGAGCAGACTGGATTTTTGCGTAATATTCTTATCAGAAGTTCTGTTAATCAAGAACTTATGGTAATCGTTGTGTTTGCTTACGAGGACAAACAAAAGCGCGAATTACTGTTAAATCACTTAATGGAAACGTTTCCGCAAATTACCTCGCTGATGTATTTTATCAATTCTAAACGCAACAGCGATTGTTCTGATTTGGAAGCAAAATTTTATCACGGCAAAGACCATATCATCGAAGAAATGGGCGGCTTGAAATTTAAAGTTCAGGCTAAAAGTTTTTATCAGACAAACTCGTTGCAGGCGTTTAAATTGTATTCGGTCGCAAAAAATTTTGCCTCGTTAACGGGGCAAGAAACTGTCTACGACCTTTATACCGGCACGGGAACGATAGCAAATTTTGTTGCTGACAAAGCCGCAAAAGTCATCGGCGTTGAATACATTGAAGAGGCAATCGAGGACGCAAAAATCAACAGCGGACTTAACAACATACAAAATACGAAATTCTTTGCCGGCGATATGAAAGATGTTTTGACGGCAGAGTTTATCGAAAAAAACGGTAAACCTGATGTCATTATTCTTGACCCGCCGCGAGCCGGAGTTCACCCTGACGTTATAAAAACGATTCTGAACGCCGCTCCAGAAAGAATAGTATACGTTAGTTGTAATCCCGCAACTCAGGCGCGGGACGTTCAACTTTTGGACGAAAAATACGCAGTGAAAAAAATTCAGCCGGTGGATATGTTTCCGCAAACACATCATGTTGAAAACGTAATTTTGTTAGGAAAAAAATAAAGATTGGTTTGATATTTGAATTACAAAATTCAAAAGGAAACAATGAAGAATAAAACTGTCAAATCGGGCATAGTTAAGGTTGCCGTAATCGGGGTCTCGGTTATGGTGTTGTGTCTTGTGTTTTACTACATTATGCTGGTAAAACAACAGCGCAAAATAGAGCAACTTGCCCGTAACGACCGTAGTGTCTTGGTTGACAGAATCTTAACAATCTATTCCAAACAATATTCCAACATAGTCCGCGACAATTCGGCATGGGACGAATTCATAGAAAGTTATCTGGGCAGAGAAGATAACCCTGACGAAGAATGGCTTTTGAACAATATCGGTTATATGCTTGAAAATTACACCGCTACGGACGTTTGCGTTTTTGACACCTTAGGCAACAAAGTTTACGAAAGGAAAAAGCCTGACGGTGAAAATATTGAATTTTATGACTTCGGCGACACTCTCGTTCAAGACCTTTTTCACGGCAAACCATTCTTGGATTTTCACCTCAGAAAAAACGGCGAAATATTTGAGTATCACGGTGCAAGAGTTGTTCATGCAGACGATATGGTAGCAAGAGTACAAAAGCCGCAAGGTTATCTGTTTATGATAAAGCGAATTTCAGAAGCCGTGATTGAAGATTACCGCGAGGCAATCGGCGAAACTGAAATAGAAATTGTCCACACTCAACAAGAAGTAGATTTAGCAAAAAAAGCAGTTCTTCCTAATTATCTGATTGTCAAAGACTATAAAGATTATAACGGGGAAACGGTTTCAAGAATTTATTTCGTTTTTGAAAATTCGGTTGTAGGACTTTTCAAAAATTTCGTTCCGATTTTTTTGCTCGTGGCTATTATGTGCGTTTTGATTGTAATCGCAATTGTAAGATATGCTCACGTCAAGATTACAAAGCCGTTACATAATATTGCAGAGGCTTTCAAGGCGGAAAAAACAGACAAGGTTGTCCCCTTAAAAAAAGAAGAAAACGAGTTTGGTGTAGTTGCCGGAATGATGGAAGAATTTTTTAATCAAAAAGACAATCTCGCAAAACTCAACGCCGATTTAAGGCAAAGCAAAGAAGAAATTTTGGTTCAGCACGAAAACGTTACCTCGCTAAACGAAGAACTTTCGCAAATCAACGAAGACTTAGCAGAACAAAAAGAATATCTTGAAAAAGCAAACGAGCAATTAACTTCGGGAATTAAATATGCAAGTCGTTTGCAAAGTGCTATGCTTCAAGCGGTTGAACCGACAAAAGAGTTGTTTAAAAACTTTTTTGTCATCTACCAACCGAAAGATATTGTGGGCGGCGACTTTTATTTTACGCAGCAGGACGGCGACACGGTGATTACGGTTCTCGGCGATTGCACGGGACACGGTGTTCCGGGCGCAGTACTCGCAAGTATGGGAATTTCGTTTCTCACACAACTCTTCTTAGAAAAACAAGGCAACGAAATAATGCCTGATGAAATTTTAATGCGGTTGAAAGACAAAGTAACCTCGGCACTCGGTCTTGACAAAGATGGTTCGCAACGCAGCGACGGTATGGACGTTGCGATGCTGATTTACAACAGAAAAACACGAAACGGCTATTTTGCCGGGGCTCAACGTCCTATGTTTTTGGTTCGCGACAATCAGATTTTTATAATAAAAGGCGATTCTATTCCAATAGGACATTTTGACAAAACAGGCAAATTTACCGCCGTCAACATCAAACTGCAAAAAGAAGACAAAATTTACTTATTTTCAGACGGTTGCACAGACCAAATAGGCGGCGACAAAAAAACCAGACTGATGACACAAAAATTCAAGACGAAAATTTTGGAATTTTCATCTCTTGAATTTTCGCAGCAGAAAAAAGCAGTTGAAAAAATGCTGTCGGATTGGAAAGGCGATCTTCAACAAACAGATGATATTTCGTTATTAGCCTTTGAAATAGAATAAAAACAGATGAATATTTTAGTAATTGGTTTAGGCAACGTTGCTTATAGCCTTGTCCCTGCGCTAAAAAATGCGGGTCATAACGTAGAAAACGTTTCCTCGCGCGAAAAAATTTTAGTGTCTCAAAACACTGACATTACGATTATCTGCACCGCCGACAAAGGCATAGAACCCGTAGCAGAAAAGTTGAAAACCGATAGCACCGTTCTTCACACCTCCGGCAGCACGGACATAGAAATTCTGAAAAAAAATTTCGAGAACTGCGGCGTAATATACCCGATACAAACTTTTTCAAAAGGCAAAAGTGTTGATTTTAAAAGTGTTCCGCTCCTAATCGAAGCCTCAAACGAGAGTGCGTTTATAAAAACGGAAAAACTCGCAAAAACAATTTCGGAAGATGTTAGAAAAATGACTTCCGAACAGAGAAAATTTTTGCACCTTGCAGCCGTTTTTGCGTGTAATTTCACAAATCATTTTATAGCGGTTTCAAAAGTTTTGACGGAGACTAACGGCGTGGATTTCAATTTGTTAAAGCCGCTCATCAAAGAAACTTTTTCTAAGGCTGAAAGCCTTGACCCGATACTTTGTCAGACAGGTCCGGCTCAAAGAAACGACTCCGAAATATTAAATTTACATTTAGAAATGCTAAAAAATGAGCCTTTGTTAAAAAAAATTTATAGTTTTGTAAGCGAAAACATTATGGATTTCAAAACAAAATATACAGATGGAATACCGCGAAAAACTACAAAAAATTAAAGCATTCGCCTTTGACGTTGACGGCGTTTATTCGTCGTTTATGATAACCCTGCCGGGCGGAGAAATGTTAAGAACGATGGACTCCAAAGACGGTCTTATCACACGGCTTGCCATAAATGCCGGGTTCAAAATAGCAATCATAACTCTCGGCGACTCCGAAAGCGTAAGAGCGAGATTCAACCGCCTTGGAATCAAGGACGATTACTACGACTCAACGGTCATAACAACAACTTCAAAAGCCGAAGTTTTGGAAATGTTTGCCAAGAAACACGGGCTTCAACTCGACGAAATTATGTACGGCGGCGACGACTTGCCGGACATAGAATGTCTGAAAAAAGCGGGCTTAGGAGTATGTCCGGCTGACGCTGTTGAAGAAGTGAGGGCTGTTGCCGATTACGTGTCTACAAGAAAAGGCGGAAAATCCTTTGTCCGCGAGGTTGTGGAAATGGTTTTAAAAAGTCAGAACGTAAAATATTTTTAAATAAAAATTATGATGCCGTTTTTGAGATTGGTGCGATACCAAAATTTGTTGATTATCGTGTTTGCAATGTTGATGATGTCGTTTTGCATTGTTGACCCCGTTTTGCAACTTTTCAATCTTAAAGCCACTTTAACAGGGCTTGATATGACGTTTTTGATTTTAGCGTGCGTTTGTACGGCAGCGGGCGGTTATGTGATTAACGATTATTTCGACACAAAAATCGATGCCGTAAACCGTCCTGATGCAGTGCTTGTCAGCAAAGATGTCAACAGAACAACGGCGATAACATGGCATATAATCTTGTCGGTTTTCGGCTGTATTTTCGGTTTTTTGGTTTCGGTAAAAGTCGGAATTTGGAAAGTCGGCTTTATGTATCCGATAATCGTAGGGCTTCTGTGGTATTATTCGGCAGCATACAAAAAAATGTTTTTGGTAGGAAACATTGTCGTTGCCGTTTTGACGGGACTTATCGTACTACTGCCCGCCGCATACGAAATTCCGGGAATTTCAGCCATACAAGACCCTGTTGTCCAGTACGGAGCCTTTGACCCGTATCTGATTTTATATCAATCATCTATGGTTGCATTGTTTGCTTTTATGACGACACTTATAAGAGAAATAATCAAAGACATGGAAGATATTGAAGGCGATTCGCTGCAAGGTGCTTCAACAATGGCGATAGTTTTGGGACTGAAAAAAACAAAAGCCGTAGTAACGGCGTTAATCATAATTACTATACTCGGACTTGCATTTTTAACGCTGAACTATCTGCCCGAAACGGCAACTTACATCTACGTTTTTTCTCTTGTGATTAGTCCGCTTGTTTTCTGCGGATACAAAGTATGCAAGGCTGAAACGAAAAAAGATTTTCATTTTTGCAGTATCTTGATGAAAATTATTATGTTGTCAGGAATTTTGTATCTGTTTATTATGAGGTACAATTTTTTGAATTTTAAAGACGAGTTTTAGAAAAAATGTCATACAAAAGAATTTTGACCATACAAGATGTTTCGTGTGTCGGGCAATGTTCGCTGACAGTTGCTCTGCCGATATTGTCGGCCTCCGGAAACGAAACTTGTATCCTCCCGTCAGCGGTGTTAAGCACGCATACGGGTGGTTTCAACGGCTGGACTTTCAGGGATTTAACTGACGATTTCTTGAAAATCAAGGAACATTGGATAAAAGAAAACATAGACTTCGACGCTTTTTATACGGGTTATCTCGGCAGTGTTCATCAAATAGATTTGGTTTCGTCGCTGATTAATAGTCCGCTAAAAAAAGACGATTCGCTGATTGTTGTTGACCCTGCAATGGGCGATTACGGCAAACTTTACGCCGGTTTTGATTCCGTCTACGTCGAAAGAATGAAAAAACTTGTCTTTTCGGCAGACATTATAATTCCGAATTTCACCGAAGCCTGTATGCTGACCGGCAACGAATACAAAGAAATTCATAACGAAAAAGACATCTCTGAAATTTCCTCGCAACTGATTTCAAACGGTGCAAAAACGGTTGTCATAACGGGCGTAAGTTACGAAAAAGGCACGTTAGGCGTTTTTATAAGCGACGGAAAACAAGAATTTTACCACCCGCACGAAGAACTTTCGCGCAAATGTTCGGGAACCGGCGATATTTTTGCCTCGGCTTTTGTAGGAGCGGTTTTAAGAGGTAAAGATATTTTCAAAGCCGCCGTCATTGCAGAAGATTTCACTTTCAGTGCCATAAAAAACACTCTCGAAAATCCCGCACACTGGTACGGCGTAAAATTTGAACCTCTGTTAGGAGAATATATAAAAAAATTGGAGTGAAAAAATTTTCACTCCATTTTTTTTATCTGATAAACAAAAGTTCTCTATATTTCGGAAATGGCCACATTTCGTCATCAATCAATAGTTCGAGTTTGTCAGCATTATAACGGATTGTGTCGAAAAACGGCAAAACCGTATCGTGATAAGCAATTGCTTTATCTTTTTCGCTTTCGATTCTGTTTGCCACTTTACGGGCGTTGACCATCTCTTCTACCGAATTTTCCAAAACCGAAATATGCTCAGAAATCTGCTCTATCGTCTGCAAAGTTTTTTCGCTGAGTTTCATCGCTTTTTCTTTGCCGAAAACGCTTTCCATTTTGGTGACGGTATCAAGAAGAATGCCCTGATACTTTGTCGCAACGGGAATCACCGAACTGATTATCATATCACCTAAAACCCGCGCTTCAATCTGAATTTTCTTGGTGTAAGTGTCCCATTTAACCTCGTTTCTGGCTTGAAGTTCTTTTTCGGTAAACACGCCCGTTTCAGCAAACAATTTTACTGAGTCTTTTGAAGTGTAAGAGTCATAAATTTTCGGAACGGCTGTCTCGCAATCCAAACCGCGTTTTGCAGCCTCAACTTTCCACTCGTCAGAATAGCCGTTACCGTCAAAACGAATCGGTTTTGAAATCTTCGTGTATTCTTTTATGACTTCAAAAATTGCTTTTTCTTTGCTTTGACCGGCAGAGATTTTTTTGTCAACCTCGGCTTTAAACTCTTTCAACTGAGCGGCTACGACAGTGTTGAGCGCAATCATCGCCGAAGCACAATTTGCAGAAGATCCTACCGCACGGAACTCAAACCTATTACCCGTAAAGGCAAACGGCGAAGTACGGTTTCTGTCAGTATTGTCAACAAAAACCTCAGGAATACTGCCGATACCGAGTTGCATTTTTTTCTTGTCGTCAAGAGCGATACCGTCTTCAAATTCGGCACTTTCGATTTTGTCCAAAAGTTGCGACAACTGCGTTCCCATAAACGCTGAAATAATCGCCGGCGGTGCTTCGTTTGCTCCTAAACGGTGAGCATTCTGAGCCGTCATTACAGAGGCTTTCAACAAAGCGTTGTTTTTGTAGACAGCCATCAAAATATTGACAACAAAGGTTACGAACTGCAAATTTTCTTCCGGAGTTTTTCCGGGTGTCAACAAGCCTACGCCGGTGTCAGTGCCGAGAGACCAGTTGTTGTGCTTGCCCGAACCGTTAATGCCCGCAAAAGGCTTTTCGTGAAGAAGAACCCTGAAACTGTGCTTTCTTGCAATACGTTTCATAATCGACATAATCAAAAGGTTTTGATCGTTTGCAAGATTGGTTTCGCCGAAAATCGGTGCTAATTCAAACTGATTAGGAGCAACCTCGTTATGACGTGTTTTACAAGGAATTCCGTATTTATAAGCCTCAAACTCAACCTCTTTCATATAAGCCTGAACACGTTCGGGAATTGCGCCGAAATAATGGTCTTCCAACTGCTGGTTTTTAGCGGATTCGTGTCCGAGCAAAGTGCGTCCCGTCAAAAGCAAATCGGGTCTTGCGGCATACAAACCTTCGTCAACCAAAAAGTATTCCTGCTCCCAACCGAGATAAGAATATACTTTTTTAACGTTTTCGTCAAAATATTTACAAACCTCAACTGCGGCTTTTTCCACTGCATCAATTGCTTTCAACAAAGGTGCTTTGTAGTCAAGACTCTCGCCCGTATACGAGATAAAAATCGTCGGAATACAAAGCGTGTCGTCAACAATAAAAGCCGGTGATGACGGATCCCATGCCGAATAACCGCGTGCTTCAAACGTGTTTCTTAAACCGCCGCTCGGAAAACTTGAAGCATCAGGCTCTTGCTGAACGAGAAGTTTACCCGAAAACTCCTCAATAACGCCTTCTCCGGGTTTGCCGGCATATTCGATAAAGGAGTCGTGTTTTTCAGCCGTACCTTCGGTAAGAGGCTGAAACCAGTGCGAATAATGCGTTGCGCCGAGTTCCATTGCCCATTGTTTCATTCCGGCAGCAATGTTGTCGGCAATGCTACGGTCAAGAGGTTTGCCGCTTTGGGTAATTTCGTTAATTGTCTTAACGGTCTCTTTCGACAAGTATTGAGACATCTGCTCTTTGCCGAAAACATACTTTCCGAAATACGACGAGGTCGCCTCTTCCGGTGTTTCAACGTGACGGGCTTCTTTCTTGAACGCCTCGCCGACTACCTGAAATCTTAATCCGCTCATATAAATTTAATATTATGGTTAACTTTTTATATACACTTCTAAAAGAAGAGTCTCCTGCGAGGGATAAAAACAAAGATTTTTTATCATCGCCGGCACTAATACCGTTTCTCCCTTTTTCAACGTAACCGGCTCGTTACCGCCTTCATATTCAATCCGGCAGTCTCCTTCGGCACATATATATATTATAAAGGAGTCTATTTCCGGAAAATCCTTCTCCACCGGCATATTAAAACGAAAAACGTTGGTCGTAAAATACTCACAATCAACGGCATTGACGGTTTTATTCATCATCGGACGATAATCGGTTTTGTAATTGTCATAAAAACCGTAGTCTATCGCATCAACCGCCTGAGCCAAGTGAAGTTCTCTGGTTTTTCCGTCCGCGCCTTTTCGGTCATAATCGTAAATGCGGTAAGTTATGTCAGAGGTCTGCTGAATTTCCGCTAACATAATTCCGCTGCCTATGCCGTGAACCCTGCCCGCAGGAATAAAAAAAACGTCATCTTTTTTCACTTTTATATAATTCAACAATTCAGCAAGATTACCCGCCGAGGTTTTAGCCAAATATTCCTCTTTGGAGATCTCTCTGCTAAAACCGCTGATTAACTCTGCATCTTTTTCTGCATCAAGCACATACCACATTTCGGTCTTACCAAAAGAATTGTGCCTTTCGGCTGCTAAATCGTCGTCAGGATGAACCTGAACCGAAAGTTTGTCTTTGGCGTCAATAAACTTTATCAAAAGCGGAAATTCGTTGCCGAATTTTTCGTAAATGCTATCGCCTACGAGGTCGCCCATATAAACTTCCGTCAATTCGTTTAAATCGTTGCCCGCCAAAAAGCCGTTACAAACCACTGAAACGTTGTCTTTTACGCCTGAAATTTCCCAACTTTCACCGCATTTTTCGGGTGCATCTTGTCTTAAAAGTTTCTTTCTGAAACCCTCACCACCCCAAATCGGTGTTTTATAAATAGGTGTAAATTTTAAAGGATATAAACTTTTTTCCATGTTGTTTTTTAGTGTAATTTTATATTTCGGTATTAAATTTGTATTTTTCTTACTGCAAAAGTATACTGAATTTGTTATAAAAACAATTTAATGTGCAAAAAAAATTTTTTTGTTAATATGCTTAAAAACAGCCCGTTAATAAAAAAATAAAAAATATGTCGGAAATTTATTACAAAAATTTTGTTTAGCGGCAAAAAAGTTTGTAATTTTCCTACGAATTTTGAGTTAGAATTTTTGTACGAAAATCAACATACAGGCTTATGAAAAAGCGAAAACTTAGTATAAAGTCGAAATTTAATTTTATATTGACGGCCTCACTGATACCGTTTGCGGTAGTCAGTGCGGTTTTCGGATTTTTGTTGTTTTCCAACAAGGCTTACGACGAATATGAAGAAGACATAGTTTCCGTCAAGATGTCGTATTTGAGATTGAAAGAATACGAACAGGCATTTTTGTTGAATTATCCTTCTGATGACGTCTTTTTTAAGACTACGGAAAACGTTTATCTGAGGCGGTTTGACATCGAAGCAAAAGAACTCAACCGTCATTTAGACGAACTTCTCAACAATCCGACTACTGCAAAACTCGAACTCGGCGACAAAATTTATATGTTGAAGGAAAACGCCGACAGTTACGGGGATTTGTTGAAACTTATCAGTTCAAAAATTTACCAGAGAGGTTCTTTCCAAACGGGTATAATCGGCGAGATAGAGCGCAGTTACAACAACGCAGTAAGTCAGCAAACGCTTGATTTGCCGGTACTTGCTTCGTTGAAAGAGATGGAAGTTCAATATCTGAGCCGTAAGGACATTTCGTTTTACAACAAGTTTATGACCTTGTATACAAACTATGTCGGTTCGGTACCGGGCAACGTTGAAGATATTGATTTACAACTTGTAAGGGACACTTTAAGGACTGATAGTATTGCTCCCGTACAAATTGCAAAACATTCGAAAATTCTAAAAGATGCCGACAAAATAAAACCCGTAAACGATTTGAAACGCTATTTTACCGCACTTATTAAAATAGACAAGGAAATCGGTTTCAATAGGGAAGAAGGTTTGTTGTCGGACATTCAGGTCGAAAAAGCGAAACTCGATGACATAGATTCCATCGTGTCATACGTTAGCGGCAAAAAAGAAACTTCGGTTGCCTATACGAGAAACTTTTTGATAGGTGTCGTAATACTTTTGATTTTAGCGTTGATAATTGCGCATTTCAAAATTTCAAAAACCATTTCTATCGGCGTTGAAAAAATCGGTGGCTACCTCACGCAGTTGAGTAAAGGTATTTTGCCGGAAAAAGAAATCGTACTTGACACTAACGACGAACTTGCCGAAATGTCGGAAAAACTTAACACGTTTTCACGCGGTCTTAAACAGACAACCGAATTTGCAACCACAATCGGTGCCGGAAATCTTGACACGGATTTTAAACCTCTGTCAGAAAACGACATTCTCGGAAACTCACTTTTGGAGATGCGCTCCAACCTTTATAAATCGCAACAAGAAGACTTAAAACGTCAGCACGAAGACGATTTAAGAAAGTGGGCTAACGAAGGTTTGACACAGTTTTCGGAAATTTTGCGTCAAAGTACGAGCAATATTTCAGACCTTGCAAACAACGTTTTGAAAAACCTCATTCACTTTCTTAACGCAAATCAAGGCGGACTTTTCCTCTACAACGATTCTGACAAAGAGGATATTCACTTGGAACTTGTTTCTTCTTACGCTTACAATCAAGAAAGGAAAAAGAAAAAGAAAATCTATTTGGGCGAAGGTCTAATCGGTACGTGCGCGATTGAAAAATCTTACGTTTACTTAACCGATTTGCCTAACGATTATTTGACGATAACATCGGGTCTCGGCGGCAGCAATCCGTCATGCCTTTTGATTATGCCTCTGAAAGTTGAGGAACAGATTTTCGGCGTTATGGAAATAGCATCTTTCAAAAAGATGGAAAAACACGAAATTGACTTCGTTGAAAAAGTTTCCGAGTCAATCGCCTCCACGCTTTCAATCGCAAAAATCAACCAAAGAACCGTTGAACTGCTTTCGCAATCACAACAGCAAGCCGAGGAAATGGCTTCTCAGGAAGAAGAAATGCGTCAAAACTTGGAAGAACTTCAAGCAACTCAGGAAGAGTCAGCAAGAAAAGAGGCTGAAATGCAGTCAATTTTGAACGCCGTTCACTCATCTTCTCTTGTTATCGAATATGATTTGACGGGAAGAATCACAAGCGTTAACGAGGCTTTCTGCCGGACGTTGAACCTTCAACGCGAGCAGGCAATAGGTCGAAATCAGGACGAGTTCCGCGATGCTTCTGACCCGCTTTCGATGCAGGATTCCGACTTTTGGTCAAGGGTTAAAGACGGTGAGGTTATCAAGAGAACCGACAAATATTTGGTTTCGGGCGAGGAACATTGGTTACAACAGGTTTTCACGCCGATTTTGGACTCTGACGGTTTTCCGTACAAAATCCTTAATATGGCAACTGACATTTCTGCAAACAAAAAGCAGGAAATTGAACTTCAAGTTCAAGCCGAAAAAATGGCGGCTCAGGAAGAAAAACTTCGTCAGAATTTGGAGGAACTTCAAAAAACTCAGGATTCGATGGCATTGCAACAAAGCGAACTCAACGAGATGAACACCAAACTCAAAAACAATGAGGAAATTCTCGTTAAGGCTGTTGAAAAATCGAAACAACAGGAAAACGAACTTCAACAGAAAGTTCAGGAACTCAATAAGTTGCATAAAGAACTCGAACTTCAACAGGCTGAAATTCTCGACCAAAACCGCGTGCTTCAAGAAAAAGAGCAACTTCAAGCCAAAGCCCTTTTGGACGCAGACAAAAACCTCGAAAGAGCAAGAATAAAAATTATGGCAGAATTTGTCAGAAATCTTGAACGTCAGGTTTCAGTTATGGGAAAAGCGGAAGAAAAACTCAGAGCAGTCAGCAACATTCCGCCGGCAATCGTCGAGGAAATTCACGACATTAACACGGATTTCAAAATTTTGATTTCCAAATATAAAGTAGAATAAAAAAAGAGCCGCAAAAATTTGCGGCTCTTTTTTTTTAAAATTCCGTTTCCGCTTTTTTCAAAAATTCCTTACAACTTTCTTTGTTGACTAAAAGACCTGTCGTTTTGGCTTTTACGAAATTTTCAGAAACGTAAAAATAACCTTTGAAATTTCCGACTTTGCCCCAAGAATTTTTCACTTTATAAAACTTATTGCCCTTTTGATCGGTTGCCGTGCCGACAATGTGCATTCCGTGGTCGTCGGTAGTTTTGCGGTTAAGAAAGTCTCTCTGACGGCTCTCCTGAGTAACTGAAATTTCCAAACCCGGTCGCGTAAGACGTTCTGCTTTAAGCATTTGCTCATTGACGGAGAGTTGCTTAAATTCTTCGATTTCCTTTTTTGAAAGTCCGTCAACATAAATACCGGGCAAAAGCGCGTAACCGCGTCTGAAATCAAAACCGTCTTCCGAAACATCCGATGCCCACAAAACAGTATGCCCCGCAGCCAAAGAATTGTCGATAATCGTAATTAAATCGTCAACTTTAACATTCAAAAACATAGACCAACGCCAATTGTCGGGAAGTTCAAGTGGGAAAAATTTGTAAAATCCGTGGTGCGAAAACGATGTTACCTGAATGAAATCGGCATATCTGAGTTTGCAATATTCTTCTGCAAAAGTTTTTGGCGTGTAAGTTTTGCCCTTGTATTCAAACGTTTCTGGAATTTCTCCGAAGTACTTGTCCAACAATGCGTTATAACCGTTAATCCAGTTGGTGTCCAAAACTTCGTTGTCCTTATCGGCAACAGAATCGGCATAATTTTTCAACTCCTCGTCCAATTCTGAATGGTCGATTGAAACTTCACCTGCTCTTAAATTCGGGTAAGCCTCCTCCGGCATCAAACCGTAATCGCGCATAACTTGCAGATTGTCCATGAAATAACTGCCCTGACTAAATGTCATATTACCGTGAAGCATGACATATTTTTTGGCACGGTCAAGATAATTATACCTGACAATAAACATTTCTGACAAATCAGGCGGTGTTGTCAAGCCGCTTTTAATCATTTCGGATTCCAAAAACGATGTCGCCGAAAAACACCAGCACGTCCCGGAATATCCTTGGTCTTCAACAGAAGAACATTCAAGCGTGTTTTTGTCTGTAAACACAAACTTATCTTGTCCGTAAATAGTTGTTAAAGAACCACTTAACAATAAACTTAGTATTAATCTTTTCATTTTATTGATGTTAAAAAAAATGTTTTTGCAAAGGTACGCAGTTTTTTAGAGAAAAAAAATAAAAACTGACAAATTGTCAGTAAAAAATATATTGGCAATATATTTGATTTATATATCTTTGCAATCACAAAAAACAAAAAGGTATGTCAAAAAAAAATAAGAAGAAATTCTTTGGAAATAAGAAAGTTAACAAACAAAATACTGCAATGGAACAGAATACAGAAAAGGAAATGACTGACAACGAAACCGAATTGACTGACACACAAAAAGAAAATGTGGCAGAAAATGACGGTCAAAATGTCAGTGAAGATGAAAACTCCGAAAACACCGCCGAAGAAACTGACAAAATGACAGAAGGAAAAATGTCAGAAGAACCGGCAGAAGATTTCGAGGCTAAATACAACGAATTGAACGACAGATATTTACGTCTTATGGCAGAGTTCGACAACTACCGCAAACGCACGTTGAAGGAAAAAATGGAACTTACCAAAAACGGCGGCGAAGACGTTTTGAAAGGAATTTTACCCGTTGTTGACAATATGGAAAGAGCCATAAAATCCCTTGAAACGGCAAAAGACATGGAAGCCGTTAAAGAAGGTATTGATTTGATTTACAAGAAGTTTCAGGAGTTTTTGTCGGCTAAGGGCTTGAAAGAAATCGAGGCTCAGGGTCTTGAACTTGATACTGACAAGCACGAAGCGGTTACAAAATTTCCCGCTCCGAGCGAAGATTTAAAAGGCAAAATCATAGACGTTATCGAAAAAGGTTATACCTTGAATGACAAAGTGATACGCTATGCCAAAGTTGTTATAGGCGAATAATTTTTTTTATCATGGCAGAAAAGAGAGATTATTATGAAGTGCTCGGTATTCAAAAAGGTGCTTCAAAAGACGAAATAAAAAAAGCCTACCGCAAAATGGCTATGAAATATCACCCTGACAGAAATCCGGGTGATAAGGAGGCGGAAGAAAAATTCAAAGAGGCTGCCGAGGCTTACGAAGTTCTCAGCGACGACCAAAAACGCGCCCGTTATGACCAGTTCGGACATGCCGGAATGCAAGGCGGCGCAGGTGGCGGCGGCTTCAATATGGATATTGAAGATATTTTCTCGAACTTCGGCGATATTTTCGGCGGATTCGGTTTCGGCGGCGGATTTTCAAGGTCTTCGGGCGGCTCGTCAAGACGGGTTAACAAAGGCACGAATCTCCGTGTAAAAGTAAAACTCACGTTAAAAGAAATTGCCGAAGGCGCAGAAAAGAAAATAAAAGTAAAAAAATATTGTGCTTGTCAGGCTTGTTCAGGCACGGGCGCACAAGGCGGAAAAGGCGGAACTGAAACATGTCCGACTTGTCACGGCTCAGGAATGATAACGCAGGTAAGACAGACAATGCTCGGTCAAATGCGTTCTACTTCGCCGTGTCCTAACTGCGGCGGAACGGGTACGGTTATCAAAAATAAATGTACGAGTTGTTCAGGAACGGGTATCGTTCAAGGCGAGGAAGTCATAACGATAAACATTCCCGCCGGTGTAACGGACGGTATGTCGATGACGGTTCAGGGTAAAGGCAACGCTGCAAGAAACGGCGGAGTAAATGGTGATTTGTTAGTCGTTTTTGAGGAAGAACCCGATCCGCTCTTGACCCGCGAAGACAACAATTTGGTATACAAACTTAACATCAGCGTTCCCGACGCAATACTCGGCACAACGGCTGAAATTCCGACGATAGGCGGCAAGGTAAAATTCAAGATAGAACCAGGAACGCAACCGGGTAGCATTTTGAGGCTCAAAGGCAAAGGTCTTCCGACTTACGGCGAATACGGAAAAGGTGATTTACTTGTTTTCGTCAACGTTTGGATTCCGAACCCGAAAAATCTTTCGCGCTCAGAAGTTAAAGAAATTGAAGAGTTGCAAAAATCTGAAAGTTTCGGTGCAAAAACCTCCGAGTCAACATCAAAAAGTTCCGGCTCGATTTTCGACAGATTGTTTGGAAAAGACTAAAAAAAAATTGACGTTGCTAAAAACAACGTCAATTTTTTTTATCTCTTAAAAATCCTCCATTGTAATCACGTTTTGGAAACGGCTGCTGTATTCATTTTGTCTTAGCCCAAAAGTTGTTATGAGTGTCAGATGTATGTTCGGCGAAAATCTCAGCCGCTTTTTCGCCGTTTCGGAAAGAAGTGTCATTTTATGCCGTAACTCCTTGTCGTACTGCTTTGTAAGAGTAAAGTCATCGGTGTAAAACTTTATTTCGCAAAGGTTCAGAATCCTGTCAGCACGGCTGATAACCATATCAATTTGTACGCCGTCTTCTTCGGACGTTCCTTTTTTGATAAACGGGGATATTTCGGTCAGAACGCCGGTAATACCGAGTGCATTTTTTATTTTGTCGATTTGTGAAAAACAAAAATCTTCAAAAGCATAGCCGCGCCAAGCATTGAGTTTAGGGGAGTTGATGTTTTCAGAAAAAAAGTTTTCGTTCTTGGTTTCCGCTTCAAAAAAATTGTAAAAAAGACAATACGAATCAACAAGTTTGTACATCGTGTCCTTTTTTGTCATGCCGAAAGGAATATATGATGTTATTAAGTCGTTGGCTTCCAAAATTTTAAGCATTTTTGACAGACCGCCGCCGTAAGGAATTGAGGTCTTTTCGGAAATTTCTTTACGGGTAAAACCGATGCGTTTTTCTTTTAACACGCTGACAACTTTTTTATACGCCTCTGCATTTATAAAAATTGACGAAAACAGTCTGTCATATTCCAAGCGAAGTTTTGCGTTTTTCTTAAAGAACAATGTGTCAATGTTTTGAGCGAGGCTTTTTTCCGGCGACAACATATCTAAATAATACGGAATCCCGCCCAAAATCATATACGATTGGATTTGGTCGTAAATATCAAACGAGATGCGGTGTTTTTTGTAATATTCCCTGCATTCCGAAAGAGTGAAAGGTTTTAAATTAATTTCGCGGGTTACACGGTTATAAAGTCCGCCGTGATTATTGATTAAATTATCTGAAATCCAAGACGTTGCAGAGCCGCAGACAATTAGCATAATGTCGCTTTGATTGGCAGCCCAACCGTTCCAAAAATGTTCAAAACCCGTCATAAAACCTGATTTTGGCGTATCTAACCACGGCATTTCGTCAATAAAAATTATGCGGCGTTTACCTTTTTCAACAGGTTTGCTTATAATAAGTTGTTTTAAAAGTTCAAAGGCTTCCAACCAATTTTCTGGTGCGGAATTAACTTTTAACCCATAGTTAGCAAGCGAGAACGTGAAATTTTGAAGTTGCTTTTTTGCGTTATTTTCGTCCTCTATCGGGGAAAGCCCCGTATGATAAAAACACATTTGAGAAGAATATAAGTGGTTGACAATAAACGTTTTGCCGACACGTCTTCTTCCGAACACAACCACAAATTCCGTTTTTGAAGAATTATAAATGCGGTTGAACTCTTTTATTTCGTTTTTTCTACCCGTCAAATCTGCCATTTTCTTTTTGTTTTTCTGCACAAAAGTACGAAAAAACAAAAAAATAACTTGCCACATCATAGTTAAAATGTGTTAACGTGGCAAGTTATTGTAATAATAAGTTGCCACATTGCGATAAAAAACGGGTGATGTGGCAAGGTATAATTTTTTTATTCCTTACGAAAGAGCCTTATACATTTCCTTCATTTTGGAGACAGTCAACTGTCCCGGAGCAGTTGCTGAGCCGTCGTCAGGCGAAGCATACGTGAAAGGTGCGCCGCATTTCAGACACACAACCCGCGTGAACGATGCTTTTTCACCCATACCGAATGCAACAGTGTATTTACCGAAAGCACTGCTATAAAGCGCAAGTAACGAGGCTGCATCGTTTAAGTTTTTGACCGTGCAGACAATTTTCGCAACATCAGTACTATATTTAAGACATTGCCTCATAATTTGATATAAATCCTCATAATCAGGCGTTTTGTCGTAATTGTGATACGATACTATTATCTTGCTCGGCAGGCCTTTTTGAAACTTGTAGATAAAATTCTCTCCCAATTCAAGTTCCAAATCCAAATATTCCGCACCTGCAAAAGCAGCACGCCGCAAATATTCTAACTTGGTCTCTTGGTCAACGAAACCGTCCCGACAAGTTACAATAAACTTTACATCTGAACGGCGTTTCAAAAAAGCCTCCATTTCTTCAATCGAAGGCTTTACCAAATCGAGACGCAACTCGGCAAATTTTTCTTCACCGAGTTGCTTTTCTGCGTTGTCAATGCCCTCGGCTGACAAACTTACATAAAACATAATTAATTCTCGTTAACGATTTTCGACTGAACGTTGATACTTGCCTGATGGATTGCCTTGAAAATCGTGTCAATCATCTTTGTGTCAAGATTGTTTTCTTCGGCAGCCTTGTAATATTTCTCCAAAAGCGAATCCCAACGCTGTTGCTGCAAAACGGTCATGCCGGCGGCTTTTTTGTATTCACCGATTTTTTCCGAAATGCCCATACGCTTTTTGAGCGTTGCGATGATTTCGTTGTCAATCGCATCAATTTTGAAACGCAATTCGTTAAGAGTTTCCATTGAAGCATTTTCAGGATTTACCTTTCTGACAACAAGTTCCGAAAGCATTTCCTTCAAAGCGGCGGGCGTTAACTGCTGTTTTGCGTCCGACCATGCCGCATCGGGATTGCAGTGCGATTCTATCATCAAACCGTCAACGTTGAGGTCAAGTGCCTTTTGTGAAATTTCTTTCAAATATTCGCGTTTGCCGGCGATGTGCGACGGGTCGCAAATGACGGGTAAATCGGGACGGCGACGTTTTAATTCAATCGGCATTTGCCAAATCGGAGCGTTACGGTAAAGAATTTTTTCGTAACTTGAAAATCCACGGTGAATAACGCCGATGTTCGTCAAACCCGCTGCTTCAAGTCTTTCGATTGCGCCGAGCCAAAGTTCAACGTCGGGGTTAACGGGATTTTTTACCAAAACGGGAATGTTGCAGCCTCTCAAACCGTCTGCAATTTCCTGCATAACGAAGGGGTTTGCTGACGAACGTGCGCCAATCCACAAGATATCAACACCGCCGCGGATAGCGTCCCAAACGTGCTTTGAATTAGCAACTTCAACGGCGGTGTACATACCTGTTTCGCATTTTACTTGTCTTAACCATTCGAGACCGATTTCGCCGACGCCTTCAAAATTGCCCGGACGTGTGCGGGGTTTCCAAATTCCGGCGCGAAAAACTTTTATTCCGTTAGCGGCTAACTGTTTTGCAGTGTCAAGTGTTTGGTCTAAGGTTTCGGCTGAACACGGACCTGCAATTATCCACGGTTTGTCGCCGAAAATTTCTTTAAATTCCATTTTTTATTTCTTTAATGTTCTTTTAATCTTGTTAGCGTTGAAAATATAATCGTAAAGTCCCTCATAATCATCTTTTTCCATAAGATTTTTGAAATCTTGAAGTTTTTCGATGTAAGTGTTGAGGACAGTCATAACGTTTTCTTTGTTGTCCTTGAAAATCGGTGTCCACATATCGGGACTTGACTTTGCGATTCTGACGGTACTGTTGAAACCGCCCGAAGCAAGGTTGAAAATATTTTTTTCGTTTTTTTCTTTTTCGAGGACGGTCAGAGCCAAAGCGAACGAGCAGACGTGCGGCATGTGCGAAACGTAAGCCACGTGAATGTCATGATTATACGAGTTGAAAAACATCGGATTCATGTTGAGATTATCTTCAAACATTTTTCTGACAACGCCGACAGCTTCTTCGTTGCTGTCTTCAACATCGCAAAGGATAACGGCTTTACCGTCAAACATTCCTGAAATTGCTGACCACGGTCCTGAATTTTCAGTTCCCGCCATCGGATGACAAGCCACATAACGGCTGCGGTTAGTATGATGTTTTACTCGTTCACAAATCGTTCCTTTGGTGCTGGCAACGTCGATAACGATTTGATTTTCAGAGATTTTATCCAAAACTCCCGGCAGAATTTTTATAACTGCGCTTACGGGAACGGCAATAATAATAATATCGCTGCCGACGATAACATCTTCTACCGAAGCGGCTTCTTCGTCGATGATTCCGACTTGTTTTGCATACGAAGTGTGAACGGGGTCTTTGTCAAAACCCTTAACATGGTCTGTAAACCTTCTGTTTTTCAGGTCGATAGCGAGCGAACCACCCAACAGACCCAATCCGATAATTGATATTTTTTTCATTTTTATTTATTATGAATTATCAATTGTCAATTGTCAATTGTCAATTGTCAATTATTGATTATGAATATTGTTCCAAGATTCTTCACCGGCTTTGTATTCGCCCATTATGCTGAGGTCTTTGACGAGCGGACGGATAGCGGTAATCATATTTTTGTAACGCAGTTTGTCATCGAATTTAACGTCGATATAAAACATATAGTTTCCGGGCTGACCGATTATCGGCGAGGATTCGATTTTTGACATATCAATATTGTAAAACGATATGACTGACAAGATTTTAGCCAAACCTCCGGGTTCGTTTTTGAGGACAACGTTAAGAGAAGCTTTGTCGTAGTCCTGAACGCCGTCTTCGTTTTTGGGGTAGACGATTAAAAATCGCGTATAGTTTTTTTTGTTGGTTTCAATTCCCTCGGCTAACACTTCGAGATTGTTGATTTCAGCGGCGTTTGTGCTGCCGATTGCGCCCCAAGTTTTGTTACCGCTTTCGGCTACCATCCGCATTGAAAGTGCCGTGTCAGCATTTTCTATCAACTTGATATTCGGATACTTAGAGAAAAACTGACGTGTCTGGTTGATTGCCATATAGTGGCTGTAAACCTCTCTGAGGTCTTCGATTTTAACGCCTTTTGCGGCGGCTAAGTTTTGTTTGATACGGATAAAAATTTCGCCGCCGATTTTCACCTCTTTTTGTCTTAACAGTTTGAGGTTTGCGTGAATAGTACCTGCGATAGTGTTTTCGATAGCGATAACGCCGTAATCGCTTTCGTAGTCGCAAACGCTGTCCAAAACCTCTTCAAAAGACATTTTTTCGAGGATTTCGATTTCTTCACCGGCGAAATACTTTTTGGCGGCTTCCTCATGAAACGCGCCTCTGACACCTTGAATTGCTATTTTTTTCATATTTTTTTTTAATAAAAAAGCCTCACCCTAATTTTAAGGTGAGGCTTTAAACATCTTTTATTGTTATTCAACAAAACACAAAGAAATTACTGCCTCACCTTTGCGGTAAAGTAAAAGTAAAAGGCGTAATAATATGCTTTGTTTGTCAACATTTTTTCTTTTTTTTAACGCCGCAAATGTAAAAAGTTTTTTTTTCGCAGCAAAATTTTTGTTACTAATTTTTCGGTTTATAAACAATTATTTTTTTTGTCTCGAAAAATTCGTCATCAAAAACCTCCGAAATATTAAAAATCTCGCATTTATTTCTAAACGGAGAAATTTCTTCTTCAAAATCACCACCCTTTAAATATACTATTCTCGATGACGGACTTTTTACAAGATTATTTTTTGTCTGCTTAACAAAATTCGGAAACGCAGTAACGGCACGACTGACTATCGTATCGAAAGTTTCATTAAACATATTAGACTTAATTTGCAAAGCCGTAACGTTTTTCAAACCGATTTTTTCAGCAATATCTTTTACCACCGTGATTTTTTTCCCGATAGAATCTATGAGCGTAAACTTTTTTTCAGGATACATTATTGCAAGCGGAATCCCCGGAAAACCACCGCCCGTGCCTACGTCAAGAATATTTTCAGATTCCGTCAAAAGGTTGAATTTCGCTATTGCAAGCGAATGTAAAATGTGACGGACATATAACGAGTCAATGTCAGCGCGAGAAATCACGTTGATTTTTTCGTTCCACTCAGGATAAAGCACATCTAAGGCTTCGAACTGCGAAATCTGAGTTTCGGTAAGTGTTTCAAAATATTGACTGATAACCGCTTTCATATTCTCTCCTTTTCAATTTTTCTGTCCCGTATTATTGCCACCAATAATTCCCGACTACGAAAAAGTCTCGCTTTTACCGTCCCTATCGGCAATCTGAGTTCGTCAGCAATCTCCATATAACTTTTTTCTTCAAAATACCTCAAACGTGTTATATCTTTGTAATCCTCAGGAAGTTGATCTACGATAGAACGCATTAGCGAAGTCTGTTGCGATGAAATCATATTTTCTTCCGGATCTTTGCCGTCCTCAATCAATACGGGAACCATTTCAAGATTATCAGACTCGTCTTCCGCCTCTTTGTCAATAGAAACGGTTTTTTGACGGTTTGACCGCAAAAAGTCAATCGCACTATTAGAAGCAATTCTAAAAAGCCATGTCCCGAATGTACTCGTAGGACGATAATAAGATATACTATTAAACGCCCGACCGAAAGATTCCATCGTTAAATCCTCCGCATCGTCATGATTTTTAACCATTCGATTAATCATACAGAAAACAGCCCCTTTATACATCGAAAGCAGTCTTGCAAATGCTTTTTGATCGCCGCCCTGCGCTTTCAAGACAAGCGAATAATCACTCTTGGCTTTTTCTGAAAATCTATCCTCCACTACTTCCATTTTAGTCTTTCTTTTCTGATTCGTCCTAAAAAATACTGCACGGCATTAATATACGGCAAAATAATGTCCAACAACAATGCCACAGATGTTATTTTTTTTACTTCAAACTTTTTCGACATTTGCGATATTACGATTAAAAACACCAAATATCGCAACAAAAACAACCCGCCCGTTACTACATACAACGGCGGAAAAAAAGACAAGGCGATAGTCATTAAATAAAACACGGTTCTTGAAAAAGGTTCAAGACCGAGAATTATTTTATGAAAAGTCTTATATCTCTCCGAGGCGGTGTAATGCCTCTGTTTTTGAGTGTTCCAATCATGAAATGTAAACTTAGGGCTGCAAGCCGTAAACGACAACTTGTCGTAAGAAAGTCCCACACGCTTCTTTTTTGCATTGTTGTTAACAAAAATATCGTCATCACCGGACATAAGACGGCTGTGCGAGGCAAAACCGCGAGTTTTTTCAAACAGAGATTTTCTATACGCCAAATTTCTTCCTACGCCCATATACGGCATTCCCGCCTCGGCAAAAGTAAAATATTGAAGTGCAATAAATCCCGCATCATAACGGATAAGTTTGTTTAAAAAACCCTTTTTCTCTTCGTAACCGCCGAAACCCAAAACAAAATCATTTTTGTCAGTAAAATGACGGCTCATTGTCTTTATCCAATCTTTTGACACGGGCATACAATCAGCATCGGTCAAAAGCAACCATTCGTGTTTTGCGGCTTTTATCCCGATAGTAAGCGCAAGTTTTTTACCCTGACGGAAAAATCGGTCATGCGAAATTTCCGTTACATACAAGTTTTTATACTGTTGCTTGTATTCGTCCAAAACGAGTTCCGTCTCGTCCGTACTTTGGTCATTTACTACAATAACTTCAAAATCGGGATAATCCTGCTCCAAAACATACTTTAAACGTTCCTTTAAGTTTTCGGACTCGTTTTTGGCGCAGATAATCACCGAAACAGGCTCAGTTTCAACATTTTCCGGTTGTTTTTTCTTACCGCATATACGTATAAAAACAATCAGATAATAAAACATCTGTATCAAAAAGAAAATTCCGAGCGTACATACCGCCCAAAATTCCCATCGGTTAGTGTCAGTTAGTATTTTTAACAGGTTGTCAAACATTATTTAAAAATTTTCAGCGCAAAAGTACAATATTTTTTGCAATTTTTAAAATTTTTTTGCACAATATCAAAAAAAACGTTTCCTTTGCAAAAACGAAATTCATTATGGATAATTTTTACGAACTAATTGATGTAGAACCGTTTGTATACGGCATTGAGTTCAAGAACAAAATAAACTTTTCGATAAAGAAAGGTGAAAATCCTACGATTATCGGCTCTAACGGTGCGGGAAAAACCAAACTCGGCGAAATTTTATGCGGCAAAACCGTCATAAGAGGCGGCAAAATGCGTTTTTCATTTCTGCCCGAAGGCGTACATTATCAAAAAGACAAAGTCATAAAAATAAGTTTTGAATCGGCATATACAATGGCGGATTATTCCAATATGTATTATCAGCAGCGTTTTTCGGCGACGGAAAACGAATGGAACGCCCTCGAAAACAAAAAAATTCCTACTGTAGAAGACTTGTTAGAGGCTCTTTCTGGTCAGGACAAAGATTATTGGATAAAGAAATTAAGACTTAACGAATTGTTTTATAAGACGTTAATAATGCTTTCGTCAGGAGAATTACGTCGTTTTCTTATTGCGAACATTCTGATAAAAAAGCCTGAAATCGTGATTTTTGACAATCCTTTTATCGGTTTAGACGCAAAAACTCGCGCAGATTTGAATCAACTTTTCAAAGAAATTTCACCGCGCCAACAAATGGTTTTTATCGTTGCTGACGTAAAAGAAATTCCGGAGGTTTCAGAATCAGTGATTGCCTGCAAGGACTTAGAATATTTTCCGAAAATGTCCAAATCGGCTTTTTTAGCGGACAAAAATTTTCAAGATTTTATTTTTGAAGACAATTACGACGGTGATATGACCTTGCCTGAGCCATACCATAAAGAAGAACGTTTTTTTAAATACGCTGCAATTTTAAACCATGTCAGCATAAAATATCCCAAACGCACGCTTTTTGAAAATCTTGATTGGGCAATTCAAAAAGGTGAAAAATGGTCTTTGTCAGGGGCTAACGGCAGCGGGAAATCTACCTTGTTAAGCCTTATAACAGCCGATAATCCAAGGAGTTACAATATGGACATAACGCTTTTTGACAAAAAACGCGGTTCGGGCGAAAGCATTTGGGACATAAAAAAACGTATCGGTTATATTTCGTCAGAAATGCACCTTTATTTCAGAGAAAATCAGTTATGTAAAAAGGTTGTGGCATCGGGCTTGTTTGATACGCAAGGTTTGTTCAGAGTCTGCAACGAAGAACAATACGCAAAAGCGGTTCAGATAATGCGGACGTTCGGAATCGGACATTTGGCGGAAAAACCGTTTTTACAGACCTCAGACGGTGAACAACGTTTAGTACTTTTAGCGCGGACGATGATAAAGAATCCCGATTTATTAATTCTTGACGAGCCTCTGCACGGTCTTGACAGATTACGCAAGGAACGTTCAAAACAGTTAATCAATCAATACGCTGCGCAGGAGGATAGAACATTGATTTTAGTAACGCATAATCAAGATAATATTCCAAGTTGCATTAATAAACGGTTTGAAATCGGAGAAATATAAATTAATTTACAAAAAAACAAAAATAAATTCCCCAAAGGATATTCCACCCATTTTTTCATCAATTTGGTGAAATAGCCGCCGTTGATTTTTTAATTTCCTAAAAAAATCGTTTTATAACGGCGGGGTTGCCCCCGCTGCTATAAAACGAAAATTTCGGATTTCATTATTTTCGGATTTCGGACTCGCTAAGCATGGTTAATTGCTGCGCCGAACCGTAACAACACCGGAAGAAGCGTTGTCCGTCGGTAAATCGACGTTCGGGTACACGTTGTACTCGCCGAAGATCAAACAAAACGCGCCGTCGTCGCCGGACTCACTCGACCAGTAACCGCCGGCGTCGTCATCAGAAACCGGAAGAAAAATATAAGGGTCGTTGGCTGTGCTGTATGCAGTAGTTGGATTATGAGTTTCGCTTGTATTAATTATCTCACCGGCATCGTTTGGATCATGAACTTTGAAAACATAATAGCCTTTATGGTTTTCTG